>JBMFQR010000001.1:0-119151 GCA_049968515.1 Brevinematia bacterium
CTTATATCATCACTTTTCATCGACTCAAAATAAAATGTCGTAACCTCAACTTAGTTTTGCACAATCCCTAATTTTTGCCCTAAATCTGTCAAAGTCGGGAGGTTCCATTTTTGAAGCCAGCTGAATAGTTTGGCAAGTTGCAACGTTGCTTCTGGCAAGTTGCGACATTTCCAGATTTAACTTATAGTATCAACCTACAGCACCCTTGCAATCTTTAATATCCCGATTATTCCTCCGATTATGGTAATAACATTCCCCAACCAGAAGATAAATATCCACTTAATGGTTTCTGCCTTTGAATTGGCTATTTTTTCGCTGAGCTCCAGTCTTACTTTTGATATTTCTTCTGTTAACCTTCTCTCAAATTTTTCTTCAACTATGGTAATGATATCATCTTTAACTTCTTTTTTTGTCTGGTTGAGTAACTCATTGATAAAGCTTATTATTTCTTCCCTGTCTTCATCGCTTAGATTTTTATTGATAATCTTCGGTATATTAACTACATAGGCCATAATTTCCTCCAGAGTTTATTTTCACTTTAACTATAATAGAAATAATTACTAAAAATGTCAAGAGAATCAAAATTTTTGCTTCAGGTTTTTTCTATTTCCGATACTTCTTTTATAAAGTTTGAAAGTCTTTTTACTTTTATTTGAATATTGCTTTCAAAACTCTTCATAAACAGCTTATTTTTCTCATGAGGTTTGAATATGATATCTTTATTTTGTTTTATCATTTCGAGAATCTTTATCACATTTGCCTTTGAATATTTTGAGAAGCATATTTCTATGAAATCCCCCTTCTCAATAATTGACTCAATTCCGGCTTTGCCTGCAAGTATTTTTAGCCTTGAAATTTCAAATAGTGATTCCACCTCATCGGGCAACTGTCCAAACCTATCGATAAATTCCTCTTTTTGTATTTCAATTTCTTCTTCATTGTTTACTGAAAGTATCTTTTTATAAACCTCCATTTTTGTTTGATTATCTGAAATATAAAAGTCTGGGATGAAGGCATTATATTTCAGGTCTATTATTGTTGAGATTTCTGGTTTTTCTTCGCCTTTAAGTTTTTCAATCTCCTTTCTTAAAAGCTTCATATACATATCGTACCCGACTGCAACTATGTTGCCATGTTGTTCCTTGCCAAGTATATTTCCGGCTCCTCTTATTTCAAGGTCTCTTAAGGCAATATTAAATCCAGAGCCAAGTTCGGTATACTCCTGTATTACGTAGAGTCTTTTTTCTGCATTCTCTGAAAGCACTTTGTTCTGTGGATACAAAAAATAGGCATATCCCTGTTTTTTTGATCTTCCAACCCTTCCTTTCAGTTGATATAGCTGGGATAGTCCGAACTTATGAGAATCACTGACAATTATTGTATTTGCATTTGGAATGTCAAGTCCGGAATCAATTATTGCAGTTGAGACAAAAACGTTGTAATCTCCCCTGACAAACCCGAGGAAGGATTTCTCAAGTTCTTCTTCATCCATTCTGCCATGTGCTATTGTGGTCTTCGCTTCAGGCACAAGGCTTTCTATAAAGTATGCATATTCTGGAAGCGTTTTTATGGTGTTGTGAACAAAAAATACCTGTCCTTTTCTTTCAAGTTCCTTTTCTATTGCATATTTTACGATATCAGCAGAAAAATCCCCAACATATGTTTCTACCGGGATTCTCATTTCAGGTGGGGTCTGAAGAAGACTTATGTCTCTCAGGGAAGAAAGTGTCATATTAAGTGTTCTTGGTATTGGGGTAGCTGAGAGCAAAAGAAAATCTACAAGTGGATATCTTTCCTTTAAGGCTTCTTTGTGAAGAACGCCAAACTTATGTTCCTCATCGATGATGATAAGTCCTAAATTGTGAAAGCTTATCTTTTTTGAAAAAAGTTTATGTGTGCCTATTATAATGTCTATTTTGTGATTTTTTAGACCTTCCAGAATTTCCTTTTCTCTGTGGCTTTCAATAAATCTTGAAATATACTCAATTTTTACAGGGAAGCCCTTAAATCTTTCAGTAAATGTCATAAAATGCTGTTCAACCAGAACAGTAGTTGGTGCGACTACCGCAACCTGCTTTCCATCCATTACTGCCTTAAAAGCAACTCTCATTGCAACTTCTGTTTTTCCAAAGCCCACATCTCCACAGAGAAGCCTTTCCATTGGTTTCGGTGACTCCATATCTTTCTTTATTTCCTCAATAACCTTTATCTGGTCTGGGGTTTCTATATACTCAAAACCGTTCTCAAATTCCTTCTGCCAGATTGTATCTGGGGAGAAGGCATAACCTTTCAACAAATTTCTTTTTGCATATATGGAGACAAGTCTTCCTGCAAACTCCTCTATGGATTTTTTAACCTTTTCCTTCTTTTTTATCCAGCTTTTGTTGCCAAGGGAGTCAAGTTCGACTTTTTTATTCGGGTCTCCAATGTACTTTCCTATGAAGCTCGATTGTTCAAATGGGACATAGAGTTTTTCTTTATCAGCATATTCAAGCAGTATGTAGTCCTTTTCTTTGCCGAGAACATTTATTCTCTCTACGCCTCTGAAAATTCCTATGCCATAATTAAGGTGAACAACATATTCACCTTCTTTAATTTCTTCAATATCTTCAAAGAAGCTTTCTATCTGCCTTATCTTTTTTCTAAAAAGCCTTCTTTTTCCACTTATGTCGCTTTCTGACAATAAAATAATCCTTGACTTTATCTCAAATCCTGTTTCATAATCGGCAATTAAAATGTAGAGATTTTTATCTTCTCTTATTTCTCCCTCTGTGTTGATTACCTGCGGGTTAAATTTTTTCAGAATGTTTAACAATCTTTCTGCTAATTCTCTGTACTCAAGGATGATAAATGTTTTGTATCCCCTTGCGAGATATTCCTTTTCAATAATTGTGATCATATCTGAAAAATTTGATTTGATCTGAGGTGGAGGATGGATTTCTTCAAAAAAGAATGTATTTTTCTTTCTTGTGTGATGATTAATCACAACCTTACATCCGGTAAGAATGTTTTGGAGTTGAAAAATAATATTTTCTTTTGCAGAATATTTTTTTGTTATTTCCATTTCAATCTCATTGTAGAATTCGTTCAGGAATATCAGTTTTTCAATTTTTGAATAGTCGAGTAAACTTGAAAAAGAGTTATAAAATTTAGTGAAATAAGAATGTATGAGAGTTTCGGAGAGGTATTTTTTATCTTCCTCTCTTATAATTTCTTTTTCAAGCGAAAATTCACCTGCCGGTGTGATAAACAATTCATCTGTTTCTTCTGCAGATTTCTGTGTAACAAGGTCGAAGAATTTTATGTTTTCAATCTCCTCATCAAATAGGTCTATTCTTGAAGGTTTATTGTATGTCGGTAGAAAAATATCTATAATATCTCCCCTTACTGAAAAACTTCCAGTTTCAATAACCTTGTTTTCTCTGTGATAACCATACTTCACAAGCTTTTTGATAACTTCATCACTCTCAATTTTTTTGCCTTTTTTAAGATTTAAGATTGACTTTAAGAAATACTCTAAAGGCGGAAGTTTTCTTAAGAAAGCTTCAAGTGTTGTAATAACTATGTTTTTCCCACCTTTAATTAAATTGTAGAGTGTGTTAATCCTATCAAAAAGCCTGTCTGGTGAGGGAAAGGCACTGGAGAATGGAATAACATCAATTTCTGGAAAAAATAAAGCCTCTTTTTTTAAGGATTTTATTGAGTTGAATATGCTTTCTGCTTCAATCTCATTTTTTGCCACAAAGAAGATGTTAAAATTACTTTCATCAAATATTTTGGTGAGTAAAAATGGAATAAAGCCAGAAGGTACAGAGATATTTATCTCTTTTTCTCTTGCAATGAAATCTCTGAAATCATCTGTATCAAAGGAATTGTATATGAATTCAGTGAATTTTTGCATATCTATTTATTATAGAATAAATTATAAATAAACTCAAGACAATGCTGTGTCTATGCCTGATTTCTGGAAATTTTTTCCATTATGTGGTAATCTATTTAATGGTGTTTTGATAAGTCTGCAAGATGTAAAGTTGAACTTTCATATCCAAAATAATGGAGGATGATTTGATTGTCACAATTATTTATTCTATATATTTTGTATTGAATCTCCTTGCATTTTCAATTTTTCTTATAGCGGTCTACCCTTTCTTTATGATTTTTCGGGCAAAAGATGGCTGGGAAAAGTTGCTTACTAAGACAGCTTCTCTTTGGGCAAGACTTGTAGTCTACGGCACCGGAAGCAGTGTAGAAGTGGTAGGATTGGAGAAGATTCCGGAAAGAAATGTTCTTTTTGTTTCAAACCATCAGAGTTACTTTGATATTCCTGTAGTGCTTGGTTTTTTGAGAAGACTTATAGGCTTTATGGCAAAGATTGAATTAAAGAAGATTCCAGTTTTAAGTTTCTGGATTAAAAAGATTCACTGCGTCTTTATAGACAGAAAGAAGTTAAGGGAGGCCGGAAGGTTTATTGATGAGGGGGTAAAGAACCTTCAGAGTGGATTTAATATGCTTATTTTTCCCGAAGGTACACGTAGCAAGTCTTCAAAAATGAAAAATTTTAAACCAGGTAGTTTCAGGCTTGCCTTTGAGTCTGGTGTGCCAATTGTTCCTCTCACCATAAATCATAGCTACAAAATATTTGAAGAAAAAGGCAGGATTAGCAGGGCAAAAGTGAAGATAATAGTTCACGATCCCGTATATCCTGAGAGTTTTTCAAGTGATGAAAAGGTAAAGATAGCCAGAGAAATAGAAGCAAGGATAAAGAATTGTATTGAGGAATGATTTGATGTTGAAGTTAGAAAAGGTTTCAAAAACATTTCATATTGGAAAGAATAGGAAGAAGGTTCTTGATAGTGTGGATCTTGAGGTTAATAAAAATGAGGTTGTAGCTATTACTGGTAAATCCGGTGAGGGTAAGACTACACTTCTCAATATTATTGCAGGTATTGTTGTTCCGGATAAGGGAAAAGTTTTTTTCAATGGCAAGAGGGTCTATTTTCTTTTTGACCTCTATCCGGCTTTTTTAAGAAATAGATATTTCGGGTTTGTTTTTCAGACCTTCAGACTTTTACCAGAGGAAAGTGTCCTTGAAAATCTTCTTTTGCCAGCTAAAATAAAAGGTTTTGTTACAAAGAAAGTGAAAGAGAGGGGGCTTAAGTTACTTGAGGATTTCGGACTTATTGAATTTAAAAACCAGAAGGCTGGATTGTTATCCGGAGGACAAAAGCAGAGGTTGTCAATTGCGAGGGCTTTGATAAATAATCCCTCTCTTATACTTGCAGATGAACCGACAGCCAATCTTGATAAAGAGACAGCAAAAGAGATTACTGATATTTTTAAGAGAATTGTTTCAAATGGGGCATCGCTTCTTGTTGTCACTCATCAGGATGAATTAATCAGCCTTGCTGATAAGAGATTTATATTAAGAGATGGGGGGTTAAAGGAATTTGAGTAAAATATTTCTTTTTTTTAAAGAAATGAGAGGCAATCTGGTCATAAACTTATTGCTTTTGCTGGTAATATTCATTTCGACTCTTCTTATGATAATTTTTACAATGATCATTCTTAATCTTTCAAGCTATGTGGATAAAAGATTTTCAAAGCTTATTGCTCCTGATCTTATAAAGGTCAGTCCCAAGGTGACAAGAGTACCTAGAATAGGACTCTTTGGAATTCAGTTTAAACAACCAAAAGGGACTTATATTGATGACAGCGTGTTGAGAGAAATTAAAAGAATAAAAGGTGTGGTGGAGGTGAATCCTTTGCTTGCCTCAAGAATTCCAATGCAGGTTATGGTAAGTATTTTTGGTCTCAATTATGGTAGCGACTTGATATGTATCGGGGTTGATTATAATTTTGTAGCAAATGATATTCCAGATAGAAGAATAAAAAAGCTCTGGAATAGCTGGAAAAGTGGGATGGATGTACCCGTTTTGATACCTGAAATTCTCTTTCAGGCTTATAATTCAAGTATGGCTGAACCCAACAATCTTCCGAAGGTTACAAAGGAAATGATTACAGGGGTGAGGGTGAGACTTAATGTAGGTAGGTCTTCTCTAAAGACTTTGCAGGGAAATACCACTGAAAATGGTGTGGTTGTTGGCTTTACAGATAAGGTTGCAAACATTTGTCTTGTTATTCCGATAGAGGTGATGAGATTTTTTAACAAAAAATTTGGTGTAAAATCGGAATACATTCATCTTTTTGTGAGAGTTAAGGATCATAATTCTCTTTTAAGCGTAAGTAAGCAGATTAAATCAATGGGACTTCAGGTAGAATCAGATAAGATAATATCTGAAGAGATCTTAAAGCTTAAAAACCTTATTTCTATTGCGGGAAATTTACTCATTATCATCGTTATGTTTATTGCCTCTGTTTCAATTGCTTTTGGTAGCATAATTTCTGTTAACAACAGGTTTGAGTATTATAAGATATTGAGAATTTTAGGAGCCTCCCGTTCATTTATTGCCTTTTCGATTATATTGAAATATGCTATCTTAGGGTTTATCGCTGGTTTTATTTCTGTTTCTGTATTTGAGAATGTATTTAAGATTTTGCTTTCAAGATTCTCACTTACAGGATATGTTATGATTTCGACACTAAAGGCAGACTTAAAAAGAAATATTATTCTTTTCAGTACTTTTTTACCAGCTGTTTCGTCTTTATTTGGCATTCTGAAGCTTTATAACCATAAAGAACTTGTTATAGATTGATGTCTTCTTTTGAAATGCCTATGAGCTTGATAATCTTGTGTCTTGATGCAATCCCTTTTTCTATTATAACGTTAGCTTTTGGGATTGAGAAAAATTTTGAAAGATATTCTATTATCTCTTTGTTTGCCTTCCCTTCAACCGGTGGACTTTTAACCTTAATTCTTAATTCATCATTTACTCTTTCAATATTTGTTTCCGAGCTATTTGGTATAACTTTAAGCAGGATCTTTGTGGATTTTTCTTCTTTCTTCATAGGAATAAAACTGCTATCTTTGACAGACCAAAGCGTAATAACCAGAGGATTATAAAAACATAAATGGGAGAAAAGTCAAACATTCCAATCTTTAAATGGGGTAAAAATCTCAATATGAAGTTGTAAAATGGTTCACAGAGATTGTCTATCATTCTGATTATAAAATTATTTCTGTTTACAGGGAAAAAACTTAAGAGTATGTAAACGATGAAAATATATTCATATGCCTTTACAACAAAAATAAGAAATAGAAATATGTTATAAATCATTGATTTTCCCCAAGCTCTTTTGCTCTTTCTGTAGCCCTAATCACAGCTTTTATCACACTGCTTCTGAAATTTCCTTCCTCAAGTGCATTAAGCCCGGCAGCAGTTGTTCCACCGGGTGAGGTAACTCTATCCTTTAATTCTTCAGGATGAACATTTTCTTTTTGTGCAAGCATTGCTGAACCCAGAACTGTTTGGATAGCAAGTCTTCTTGAAACATCTCTTGACAGACCGGCAAACACCCCTCCATCGGCTAGTGAGTTAATGAAGGTGAAGACAAAGGCGGGTCCTGAACCAGAAAGCCCTGTAACTACATCAAGAAGGGCTTCCTTTTTTACGACCTCAACAATTCCTCCGGATTCAAAAATTCTTATTACGAGGTTTTTGTCTTCTTCACTGATTTCTCCATCAAAATAAATCCCGCTTGCACCATAACCAGCAAGAAATGGAGTGTTTGGCATTACACGTGCTATATTTGTTTTAGCAAGATATTTTCTATAGAATTTTACCTTTAAACCCGCGGCTATTGTAATAAATAGCTTTGAAGTGCTATCAATTTTATCTCCGTACCGTTTTAAGAATTCATCTATGTCCTGTGGCTTGATTGCCAGAAGTGTGTATTCTGAAGCCTTTAACAGTTCTGTGATGTTTTCAGCCTCTCTGACATCAAAAGCCTTTTTTGATTCTTCCACTTTTTTTCTATCAACATCATAAATGAGTATGCTTAATTCTTTTTTCAAATTAGAATTACATATTCCTGAAAGGAGAGCAGAACCCATATTTCCGACGCCTATGATACCTAAATTTTTCATCTTTTCCTCCACAGAGGTAGTTTTTTGTGGCACTGGCTAAGCCAGTGCCTCTTTTACTACAAATTCTTACATATCTCCTTTGCAAATTCGCTACACTTTACCTCTTTTGCCCCTTCTATCTGCCTTGCAAGATCATATGTAACAACTTTACTCTGGATTGTTTTTTCGAGTGCATTCTTGATCATTACAGCAGCCTCATTCCAGCCAATATATTCAAGCATCATTACACCGGAAAGAATGAGAGAACTGGGATTTACCTTGTCTAGATTGGCATATTTAGGAGCCGTGCCATGGGTTGCTTCGAAGACGGCAAAGTGATCACCTATATTTGCTCCGGGTGCCATTCCAAGGCCACCAACCTGTGCTGCAAGAGCGTCAGAAAGGTAATCTCCATTTAGATTGGTTGTCACAATAACGTCATACTCTTCAGGTTTGGTGAGCACCTGCTGGAACATATTATCAGCAATCCTGTCCTTTATTATTATTTTATCTGTGGGTTTTCCTGAAAGCTCACTTTCAAGGACAACATAATCTCTAAATTCATCAACTGCAACTTCATAAGCCCAGTTTTTAAAAGCACCTTCTGTAAATTTCATTATGTTGCCTTTATGCACTATTGTAATGGATTTTCTATTGTTTTCAATGGCATACTTCAGTGCCTTTCTCATTATCCTCTTGCTCCCACTTTCACTTATGTTTTTTATTCCTATACCGGAATCTTCTTTGACTTCCTTTTGTAATGAATTCTTTAAAAAATCAATAAGCATTTTCACTTCATTTGAATCCTTTGGCCATTCGATTCCGCTGTAAACATCCTCTGTATTTTCTCTGAATACTATCATATCTACATTTTCCGGCTTTTTTACTGGAGCAGGAGTGCCTTTGTAATATTTTACAGGTCTTACACAGGCATAGAGGTCTAAAAGCTGCCTCAATGCAACATTGAGACTTCTTATCCCTCCACCGACCGGAGTAGTTAGAGGGCCTTTTATAGCAACAACAAACTCCTCTATGGCAAGGAGAGTTTCTTCAGGCAGATAGACTCCATAAAGCTTTTCAGCCTTTTCCCCAGCATAAATTTCCATCCACTTTATTTCTTTTTTGCCTTTGTAAGCCTTTTCTATAGCACTATCAAATACAAGTCTGGCTGCTTTCCAGATATCCGGACCTGTTCCATCACCTTCAATGAAAGGAATTATAGGATTATCTGGAATTTTTAAGATTTCATTTTCTATAGTTATTTTTTTTCCATCTTCCGGAACTTTGATTTTTTCAAATTCCATCTTTTCCTCTGCTATTTATAGATTTAATTCTTTCCAAAAATTATCTCCTCTTTTCTCTCGAGCAATGTGGAAATGTTGTTTGTAACTATATCATGTCTTGCCCTGACTTCAGGGAGATAAAGCTCAAGGAAATATTTTGCAACATCCTTTTTCCTTTCAGACAGACAGGCATCTCTGAGCATAAGGTATCCGATTGTTGTATAAGTAACCATTTCTACAAGCCTTCTTGCATGATATTCCTGATATTCCGTCTCATCTTTCTCCCTCACATAATTTATTGCCTTTCCGGTAAGCTCCTTCATTTCTTTTACATATTTATGCAATGAGCTATCAGCAATGCAGGAAAGTTCTTTATCGTATTCCTCAAGTTTTTCCATTGCCACACCCTTTACAACACCACCAATGGCCGCAACAATCTGTAACTGGGTTGTACCTTCATAGATATTTGTAATTCTCACGTCTCTATAATGCCTTTCTACATTAAACTCTCTCATAAATCCGGTGCCACCATGGATTTGAATTGCATCATAACATACCTGATTGCCCATTTCTGTGTTGAAGGCTTTTACCATTGGAGTGAAAAGGTTGGCCAGTGCAGTGTATTTTCTCAGTTCTTCCTTGAGTTCCTTTTCCTTCTCAGGGTGTTTTTCTATTAAGTGTTCAAGACCATTCTTTATATCCACGATTATTGCAGTTTCATAAAGGAGAGTTCTTCCAGCCTCAATTTTTACCTTCATATTTGCAAGCATCTCAGTAACTGGAATCATATCCTTTATGGCTTTTCTGAACTGTACTCTTTCCTTTGAGTACTTTTCAGCTTCTCTATATGCTGCTTCTGCTATACCGAGAGCCTGTGCGGCTATGGCAAGTCTTGCACCATTCATCAGTGACATAACATACTTGATCAAACCAAACTTCCTCTTTCCACAGAGTTCTGCCGGTGCATCATTAAACTGCAATTCGCAGGTGGGAGAGCCATGAATGCCAAGTTTGTTTTCTATACGCCTTATCCTCATATGTTTTTCTCTTTCGTAGATGAACATTGAGAGTCCTCTTCCATCGGTTGTGCCCTCTTCGCTTCTTGCGAGAACAAGAGAAATATGTCCACATCCATTTGTTATAAACCTCTTTACACCTCGAAGTCGCCATTGTCCATTCTCATCCTGATATGCCTTTGTCATCACAGACTGGAGATCACTACCGGCGTCTGGCTCTGTCAAAGCCATAGAACCTGTTACTTCACCTGTGCAGAATCTTGGAAGATACCGCATTTTCTGGTCTTCATCAGCAAACTTGTTTATTGTATCAGCTATGTCTTGTAGTCCAAAAAGGTTCATCAATGCAGCATCAGCTCTTGAAACTATTTCTATTGCTATTGAGTAAATAGTGACAGGACAATTCAGTCCTCCATATTTTCTGGGAAGTGTAAATCCCATCAGGTCAGCCTTTGAAAGAGCCTCAAGTGCTTCCTGTGTACCCTTTGCATATCTTACCTCTCCATTCTCATAATGAGCACCCTCTTCATCAACCTCTGCAGCTTTTGGTGCTATAATATTTGCTGCAATATCTCCCACAACTTCAAGGATTCTATCATATCCATCCTTTGCATCTATTCTATTAACAGGTGCATAATCGTATTTTCCTTTGTCGGCAAAATTGTCCTCTATGAGGTCAATAACCCTGTCAAGATTTATGTGTTTCATATGAAATTGTATATCATCATTGTCTCTATAAAAGTTCTCCATAAAAATCTCCTTACTTTTTGATTGATTTAAAGGCTTCTATCATTTTAGGTACAACATCATTAAGATCACCAATTATGCCATAATGCGCAATATTGAAAATTGGTGCGTTTGGGTCACTGTTGATAGCTATAATTCTACTTGATTCACTCATTCCAGCAATGTGCTGGATCTGACCTGAAATGCCAACTGCAATGTAAAGCTTTGGTCTTACAGTTGTACCTGTCTGTCCAACCTGATGGTCTTTTGAGATAAATCCAGCATCAACAGCTGCCCTCGATGCTCCTACCTGACCACCCAATGTATGAGCAAGATCATAAATAAGTTTGAAGTTTTCCTTTGATCCTACCCCCATTCCACCAGAAACGATTATAGAGGCTGATTTTAAATCCACAGATTTTTCCTGTTGAACTCTCTTTATGACTTCTGTTATAAAAAGTTCTTCTGGCAATTCATCATTAAATTCGATTATTTCTCCCTTGCGATTGAAGTCTGGCTCTTTCATTTTCATTACTCCTTCTCTCACAGTTGCCATTTGTGGTCTGTGGTCTGGAGAAACAATTGTAGCAATAATATTTCCTCCAAAAGCAGGCCTTATCTGATAGAGAATGTCTTTATATAGCTTGTCACCCTCTTTTGTTGAAGGTTTCACATAATTTCCAATCTGCAGTTCGGTACAATCAGCAGTAAGCCCTGTCCTTAACTCACTTGCCACTCGGGGGGCAAGATCCCTTCCAGTTGTTGTTGCACCATAGAGAACTATTTGA
This sequence comes from Brevinematia bacterium, assembly GCA_049968515.1. Taxonomy (GTDB): domain Bacteria; phylum Spirochaetota; class Brevinematia; order Brevinematales; family JAOACQ01; genus JAOACQ01. The sequence continues at coordinate 11,837 of JBMFQR010000001.1, forward strand.
GGTTCATACTTTTTTATAAGATTTACAACCACGTAGGCATATGGAAGGGTAGTGTAGTTTTGAAGAGCTGGAGAGTCTGCAAGATAAACCTTATCTGCTCCATAGGCATAAATTTTGTCCGTCAGGGTCTTAACATCTTTGCCTATTAATATTGCACCGATTTTAACTTTTAGCTTTTTTGCAAGATCATTAGCCTTTCCTAATAACTCAAGGCTTACATCTGCAATCTTTCCGTTATTTTGTTCTATATATACCCATACTTCATTTGTTTTCATAATAACTCCTTAACCTATGATATGTTCCGCCATAAGCTCTCTCATTAGGGAAACAATGGCTTCTTTTGTGTTGTCTATTTTCTTTAATTCCTTTGCAGTCAGCACAACACTTTCTATCTGTTTTACTTTCGTGGGAGAACCAGAGAAGCCGCAATCTTCTGGCTTACAACCAATATCTTCATGCCCCCAGGTTTTTATTATTGGGTTTGATTTGGAAATTTCGAGGGCATTAAGATAGTCTTCACTTAGATTGGAAAGCTCTGCGGCTGACAGTGCCTTCCTAAATGCAAGAAGCCTTTTTACAGAAGGTGGACGGGGTGTATTGGCTTCGGCTGTAATAGTCAGAAGAACTGGTAGTCTGGTCTTAAGCTGTTCATATCCCCCCTCGATTGACCTTTCGACAATAAGGTAGTCTTTGTGAATCTCAAGTATTTTGTCAACGAATGTCACCTGATTTATCTTAAGTTTTTCTGCAGTTTGAGGTCCCACCTGTGCTGTATCACCATCAATGGCCTGTCTCCCACAGAATACTATGTCGACCTTTCCGATTTTCTTTATCGCTTCTGAGAGTACATAGGATGTAGCAAGAGTGTCTGCACCTGCAAAAACTCTGTCAGTAATCAGGATAACATCATCAGCTCCTCTATAAAGTGCTTCTCTCAAAACCTGAGCAGCATTTGGTGGTCCCATTGTAATTACGGTAACCTTTCCTCCATATTTTTCTTTGATTTTTAATGCCTCTTCAAGTGCATTTAAATCTTCTGGATTAAATATAGCCGGTAAAGCCTGCCTGTTTACTGTACCATCCTCTTTCATTGCCTCACCAGTAATGTTATGTGTATCCGGCACCTGTTTGACAAGAACAACCATCTGAAAATTCACGTACTCCTCCTCTATTTTTTATAAGTGTGTAGCCATATAGAAGTTTATGGCTATATGTAAAAAATATCAGTCATTAATTATAAGTTGTTTTTATCAAAAGTCAACTTTTGGATGTGGTTTAATACCCCATAAGCTTCAGGATAATATAGAAGACAGGAATTGAGTATATTGCGCTGTCAAATCTGTCAAAAAAACCTCCATGACCGGGTAAGAACTCTCCGGAATCTTTTTTGTTCGCCCACCTCTTAAATGTTGACTCAGAAAGATCTCCAAGAATAGCAGAAAAAATTACACAGGTTGAAATCAAAAAGAATTGAAGGAGTGAAAACTTATAAGCAACTGCCAAGAACTTCTGAAGGTAGAAGAGAATAAAACCGACAAGATATCCAACTATAAGTGTACCTACATATCCTTCAAGAGTCTTATTGGGACTTGAAAGAAATTTTATCCTATGTTTGCCCAAAAACTTTCCAAATATAAATCCCCCTGCATCAGAAAACCAGTTTATAAATAGGACTATAGAAAGGACCCATCCAGAAAGATCCATCATCTTTAGTAAAATTACAAAAGGGAAAAAAATACCCAGCAGGACATAACTGAATATTGATACACCTACATGCTCAATCGAAAAGTCAAACCTTCCAGATACAGATTCGAGTAATGTAACGATAAAAATTATTATTATCAAAAGAAGGATTTCAATCCAGAAAAAGAAGTTTATATCATAAAGGCCCAACCCAAATAGATAAAAATTAAGTCCACTCATAGAAATACCCATGTTGTTTACCCATATATAAAAGCGGAAGCCTTTATCCTCAACCATATTGAATATTTCATAGTTGATAAGAGAAGAAATAATAATAAAGCTGAGAAAAATGAAAAATCCATTAAACTGGCTAAAAAAAACAACAAAAATGCCAAATGGAAGTAAAAATAGTGTTGTCCTTATTCTGACAATAAAACTCTTAAACTTTCCCGAACCTTCTTTCCCTTTTCTGATAGTCTGAGATTGCAGTGACAAATTCTTCTGGGGTAAAGTCCGGCCATAAGGTTTTTGTGACCCATATTTCTGCATATGCCACCTTCCAGAGTAAAAAATTACTTATTCTTAATTCTCCACTTGTTCTTATCAACAAATCTACATCCGGTATCTCAGGATGATAAAGATAATGAGAAAAAGAGCTTTCATCAAGTTTTTCAATATCAAAATTGCCATTTTTATAATCAGAAAATAGCTTCTTTACACCATCAACAATCTCTTTTCTTCCACCATAGTTAAACACAATGTTTAGGGTAAACTTATCAAAACTTTCTGTCTCTTTTTCAACATTCCAAAGTGTTTCAACCAAGTCAGTAGGTAAACCATCTTTACTGCCTGTTATTGTAAGCCTTATTTTATTCTCAAATAAAACACTCTTATATTCTTTTGCAAGTTTTCTTGCAAGAGAGAAAAGGAAGTCTACCTCCTGCTTTGGTCTGTTCCAGTTCTCGGTGGAAAATGCATAGAATGAAAGTATTCTTATGCCAACTTCCTTATTAAACTCAACAATGTTTTTCAATACCTCATATCCTCTTTCATGACCTTTCCATCTTTCCAGACCTCTGCTTTTTGCCCATCTACCATTACCATCCATTATTATGCCGATGTGTACTGGCAACCTCTCTAAATCAATCTCGCTACCAAGAATCTCCTTTTTCAAATTTCCATTATCTCCTTTTCTTTCTTTGCTGTTAAATCATCTATGAGTTTTATGTGATTATCTGTTACCTTCTGTATCTCTTCAAGTTCCTTTCTTTCTTCATCTTCACTTATATGGCCATCTTTTGAAAATTTCTTTACCTTATCATTTATATCCCTTCTTTCATTTCTTATTGCAACCTTTGCTTCTTCTGCAAGTTCTTTAAGCTTTTTAACGTACTCCTTTTTGGTTTCTTCTGTCAATGGTGGAATGTTAATTCTCAAGAGCCTTCCATCATTTACCACTGGAAAATTCAAGCCAGACTCAGCAAGAGCCTTTTCCATTGATTTTAACACAGATTTATCCCATGGATCTATTACGATAGTGTGAGGATCCGGTGTTGAAAGAGAAGCTGCCTGTTTGATTGGTGTCATATTTCCATAATATTCAAAACGGATGTCTTCAACCATACCAACTGTAGCCCTGCCTGTCCTCACCTTTTTAACTTCATCCTTAAAAAACTGAATTGTTTTGTCCATTCTTTCATTTGCTTCTTTTTTTAACTTTAGAAATTCTTCGACCATATTTCCCTCCTAATCTTTGTTATTTCTTATTTTAAAAAACTTCCAGAATAAAATCAATTTTCTGATTATTTGAAAAAAATAGTTCAGTTTAGCTTTGTTTGACATTTTTTAATACGGATTATAATATATAGTTTGTGTAATAAAATTCCTTTCTGGCAAAATGATTAAATATAAACAGGGGCTAAGATGATAGAATACATAACATCAGGTGAATCACACGGCAAAGGCATGATAATCACAATCAAAGGTATACCTTCAAATCTAAGGATTGATGAGGAGTTTATCAACAATGAGCTAAAAAGAAGACAGGGTGGTTATGGAAGAGGTTTGAGAATGAAGATTGAAACTGACAGGGTAGAAATACTTTCTGGAGTAAGAAATGGAAAAGCAACGGGCTCTCCCATTACACTCGTTGTCTGGAATAAAGACTACGAAAACTGGAAGGATAAAAAGACAGAAGCCATTCTTTCTCCCAGACCGGGACATGCAGACCTTATAGGTGGCTATAAGTTTAACCTGACTGATGACTTGAGAGATGTTTTAGAAAGGTCAAGTGCCAGAGAGACTGCTGCAAGAGTAGCTGGTGGTGCTATTGCCAGACTCTTCTTGAAGGAGTTTGGCATAGATATTTTTTCTCATGTTGTAAACTGGGGGGGCATTGAGATTGACACATCAAATCTTACTATTGAAAGAATAAAGGAATTATCCTCAAACTCAGAGATAAACTCTGCGTGTGATAAAGAGACAGAAGAAAAAGTAAAAAGGCTTATAGACAGGGTCAGGGAGGAAGGGAATACAATAGGTGGTATTATAGAGACAATAATCTTAAACTGCCCGCCATTTTTGGGTTCATATCAAACATATCAGGAGAAGCTTGATGCAAGGATTGCAGAGGCAGTATTGAGCATTCAGGCTGTAAAGGGTATAGAGTTTGGTCTCGGCTTTAAATATGCCTCTACGATGGGAAAGGACGCACATGATGAAATATATTATGACAGAACAAGGCAAAAATACTACAGAAAGACCAATCGTGCTGGTGGTATAGAGGGAGGAATGTCAAACGGAATGCCAATAGTCTTTAGAGCAGTAATGAAGCCAATTCCAACACTAATGAGCCCGCTTGCCTCTGTGAATATAAAAACTAAAGAAGCTACTGTTGCCATAAAGGAAAGATCTGATGTGACGGCTGTTGCATCCTGCGGTGTTGTGATTGAAAACTCTGTGGCATTTGTCATTGCAAATGCCATTATCTCAAGATATGGTGGGGATAATGTTGAGTTAATAAAGAAAAATTTTATGAACGATGATAATCTGAGGGAATTTATTGAACTATGAAATTGTAATTATGTCAGACGCCTTACTAAGGACACAGACTATGCTATGAGCTTGCCGAAGGAATTTAGCTAATGAGAGTAGATTTTTTACATTTTACACATTGAGCTCCGTTGCTGATTAACTTACTTGAGTTATCTTTTTCAGCGACGGGGCGAAGTAGCGTTGGCAGAGGCTAGATAGCATTGTGGCAGATTGCCAGAGGGCTGTCTGGATTGGTTCTCTTTCTTGCCATCGAGAAAGTAAGAGATTTTTGTAGTAACTTTTTGTTAAAAGAGTTATAATATTTTTGGCAAGAAAACTTTTGAGAATGTGATTGTGGCAGGAGGAGGGATATTATGAAAAGAGTAGCTATTTCGGTAGTTTTGTTGGTTTGTGGTATAATGGGTCTTTATGCACTAGAGACATAAAAACCAAAGAATTTGCTTTTGGTCTATGAGGAAGCAAATTCAAGTATCGATCCCTGGAGAAAATTATTCAGGGATGAAATTACAAATGAGGGGTTTGTTTTTGAGGAGTGTCCTGCTGTCAAAATGAAGGGCAAAGACCTTGCCAGCTATGATGTAATAATAATATATGGTGCAGTAATGGCATTTACAAAGAAGGAGCCAATTCGGGACTGGTTAAACGCAGAGACAAATCTTTCCGGGAGAAAGGTGGGGTTATTTGTTACTGCCAACCGATGGTTTTTAAAAGAGTATTTCACAGAGTTAGAGAAGATTCTTGAAAAGAAGGATGTCAAAATTGTTGATGCTGTGTCATCTGCAACAAAGAAGCTGAATGAAGAAGAAAAGCGATTACTTATCAGAAAAAATCTTCAGAAATTGAAATAAATATTTCGTTGCAAAATTTTATCACCAATGTTAATATTATTGTGAAAATTGGTGCTGTCCAAAAAGTGTCAAATTCTTTGCTCTCATTCTGAATGAAATGAAGAAAATCTTGATACCATTAGGAAATTGCATATTCTTCGCTTCGCTCAGGATGACAGTTTTGGCTTTTTGGACAGGACCAGAAAAATGAAGGAGGCTATTATGAAAAAAGTTTTGTTTCTTATCGTGATAATATTTCTTTTCTTCATTTCCTGTAGCAAAAATGAAACTGATGATTCCTGGAAAAGAATAAAAAAGAACGGGAAAATTATAATAGGTATTGATGAATTTTTTCCACCGATGACTTTCAAAGAAGATGATAATTTTGCTGGTATAGATATTGATCTTGCAAAGGAAACATTTTCAAGACTTGGTGTGAAAGTGGAGTTTGTACCTGTGGTCTGGGCAGAAATTATAGACAGGCTAACCAATGGGGGTATAGACATTATATGGAGTGGCTTGAGCATAACAGAAGAGAGAAAAAAAGTTATAAATTTTTCGATTCCTTATATTCTTACAAGACAGATAATTATTGTTCCATTTGATTCAGATATAAATACCAGAGATGACCTCAAGAATAAGATTCTTGGCGTGCAAGAAGGCACTTCAAGTGAAAAGCTTTTGAAGAAAGACAGGCTTTATAAAACTTTGAAGAAGGTAAATCTCTATAAAGATGTGGAAACCGAGCTGAATGAACTTTACAATGGAAAAATCAATGCAGTAGTAATTGATGAAATCGTTGCAAAATACTTTCTATCGAAGCATCATAAGAAACTCAAGATAATTCAGTCCGATCTTGACACAGAGCTTTTTGCAGTTGGCATAAGAAAAGAGGATAAAGCACTGAAAGAAAAAATCGACAAAACGCTTTCAAGACTTATGAAAAACGGCATAGAAGCTAAAATACTCAAAAAATGGATTGGAGAAACTCAGTTGTTATCAGACTATCTCAGAAGATTAAAAGAAGCAAAGTAAATTAAGCATTCTTCTTTTCTTCTTCCTCTTTTTTCATTTCCTCTGCCTGTTTCTTTGCCTTTTCATACTCGGTGGCTGGCAAGAAGTCGTAATGTGAAAATTCCATTTCAAACCTGCCCCTTCCACTCGTAATGCTGTTCAAAATGGGGGAATAAGAGAGCATTTCGCTATAAGGAGCATAGGCATTAATAACAGTCACATCTTCGGAAATCTTATCCATACCTAAAACTCTACCCCTTCGAGTGCTTAAATCGTTCATTATTGAGCCTATGTCATTTTCGTCGACGTAAATTCTTACCTTTGCTATTGGTTCAAGAATTGCTGGCTTGGCGGCTTCCAGCGCAAGCTTTGTGGCAAAAAATCCGGCAATCTTAAATGACATATCAGAAGAATCAACCTCATGGAAAGAACCATCATAAACTGTAACCTTTAAATCTACAGTGGGATAACCAGCAATAACTCCAGATTCACAGGCTTCAATTGCACCCTTTTCTATTGCCGGGACATAGTTTTTGGGAATGGCACCACCGAAAATTTCTTCCTCAAACTTAAAGCCCTCATCTCTCTGAAGCGGTTCAATTCTTAAATATACCTCTCCGTACTGACCATGTCCACCAGACTGCTTCTTGTGTTTATAATGTCCTTCAGCCTTTGTAGTAATTGTCTCTTTATATGCTACCCTTGGAACCTTTGTTTCAAAGTTTAATTTATATCTGTGCTTGACAATATCGAATATGATTCTTGCCTGTGTTTCTCCTATGCAGGAAACAACCATTTCTTTGGTGATATTGTCATAACTGTACTGAAATGTTGGATCTTCCTGAGAAACAAGATGAAATACCTCTGCTAACTTATCCTCGGTCTTTCTATCAGTGGCATGTATTGCGACAAAATATGAAGGCATCGGAAATCTTACCGGTTCATAAAGGAGAGGTTTGTCTACAGCAGTAACTGTATCACCCGTGGAGAAAGAATCTATTTTTGTAAACACAGCAATATCGCCCGCTTCAAGTACATTGATTTCCTTCATATTTTTTCCGTTGACCATATACATATGTGCAACTCTTTCCTTTACTCCTTTGTTCACGTTGTAGATTTCATCTCCGAGATTTATTTTACCCGACCTTATTCTGCAATAAGAAATCTTACCTGCGAATGGATCAATCCTTGTCTTAAATATAAACCCGCTGAATGGTTCCGATGGATCCGGGTGTCTCTTTATAGTTTGATCTGGATGTACCGGATCCCTACCGATAGATTCACCGGAATACAGGGGTGAAGGCAAAAATGATATAATATTATCAAGAAGAATATGAATGCCTATATTATTCAACGCACTTCCACACACAACGGGAATAAATCTATTGTTTAAGGTGCACGTGCTTACACCCCTTTCGACCTCTTCAACAGAAAGCTCCTCCCCATTCAAATACTTCTCTATAAGGCTATCGTCTGTTTCTGCTACAACGTCGAAAAGTTTTTCAGAATACTTTTTGACAAGATCATTCATTTCTGGAGGAATCTCATCGTATTTTACCCCATTCTTATCAGAATAAATAGCCTTTCTATGAATGAGATCGACCGTTCCTTTAAAATCCTTTCCTTTCCCAATTGGTATTTCTATAGGAATAACAGGCTTTTTAAACTTAGTTTCAAGCTGTTCAGCGATTGCATAAAAGTCGGCTTTCTCATCATCTAATTTATTTATAAATACCATCCTTGCAATCTTATAATCATCAGCAAAATGCCAGTCCTTTTCAGTATCGATGGTTATACCATCAACTCCGCTCACAACAAATACAATACCTTCCACCACTCTGAATACGCTTCTTACCTCGGCGACAAGGTCTGGAATTCCGGGAGTATCAAATATATTTATTTTAATATCCTTCCATTCGGTATAGGCAAGGGAGGTCTTAAGAGACATCTTTTTCTCAATTTCTTCATCCTCATAATCCATAACAGTATTTCCTCTATCCACACTTCCCATCTGGGGAATCTGTCCTGTAGAAAAAAGAAGTGCCTCTGAAAGTGTTGTTTTTCCAGCATTGGGAGCACCAGAAATAGCAACATTTCTAATAAATTTAGGTTCATAAATTTTACCCATAATTTCCTCCAAAAATTTTTCGTAAGATAATATCATATCACTTTTTTGAAATTTGGTAAAGAAAAATATGATTTTCATTATTGTAACAACAATTTTCATTATTGTAACAATAGAAAAATTGATTATAGTTTTGAAAAACCAAAAAAATTTTATTCTTTTTCACTTAGCAGGTATAATAATAGTAATAATTATAGTCCATTAATCATTTTTATCCGCCAGAGGCAGGCAGGAATCTGAATTCTGTTGGAGTCTTATTTATGGAAAATGATAGGTTTACGCTGGTTAAATTTCCTAAAGATGCATATGTCTTAATGGAAGGGGAAGAAAACAGAGGAGAATTTTTCATAATAAAAGAGGGGAGGGTTAATATTACAAATCCCCACTCTGTTGAAAAAAGCAATATTATTCTTAAAACTGGGGATTTCTTTGGTGTTATCCCCTGTATGGCAAAAAGGACAAATATGGAAACTGCAAGAACATTAAGTAATGTGATTGCAATAATGGTAAAAAGAGAGCAATTTGGTACATTAATACAGAAGAATGCTTCCATAGCACTTAAGATAATAAGATATTTCAGCAAAGAGTTAAGGCACTATGATGAGCTTCTTGGGAAAGTACTGGCCAGTTCACCATCTTTCAGGGAAGAAGTTGATGAGAATATTCTTTATAACCTTGGTGAATACTATTACAAAAAGTCAAACTTTGAGGCAGCAGTGTATGCATTCAGGAAGTTTGTTTCCCTTTCTTCAAATTCATCCTTGAAAGATGAAGCCACTACAAAATTAGAAAAACTTTCAAAGGTGAACATAAAAGAGCCAGAAAAAGAAGGGAAATTTTTGGTTTATAATGATAAGCAGATTGTTTTTCTTGAGGGTGAAAGTGGAGAAAACCTCTATCTGATACAGGATGGAAGAGTAAAAATAACGAAGTTCATTAATAATGAAGAGGTTCTTTTTGACATATTGAAAAAGGGAGATATTTTTGGAGAAATGGCAATTATAGAAAATAAACCACGAAATGCTTCTGCTTTCTGTGAGGGAAGGGTTGTATTGATGCCAATAAGAAAAGAGGATTTTGAGAATGTTGTAAAAACCTTTCCATCTGTTGCAACAAGAATAATAGAGCTAATTTCTGAGAGAATATGGATAATGTATCGTCAGCTTACAAATATGTTTATCTCATCCCCCGAAATAAAAATCTATGATGCTCTTTATACTCAGCTTCTCAAGCATAGAATACCTGTTGAGGAAAAGAGAGCCTACACATTTGCTTTCAGTGCAGAGGATCTTTTAAAGTATGTGGGACTTGCCACAGAAGAAGGCTTAAATATATGGAGAGAAATAAAATCAAATGATAAAAACTTCTCCATCACGCCAAATGGTAAGATACAATACCTTGATGTTTCTCAAATAAGAAACAAGATCAACTTTATCTTGAGGGAAAAAGAAATCAGGGAAAACAAAAAGAAATTTTATGACTCATCTCTACAAAAATAGTATTGTGAGAAATCGAGTACTTTATTATTTTTATTTAAAAAATGCTTGATTTAATTAAAAAATTGATTTAATATTTTTATACCACTTGAGTTAAAAGAGGATTTATGCTTGCCAGAAGAATTATTCCATGCCTTGATATTGACCGTGGAAGGGTTGTAAAGGGAGTAAATTTTGTAAACCTTGTAGATGCGGGAGATCCAGTCGAAAATGCAAAAATATACAATGAAGAGGGGGCAGATGAGCTTGTCTTTCTTGACATTACAGCCACTCATGAAAATAGGGACACAATGGTTGATGTGGCAAGAAGAGTGGCAAGAGAAATATTTATTCCCTTTACAGTGGGTGGAGGTATAAGAACAATAGAGGACATCAGAAACCTTCTCAAAGCTGGTGCGGACAAAATATCAATTAACTCTGCAGGAGTTAAAAACCCCTCCTTTATCAAAGAAGCTTCTAAAGTCTTTGGTAGTTCTACAATAGTTGTGGCTATTGATGCAAAAAAGGTTGGTGAAAACAGATGGAATGTATTTATAAATGGTGGGAGAATAGATACGGGGCTTGATGCAGTAGAATGGGCAAAAAAGGTTGAAGAGCTTGGAGCAGGTGAAATACTTCTTACCTCAATGGATAGAGATGGAACAAAAAATGGCTATGACATAGAGCTAACTGCGAGGATAGCCTCTTCTGTAAGCATACCAGTGATAGCTTCTGGAGGTGCAGGGAAAAAGGAGCACTTTCTTGAGGCTTTTGTAAAGGCAAATGCAAGTGCGGCACTTGCTGCCTCTCTATTTCACTTCAGGGAGCTTTCCATTGGAGAAATAAAGAATTTCTTAAAGGAGAAGAACATACCTGTAAGACTTGACTATATAAATTAAAGGGGGAATTTTGCAAAAAAAGCTTTCCATTTCCGTTCTTTATGTTGAGGATGAGGTTTTAATAAGACTTGAAATTTCTAATATGCTCAGTCAGGTTGTTGAGGAGTTATATACTGCGGAAGATGGAGAAGAGGCTTTAAAAATCTTCAAAGAGAAAAGGATTGATGTTGTCATAACCGATGTGAGAATGCCAAAGATGGATGGGCTTGAGTTGTCAAGAGAAATCAGAAAAATTAACCCAGAAATCCCCATAATAATAACAACGGCATATAGCGATGCTGAATACCTGCTTGAGTCTCTTGAGATAGGTGTCAATCAGTATTTAATAAAACCCATACAATTTGAAAAAATAATTACCTCATTGCACAATTTATATGAAGTAAAGACCTTGAACAAAAAGCTTGAAGAGACAAGATCGATCCTGATTGAATACAAAAATGCTATAGATTTAATTGCTGTTGTCTTCAAGACTGATCCTGAGGGAATAATTCAATATGCCAATGAAGAATTTTGTAGAGTTACTGATACCTGCAAGGAAGACATAATCGGTAAGAACATAAGTGAGGTAATGAAGCTGGAAATATCAGAATTTGATCTGGAAAAAATAAAAAGGAACAACATAGAAAAAAAGGTCTGGAAATCCACAATAGAAATAAAAAGCGGTAAAGATGATTCTCATTACATAAATTTTATTGCTATGCCGATAGCTGACACAGATACTGGCATGCCTCTTGAATATATTTTTATAGGGAATGATATTACAGATAGTGTAAAGAAAGAACAGGCTTTATTAAAACAACTCTATACAGACAATCTAACACAACTTCCCAATCGATTGAGTTTAATAAATGACCTTTCTCAAAAAAATTATAGCTATCTATGCATAATAAACATAGATTCTTTCAGGGAAATAAATGATTTTTATGGTGTTATAATTGGGGATTATATTCTGAAAGAAATAGCTGAAAGACTGAAAAGCTATGAAGCCGAGAAGAAATATAGGACATATAAGCTATCATCTGATGAGTATGCCGTTCTCATAACCGGCGATATTACTGAATCAGAGGCATTATCAACTGCAGAATTCATAAGAAATCTCATTACAGAAAATAAGTTTAATTATGAAGACAACACAATTTATATTTCTGTCACAATTGGAATGGCCTCTCTTGAAAGCGGAGATGAAAATAAATCCTATATAACCCCACCTCAGAATATCCTCTTAAAAGCAGATATGGCTTTAAAGAAGGCAAAAAGCCTTAAAAAATCTCTTTTGATGTATGATGAGAGTTTTAAAATCTTTCAGGAGTTTCAGAATAATATAGTGTGGACAAAAAAACTAAAAGATGCCATATCTTCAGATAGAATTGTGCCTTATTACCAGCCAATTGTGAACAATACAACAGGCAAAATAGAAAAATTTGAGACACTTGTCAGGCTTATAAGTGAATCTGGAGAGCCTATCTCTCCTGTATATTTCTTAAACATTTCAAAAAGAAACAGGCTTTATGAGTATATTACAAAAAGTATATTTGACAGAGTGGCAGGGGATTTTTCCTCTTTAAGCTATGATGTTTCAATGAACATATCCATTGAAGACATACAGAACCCTGAGACTAAAAATTTCTTAATAAAAAGAATCAGGGAAAATAAAGAGTTTGCAAAAAAGCTTGTTATAGAACTTACTGAAACCGAAGAGATTGGAAATTTTGAGCTTGTTAATGATTTTATAAATGAGTTAAAGGAAAATAATGTGAAAGTAGCAATTGATGATTTTGGGAGTGGGTATTCAAATTTTGACCACATTATAAAATTCAATGTGGACTATCTCAAAATAGATTCCTCTATAATAAAAAACATTCCGACCCATAAAAACTCTCAGATACTTACAAAGTTTATTGTTGATTTTGCAAGAACAATCTCTATAAAAACCGTGGCAGAATTTGTGGCTTCAAAAGAGATTTATGAGAAGGTAGTTGAGCTTGGAATTGATTATTCTCAGGGTTATTTTTTCAGTGAGCCAAAACCCTTGAGTGCGTTTCTCGAAGGTTAGCTTTCTTCAGATTGAACATTTTTTTCCGCATATTGCCTTAAAAATCAGCTGCTTCAGGTTAAAAGCACTCTTATATCAAAAGGAGAAAGTTCTAATTCATCTGTAAGAATTCTGTCTGAGAGTATATCCTTATAGGTTTTAAATAAAAGATTAAACTTTTTGAATTTTAGCTTCTTTTTTTTCAATGAGGTATTTATCAAGAAAAGCACTCTTTCATCATTCTTATTAGATTTCTTTATAAGCAGTGTTATTTCATCAGAATGAACGAAATTTTCAATTTCTCCCTCTTCGTGAAGTATCCTGTATTTAAGCTTTATATTTATTAATTTTTTTATTAAATCTGTAAAATCAAGCCCTGTTCTTTCCCAATCAAATGGAGTTGTTTTACAAACATCGAGTTTTTTAGTGAAGCCATACTCAAGGCCAATTGGTATCATCCAGCCAGTAGAGAAGAAGCAGGTAAATATCAGTCTCTGTTTAAATTCAAGCTCATTTCTGGATTCTTTATAGAGCCTATCGGTGTCGTGGGATTCTGGAAAGGAGATTGATGGGACAAGTTTTTTCGTTTCCCTGTATTGATCAATAAGCCAGCTGTCCTTATAGTTCCACCATTTCGAGCTATTGAATATAAAGTCAAAACCAGCCTTTGCAAGCATAATTGTCTTTTCGAGAGGACACCCCAGACTTTCTGCAAAAAAGGCTAGATTTTTATTTTTTGCCTTTGATTTAGAAATCAAAAATTCCCATAAGGATTGCGGTACAGCATAAGCAGCATCTGCCCTGAAACCATCAAATCCCATATCGCTGTAAAATGATATTACTTCAAGCCAGTAATTCCATAGTCTTTCTCTTTCTATATTTGTTTCATTATTTATTTCTGCGAGATCACCCCATTCCACCCATCTACCATTATCCCATGCACCCGGGCTCTTAATTTCACCCTTTTCATTTCTTTTGTACCAGAAGGGATACTTTTCTGTGAAGGGATGGTCTTTTGCTGTGTGATTGATGAGAAGATCCATCGCTACCTTGATGCTAAATTTATGAGCAGAATCTAAAAATTGCTTCAGCTGTTCAAAGGGATTGAGATTTGACTTTTCATCTATAAAAATGGGGTTTAATGAAAAGTAATCTTTTATTGCATAAAGACTGCCAGAAAAACCCGAATACTGAAAGGGATTTAAGTAAATCCAGTTAAATCCCATTTCTTTAATTCTGTCGAGATGAGACATCCACTCTCTAAAATTTCCGGCAAGCCGTGGAAAAAGGTTGTAAATCAAAACGTGCATATATTATCCTCTGTCAAATTGGAATATTTTAACACAAAAAGAGGCTTTTATCAAATGAGTTCTTAGTGGTTTGCAAGAAAGGCAATTCCCCTGCCGCTATCCTTTGCACGATAAAGTGCCTTATCAGATGTGGCAAGTAACATTTCCCTTGTGCTACCATCATCCGGGTATACAGAAATTCCTGCACTGAGTGAAAGGTAAATCTTTGTATCTTCAATCATTATAGGGTTGGTTTTGAAATGATTTATTATTCTATCGGCAATTTTTAAGGCCTTTTGTTTATCAGCATTGGGGAGAAATATTAAAAACTCATCCCCTCCCATTCTACATGCCACATCGGTACTTCTAAGATTCTTTTTTATAATTTTTCCAGCTATCTCAAGAACCTTATCACCCACGGGATGACCATAGGTATCATTTATCTCCTTAAAAAAGTCAAAGTCAATTGTAATAAATGCAGCCTTTTTCAAATTAAGAAGCTCCTTATCCACCCTTTCATAAAAATACTTCGGTCTGAAAAGTCCTGTAAGATGGTCGAATATTGCATCATCCCTTATACTCTTAAACATATTTGAGTTCTCAAAGAGAAGTGATAGTTCTGTGGATAGTTCCATAAAGAAGTCTTTAACTTCCCGTGTTAGAGGAATTAGTGAGAGGAAGTTATCCACAATGAGTCCACCCTTAATTTCACCATTTATTTCGAGTGGAACATTTATCAAAGGGATCTCCTTATTTTCAATCAATCTATTTATTTCCTCTAAGGATACCCTATACTTATATATTTTCTTTTTCCCATAAGTTCCCACAAATGCAATAGCCCTTTGATAGCCTTTTTCAACAAAATATATTATAACTCTATCAAAACCCATTTCTTCAAGAATAATTCTTATCAATCTCTTTTCGATATTTGGCAGTTCGATCAGACCAATAAATTTCTTATTTATGTCACTTATTTTTTTGAGAATATGAGAGATCTCATTGATTTTCATCCTTGAAATAAGGTAATGAACGCCCTGACTTAAGATATCCTGAAAAAATTTTAAATCCTTACAAAAAGTCTTTGGTGGAGAAAAATTTTCCCTGCATGAAAATTCTAAAAGCCCGAGGAATTTCTTTCCGGTAAAAAGAGGCACAATAATATCTCTTCCTTTTCCAAATTCTCTATAGGTTATCTCTCCATTTTCAGTTAGCTTTTTGGAAAGCTGAAATACCGGGATGACATCCCTTCCTACAAATGTCCCCTTTTCTGTAACCCTGATTTCTTCTTTAAGTACCTCTCTTGTTTCATTATAGAGAAAAAGGTTGACCTCATTAAAGCTTGCCTTGAAGAACTTGAAGATTGTCTGCATCATATAATAAAGCCCATTTCTCATTCTCTTGTACTTATACAACATCTTTGTACATTTAACTGCCAGCTGTGAGAATATAAAAGAATTAATTGAGGATTTCCTCATTCAACCCCCCATTTTGTGACAAAAAGCTCATTCAGATTGCTATCCCATTTTTTTGCAATATTGAGTGATTCTTCACCAAATTCCCCCTCATCTGCCAGTGACCATAAAATTTCACTCAATCCCTGATATAAGAACCTTTCTATTGAAAACCAGAGAGGATGAACCGGATAAGACTTGGATTTTTTAATGAGGTTTCGCACATTTAATAAAATCTCATTCTCTGTGCCTTTAAAGACACTTTCATATGGGGAAAATCTCCCCTCATTTTTTATCTTTTCTTTCAAAAAGTTGTCCGATATAAAATGCCTTAAGAAATCATAGCAGGCTTCTCTTTCTCTTGTAAAAGCTGAGACACAAAGGAATGATCCACCACCCCATTGAAATACACCCCCTTCACCTGCGGGAAATTGGATTAAGGTGAAAGGATAATTCATTTTGTAGTCGTCTAATTCATTGCCTAAAATCCTTATGAAATCCGGTGACCAGTGGGAAATGAAAAATGCAAATCTCCCCTCTCTAAAAAACTCATCCTGAATAATGAAATAATTTGTAAAAGCTACGGTTTTTGGCATCAAGCTTCTTTTCCAGAGTTTTGCAATAAAATCAAAAGTTTTTATAGCCTTTTCATCTGTAAAAATTTTAAAAGGAGGTTTTGAAAAATCTGGAAAATCCCAGCCATTTGCCCACAAAAAGGGAATCATATTATGTAATAATGAAGGCTCGGGTCTGAAAGAAAAACCGAGAGGCAAAATGTCTGAGATTGTTCCTTCATTTAATACAGATTTAGCAATCCTTTCGGACGCATTTATAAAACCTTCAAAGCTTATTAAATCATCAGACTTCATCTTCAATTTATCAAGTATATCTTTCCTTGCTGTAAGCATTGAAAGGTCTACATACCAGGGTACTGCAAATTTTTCACCTTTAACACAGGAATTTCTGTAAATCCATTCTGAAAGAAAGTCATCTCGAAAAGGAAAATCATTAAGCGGGAGCAAAAATCCAAGCTCTGCAAGAGTTGCCACCCATGTACTTCCTACTTCAAATATATCGGGAGGGTTTTTCGACTTAAATGCATCTACAAGTTCGATCCATATGTTTGTCCAGGGGATGAAACGCCATTCTATTGTGATGGACTGTTTTGAAATCAAATTCTCAAAATAATCGACAACATAGGTTTGAATCTTCCATAAAACGGTATCTGAAATCAGCCAGATTTTCAATCTGGATTTAGACATTAAAAATTCCTTCTATAAAAAATTTTTTACTAACTGATCTCAAAATTTTGAATTTATAAAATGTGGGGTTATCCAGGCATATTAATTATAAGCAATAAAATTTTTAAAGTTATCTCATTTTTAATTAGTTTCAACTAAGGCTCGTTACATTTGAAGAACCACAGATAGGACAGGTTATATCCAGCGAATCATTTTCTTCATCTGTTTCGGGTACCATATCAAGCCATTTATGTCCACAATCCTCACAGATAAATTCCACTTCAACATCTTCATCTATTTCATCAAATATATCATCCCCCTCTTCATCATAATCGTAATCCTCATCATACTCATCGTAATCCTCATCATCGATAAAATCATCTTCATCATCTACATAAAGATCATCAAGGTCATCATATTCTTCATCCCCATTTTCAAAATCATCATCCTTTGTACCAAATTCTTCTACATAATCAAAGTCTTCAAGGTCTTCAAACTCCGCATCATCAGAAACAGAGTTGCCCATAATGTCCTTTAAGTACATAGATTACCCCTCTCCATTCAAAGTATTTATTTAAAATCAAGATAATTTTTCCAGAATTATTATATCTAATATTATTATTCTTTTCTACAATATGTCAAGATTTTTTGAAAAAATTTTTTTAATTAATTTGAAAATAAGAGAAACTTTGATTATAATATATAGCGAGTTTTTGAGCAAGCTTGAAATTAACAGCTTTTTACTATAATCTAAAGTAATTTCTATGTTGTTGCCAGTGTAAATATAGGTGGTTACTAAGAGGTAACATTATGGATTGTGTATTTTGTAAAATTGCAAAAAAGGAAATTAACTCCCAGATAATTTATGAGGATGGAGATCTTCTTGCATTCAAAGATATTAATCCACAGGCTCCTGTTCATATAGTGCTTATTCCGAAAGAGCATATATCAACATTGAATGATGTAGAGGATTTTTCCATCTACGAAAAAATTTTTAAAGCGATAAAAGAGATAGTAAAGAATGCTAAAATAGATGAGACAGGTTATAGAATAGTGGCTAACTGTAACAAAGATGGGGGACAGACTGTGTTTCATCTCCACTTTCACATCCTCGGTGGAAGGTTTATGGAATGGCCTCCAGGATAAATCTAACTTTAACTAATGGGGGCAGTAAGATAAGAAGTCAGTGACATCGTTTTAGCGACTTCACAGAATGTCTTACAAGTATAAATGGATGATAACTGCAAGTTTAGTATAAAATAAAATCTTATAATAGAGGTGATGTAGATGTTATTGATTGATATTAAGGAAAATGAATCAATCGATTCAGCACTGAAGAAGTTTAAAAAAGAGGTGGAAAAGGATGGCATCCTGACAGAAGAAAAAAAACATCGTTTTTATGAAAAGCCATCTGAAACAAAAAAGAAGAAAAGGGCAAGTATTGAAAGAAAGATTGAAAAGAAGATCAGAAAATTAAAACAAATGAGTAAGTATGTTTAATTCAGGAGAAAAGAATGAATTTGTTTGAGGATATCCAGAGAAGATATCTGGATGCCCGAAAGAGACAGGACAAGTTTGAATCCGTAATTTTAGGGATGCTTGTCTCAGATATTAAATATGAAAAGATCAATAAGCAGAGAGAGCTTGATGATTCTGACGTCGTTTCGGTTATCCAGAAGAATATTAAGCAAAAAAAAGAGGCTCTCGAAGAATTCAAAAAAGCTGGGAGAAATGATCTTATAGAGAGTTCTGAAAAGGAACTAAAGATATTATATTCCTTCCTTCCCGAAATGCTTTCAGAGGAAGAAATTAAACAGATAGTTGAGAATGTTATTACAGAGCTCTCTGCTACAACATCCGATATTGGCAGAGTGATGAAAGAGGTAATGCAAAGGGTGAAAGGTAGAGCAGAGGGTGCAAAGGTAAAAGATATGGTGACAAAACTTCTACAGAAATAGAGAAAGAAATGACTGCTGAGTTAGAAATTTCAAGATTAAAAGAAAATCCATATCCGGGTAGGGGTATAGTAATTGGTTTATCTGAAGATAGATTAAAGTTTTACCAGATTTACTGGGTAATGGGTAGGAGTCAGCAGAGTAGGAACAGGATTTTTGTCGAAGAGAATGGTTTTCTTTTTACCAGAGTTTATGACGAAAATAAAACTTTAAATCCAGAGCTTTTGATTTATTCTCCAATGAGGCACATTGATAACAAACACATTGTTACAAATGGAAATCACACAAATATTATAGAAAAGTATCTTATTGAAGGAAAAACATTTTTTGAAGCCCTGCTTGAACTTGAATACGAGCCAGATGCCCCACATTTTACACCAAGAATTGCTGGAATTGTAGACGCCGACGAAAAAAATTTCAGCCTTGCTGTCTTAAAAAAGTATTCCTTTAGCTCTGATGGATGTCTTAAGGCTATTTACTGCTATGACAATCCTCCTGCAGGCATTGGTTACTGCATACATACTTACAATACAGATGGAAATCCATTACCTTCCTTTGTTGGAGAGCCCTATCAACTTCCCCTGTTTAACTCAATAACTGAAAACCTTGAGTTCTACTGGAATCTTCTAAACCCTGAAAACAGGGTATCCCTTGCTGTAAAAGAAATAGAGATTGAAAATTGCAGAGCAAAAATTGAGATTATAAACAAAAATAAATAAAAAGAGAGAATTTTATGAAGCTTGATTTTACAAAGATGCAGGCACTTGGTAATGATTATATTCTCATTAATGGGTTTAAATATGGAGAGCTTGTTGAGGATGCAAAGAACCTATCGAAAAAGCTTTCAGACAGACATTTTGGAATTGGGGGGGATGGGATAATCTTTGCACTTCCGTCAGAAAAGGCAGATATTATGATGAGAATATTCAATGCTGATGGGAGTGAGGCAGAAATGTGCGGGAATGGAATCAGACAGCTTGTAGTGTTTGCCCTCGAAGAGGGTCTTGTCAATAAATCTAAAATCTTTGTTGAGACTCTTGCCGGGATAAAAGAAGTAGAGGTTGATAGAGACAGGGGTATTATAAAAGTTGATATGGGAAAACCTATCCTTAATCCGGAAGAGATTCCAGCTAATGCGGAATTAAATAAAAATGGATTTGCAATAAAAATGATAAAGGTTGAAGATAGAGAATTTGATTTTACTCTTGTATCAATGGGAAATCCTCATGCTGTGACATTTGTCAAAAATTTGGATATATTTGAGGTTGAAAGGTATGGCAAAAAGGTTGAAAACAATCTAAAAATTTTTCCAAAAAGGACAAATGTAGAGTTTGTTGAACCAGTCTCAAGGAGCAAGATAAGAATGAGGGTATGGGAGAGGGGTAGTGGAGAAACAATGGCCTGTGGTACAGGAGCCTGTGCGTCAGTAGTTGCCTCTTTTCTGAATGGATATACAGATAGAAAAGTAGAAGTAGAACTAAAAGGTGGTATTTTATTTATAGAAATAGAAAATGAAAAGGTCTTTATGACCGGCAGTGCTGAGAAGGTATTTGAGGGGACTTACAATTTAACCTGATACAGGATTTTTTCTTCATCTCTTTCCTTTACTTTCAGTGCCCTGCTCACATAAATCCTATTTTTCATTTTGTTGTAGAAATCACTGGAAATGAGAAGTGGTATATTTTCTTTTGCAGCGATGCCAGAAATCTTTTCTGCAAATTCAGCCCCCGCCCCTTTTAGGTAAATATCGTTTTTCCTGCTATTTCTTAAAGGTAACATATATGCCTTTATAATTCCCTCACATATACCAGCAAAAACATAGAATTTGCTTTCATTACCTTCTACCATCCTCGATGAATCTCTTATTAATCTTTCTGCCACCTCTATGGCATTATAGGATTTATGTTTATAATCTGCAGGGAAACCAAAAACAAGAAGAAAATGTCCTGTGCCGAAAAAGGGAAAGGCATCATACTCTCTTGCGAAAAGTCCCAGTGTTTTTACAAAGTCCTTTAATTCGTCCGATTCTAAAGAAGCATTATCAGCAATTTTCACTCTTACTGAAAGCAACACGACATTATGCTCCTTATTGTCGAGAGACAACCCTTTTTTTAAAAAATTGTCCTTTAAATTGTTGGAGATATAATCAGAAGTGAAGATATCATCCTGTTCAAATTTATTTGAATTATTGTACCTTTTAAGTAATGTTTGAAGATAAATAGTTTCAAAATCCCTACCACCTTCTTTTGCAAACCGGGCTGCAAATCTCTTTAAGTTAAAAATTCTTAAAAGTTCAAGGATTAGCAAAACAAAAAGATTTAAAGTCATTATTAAGGTTGTTAACCCTATATCAAGCGAAAAAAATTTTTTTTCTTTGAAAACCTTTAGATAGATGTAGAGAATTGTAAGAGAAAAAACAATGAGATTGAATATAATTTTTCCAGCAACCCTGATTTTTAGTGTTTCGATAGGTGATCTCCTTAAATAGTAATAGCTATTAATTCTAAAAATCATATAGAAAAATGGGTGTATTAAAAATGTTGTCAAAAATAAAAAATATAACCTATAAAAGTCGTTCTCACACTTTAAAAGGAAAAAACCTGCCAGAGCTAAATTAACTATTTCCATTGTTACTATGAGAAAAGAAAAGTTATCCATTAGGGATAAAAATTGTATTTTTCTATCCTTTCTGCTAAAGCTAAAAATGCAGTAAGTAACAAAAGCAAGCTGGAATAGAGACAAAAAAGAATAAAAGTATATGATGTAGGGTTCAATTCTTAAAGGAAAAAGCCCAATCCAGTATTTTAAATCTGCTAAAATAAATAGCTTATAAATAAAGAAAAAAAATAGAGAAAAAACTGCACTCATAAAACCCCCATTTTATGTAGTACTTTTTAATATCTTCTGACTATTATGCAAACTTTTCCAGTTTATACCTTCAAGATAACTTAATTTCTTTATGATTTTCAAATCATATATCTCATTAGTAAGAGGGGTGATGGAAATAAAACCTTCAGAAACAACCTGCAGATCTGAATCATCCTCCGGTTCAAAATCAGGATCGTCTCCTCCTATTGTCACATAATCTTTACCTGCATAATTCTCAAAAATTATAGAGTCTCTGTAAACCCTTCTGCCGAGATGTGTTATTTTTACTCCAAGTGGCTCTGAAATTTTTGGAAAATTGATATTTAAAAGAATCTTTTCAGAAAAAATTGATCTCTCAAATTTCTTTATTAATTCACTTACGAAAAAGGCAGGGGTGTCAAAACATTTGTCTTTCTCCCAACCATCTACAGAAATTGCCATGGAAAATATCTTATTCAAAAGGCCCTCTCTTGCTCCTGCTACTGTTCCTGAATAGAAAATATCATCTCCCATATTTGGTCCATAATTGATTCCTGAAATTACAATATCAAATCTGACATCCTTAAAAAGATAGAGAAGGGCAACCTTCACACAGTCAGCAGGCGTTCCATCAACGGCATAGCTTTGTTCATCAAGTTTTTTCAATTCCATTCTCTTGAATAGCGTTATTGAATGGCTCGAGGCACTCTTTTCAGAAAGAGGTGCACATAAAAAAACATTAAAAGAAGAAGATATTACCTCTTTAAGCCTCAAAATTCCAGGAGAATAATATCCATCGTCGTTGGTAATCAAAATGTTCATCAATACACTCCTAATTAAGTATTGTTTTTTGCTTTGCAAAAAACCATCCATTCATTAATGCACTCCTAATTCCCTTTTGCTGACATATTCAGCAGTTAAGGGTATTTCTATTCTTATCAGAGTCTGTCCTCCTTTTGTGTTTCCGAGCCTGAAGAGAGAGGGATCTGCACCAAGGCCTTTTAAAAGCATTACTACAAGTGCAATACCCATACCAGCTCCCTCAATCTCATCTCCCTGCTCAAGATAAAACTGGGCAATGTCATTATAACTCATTGCCTTTTTAAGCTTCTCTCTCAGCCTTTTTTCCTCAATCTTTGTGATATGAGCATTATTTATGACCTCTATGCTAATTCCATTGGCATTTGATTCAAATGTTACCTTTACCCAGTAGTTTTTTGCTTGCAGTTTATCTTCATAGTTTATCATTCTAAAATTATTTAATTCTTCCCTGAAACGTAACATTCCTGCAATATACTCTTCTTCATTGTCAATATTCATATTATGTTCCTCAAAAAGAACTCTTTTCAGATTTGCTTTTGCAGCATTAATTATGAGTTCCTTAACACATGTAAATATTACACCGGCAAATTCTTCTTTTCCGTGTCTACTAAATATATTGACAAGTATATTTTCTATTTCATTTTCAATCTCTTCATTCAAAATATAAAAATTTAATTCTTTAAAATATTTCATATTTCCTCCTCATTTACAAAAAAATTCTTTTAGTTTTGTGTAAACAGCTCCAGAAGGTTTAAGCATACTTTCATATACACAAAAAGATTTCACAGAAAATTCTCCAAAATCATGATTATTTTCTGATTTCAAAAAATTTATAAATTCGTTTGAAGGTTTTGACTTAAATCTTGCAATGGTCAGATGTGGTGAAAAATCATGTTCATCTTTTTTAATTAAATCCTCTGGAAGATTTGAAACAATATTTTTATAGAGATCAAATAAATGGCTATCTTCATCTTTTGTTCCAATCCATAAAACTCTCGGATTAAAGAAAGTGGGGAAGCAGCCTGTGCTTTTAAGTTCCAGATTGAATGGTTTAAAACTGATCTTTGAGAGAGCTTCAATTATTAATTTTAGATTTTTGTCCCCAATCTCACCAATAAATTTTAGTGTGAGATGGAGGTTTTCAGCTGCCACATATTTTATACCTCTGTTTTCTTTTTTCTTTAAAACCTCAACAAAGCCAGAAATCTTATTTTTTAGCTCGAGAGGTAGATCAATTGCTATAAAGATTCTCATCAATAAACTCCATAAAGGCTACTTTTTTTTCAACAGAATTTCTTTGATTTTACTCCCATCAACAGATTCTATTCTAAAATTATAGCCTCCATAATCAAAACTTTCTCCTGGTTTAGGTACATATCCAAAATATTCGAGTACAAAACCTCCTATCGTATCAAAGTTTTCAGAAGTTAACTTTGTCTTAAAAATGCTATTAAACTCATCTATTTTCATTTTTGGGAAAATGATAAATTCATTTTTAGAAATTTTTTTATATGAGGCAAAAGTATCAGAATCATATTCATCCTCAATTTCCCCAAAAATTTCCTCAATTATATCTTCAAGAGAGACAATTCCAACCATAGTGCCGTATTCATTTACAACAATGGCAAGATGAATCCTTTCTCTTTTAAAATCCCTTAAGAGCTCACTTGCAAGCTTGTTCTCAGGCACAAAAATAGCCTTTTTTAATATCTCTTCAATGTTAAAATCTTTTCTACCAAAATATTTTAGAAGATCTTTAACATAAAGAACACCAAGAATATTATCAATCTGTTCGTAGTATACTGGAAATCTTGAGTGTCCATCTTCAACAACGATCTTTAATATTTCATCCAGACCAAGGTCTCTATCTATCATAACAACATCGGAACGAGGGATCATAATATCTGCTGCTCTTATTCTCGAAAGCTCATCAAGGATAATTTTCTTGCTTTTTTCAAAACTACTCCCCACATCCATTAAAATCTCCAAGATAGTAACCAGACTATATTTCCAGACCGGAATTCATAAGCTTTATATTACCTTTGCATTCTATTCTTATGTAGGTTGTAATGAAACCCTGCTTTACCGGAATGTTGTATTTAACATTAAATTTTATATCTTTATAGGTGATTTCTCCCCTTAGAAGGTCAAGGCTACTATCAGCTTCATATGAAGCGTTGCCCAGTGGTTTTGGTTCTACTGATTTTTCAAATTCCTCCTTCTCATAAGAGATTAGATTTGCACTTTGAAAGATAATAAGAACTTTGCCTTTATTTTGTTTAACATATCTTTCCTCACTGTACTTTGACATCACTGGAATCTTCATTACCCATCCGGGAATATTCGTTGAGAAACTTGCACCAAGTGGGCTTAACTCTCCAAAAAATATGTTTAGGGCGTAGGAAAGATAATCAATCTGTTTCTCATTAAAAAAGACCTTTGTCTTTCCATATTCATCAATATAAAACTCAGAAAGCAATTTTCTTATGGAATTTAAGCCAATAAAGTAAGCTGCCTGAAATTGATTGGTCAGTCCTTCAACCGCGGGGTCTTTAACATCGAGCCTTACCTTATAGCCATATTCATTTGTCTCTATCGGTGTAAAAATAAGCTTTGCTCCAATATTTGCCTTTGAATTATAAGTAAAAAGTCCCATGTCAACAAAAACGTCTGCCTGACCTTTTAAGTCATAGATAAGCTCTTTGCCTATCTCAAAGTGATACTTCGGAATAATCTCTTTTTTAATGCCACAGCTATAAATAACAGCCAGAACAAAAAGAAATATTAAACAAATCTTAAACCTCATATAACCTCTTTTCTTTATCAAAAATTTCGGAAATTTTACTTTCTAAATCGGAAATACTTACCAAAATCTTTTCAGTTTTTTTTCTTTCTTTAATCTCAACCTTTTCTTCCTCATGATAGCTTTTTCCGACGGTAATTCTTATAGGTATACCAATGAGATCTGCATCCTTGAATTTGACCCCAGGCCTCTCATCCCTGTCATCAATCAAAACCTCATATTTGAGAGACAGTCTTTCATAAATCTCAAAGGCTACCTTAACAAGCTTATCATCCTGCATATTTATTGGTACTATAATTATGTGAAATGGAGCAACAGTAATAGGCCATATAATACCATCGCTATCATTATTTTGCTCTATAATACTTGCCATTGTCCTTCCCACTCCAATTCCGTAGCAGCCCATAATTGGCAAAAATTCCTTTCCATCCTTCCCTAAAACCTTTACATTCATAGCCTCTGTGTACTTATATCCTAATTTGAAAATGTGCCCTACTTCTATTCCTCTGTAGCTCTCAAGAACTGACTTACATTGAGGGCAAATTTCGCCAGCTTTTACCTTCCTAATATCACCGGTGATGTCAGCCTTAAAATCCCTGCCATAACATATGTTCTTTATGTGATAGTCTTTTTTATTTGCTCCAGAAACTGCATTTTTCATTACAGTTACACTTTCGTCGGCAATGATTTTTAATTTTAAGCCGAGGGGTGAAGCAAATCCAACAGGTGCATTTGTAACCTTTTTTATAATCTCCTCACTTGCAAGCTCAAGAGTATTACACTTCAGTAGATTTTTAAGCTTTGTCTCGTTTATTTCAAAATCACCTCTTATCAATGCCATAATTGGCTCACCATCTGCGACGTAAACAATTGATTTAATAAACCTTTCAGGGGAGAGTTTAAGAAATTCAGTGAGCTGTTCAATAGTTTTTATATCAGGTGTATGAATCTCTTCAAGTGGTAGTTCCTTTTCATCTTTAGCCTTAAAATCGTAATAAGACTTTGCAAGTTCAACATTGGCAACATACCCACAGGATGGGCATTTTATAATTTCCTCCTCACCAATGGTGGATGGTACCATAAATTCTTCTGATGCTGATCCACCCATGCTTCCCGTATCTGCAAGTACTGGGATGACGTCAAGTCCACATCTTTTAAAAATTCTTCTGTATGCTGTCCTCATAGCCTCATAATTTTTGTCAAGTCCCTCTTCATCTATGTCAAAAGAGTATGCATCCTTCATTATAAACTCTCTACACCTCATTACACCAAATCTCGGTCTGATTTCATCCCTGAACTTTGTATTGATCTGATAAAGGTTTAAAGGCAAGTCTCTATAAGAGCGGACATTTTCCCTCACAACTGCAGTAAAGACCTCTTCATGTGTGGGGCCTAATACCATATCTACATCATGTCTGTCCTTCAGTCTGAACATTTCCTGCCCCATGACTTCATATCTACCACTTTCCTTCCAGTATTCGGCCGGAATTAAAATTGGGGGAAGCAGCTCAAGTGCACCAGCTCTATTCATTTCCTCCCTTATAATGTTTATAATTTTCTGAAGAGTGCGAAGTCCGAGAGGTAAAAATGTATAAAGTCCGGTACCGAGTTTTCTTATCAATCCAGCCCTGTACATAAGGATATGGGAGTTAATCTCAGCATCCTTTGGAACCTCCCTTAATGTTGGAATAAGCATCTTTGAAAAAAGCATACCATCTCCTTTTATATTGTATGAAATAATTTTAATAGAGTTTGCGATTTTATTCAAATAAACACAAGAGAAATTTTGCAGCTACAAAAACTTTGATTTTAATTCTCAATAATTATATAATCTTATTGGGAGTTTTAATGAGTTTTGAGTGCAAATATTTCAATAAGGGATTTTGTGAATTGCTTGAGAAGAACTGCAATCCGGGTCAAAAAGGATGTGTATTGATAAAAGCAAAGGTGTTTTTCATCGGAGAAAAAAATGATAGAAAGGACAATAACATTTCCAATTCTCGATAAAGAAATCCTTTTTTCTTTAGAAGCGGGTGAGATGCTTTCCATAAATGGAAGAATATACACTGCGAGAGATCAGGCACACAGAAAGATGCTTGAACTTTTAAAGAGAGGAGAAAAACTGCCAATATCTCTTGAAAACAACGCAATATACTATTGTGGACCGACACCTCCACAAAAAGACAACCTTTTCGGTTCAGCAGGTCCTACAACTTCCTCAAGAATGGACGAAGCCTTTCTCGTTTTAGCAGAATATGGATTATCCGCTACAATAGGGAAGGGCGAGAGAGCTAAAGAGGTAGTTGAAATGTGCAGGAAAATGGGTTGTGTATATTTTATAACCTTTGGAGGAGCTGGTGCATATCTCGCAAAAAGAATTTTAAGCCAGAAACTCATTGCCTTTCCTGAATTGGGGGCAGAGGCAATTTATGAGCTTGTGGTTCGGGACTTTCCTGTAATAGTCGGAATAGACACAAAAGGGAGAAAATTTTAACTCATTAATTGAAAAATAGAGAAAAAAATGCTAACATAATAAGTAATAGAGGAGAAATATGAGAGTTTTATTTATTGGCGGTACTGGAATAATTAGTTCTGCATGCTCTGAACTTGCATTGAAAAGAGGTATAGAATTATACCACTTTAACAGAGGACAAAGCCACAGAAAGATAGATGGGGTAAAAACTATTCATGGAGATATAAGAGATTTTAGTAGTGCAAAAGATATTCTTTCAAAATATGAGTTTGATGTTGTGGTAGACTGGATTGCATTTGTACCTGCTCATGTAAAACAGGATATAGAGATCTTCAAAGGCAGGATCAAACAATACATATTTATTAGTTCGGCCTCTGCATATCAGAAGCCAGTCAGAAAACTGCCAATAACTGAGAAAACCCCCCTCGAAAATCCTTTCTGGCAGTACTCAAGGGATAAAATAGAATGCGAAAAGATACTCTTTGAAGAATACAAAAGTTCTGGTTTTCCAGTAACCATAGTTAGGCCGTCTCATACCTATGATAAAACATTGATTCCAATAGATTGGGGATATACCACATTACACAGGATGAAGAAGGGTAAAAAAACTATAATTCACGGAGATGGAACATCGTTGTGGGTACTTACCCATCATAAAGATTTTGCAGTAGGATTTACAGGTTTACTCGGTAAAAGTGAAGCCATAGGAGAGGCATTTCACATTACAGGAGAGGAGCTGTTAAGCTGGAACCAGATATATGAGCTTATAGCAAATGAGCTGGGGGTTGAGCTTAAACCCATACATATTCCCTCAGAGGTTATTGCAAAGTTTGATCCAAAAATGGGAGCAAGCCTTCTCGGAGACAAGGCTTACAGCGTAATATTTGATAACTCAAAGATAAAAAGCCTTGTTCCAGAATTCAAACAAACTATTTTCTTTGAGGAAGGGGTGAAAGAGATTGTTGAGTGGTACGAAAAAAACTTAGACTTTCAGGTTGTAAACTATGAGCTTGATAAGCTTATAGACAGAATAATAGAAAAGTATTCAAATTAAGTTTTGTAAAGGAGAAAAAACTATGAGGAAAAGAATATCTCTAATTTTGGGGCTTTTAATTTTTTTTGTTAATTTTCTTTTTTCTGCGGTTGTTTCAGAAAGAAATGAAATAGCTGTTTTTCCAGTATTTTCTTCATATGAATTACCGAGTGGTGCTGCAAGGTATTTTGACGATAAGCTGATTGAAATATTAAACAGCATGAAAAGATTCGAGGTTATTGGCTATCAATACAGGCTCGATTATACATCAGCAGAGCGTTTTATACAGAAGATTCAAGAGTTGAAAAAGCAGGCTTTAATGAAGGATCAGAAATATATGGATGAAGATTTAGGAGTCGTTGTTATACCTGCAGCCGAGATGGAAAAGCTTGTCAATTCATTTTTCATTTTTATTCCTTCAATTACGGGTTTTCACACGAGGGAATACCAGATAGAGGTAAAAACAAAAGAGAAAGGCAGGATAAAGGTAAGAATAGTTACAGAGTATGAGGCTGTGGTAAATATCTCCGTAAAAATCATAACCTCTGAGGGGAAGCTTCTTGATACATATAATTCTTCGCAGAAGGCAACCTCACAGAGAAACCCAATGGAAGCATATCAATCTGCTGTTAACAGTGCAATCGGCGGACTCGGATTTTATTTGAGAAACATTGAAGAGTTTAAAATAAAATCTGGAATATTGAAAGTAGTCGGCAACAGTGTATATTTTGAACTTGGAGGAAACAGGGGAATAGCCCCCGGGCATGAATATGTTATCCAAAAAGAAGAGAAATTTATGGATAAATTCAAAGAAAAGGTTGTGACTGGGCTTGTGAGGGTGAGGGAAACAAAATCTGAATACTCTATAGCCACAGTTATATGGGGTTCTCCGGAGGTTGGAGATCAGCTTGTTGAAGCACCAATGGCCGGAGCAAGATTTAACATATGGGCTGGGATGTTCCCGATGAAAGTTCAATCTGATAATCTTGAGATTCGATATATTTCACCGGGGCTTTCTTTTGTGAGTAAGGAAAAATTTTCAAAATCAGTTTATGCCTTTTCTCTCGGTCTTGATCTCGAGGGTGAAATAGGCTATGCATTCTTGCTCGATTTAAAAATGGGATTTTACTTTAGCAATCCCTTCTCTTACAATTTTAATTTTGGGCTTGGCTATGAGCTTTACTTTGGTAGATTCAGCGCCACAATTGGTAGTGATCTATCTTTTGTTGGTCTCTATAAATATCTTGGCACGTTCGAGAACAACTCATGGAATGGAATTGATATAAAAGGGACAACCTTTTATGAAGATATCGATGTCTCACTCTTTGGTGGAACATTTGGAGTAAAGCCGAATATAACAATAAACTTTCAACCCTCACAGAGGTTTAAAATTAGAGCCTTCGGCGGTTATGCTTTATATTTTGTCCCATACTATCAGCTACAATTTACAGAGAGAAGCTCTGATGATGAGAAGAAAAGTCAGACAGTGGATGTAACTGATTCATCAGTATCTTTCTTTATAGATGGCAACGAAACAAAAACATTCCCCATTGATTTTTCTGGAATCTTTGGTGGTGTCGAAATTATCTTCAGATTTTAGAGATGGGCAATGTGCTATTCAGAAATTTCTATGGATTTTCTGGATAGCACATCTTTAAAGAATAACTCCCACATAACGATGGCTGATGCTACACCTGCATTCAGGCTATTTAGCTTTTCTGTTGTTGGAATGTAAATTAACCTATCACATAGCTTTTTCGTTGACTTTCTCAGGCCACTATGCTCACTCCCGATTATACAGGCGAGCTTGTCTGACCTTTCTGTCTTAATTATAGTCATTTCAGCATCTACAGAAAAGCCAAAAATCTGAAAATTTTCCTCTTTTAATCTCGTAAGCCATAGGTTTAGATTGTTTACATAGAGAATTCTTTGTTTATACACAGCACCCGCAGAAGACTTAATTGTCTGGGGGGTTATCCTCGCAGAGTTATCTTTTGGAAGAATTATCAAATCACATCCCAGAAGCAAGGCTGATCTTATAATCGCACCAAAATTTCCTGTATCAGTTATGCCATCTAAAATAAGCACATTTCTGACACTCTCATCAAACTCAAAGTCTTTCTCGTCTTCCATAATCGTTGGAGGAAGTGAAATCTCAGCACATATACCCTGATGCTTTTGAGTATGTGAAATTTTTTCTATCTCTTTTTCAGTCAAAAAAGCAATTTTTATTCCGTTGTTTTCTATTTCTTTAAGTAAGGTGATGAATTTACCTTTTTTGTCTTTATCGATAAAAATTTTTGTAATCTTAATTTTATCTTTTATTGCCTCAAAAACTGAATTTTTACCATATATTATCAACTTTGTTCTCCCACTCAATTTTTATTAGAAACTGGCTTTTCAACGAGTTCAATATCAAAGTTTCCTATGTAAAAAAATATTCCACCATAAAATTTGCTTGTCTCATTCCTCGTAAATTCCTTATCACTGAATGCCGGGTAGTATATCCAGCCAATCTTTAAACCGACCCCATTGTAATAGAATCTAAGGCTTATATCATAATAGCTGTATCTTTGGAAAAGACCACACCATTCACCAGCAATAAATATGTTTTTTCTGTTAAATTCATAATCATCTGGAAAGATATAAATCGGGATATACAATGTCAGAGGCAGAATTCCCCCGGCATTTGTACTGTGCAAATCAAAAATCCCCACCCCAAAACCTATTCCGAGAGGTGTATGTGGCAGCATAAAAATTTTTGAATACTCAAGCAACTTTAAAGAAATCCCAAAACTATTTTCAGAATTTATCCCTTCATTAAAGAGGAAGCCCACATTTATGAAATCAAGCAATTCATAACCAAAAACAGACTTTTCATCCTTATATATTCTTCTATAGTACTTCCTGTAGTCTGGAATCTCTCTGTAAGCAGGTAATACCTTTCCTCTTAAAAGATTAAAAATCCTTTTTGCTAAATTTTTACCTGCATTTTCAAATCCGATTGTACCCCATACATCCCTTGTATAAATTGAATCACTTAATATAAATGTTTTATCTATAGAACTTCTTATCTTGACATTTATTACATAGAGTTCCTCATATGGCTGAAAATCAAAATCAAAAAATATAAGATAAGCAGGGTCTTCAACCTCATCATACCTTAAAAGTGTAAATTTATATTTTATCAGGTTTGAAATAAGGGAGTTTGTAAATGCTGATATCTTTTCTTGTGTCAATTTATCCTTATTAATTTCAACAATCTTATATGTTTGAACATACGAGATAGAAAAGAAAGAAGAATAAAACAGAAAAAGAAAAACCAAATTTACAAAAAGCGACTTTAGAACTTTCATTTATTTCCCTGATATTTTTATAAAAAATACATTCTTATGTTATAATATTTGCAAAAAATTCTCAATTTTATTTTCGGAGGAAATCTTGAAAACAAAAGTCATACTTGCCTTAGATGTCAATAGTTCGGAAGAGGCTTATAGCCTTATCGATGAACTCAGCGATTATGTTGATTGCTTTAAGGTTGGGAGTATACTCTATGCAGAATGTGGAAATACAATTGTGGAATACATAAGAAAGAAAAACAAAATGGTGTTTCTTGACTTGAAATTTTTTGACATTCCGAATACTGTTAAGGGGGTTTCATATGTTGCAACTAAAACCGGGGTTGATATGTTTACAATCCATCTTCTCGGTGGGAGTGAGATGGTTAAAGCTTCGCTTGATGGGGTTTGTGAGGCTATTGAAGATTTCAAGCTGAATAAAACCCCAATCATTTTAGGGGTTACTATTTTGACAAGCTTGAACGAAGACATCTTGAGAAATGAGCTTAAAGTTGATACATCGCTAAAATCTTTTGTGCTTCACCTTGCAAGAGTTGGTTATGAAGCTGGACTTAGAGGTTTTGTCTGTTCACCTCAGGAGGTGAGACTCTTAAAGAAAAATCTTTCCGAGGATATAATTGTTGTAACACCGGGTGTAAGAATTTCAAATGATTGGAATGATCAAAAAAGGGTTATGACACCTAAAATGGCTTCAGAAGAAGGGGCTGATTACATAGTAGTTGGACGCTCGGTATTAAACCAGAATGATAAAATCGACATTCTTAAAAAAATTAGGGAAGAAATAGAATCTTTCTAAATATGTAGCTTGCAAATTTTCAATGAGCTGATCGGTGCAAGCAAATATTTTTATTTCAGTATGGTTTTTAGTCTTGTCCTATAAAGTTCTGAAGAGATATATTTAGAATCTTTCATCAATATCTGCAATTTATTCTTTTCTGAAACCCTTGCACCAAAAGAATAATCAAGTCTTACAACAAAACCCTTTGGTGGTTCATTTTCAGTGGTAAAGTATATCATTGTCAGAGAGTCTCTTTCAATAATAACAGGAATTTTCTCATTTTTATTTGTCAGCTCTAACTTTTTAAAATCTTTTCTTTCAGAAAGATAATCATAAGAGAGATAAAGGCTATAATTCTTTTCAAAGGAATCTTCGGTGGCATCAATAGTTATAGTAAGAATGCAAAAATCATTTGAAAAAACCTTTTGTGAATACAACTCCAGATCGTAATTGCCCTTTTCCATTACAACCCTTGAAAAGGCATTTGTAGAAATGAGCCTGTAATCGCCTGGCTCTGGAATTGAATCAAGCATTGTCTTTTCAAGTAAAAGCATGAGTTTATCAACTATCTCAAGTCCCTTTACAGAGGCAGAATAAAAATTCTGTTTTTTAATGCTAAGATTGAGCTGACCAATCTCTTTTGAAAATTCTTGGGAGTATGATATTGAAGAAAAAAATAGAATAAAGCTAAAAAAAAGGCAGCCTTTTTTTTTCATAAAATTTACCTCCAATAATCTTGACAATTTCTATTGAAGATGGAAGAAACTTGATATAAATAAGAACAAACAACTCCCCTCAATCAACATAAATAAAGGAGTGGTTGCCTATGAAAAATTATTACAGGGCTTATTTTATTTGATAATTCAGATTAAACAGATTAATTTTCCTGAAGATAACCCATATTAAACAATTCTGATTTCTGGAAATTTGTGGCTTCAGGAACCCCGCTTTCTCTTCCATAAAAGGCAACGCCGACAATTTCATTCTTTTTGATTATTGGCATAATAAAAAGTTCTTCTATTTCATTCAGATCGGTTTCTAAAAATTTTGAGCTAAGATATCTTGATTTCAAATTACCTTTAATATCAACACACTTACCTTTTGAGAAGAAGAGTTTTATAAGTGGGTCATCAATGTCAAAGCTTACCTCTGATGATTTAAAACCCTCCTGAATTACCGGGATAAAGTGTGAATTTTCCCTCTTTAGAATCATTACCCTCGAAATTCCGAGATTGTTTTTGCTTAGATCAAGAGCGACACTTCCGTAATCCTCAACAGTAGCTATAGTGCTGGTTTTTTGAGGAGGTTCTGCCATTTCATTTTTTAAATCAATCTCCCTCTCTTCAATTGTTTCTTTCAAGGGTTCCATAGAGGTCACAGCCATTGCTTCTTCAATTTGCCCGAGATTTTCAGTTAAAGGAACGTTTTCCACTTCCGGCATTTCAAACTCTATGGTTCTTTCAATCGTCTCTATTTCCTCAGCTTTTTCAGGTTCCTCCTTTAATGCTATTTCTTTCTCAATATATTCATTAGACATTCCGCTGAGTATATTTTCTTCTTCAGCAAAGACCTTTGTTTTATGATCAGGTTCAAATGTTTCTTCTGAAACCTCAAATGGTACTTCAACCATTTCTTCTTTAACCTCGTAAGGCTTTTCAGCTAAAGATGATTCTATCTCTTTTTCTGAGGGTAAAACTGGCTTTTCACTTACAGCAGAAAACTCTGTCTGCTCACTCATCATCATTTCTTCTATACCTTCTTTAGCTTCTTCTTCTCTATAAATGTTTTCCTCTTCAATATCCTTCACGAGGTCTCCTATTTCGGATCTATCTTCCGTTACGGTATCTGTCTTCAAACTGCTAAGTGCTACCTCCTTATACAACTTTTCTTCTCTGCTTATCTGTAAAAGGGTAAAGACAACAAGAAGTAATAAAATTAAATCTATTATGATAAAAAAGATTGTCCATGGAGAAATAAACTTCTCATTCTTTGCATAATAAATTAGCTTTATTCCGTTAAACTGAGAAATTCCACCAATAGTTTTTTCAAATCTTTCTCCCTTTATATCCTTAAGGTTTTCATAATTCTGCAGAATAAGACTAATATCCTTTGGATCAATATTCCCTGTTGAGAAAAATACGAAGTTTTCAGAAGAAAAAGGTATTTTGAGCTTTTTTGCTGGAAAAGCACTACTCAACAATTTTGCAGTGTTGTAGTAGACAGCGACGTATCCATAATATATACTATTGGAAATTGCATAGCTTAATGGAAAGAGAGAAAAGAACTGCTGATTGTTCAAAAAGTAAAAAAATGGTTCATCCCTTAAAGAGAAATGAGATTGTATCTTTTCAAGTATTGTAGATTTAAGCTTCTGGGACAATTTTTCTTCTTCTATTGTGGAGAATATTATAAGTCCATCTTTGTCAATCAACTGAATCTTTATACATTCCGGGATTTTATTTTTTATTTCTGAAATTCTTGTTGAATCTACTGGAGCAAGCCCTAAAAAGTAAGACTCAAAAATAGCTTTTACAGTTTCTTCCTGTGAAAGTGATTTTATTTCGTCTTTTACTTTTAGCATATTGCTCTGAACAGTCTGACTTATAAGTTCAGTATTTTTTCTGACGTGTTCATCATAAATTTTCCCGAACATTCCCACCCTGTTCTTTGAGAAATACACTATTACAAATAGAGAGATGATTGAAAAAATTAGAAGTAAAACCAGAATCACTTTCTTTAATGTCATAATCTGCTCCAAAATAGAATTTAGTATATTTATTTTCGGTAAAGGGGATTAACTTTCTTGAATGGAGAAAAACATTTTCATTACCCTGCACGTTGACAGGCGTTCTGTAACATTACCAACGCTAACGCAATAATTTTTGTTATATAGCGGGTAAAAAAAAACGACAGGGCTTCATCTTCTTAATAGATGCGCCCTGTTTTATCTCATTCAAAAAATTAATTATTTTCCATTAATTACGGTCTGACGCATTTCTCTTCCAGGCTTAAAGAAGGGTGTTTTTCTATCTGGAACTTTAACTTCTTCGCCAGTCTTTGGATTCCTTGCAATTCTTGCCTTTCTCTTTTTAATTCCGAAAGTACCAAATCCTCTTAACTCGATTCTGTCATCTTCTTTAAGGTTTTCAATAGCTTCTCTTAATTTCTCGATAAAATTGCTGATAACAATTGCGACCTCTTTTCTTGAAAGACCCACATCTCTCACATCTGCTGTCTCATAAACCATCTCAACAATATCAGCCTTTGTTAATTTGTTTCTTGACATAGCTTCCCTCCTATTTGTTTACAGAAAAAATTTTATTTGCCATTAAATCGATTCTTGATTTCAATCTTGAAGACTTATTTTTCTTGAAAATTCCCTTCGCCCACATCTTATCAAGTTGAGATTTATAATAATTCAATGCCTCAACTTTTTTCTCCATACTTTCATTGTCAGAATTCAGGATAGAAATAGTTTTCTTTTTAAGGTTCTTGATAAATGTCTTCAGACTTTTATTCCTTTCATATCTTTTTGCAGCCTGCCGCACCTTTTTTTCCGCAGATTTCTTTATTGGCACAAATTCCTCCTTAAATGAACTATATATAAAAAATATTTTATTTAATATTCTACAATTAGTCAAATTTTTTTAATGTAATATTGAAAAAAATTTTTCAAGTTTAAATGAGACAATTTTTATATAAAAATGGAAATGGTATGTCAAGCCGTTTCAGGGTTTCTATTCTACATTCTTTATTTTTTACTTGCTTTTTTGTTTTTTTTAATTTATCATTAATACTCGGGTTATGTGGCTGTTTTTTTATATGTAATAAAAAAATCGGATAATCTGGATATTACATCGAATAAACAGGTAAAAAAATGAGTAGAAAAATTGCCCTTATAGATGGGACAGGGCTTCTTTACAGGGCTTACTACGCTTTTATTTCAAGACCTCTCACAACAACAAAAGGAGAGCATACATCTGCTATATTTGGTTT
This sequence comes from Brevinematia bacterium, assembly GCA_049968515.1. GTDB lineage: Bacteria > Spirochaetota > Brevinematia > Brevinematales > JAOACQ01 > JAOACQ01. The sequence continues at coordinate 48,993 of JBMFQR010000001.1, forward strand.
TTTCAAGGTATTATCTCAAATCTTTAAGGAGATTTCACCGGATGCAGTGCTTGTGGCTTTTGATCGTACAAGAGCAACATTCAGACAGAAGATTTATCCTCTATATAAGGCACAGAGGCAGGAAACTCCACCAGATTTAAAGGCACAAATTCCAGTAATAATAGGTATGCTTGAGAGAATGGGAATTAAGGTTATTGAAATGGATGAATATGAGGCTGATGATATAATAGGAACTGTGGCATATAACTCAAAGAACAATTTTTTGCCCTATATTGTCTCGGGGGATAAAGACCTTATGCAGCTTGTTGATGATAAGGTAAGGGTTATAAAGCCCCAGAAGGGTATAAGTGAGATAAACTTGCTTGATAGAGAGGGTGTAAAAAATGAGTTTGGGGTTTACCCGGAGCAGATTCCGGACTATATTGCAATAGTTGGAGATGCTTCGGACAACATTCCGGGGATAAAGGGTATAGGTGAGAAGGGGGCAGTTAAGCTACTTTCTGAATATAAAACTCTGGAAAATATATACTCTCATATTGATGAAATTCAGGGGGCTATAAAAAATAAGCTTATTGAGGGGAAAGAAACAGCTTTTTTGAGCAAGGATCTTGCAACTATCAGAAGAGACATTGATATAAAACTTTCTGTAGAGGATTTTATTGTTGATAAGAAAAATATCTTGAACGAAGAAGTCATTAATGATTTCAAGCATTATGAATTGTATAATCTTCTTCTTGAATGGAAAAAACTTTTCCTGGGAGATGTGGGGGAAGAAACCTTATTTGCGGGTGTTGATGAGATTACTATTTCGGGAGAGATGAAAGGGGATTACAGATTAATCAAGAAGAGAAGTGAATTTCAAGAGCTCCTTGAGAGAATTAAAGCCACCGGGTATATGTCCATAGATACCGAAACAACCACTCCAGATCCATTTTTGTGTGAGTTGATAGGCATTTCAATATCTTTAAAAACGGGAGAGGCATATTTTATTCCATGCAAGTATTGTTGTAATCAGGAATTTGATTTGAATTTTGTACTGGATGGATTAAGACCAGTTCTGGAAAATGAAAAAATTGGCAAGATTGGACAGAATTTAAAGTATGAATGGGAAGTGTTTTCAAACTATGGCATTTTTATGAAAGGCATTATTTTTGATACAATGATAGCTGCATATCTTTTGAATCCTACAAGAACTCATAATAATCTTGAATCTCTGGTTCTTGAGTATCTAAATGTAAAGAAGAATGACTATTCTGAAACCTTGAAAAAATCGACTTCGAAAGGCAAGGACATTACACTGCTTGATGTAAGTATAGATGAGCTTGTAAATTATGCCTGTGGTGATGCTGATGCTGCTCTTAGATTAAAGGAGAAACTTGAGCCTCTAATTAAGAAAGAGGGCCTTGAGAATGTTTTCTATAAGATAGAGCTTCCTCTTATAACCGTACTTGGGATGATAGAGAAAAATGGTGTAAAGGTTGACAGAGAGATAATGAAAAAGATGTCGGAAGATATTGCTTTGGAACTCGAAAGACTGAAGGAAAGGATATATTTTCTTGCTGGCAAAGAATTTAACATTCAATCTTCCATACAGCTTTCCAAGATACTCTTTGAAGATCTCGGGCTTGAGCCTGTCAAACTTACTGAAAAAGGCAAGGCTTCTACGGATGAAGAGGTTTTAGAGACTCTTGCGAGGGAACATCCCCTGCCAGCAGAGATTTTAAAATTCAGGACACTTGCAAAATTAAAAAACACCTATCTTGATTCTATCCCGGAGCTTATCAATCCAAATACAAATAGGGTGCACACAAGCTTTAATCAGACAGTTACAGCCACAGGCAGGTTGTCTTCAAGTGAACCGAACCTGCAGAATATACCAATAAGGGATGAAGTGGGTAGAAAGGTAAGAATGGGTTTTATTGCTGATGAAGGCAGATTGCTTTTAAGTGCTGACTATTCTCAGATTGAGTTGAGAGTTTTAGCTCATTTTTGCAAGGATAGGGCTTTAATAGATGCCTTTTTGAAGGGTAAGGATATTCACAGACATACAGCTTCAATCATTTTTGGATGTAGGGAAGATGAGGTTACTGAAGATATGCGTCGAAGGGCAAAAAGTGTGAATTTTGGTATAATATATGGGCTTCAGGCTTTCGGTCTTTCAAAGCAGCTTGGCATCCCTGTTTCTGAGGCGAAGGAATTTATCGATAGCTATTTCAGAAGCTTTCCTGATGTGAGAAATTTTGTAAGAGAGGTAATGGAAGAGGTAAGGGATAGTGGAGAGGTAAGAACTCTATATGGAAGGAAGAGAAGTTTTCCTGATCTCTATAAGAAAACTATTCCAGAGGGATTTCATCTTTCTGCCTCACAAAGGATGGCTTTGAACACCAAAATACAGGGTTCTGCTGCCGATATTATTAAGATAGCGATGATTGAACTTAGCAAAGTTCTCGTGGATGAATTTAAAAATGTGAAGATGATTCTTCAGATTCACGATGAACTGGTCTTTGAATGTCCTTTAGATTTGATTGAAGATTGCAAGAAGCTTGTGAAGGAGGTTATGGAAAATTGTGTTAAGCTTGATGTGCCGCTTATTGTTGATATTGGAGTTGGAAAAAATTGGAGTGAGGCACATTAAAGTTAAAAGTTGAAAGTTGATAGTTGAAAGAGGATTGGTTTTGGTATGAGTGAATACAGTGCAATAATTTTTGATCTTGATGGTACTCTTCTTGACACTCTTGAGGATATAGCTGATTCTATGAATACAGTGCTTAATAGATTCGGATACAGGGCACAGAGTATTGATAGTTATAGATATTACGTTGGAGATGGGCTTGAAAATCTTATTAAGAGGGTGACAGGAAATATAAACATCGGGAAGAGTGAAATAAAAGACATTAAGCGTAATTTTAAGAAAGAGTATGAAAAGAGATGGAATTTAAAAACAAAACCTTATCACAATATCTTGGATTTGCTAAATAGCCTTCAGAATAAGGGAATTAAAATGGCTGTTCTTTCCAATAAGCCTGATGGTTTTGCAAGGATTATGGCGAGCTATTATTTTCCTGAAATCAGATTTGAATGCGTAATAGGAGAAAAAAGGGGTTATCCGATAAAACCGGACCCATTTTTTGCGGTTAAGATTTCTAAAGATTTGAATATTCCCCCAAAACATTTTGTTTATCTTGGAGATACAAAGACTGATATGGAGACAGCCTTGAATGCTAAAATGCTGCCTGTTGGGGCTTTATGGGGATTTAGGACAGAAGAAGAACTTCTATCAAGTGGTGCAAAATTTCTTGTTTCGGATCCTCTTGAAGTTTTAAAGTTTTTCTATTAATTCTTCAATAAGTTTCCCTTTTTTGCTTTCGAATTTTATTTTAAGAAGAGGGATTTCAATTCTTTTGCAGTTTAGGATGTAATGCTCTAAAAAGCCTATTCTTTTCCCACCATATTTCGTGTCGTTAATTACCGGGTGGTTTATACTTCCACAGATTGCTCTTATCTGGTGATGATGTCCTGTCCATATTTCCACCTCACTGTGTGTAAAATTCCCCATTACTCTTAATGGTTTTATAATGGTAGCTGATTTTTTTGGGTTTGCTTTCAGCCATTTACTTTTATCTGGAATTGTATTATGGATCTTTACATTTTCTGCCCACGAGATATTTTTATCTCTCTTTATTATGGCTTCTATGAAAAGATTATTTAATATTTTCCCCTGAAGCACTGTCTGGTAAATTTTATTTACCTTTTGTCTTCTAAACATTTTTGTAAGTATTCTTGCAGTTTTGTAATTTAAGGCGAAAATCAAAACTCCTGTGGTGTGTCTGTCGAGTCTGTGTACGGGGACTATGAAGTTGTTGTTTTTCTTTAGATAGCCTTTGAGTCTATTTACTACAGAGTCTTTTTCTCCATATATGGCTTTTTGGGAGTCTTTGTCTATAACAATCAAATTTTTGTCGTGATATATTATCTCGAGAGGTTTATCTATTGGATTGGGATCTTTTTTTTCCTCTATTTCATTGCAAAAAATTACATCATCCTTTTTTATTACATAGTCTTTTTTAGCCACTTTATGGTTTACGTAAATTTTATTTTTTCTGAACAGCTTATGAAGAAAGACCTTTGTAGCATTACTTGTTCTTAAGAGATATTTGAATATCTTCTGTCCTTGCTCATCAAAAACTATTTTTCTTTCATACATAAAATTACTTAAAGAACAGGGTCAATTATTGAAGTTAAAATAGTCTTGTTATTCTCAATCACACCTTTTATTATTACATATGAGAAGAATTTATTGTTTACCAATTTATATGCTTGTATATAGATGGTGTCATTATTCTGTTTAAAAACATCAATAACAAATCTTATCTTCCCTTTCAATTCCCAGCTTAACTCTCTATCTTTTTCCAGTGTCCTTTCATATTTGGGATTATTTTCTTTTGGTTCTTCTTTGCCAAACTCTATATTTTTAGGAATGAAAGTAGATTGTCCGGAATAGTAATAATTCAAGCTTTCTTCTATTGTTTTAAATATCGTATTTTCAAAAAATATATAATTGTCGTAAAGGTTTTCTTCAAGCATATCAAATGGAGAGGTTAGTCTTATTGAAACTGGTTTTTCTTTAAACATTATGTTGGTTTCAGAGTTATTAAATATTATGCGATTTGTAAGGCTATAGTTCTGATAGTCAAGAACCAGAAAAGCATTTAATTTGAAAGGATAATTGTCTTTTATGGTTACATTTATAAACTTTTCTATCTTATTTTTTCTTTTTGAAATTTTGTTTGTAATAGTTTTCATTTCCCAGTTTATGAATGAATTGTATAGCTTGTTGTCCTGAATCTTTTCGGCTGCTGCTATATTAAGGTCTTCAATTAATGAGTTTTTATTAATTTCAAATGGAATGTCTTTTATTGTTTGAATGACTTCGTTGATTGAAATTTTTGTATATCTGTATTTTTTGTCCAGAATTTTTAGCAATTCAAGATAGAGATTTTTATTACCGGAACAGATTGCGTCAAGATAATTTACTTTATACAGAAAGCTTAAAACCCCCTCATTTTTTGAAGGACTTTTGATAAGATTCTGGATCTCAAATCTGTTTTGTAAAAGGAAGGTAGCATAGCAAGGATAAGAGATTTCCCTTAAAGAGATTAAGGCAAGATAGTCAACCATCGATTCTAATATAAGATAATCATCTGGTTCAAATCTAATTCTTCCGAAAAGATGAGTGTGGGCTATTTCATGGGCGAGGATTTTATAGAATAATGCTTCGGAGTCTTCATATATATAATTGTAAGGGTTGTTGGTCAATTTTTCGAGAGAAAGATTTTTCAATGAGATATTTGAAATAAGGATTACATTTGCAAATGTTTCCCCCTCAATTGAAATGCTCATATCATTATACTGAAAAAGATTATCCAGAAGATGAAGCTGGGAGAATTCAAAAAAGCCAAGCCTTTTCTCAAGAAAATTGTTTATATTGTTTGCCATCAGAATAAGTTCATCTGCATTTTCGCTCTTTTCTGTGTAAAGGAAGATTTTATTCTTATTAAATCTCTTTTGTTTTGTGATTATAAGCACACCTGATTCGATAGCCTCATCGGTTTCACTTTCAAATTGTTGAATTCTAAATTCATTGCTTATGGTTTCATAGGTAATTTTTCCACCGGTGATCAGGTAGTAGTTCTCTGGCATCTTTACCCTAAGAGTATAGTTGAATTTCTGTGAACTTAAAAATGGGAGAGGCAACCAGATTTCTTTCGGGTCAAGAAAAACAATGTCTTTTTTCAGTATGAATCTGTTTTTTTCTACTGGACCAACAATTGAAAAAGCAAGCTCTACATCCTCTGTCTTTCCCGGTTCGAGCCCGGGAATTTTTATTCTGTATATATTGTATCCATAAAGAAATGTGCTATCGTAAAACATAGAAATATTTTTGTACTTTATGGATGTTACAAAGACATTCTGATTACAGAAGAAGTAAATCTCTTTCAGCTTTGTAGTCTGGCTATTTTCGATTATATATTTTGCTGTCCCATTGATTTTCTCATCAGTTTCATCAAATGTAAGACTTGCGTTTAAAGACTTTACCTCTACACTTTTTTTCAGGACAATCTCATCACAGGATGCGGACAACAAAAGTAGAGAGATAATGATTAAAAAGATTCTATCCATCCATATACACTCTTTTTATAATAGTTTTTACTGGAATTAGACTTCATATTTTAGCTGAAGGGAATTTTTATTTCAACTTATTTCAGGGTAAGAAAAAGTATGGGCTGCCCTTCATAATCTCTCATTTCGGGCTGGCTGAAATGAAAAAAGTGAGGGGCAGCCCACTTAAAAAATTCAAACTTATTGATGGTCTTCGATATACTTTACAGCATCGCCAATGGTTCTCAATTTCTGTGCTTCTTCATCAGGAATGTCAATACCAAATTCTTCTTCGAGTGCCATTATGAGATCAACAATATCGAGAGAATCAGCACCCAGATCCTCTATGAAAGCGGCCTCTGGTTTTACAGCTGATTCATCTACGCCAAGCTTATCAACTATGATCTCCTTCACTTTCTCAAACACATTTGACATTTTAAAAACCTCCTCTATAAAAATCACTCCACCATTTGTACAAACACAAGCTGAATAATTTTATTTTATCTTTAATCTTATGTCAAGAAAAAATGGGTTTTAGAGCCGAAAATGTTCGAGAAGAGAAAAATAACTAATCTAAAAAATTTTTTTTCCATCACTTGACTTTTTAAGATTTTGTGTGTAATATTTAACTAAACAGTTAGTTTAACTAAATAGTTAGTAAACAGGTGGTAATATTAGGTTAAACCTGAAACATCTTGGATGTTTCAGGTTTAACTATGTTTCTCAAAAGAGGGAGTGAGGTTATGACACAATTACCAAAAGAAAGAATAATTGAGGCAGCAGTTAAGCTTTTTGCTGAGAAGGGTTTTGATGCTACATCTGTTGATGAGATAGCAAGGCTGGCAGAAATAAACAAGGCAATGATTTACTATTACTTTTCGAGCAAGGAAGAGTTGCTATCGAGTATTATTAGAAAAAGCATAAATGATTTTACTTCGATTGTGGAAGAAATAGACCTCTCCAAATTTGACAATCTCGAAGATATGATAAAGACAATAATAAGGGAGGCCATTAATTATATTGATGGCTATAATATGGTAATAAGAATCTTTCAGAGGGAAAGTTTGAGCAAGAGTTCAAAGTGGGGCACAAACATTATTGATACAGTTGGGATTGTCTTTGAGAGAGTTGAAAAGATATTGAGGAAAAGATTTCCTACCCCTATAACCATTGAAATGACAGCTGTGGAACAGATTTTATTTACAAATCTTGTGATAGGATACTTAAATCTTAAAGATAAGCTTCTTCTGGACAGCTCTTCCGACGATGAAGCCAAAAACCTTGTTAAAGAAAGATATATTGAGAAAGTCTCAAGAATTATATATCTACTCATTACAGATAAAGGGGGAAACAATGGATAAGATATTTAGTTTCATCGTTAAAAAGCCTGTTGTTGTTTTACTGGGAGTGCTGGCATTCTTTCTCATCTTTCTTTCCGGTATTTTCAGAATGTATATTGATAATGACTTACTTCACTGGTTTTCAAGGAAAAGTAAAATTGGGGCTTTGAATTACTACATAAATGAAAGGTTTGAAAGTAATAACCCGATTCTTATTATGCTTGAAATGGATGATGGGGTTTTAAATATTTCCAACCTTACTCACATAAGAAATATTTCAAGGGAGGGCAAGGAAGTAAAGGGAGTAGTCAATGTTATAAGCTTTACAGAGGTGGAGGATGTAAAGAGTACGGCTGGAGAAATGATTGTGGATAAACTCCTTCCGGAAAATCTTGGGGATATAAAGGATTTTGAAGAGTTAAAAAAATATATCCTCAGTAAGGAAGGCTATAATGGCAGTGTGATTTCAAGAGATGGCAAATCAACTGTTATTATCTTTCAGCCATCACCTGAAGATAGAGCAGATGTTGTGGCAAAGAACATAAGGAGATTTGTGGATGAGTATATAAAGAAAAACTCTCTCGGCTGGAAGGTATATTATGGTGGCACTCCAATGTTATTGAACTCTATAACTGATCTGGTTGTGAGGGATTTGAGATTTCTTGTCCCACTTGTTTCCATCGTTGTATTTTTGATTCTTTTTATTTCCTTCCGTAATATTAAGGACACAATTCTGCCACTTCTTACTGTTTTAATGGCAACAGCCTGTGCGATGGGTGTTATGGGCTTTTTTGGACGACCACTTACTACCTTTGGTGTCGCTATTCCAGTGGTTTTGATTGCTGTGGGAAATGCGTATGGAATCCATGTGATAAATGAATATCACGAGAAAAAGAAAAATAATCATATCGATACTGCATTGACCGATGTGTTAAAGAGAACATTCATTCCTATACTTATGAGTGCTTTGACAACCTTTGGTGGCTTTCTCTCTATTGCTATGGCAAATGAAATGCTTTCTGCAAGAGACTTTGGATTGATTTCTTCTGTTGGTGTAATATTTTCATTGATTTTTACTCTTTCTTTTATCCCACCTATCTTAAAATTTTTTCCCGGAAAAAAGATAAGTTTTGGGAAACTTACCGAGGAAAGTGAGCATGGAATTTTTATGTGGTGGGCAAAATTTGTCTATGGACATAAAAAATTGATTGTATTTCTTTTTGGTATTGTTGCAATTATTTCAGCATATTTTCTCACAAGGGTAAAGATAAAGGTTGATTATCTTTCTTATTTTCATAAGAAGTCTGAGCCTGCTATTGTCACTGAGAAAATAAATAAGACCTTTGATGGTTCATTTGAACTAAAACTATACACCTCTGGAAATGTTCTTGATTCTGTATATCTCAGAACACTTCAAATTATAGAAGAAGAACTTAGATTTCTTGCAGGAGGGAAAACAAGACCTACTTCTCTTGTGCCAATCATTTCTTCTTTGAATGAGGGAATGACAGAGATACCGATGATTCCAGATACCAGTTATGAGGTTGAGAATCTTTATTTCTTCATTGACGGCAATGAGAATGTAAAAAGGCTAATGACAGATGACAAAAAAGAAGCTCTTGTTTCTTTTCTCCTTCCGAGTATGGAATCTTCGACGAGATATGAACTTGTACGAGATGCAGAAAAACTTCTGAAAGTATACAAAAATGTTTCTCTTGTTGATAGTACCAATGCAGAAAAGGATATAAAGAGGCTTGTTTCAAAGATGGTGATGAATAGAATTATAAGGGCTGAAATAAAAACAATTACATTTGAGAAGGTTAATGAGTTAATTGATAAGATTCCTTTAAAAAGCGACTTTAAAAATTATGAGGAAAAATTTGCCTATCTTCTTGATATTACAGGAAAGTTTTATAAAAATTTTGAAATAACAGAAAGCCAGATTTCAAAGTCTGATTTGCTTTATGCACTTTCTCCACTTGTTTGGGATAAATATATTTATCCAAATGGTGATATACCTGTATTTGAAAAAACAGGATTGGCCGGACTTATGAAGCTTTTTACGGATGTGGAGAATACGCTTTTGAAAAATCAGTTGATAAGCCTTGGCATTATAGTGCTTATAGTTGTGATACTCAATACAATTACTTTTAAGTCCTTGCTTGAAGGTGCATTATCGCTTTTACCAATACTTTTTACTCTTCTTGTAAATTTTGGGGTAATGGGATTGTTTAAGATAAATATGGATTTTATAACAATAACCATTGCATCAATAGCTGTAGGTGCGGGAATAGACTACACTATACACTTCTTGTCGAGATTTACTCATGAAATAAAAAATGGAAAAGATAGCGAGGGGGCATTTTATAAAACCTTTGTGACAACAGGTAAAGGAATTTTGTTCAACTCACTTTCTGTGGGTTTTGGTTTTGCTGTGTTGAATTTTTCAAGCATTATGCCACTTAGAAGCTTTGGAATACTGATGTTTCTGACAATGCTTGTAAGTGCATTTGCTTCTTTAACACTATTGCCAGCTTTTATAATTTACTTTAGGAAACTTCTTGTTAGAAGTAAGGGGTAGGATTGTGCCATTCTTCACCAGTTTAAGTAAGTATATAGAAAGCCAGATAAAAAGTAGGTACAGACTGCCAAAGGGCGGTCTGTGTATAAACTTTCACAGGAGGTATTTTATGAAAAGAATAGCTGTATCAATTTTACTGCTATTTCTGGGGAGTTTTGTGTTCGGACTTACCGGACAGGAAGTTCTCGATAAGGTAGAGGCTTCGCTTACAGGTTATACTGACCAAACAGCGGTTACAGAGGTAATTTTAGGCAGGATGGATAAGGTTGAAGAAACGAGGACTATGAAGTTATGGAGTGCAGGTAAAAGTAAGAGAGTGGTTAAATTTCTCCAGCCTTCAAACGTAAAGGATATCGGGATTCTTGTTCGTTCAAAAGATGAAATGTATATTTACCTTCCGGCTTATAAGAAGGTAAGAAGAATTCAGGGGAGCATGAAGGATCAAAATTTTCAGGGAACTGATTTTTCCTATAGGGAAATAGGTAGTTTTGAATACTCGGATGATTATTCAAGTAAGGTCTTAAAAGAAGATGAAAATACCATTACACTTGAACTTACGAAAAAGAATTCCTCTGATGCACATTATTCGAGAATAATTATGCTTGTGGATAAGATTAATTTTTTACCTCTCAAGCTTGAAATGTATTTAAAGGAGGAGTTGAAGAAGGTGCTCACAATTATTGAAAGTGAGAAAAAGGGAAATTACTGGGTTTTAACTCACATAAAAATGGAGGATATTTCAAAGAAGCATTATACAGAAATTAAGATGAAGGATATTTCGTTTGATACAGGACTTGAGAAAAAGGGAATATTTACTGAAAGATTTTTGCAGGAACCCGCTAAATAGGAGGTGACTATGTCAAAAAAGTACATACTTATATTTCTTTTTGTGGTTTTTGTACAGGGCTTTTCAGAAACAACAATCGGGCTTGATCTTTCAAGCTTTACAGCCTTGAGCTTAACAAATGCTGATATGATTTACAACCAGCATGAAGTGGGGCTGAAGGCAAAAAGCCAGCTGAGTGAAGATATTTTTCTTTCAGGTTCGATAGGTGCAATATACTATGGTGTTCCACAGGAAACTCTTACTACGAAGGATAATATTGAAAATTCTTCTTACTTTTATCCGATGGAATTTTATGTCGATGAAGCATATCTTTCTGTCAAGAATTTTATCTTTCCCGGGCTTGATTTTATCGGAGGGAAGCAGAGGATAAGCTGGGGAAAGGCTGACAAGATAAATCCTACAGACATCCTGAATCCTGTTGATCTTACAATGGCAACAGACCTTGCCAAAAAGATTCCCGTATTTGCATTAAACCTCAAGTACTATTTTCCTTCGCTTGAAGACACCGGCCTCCAACTTGTTACAGAACCATATGCTAACCAGTCGGTAATGCCACTAAAACTTTTGGAAAAAAGGCTCACTGACAGGATAAAGGAAAATGCCACCAATGTCACAAGCTTTGAGATTGATGAAAACTGGAAGGGGAGCATAACAACACCGGAACATAACATCAACAATGGGCTTGTGGGAGTAAAGCTTTTTGGAAAGGCGTTTGGTTTTGACTTTTCTTTGAACGGGGTAAGAAGGGTTAATGATATTCCCTATGTAAAAGAAATTCATATGACAAACAACACGATCATTGATTTTTCAAACAATACAACAAATGTGGTGGTGGTTGACAAGTCTTATAGACTTGACTATCATAGAGAGACTGAGGTGGGTTTTGACATTGCAAAGGACTGGGGTATATTTTTAAGCTGGATAGAACTTTCAGTAACATTTCCGGATGAAACAAAAACCACAACTTCAACATTTTCAAGTATCTTGTTAACCAATATGCCAGTTCAGATACCAGTTCCCCCTTACGTGCTTATTATAAGTACGAATGTTGCAACGAATGTCACAGAGGAAAAGACTATACTTAAAGATCCCTACGCAAAGTTTGTAATTGGTCTTGACAAAAACTTTGATGGAGGCTGGTATATAAACTTCCAGTATGCTCATGGGCTTTCGATTGAAAGGGGTTATGAAGATGAGAGATTGCAAGATTACTTTACCCTCAATATTGAGAAAAGCTTTTTTGATGAGAAGCTCAAATTCAGACTTTATGGTATGGCGAACGTTGACAATATTATTGACAGATTTAAGGATAATGATATTATAAAGAGTTTTGCTGACAATGGAGCCGTTATTGGTGCATTTGAGGTTTCTTATGTTCCGATAATGGGCGTTAATATTAAACTTGGTGTAATGGGGATAGATGGCAATGGAGAATCCACTCTTACAATGTATAAAGATTATGATATGGCTTATTTTGAAATTTCTACAAGCTTCTAACATTAGAGCTTTCCATACCAATAATTTGACTATTCCTTTTAGATTGTTATATAATACCAGTGGAGAAAAACTCTGGCTGTCCAAAAAGTGTCAAATTTCTTTTTACTTGGAGGTGTTGAATTCCATATCTTGCGATTCTGCTTGCAGGAAGATCCCACTATGGCTTTTTACTAAAAAGTGGGGAGGCATTTTGTCCCGAGCATATGAGACAGGATGTCAGTAGATTTTCCGTGCGAAACTTGTGGGCAAGACCTTAGTTAAGGAAAAAAAGAATTCAACACCTCATCTCAAAAAGGCTGGATAGCGTAGTGCGAGACTGCCAGAGGGCAGTCTGTGTAGCCATCTTTCTTGTCGTTTGGAAAGAAGCTAAAAGAGGCTAAAGAGTTATAAGGTTTTCGATGAAAAACTTTTGACAATAGTTTTTATAGAATGGAGGAAAAATATGAACAAAAGAATGGTTCTGATTTTTATCCTGTTTGCAATTCCGTTGTTTGCGGCAAATATTAAGCCATTTGGTTCGGAAAAAGCTGTAAAAGGAGGAAGCATTTCCCTTCATACCTCTGAGTTTCCAAAGTCTTTCAACTATTACATAAACAATGCGGTGGACGCCTCAATAGTTTTTGGTCTGGTTTATGAGAGTTTGCTTGAGTTACATCCTGAGACACTTGAGTTTATGCCATTACTGGCTAAATCATGGTCTATTTCAAAGGATAAGAAAACCTTTATTTTTGAGCTTGATGAGAGAGCAAAGTGGGCGGATGGTAAGCCAGTGACTGCGGAGGATATTTTATTTACCTATAATGTGATTATGAATCCTTCAAATTTAACTTCTGTGCAGAGAATTTTTCTCTCTCGATTTGAAAAACCTGTTGCCTTAAACGAGAGAAAGGTAAAGTTTGTGGCAAAAACTTTGCATTATAACAATTTTATAAACCTTGCTGGTTTGAATATTTTGCCAAAACATCTTTATGAGGGAAAGAATTTTAACAGGGAGTTTAATAACAGTCTGCCTGCTGGCAGCGGTCCTTATTATCTTGCTGAGGTAAAGGAAGGTAGATATTATATTTTAAAGAGAAGAAAGGATTACTGGGGGGATATTCTTCCCCATCATAGAGGAATGTATAACTTTGATAGCATAAAGTTCAAGGTAATTAGGAATGACAATGTTGCCTTTGAGGCTTTTAAAAAGGGAGACTTTGACATTTTCACTGCAATTACAGCAAAAAGATGGGTGACAGAAACAAATTCCCTCCATTTTAAGAAAAACTGGATTTTGAGAAAAAAGATTTACAACTATAATCCACAGGGCTTTTCGGGCATTGCCTTGAATATGAGAAGACCTATTTTCAAAGATAAAAGAATAAGACTGGCTTTATTTATGTTGCTTAACAGAGAAGAGCTGATAAAAAACCTTATGTATAATGAATATAAACCTCTTGATACCTACTGGTCCTCTATTGTAAAAAATCCAGCCGGACCCCTTGTAAGATACAACCCGGAGGCTGCAAAAAAGCTTCTTTCTGAGGCCGGGTATGACAAGGTTGATGATAGTGGCTACCTCATTAACAGGAATGGTGAAAGACTTGAATTCAAAATAAACTACGTCACAGAGGCTTTTGAGAAGCATCTGACATCCTATGTGGAGAGTTGTAAGGCAGTGGGTGTTAAGATAAATCTTGAGGTTTTATCGTGGGCTACATTACTCAAAAAGCTTGAAAACTATGACTTTGATGCCATAACTATTGGCTGGTCTGCAAGCCTTTTTGATGATCCTGAGCAACTCTGGCATTCAAGGCATATTTCTGAGCCGGGAGGCAATAACTTACCAGGCTATAAAAACAAAGAGGTAGATAGATTAATTGAAATGCTTCCACCAATTTTCGACACTCAGAAGAGAAATGAGATAATAAAAAAGATAGACAGAATGCTATATAATGATGTGCCTTACATACTCTTCTGGGAGGCTGATTATCAGAGGATTTTTTACAAACCAATTTTTGGAATGCCAAAAACCTATCTTTCAAAATATGGAAGCATATACGAATTTCTTGCTTACTGGTGGGTAGATCCTGAAAGGGAAAAGGCTTATAGAGAGGCGGTAAAGAAAAATAAAGATCTCCCATCAGAAGAAGTAGAAATTTATTATGACAGACTTAAGTAAAAGCAATATCAAGATGTCTAAAATGGATTAAAAGTTTATCTCTGTTACCAGATAATATCTATTATCTGTGGAAGCTTGAATCCCAATACTGAAAACCCCATAAAAATCTCTTTTGATTGAAGCCTCGAATATAAAATTTCCATCCTTAATATTGTAGATTTCTCTCAGGCTAAGTATGAATTTTTTGTATGAGATACCCTCTTCAAGTCTTATCAAAAAGTCATTATCAGTGTAATAAGTTGTTTCCATTAGACACATTATTTTTAATTCTCCATAAATAAAATCTTTTCTTATGCTTGCCTGATGGATAAAGTATAGGTTTTCAGCCTCATAGACTAAAGGATTATTATGATAGAATAACGAAACTATTCTGATGTAAAAATCCTCTTTTTTGAATTTTATTATTACCCCTGATGGAATAAGATGCCTGTAATCTCCCTGCGAATAGGCAACAAGAATATCGCCTGTGTCTATTCCAATTCTTATGCCCGGTGAAGAATAGAATAATTTTTTGTAGAGTGTGGGTGAGTCAAATTCAGTTTCATTATTAATCCGATAGGGCATTAGCAGAAGAAAGGTATCAGGATTCTGTGTGTAATTTGCAGCTCCTCGAAAGGACAGATAAAGAAATTTTAACCAGAGATTAACTCCATAGTCGTAGAATTCTATATTGTTCAGCAAGGGGGGGTAGTTTGTTTCAGGAATGTGAGTGTCTTTAAGACCTTTAAAAGTGATAAAAAAGCTAACATTTCCAACTTCATTAATATCTGAAAGATTAAGATTGTATTTAAGAAATGCATTCCTTAGATGAAATGTATTGCTGTGCAGACCATAGCAAAGTATTCCATAAGAATTTAAGGTGTGAGTATTTGTTTCATTTCTTTTTCCTTCGTCAATTATGTTTGTTAAGCTTAACAATGGTGAGGTGAAAAGCAAAAAAAAGAGTGCAACCGATAAATTTTTATTCATTCAATTTTCCTTAAAGTGAGAGTTTGTAATCAAATGAGACCCTTAGTTTCTGGTCATATCTAATCATCAGTGGATTCCATTCGATATCTGTGTATGGCAGAAACCCTCCATTTATGAAGCCGATTTCAAGATCGCAGATTTCATTCAGCTTGAAGATCCTTATTATGTTAAGACCAATGTATAAAGGAACCCTGTAAAATGGGTCTCCTTCTATGGAAATGAACTTTTCGCTTCTATTAATAAAGCTGCTTGAGATAAAAAGCTCGGGCTCTATGTTAAAGCCATAAAATTCAATACTTCCTGCTAAATAAATTCCCTGCCCGAAGATGTTTTTCTCTGGGTGGGCGTCCCTGTCCGGTAAAAAATATGAGGCAAGATAAAGTGCAGTAAAATATCTGTCTTTAAATCCAGTTGCTCCAACGTAATTTTCTGTAATTTCTACTGGATGTGGATTTTCATGGCCTCCATTATGCCAGTAGTGAAGACTAATATAAAACCAGTGAATTTTTCCAATAAGACCAACATCAAATCTCTCTCTATGATTCGGGGTATCTGGCAGCTGCCAGTTTATATATGTCTCAAAATTGTAATTTTCCCTGTTATACTTTAGCTGTACACCATATTCATAAAAGCCATGTGAGAAAATTCCAGTCGGAAAGCTTTCATAATCTATGGGTATCTGGCTTTCTGTGAGCACCCTAACGCTCGGCGTCAGTCCTACAAGAGGATCAAGTATAGGAGGAGGGAAGTCGTGAGTATTGTCAAGACTTCCTACATTTAACTCAAGCCCTTCATTTGTAATTTTTGTCTGAAAATATGGATAAAAGTTTTTTATCTTTTCTTCCTGATTGAATGGCAAAAGGATGCCCACACCTATCTTGAATATAAGATTCTCACTCTGCTTGATAGCAAGATAGGGTTGGAAAAGATTTTCGAGATATGTCAGAGTATATCTTGTCTCTTCCCAGTAGCTTCCATTTTCTCCATTATATACATAAGAAGAGTTGTAAATACATAAATCTACCTCTGAAAATGAAAGCTCTGAAATAAACAGAAGAACAAAAAGCAGTTTTTTACGCATTTAAAAGCCTTAGTTAAGGTTGATTATAAAGCTATCCTTGCCATACTTAGAGGATTTTACCCTTTTTAAGGTTGCCTCTGCCTCTTCTTTTGTCGAGAACTTTCCAACTCTTACCCTGTAATATGTGACTCCATTGACATTTGCCTCAACAAGATAGGAATAAACCCCCAAACTTCTTAAATCCTCTTCAACAGCTCTTGCCTTTTCCATGCTTGTATGTGCAGAGACCTGTATGCTATAATTTAGTTCTTTTGCGACCTCTTTTTTAGTGGTAGGGGTTACCTTCTGGATTTTCTCTCCGGGAGTGGCATTTTCTTTTTTTACTGTTTTTTCCGGAAATGTAAGAACTTTACTTCCAGTCGTATCTACCTTTGGCTTTTCGACTTCCTTTTTTTCTACCTTTATCTCCGGGATTTTTTCTGCCACACTTTCTTTTGGTTGGGATATCTTTTCAGTTACCTCAGGAGATTGAATTACAATTGGAGTATCAGCTGTAGATGTAGATGAAGCTATTACAAAATTTTCGACCTTTTTTTCTTCAAGCTTTTTCTCTTTTTGGGAAATGACTTCTCTTTCACTTAAGAAAAGCTGTTTAATGCTTGTTTTGCCAAGCCAGTAACCTAAAAGAAATACCATTATTCCAAAAAAGACAAATATTGCAGTTACCCATACGACTTTGTCATTTATTGATAGATTGTCGTTATTGTCTGAGTAATTAAATTCATTTTTTTCTTTTTTTGGAGTTGGGGTGGTTTTTTTGTTTTCCTCATCTGAAAATGCAGAGAAATCCTTGTTTAACATTGAAGGTTCAACATTTTCATCTGAAAAAAAATCTATGATTTCTGGTGCAGACATTTTGACCTCCTTCTATTCTTTTCGGAATAGAATGATTTTTTTTGAGAGATTTTTCTTTGCGGAAATCATTTTAAGCGAATAATTGAAAAAATATTTTCTACAGATTATAATAAAGGGGTTGAAGTTAAAAATAGGAGGATTTAATGCGATATAGCAGAAGCGTTTTGCCAAACAATGCTGCAGAATATGTGATTGAAGGTGATTTTACGATTTTTTTTCTCAATAATATAAAGATAGAAATAGAGAAAGATATTGCTACTAATAAGATTTCTCATTTTATTTTTGATTTAAAAAAGGTAAACTATGTTGATTCTGCTGCAATAAGTTTGCTGATTATGGCAGGAAAGTACAATGATTCAAAAGGGCAGAAGCTCATTATAAAAAATCCAACTGATGTTGTAAAACGCATAATTGATAATGCAGAGTTGAGCTTTATAGATTATCAATATGATTGAGTGAATATTCACAACCGCAGAAATTCTGTCTGTAAATCCCGTATTTTTTGCAGAACTCCACTGAATTTTTTACTCCGTTGTTTTTCTTGAAGTCGCTTTTCAGATATTTTATGTTATACTTTTGTGAAAGGTTAAGGCCTATTTCATTTATCTTTTCTGTGTTTTTAAGTGGGCTTAATGTCAGAGTAGTAGCAACTAAATCTAAGTTGAGTTTCTTTGCCATTCTGAAACTTTCTTCAAGTCTAAATTCATAACACAGGTTGCATCTCTGTCCTCTTTCTGGTTCGTTTTTGTAATTTATGGTAAGTTCAAGCCAGATTTTTCTTCTTTCAGTGTAATCTGATGGTATGAATTCAAGCTTCTTATCGTACTCTTTTTTAAAGATAGAGATTAGCTTTTTTACCTCATTTTCTCTCTTTCTGTATTCTTCAATAGAATATATGTTTGGGTTATCAAAGAACACAATAACCTCAAAGTCGGGTTTTTCGTCTAATATTCTCTCATAACTTAGCTGATTGGTAAGAACGAGTGCTGACTGCGAAAGACAGGGAGCACAGCAGGTATGAAGAAGTAATCTTTTTTTCATGTAGAAAGTTTTTAAAAAACCTGATGCAACGCCAGAGCGTTGCATCAGGTGAGAAAGTTTAATAAGTTATCTGCCAGTTACCGAGTTTTACAGTAACTAGTGTGCCGTCGTAGCTTATTTCGCCATAGATGAAGTCGTCATAAACAGTGAGACTTCCAGTGACCTGATCTGTTGCATAGGTATATGTAATGTTTCCATTAATATAAAATCCACTATCCTTGTAAGAGTTGAAGTTGAATATTGCATTTGTCGGTGTATAAGATATAACTACATTTCCAGAAACATCTCCATTTATGAATGATGGAGGTGGAATTTGACCAATTGCAGAAATCAGCTTATTTGTTACAGCGTCGAAGGCTGGGATATAGATATTTGTCAATCTTGAAGTCAGTTCATTTCCCAGTGTGGTGTTATTAGCCAATGAACCAAATTCATCAATGTATTCAGCCGGGATCTTGTTCGTAAAGTTCGGGTTGGCTAACACAACTGCAAGTAAATTCGTCCAGCCTTCACTTCCACCAAGCATACTTGTAAATGAGGCATCGAGAGCCACTTTTACAGTAAGATTTGTGTAGTTGTTTGGATAATAGCCCCAGAAAGGCTTAAGATTAGTTGATAACACAAAGTTTGTAATTGCATTGGTTTTCTCTGGAAGCTTATTAAAAAAGTCTAAGTTTGGGTCTGCTGCAAGAAAGGCTATGATATAAGGGTCAGTAAGCGTTTCAAATCCATTGCTAATTTCTGAAGCTCCAAGATTATTTGTATTTCCTTCTAAAATGTCTGGAATTCCATTTGTGTTCCGGTCTATTGCACCGGCAAAGTCAAAGACACCATCACCATCATCATCAAATCCTTCCGAGTAGTTATAGCCAGTATGTGCAATAAAATTGGAGGGAACTACAAAAGTAACTATCTTTGTAGGATTATTTCCACTGTTGTTGCTAATTTCACCTAAGTCCAGCGGTGGAGTTCCATTTGTGTTGTCTGGATTCAAAAAGAGTGCTATTCTTTCATCGCCAAAGTTAATGGGCATTATATTTGTAGTGCTTCCATCAACTTCCATAACATAGATAAAATATGTATTATTTGTAAGAAGATATAGTCTATATGTACCATTATCATTGGTCGCTTCATATTTGTTACCCTTTGTATCAACAGCCACAACCACAAAATAGCTTCCTCCGGCCTTGAATGGAGATTTCAATTTCAGTTTGAGGTCATTCTTCAGCTTTAAATCAACCTCTCTATCCCCCTCTACCACGCTCTGACTGCTTGTTGAACTGCTTTCTTCTTCTTCTGAAGCCCTTGGCATTGAAATACCACAGGAGAAAAGTATGTAAGCAGAAAACACAAGCACTAAGAAAATCCAGATTTTCCTCTTCATATTTAGCCTCCTTTTTTCCTAAAATTTACTTTTTAAAATAGCTTTAACGTTCCGGCACGAAACGTTTCATTATATTCATAAATACTATTAGCTGTAAAATTTTTAAAACTTCCCTATTTAATATACTTCACTGAACTGAAAAATATGAAATAAATAAAAACTATTTTTCAGAAAGTGCCTCAACACCCTCCCAGTCTTCTGGCAAACCAAATTTCAAATAATTTTCACATCTTTTTATGTAGAGAGAGACTGTTTTATCTTCTGGATCTTGTTTTAAAATTTTCTGGAAGAGTTTTAATGCCTTTTCGAGATCCTTGTTATGATATAATTCTATAGCCTTCTGAAGATCTTCATTTGTTTTTATTTTAAGTTCTTTTTCTTTTTCTTTACAGCCTTCCAGAATTTCATATATGGCTATTGGTTGTGATTTTCCTTTCACCTTTACTTTGTCCAGAAATCTATAATTATACTTTTTATTGTAATCAGGTATGTTACTTAGCGTCACTTCACTTACGATTATTCCTGCACCATAATGTTTTGTAAGTCCTTCAAGTCTTGAAGCAAGATTTACGTTATCAGATATAACTGTACCATCCATCCTTTCTTCTTCTCCTATTATTCCGAGCATTAGCTTTCCCGTATGTATACCAACACCTATGTCAATGGGAATATATCCACTTCGTACTCTTTCTTCGTTGTAAACAAAAAGCTTCTTTCTCATTTCGATTCCAGCTATAAGTGCATCTTCTGGTTTTTCCGGGAATAGAGCCATTATTGCATCTCCTATGTATTTGTCAATAAAGCCGGTATTCTTTCTGATTAAGGGGCCAACCCGCCTAAGATAGGCATTTATAAAGTTAAAATTCTCCTCTGGAGACATTGTTTCAGAAAGGCTTGTGAAGGAACGTATGTCTGAAAACATAACAGTCATTTCTTTTTCAACCTGATCTCCAAGCTTTAAATCTAATATATTAGACTTGCCTAAAAATTTAAGAAACTCACTTGGTACAAACTTAAAATATACCTTGTTGAGGTTAGTAATCTCATTGATGTAATTTCTTATATATCCAGCCATTATATTGAAGCCTTTACCGAGGTCTCCAACTTCATCTCTACTTTTTATCTCAATTGTTGTGTCCCACTTTCCACTGGATACAGCAGTTATAGCATCTCTTAGCTTTCTTAAGGAGAACATCAGAAGCAGTATAAATCCTATTGAAATAATTAAAAATATTATTAGAGAATAGATAAGACCCTGGGTGAGTTGCCTTGTAAATATTGCATTTACCTCATCCATCACATAGCCGTCAATTATAACCTCGTAAACACCAACGATCTTACCATACCTGTTTTTAATAGGAGCTACACCTACAATCAGGTCGCTATCAAAGTCTGTATACCTTGTATAGCCGATCTGTCCCTTGTAGTAAGCATTTTTATGAACCTCGGTTGCGTAGGGATAGGGATAGAACACACCATACCTCGATGACCAGTCGCAGGTAATGTAGAATAGATTATTAAAAACCTTATAGATTCTGGAGTAGGGGAGTGCATTCCATGGATCCGCATTGTCATTCATTATGGCATGCATCTGTGTCAAAATCTTGTTGTAATCATTGTTCATAAAATGTCTCGGTTCTGTAATTCTTTCCAGTGCATCACCATCTATTTTTTCAGAGGCTATCTGTGCTATCATTGCCACATTATTGTATATACTTTCCTCCTGCCTTTTATACAGGTCGCCATAAATCCTGAATGAAATTATGACAATGGAAGCAACAACTATAGGAATAAGAGTGAGTACCATCTTTAATATTACAGAAACCCTTCTTTTCATTATTGAATTATAAAGAAACCATAACATAAAGACAATTAAAGCTATATCAACAATCATTAGAAAATAGACAAAGGCTCTGAAAATCATAATAGGTGCTGAAAGCTTTGCGTCTGTTGTTATTCTGGTTAGCTTTCCATCCTTATCTATGTTCAGTACAGAGTTGTTGTATTCATCGACAATTGCTATAGATGAATTGTAAGGGTTAAATGAAAAATATCTGAAAATAACATTATCAACAACATAGCCATCTTTTTTCATTGTTTCCATTGTAGCAAATGTTTCAAGCTTTTTCATCTGATTTATTTTGAAAATTCCCTGATATTTTATATCTGAGATGTAAAGATTATTCTCTTTGTCTATATGAATTCCCCATGGAGATTTTAATATTTTGTTTGCAGGCGCATAGTAGAAGTGTTCTACTACCCTTCCATTTTTGTCTATCTGATAGATCCTGCCATCAAGCTTGGTAAGGTAAGTATGTCCTGGTTCTGTTCCTGTTATATTTATTGCTGCAAGTTTTTCAGGAATGGACAATACAGCAACCTTTTCCCCGGTGTTAAGATTTTGTTTATATAACACACTTCCAGAGTCTTTCTTGTAGAAAACATAGTATATGTCATTATCTATTAGCTGAAGTGTACCTGCTATGATTTCTGCTTCTCTTCCAAGTCTTTCTTCCTTACTTCTGACATATCTGAATATGGTTTTATTATATTTCCCTGTTGTATCATATCTTTTTATCTCATATATACCGGCATATCCGTCAACAAGGTCTACAACTACATTGACAACATAGATGTATTTGTCGTCAACCTTCATATCGAGGATGAGATAAATATCTTCCTTTCCTCTTTTGCCACCCTCAATTATAAAATCAACTTTGTTGGATGGAGTTATCTTTGAAAGTCTTTTAGAACGGTTGTCCACTACATATATATTTCCCTTTGAGTCTGTTGAGACAAGATAAGGATTTTTAAATTTGAATTTGTTGTCAAAGATGTTTTTTGAAAGTTCTTCTCTATTAAGATAAACAAATAGGCTCAAAATGAGTGCTACCACCAGAAGAGATGAAAAAATAATTATGTTCTTTTTCATTTTAACCTCCTGTTCATTCTACTCTGTTTGAAATTGTTTTAAAAAGTCAATATTCCATGTGTAGCCAAACCTGTCCGAATTTATAGCATAGAAACCTTCAACATATATATTCATCTTATAAAGAGAAAGCCCATCAGAACCACCAAGCATTGGCATTATTAGATTTGCACGCACGTAGCCAGTATGATAATATTCATTCTCTAAGAGAGCAATTCTATAACCAGATGTAATATAAAATCTGTTGATGAACAAAAAGGGAATGAAGGTAAGACCCTGTTGTATTTCAAAATTAGGAAACTGGAGACTTATATCTCCATATGTGTACCACCCATAAGCTTTATTTACTCTTTTGTACTCAATCATATTTAGATATCTGTTATAGCTGAAAAGTGTATTTTCAGAAAGCTTAAATGATTTATCCATACTATAGCCACCAGCAGCTTTTAGATTTACAGGCAAATAATAAACATAATACTCCAGCTGCCCCTCTACCTTGTAAGAGTTTGTAGAAAGACCTATATCATTGGTAAGTGATGTATAATAATCAAAGAATGCATTAAGTTCAAAACCTCTATTGCCATCATACATCTTATAAGGATGGAACATTGAGTATCCTGCAAGTTTTATATAGGTTGAGTAAACCATATATCTTGAATATATGAAGTTCCATTCATATGGGGAGGTATAAACTCTTTTGTGTTCCAATAGAAATTTGATAATGTAGTTTGTATCCATACTCATTTGATTGTAGGAAACTATTTCACCAATTCTCAAATATTTGTTTGGAGAATCAGAATTTATTACATACCACAGATCTATATACCCACCTGTATTTCTGAGGTAGTAAGGAATTTCAACAGGGATATTGTATATATTTATATTATCAGAATAAGTTAGCCTGTCATATCCACCAAGATTGAAATGTATCGGAAACATTGAGCTTTCCCAGTCTAATTCAAGATTTGCGAAGTTTTGCAAAAAGTTATAAACACCAGTAAGTCTCAAAGTGTTAAACCTGTGAGGATCAACCATATAAAGCATAAGTCCTGCACCGTCTATGCCTCTGGATAGTTCTTCACCCTGAAAACTTAAATATGGTATCCATGCATGTGGTAAAAAATCCAAAAAGCCAAAATAAGTTTTTTCATTCTCTTTAAATTTTGCAATATAAGTACCTGTTTTAGCTTCTTCAAGTTTAATTTTGCTCCACTTGACGTCTGATTTTTCAAACTTTTCCTCATAAGGAAATATAAGGAAATTGTCTCCTGTAGAAAACTTTCCAACATAGTAAATCTGTGAGTTGTAGCTTAATGGATAGAAAACTCCGCCAGAAAAATTCCTGTTATCAAGCCGCAAGGTATTGTTTTCTATCATTCCGAGTTTATAAAAGCCTTCTCCGTTGTTATATGAGAATAGAATTTTTCCATCGCTTACGCTTATATTCCTTATAAAGCTTATGTTATTTTCGATAGCAGTCACCTCTTTTGTATTTATGTTAACCTTGCAAATTTGCATTTTTCCATTGTTGTTGGCAAGGAATACCACCTCATTTTCATTAAGTTGCAAAGGAGTACCAAAAATTGTATTTTCATTTCCTTTTACGAGAGTCTCAATGTTTCCCTTTTCATCTATTAATACAATGTCTGTGAAATGGTTTCTTACTAAAATTGCTATTATCTTTTCGTTAAAGAAAGATGCTTCTCTAATTCCATTGATTTTTCTCCCGGTAAATGCTCTTCTTGCAATGTCAAATTTTCTTACAAAGATTTTTGTTATCTCATTTTTTCTGTCTTTATAACGGGTTCTGCATACTAAAAGATATTTTCCATCCTTTGAGACAGAAATTGAGTTGATCCCCTCTCCAAGGTAAAGATATTTGTGTTTTTTTGTCTTTAAGTCTATTTCAACAATGCCTTCATCCCCATGGTCGATAAAGTATAGTTTATCAATGGCTATAACCGGGTATTCTATGAGAAACGATTTCTTCACAAGGTAGTTTGTATTCTCGATGAGCTCACCTTTAAATTCCATATATTTCTGGAAGTCTTTCCACTCGTCATCTATTGACCTTCCATATACAAGATAGAAAGCAAGAGGATAACCAAATACGTTTTCGATGGCGACCGGTGGCAGGGTTGCCAGAGGTCTTAACTGATCAACCGGTGAAGCAAAAGCCCAGAGGCCTGAGTTTATAAAGAAGACGCTTCCAATGCCGGCGATTGGTGACTCAAGGGTGGTTTTCCATAGCTTAACATATTTTTCCATGCCATATTTTTCCTGAAGATAGTGACTGAAAAAGCCACCATAGTGATAGAAATTGTGTCTTGCAAGATAGCCATCATAAGAACCATTTGCCTGAGTTGGTGTCCTGAAGTTCTTTTCATGTATATCCTGCTGAATTTCCTGTTTAATCAAGGGGTAGTTAACTCTGCCCTCGCCCTCAAGGCTTTCAAAACTTACTGTCACACCTTCCATCATTGAGAGAGGCATACTTGAAGCCCCCCATAACCAGTTACCGAAGATTTTGCTGCCAAACTCTAAAACACCATTTCTCATATTTAATGATATGGCATGTGTTAATTCGTGGAGAAACTCCATTCTGAAAAACTCCTTTGAATTTGCTACTGTCGAATCGAGAGGTGGAAGAGGTGAGTATATTGCTATAACAGTGTAAGAAGGTGTTACACTTGCATATCCATTAGCTTCTTCTACATCACCGGAGACCACAACCTTAAATCTTTCTTTATGTCTGGATTTTAAGGTCTGTTGTAGCTTTTCATATGTCTCATCAGCAAAGGATGCCAGATAAAAGGCTGTTTCTCTGGATTTCTCCGAGTAGATTATATCAAAGTATTTTGTTTTGATGATATAGAGCCTTGGAAAATAATCAAAATTGGCAAAAAGAAAAATAGGAAGAATCAAAAAGAAGATTTTCAAAAAAAACTTTACCATTTAAGTCTCCTATGATCTATTTTTTCCCTTCCCGGGGATGTATATAACAAAAAGTAGAAGTCCAGTAGCATTAAGAAAAAAGTCCAAAAGGGATTTTGATTCCTCTGCTTTTTGGTTTTATTATATTTTGTAAGGATGAAATTTGCAAGAAAATTTACTTAAATTAGGCAATATTTTTTTAAAATCTCTTTAATTTGAAAACTTTGATTTTTTGAGATGAGAAAGGAATTTAAGCCGAATTCAATTCCAGAATTTATATTTTCCTCTACATCATCAAAGAACATTACATTTTCCGGAATTACATTGAAATACTCTAAAACAATCTGAAATATCTTTTTTTCTGGTTTCCTGCATTTTATCCTGTGAGAAAAAAAGAGTTTATCAAAATAAGTCATTATGCTTGTATAGTTTTGCATAATATATTTTTCATGTGTTCTATTTGTATTACTTAATACGGCAAGAAAATATTTATTATCCAGGAAACCCAGTAATTCCTCCATTCCGTCTGATACCCCTGTTATCATCAAATTAAAGCCATATATAAAATCATCCTTTGAGATGTTAAAATTTATCTTTTTTGAGAAGCTTTGCCTGAATCTTTCTTCTGAAGTTTCTCCAAGTTCGTAGGAAATATAATCATTTCCGGAAAAGAACATTTCTTTCAGAAATTCTGGTTTAAGGCCGGTTAGCTCGCTCCAGTAGTTGAAAGTTTTATTTGAATCTATATCAAAAATCACATTACCTAAATCAAAAATCAGCAACTGAATGTCTGTTTTCATTTACACCTGCTTTTGATTAAAGTTCAAGAGGAATATTATACCTTAAAGTGAAGTCTAAGTCAAAAAAGATCAATGAAAATTTTATGTTTTGTAGCTATAAACCTGTCAAAACAATTATTTGCAAATAATCCCTTTTTAATTTAAAATAAAAAACTATTGTCAATGGTATGGAGTACCTATGAGGAATAGGCTTTTAGTTACCGGTGGATGTGGTTTCATTGGTTCAAATTTTATTAGATATGTTTTTGAAAAGACTGATTTTGATGGAATTATTGTAAATCTTGATAAGCTTACATATGCAGGTAATCCACTTTCTCTTGAGGATATATATAAAAAGTATTCCGGAAGATACAATTTTGAAAGGGTTGATATCTGTGATGGCATAAGAGTCATTGAGATTTTGAAAGCTTATAAGATTGATACAGTTGTTCACTTTGCAGCCGAGTCTCATGTGGATAGATCAATTTATGGTCCTGCTGATTTCATCCAGACAAACATTGTCGGTACATTTACACTTCTCGAATGTGTTAGAGAGGTGTGGAAAGATAGAAAAGATGTGCTATTCCATCATATTTCCACAGATGAGGTTTATGGCAGTCTTGGTGAAGAAGGGCAATTTACTGAAGATACCCCATATGATCCGAGAAGTCCATATTCAGCCTCAAAGGCATCTTCTGATCATCTGGTAATGGCTTATTTTCATACCTACAATCTTCCTGTGACTCTCAGTAATTGTTCTA
Source organism: Brevinematia bacterium (assembly GCA_049968515.1). Taxonomy (GTDB): domain Bacteria; phylum Spirochaetota; class Brevinematia; order Brevinematales; family JAOACQ01; genus JAOACQ01. The sequence continues at coordinate 76,311 of JBMFQR010000001.1, forward strand.
ACAACTATGGGCCATATCATTTTCCCGAGAAGTTGATTCCACTGATGATTATTAATATTCTTGAGGAAAAACCACTTCCGGTTTATGGTGAGGGTAAGAATATCAGAGACTGGCTTTATGTTGAAGACCATGCGGATGCGATATACAGGATTATAAAGAAGGGCAAGATCGGGGAGAAATACAATATTGGCGGTGGAGCGGAAAGGACAAACATTGAGGTGGTAAATTTGATCTGTGAAAAGATGGCAGAAAAGCTAGGTAAACCAAAAGATTATTACAAGAAGCTTATTACCTTTGTAAAGGACAGACCCGGGCATGATTATAGATATTCAATGTGCTATGAAAAGATTAAAAAAGAGCTTGGTTGGCAACCGGCACACACATTTGAGGAGGGAATAGATAAGACAATTGGCTGGTATTTGGCAAATAGGAAATGGATTGAAAGCGTAAAGAGTGGGGATTATAGAAAGTGGATTGAAATAAACTATAAAGACAGATGAGGAGGAAAAATGAAGATTTGTATGGTTGGAACTGGTTATGTGGGACTTGTGACAGGCACCTGTCTTGCTGAAATAGGAAATGATGTGATATGTATTGACAATAATGCTGATAAAATAAGAATGTTAAATGAAAATATTGTGCCTATATATGAACCGAGACTTGAAGAGTTAATTGAAAATAATAGAGCTGCAAAAAGATTGTCATTCTCCACTGATATAAAATATGGAGTGGAAGTGAGTGATCTGATTTTTATAGCAGTTGGGACTCCTACAAATATTGATGGCTCAGCAGATTTGAAATATGTTTATATTGTTGCAGAAGATATTGGCAGATACATAAACGGGTATAAAGTGATAGTGAATAAGTCTACAGTACCTGTTGGTACAGCTGGTAAGGTGAGAGAGATTATACAGAAAGAAATTGAAAAAAGGGGAGAAATTATAGAGTTTGATGTTGTTTCAAATCCAGAGTTTTTGAAGGAGGGAGCCGCTGTTGAAGATTTTATGAGACCAGACAGGGTAATAATAGGTGCTGATAATGAAAGGGCTGGAAAGATTATGATGGAGCTTTACTCCCCCTTTGTGAAGAACGGGCACCCTGTTATACTTGTAGATACAAGATCGAGTGAAATTATAAAATATGCAGCTAACTGTATGCTGGCATTAAGAATATCGTTTATGAATGAGATAAGCAAGCTGTGTGAGAAATATGATGCTGATATAATGAAGGTGAGACAGGGAATAGGGACTGATCAGAGAATAGGAATGCCATTTCTTTATGCTGGGGTAGGATATGGTGGTTCATGCTTTCCCAAGGATGTTAAGGCAATGATAAAGATGTTTCAGGAAATAGGTGAGGATTCGAAGCTTTTTGAGGCTATTGATGAAATCAATGAGAAGCAGAGAGAAAGGTTTTTTGAAAAGATTTTTAATCATTTTAAAGGGAATATAAAAGACAGGGTTTTTGGAGTATGGGGGTTGTCATTTAAGCCGAATACTGACGATATGAGAGAAGCCCCCTCTGTTTACATTATAAACAGGTTGCTCGATAATGGAGCTTTTGTTAACGTTTATGATCCAAAGGCAATGAAAGAAGCAAGAAGGATTTTTAAGGATGATAAGAGGATAAAATATTTTGATTATCAGTATGATGTTCTTGAAAATGCAGATGGTCTTGTGCTTATAACTGAGTGGAATTGCTTTAAAGAACCTGATTTTAAAATGATATACTCCCTTCTTAAAGAGAAAGTAATTTTTGACGGAAGAAATATTTATGACCCGGTGGCATTAAGAGAAATGGGCTTTTCTTATTATGGAATTGGTAGAAAATAGAATGTGTGTCTTTTTGACATCATTTCATAATTGAACCCTCTATAGTGTGTCATTTTTATACATTTTATGCATTTTATATGGTTGATTTTATTATTGTAATTTATTTTTCTCTTAAATTATCCTATCTGGCATAGTTTTTGCCAAATAATTCTTTAAAGGAGGGCATAATGGGTAATAAAATAAATTTAACTAATGTAGAAAGATTATTGAAGGAGAATTCCATTTCTCTTTATTTGAAAGAAATTGACAAATTTCCTTTGCTTACCCAAGAAGAAGAAAAGGAGCTTGCAAAGAAAGCCTTTGAGGGAGATAAAAAAGCCAAAGAAAAGCTTATACTTTCAAATCTAAGGTTTGTCGTTTCTGTAGCTAAAAAATATCAGGGGCTTGGTGTTCCTTTTGGGGATCTTATAAGTGAGGGTAACTTAGGTCTTATAATAGCTGCAGAAAGATTTGACTACAGAAGGGGTTATCATTTCATTTCATATGCAATCTGGTGGATAAGACAGTCAATTCTTAAGGCTATTTCTGAAAAGTCAAGGATGGTTCGTTTTCCTATGAACAGAGCAAATGAGCTTATGCAGATATGGAAATTTTCAGAAGAATACATAAAGAAAAATGGAACAAGACCCAGTGATGAGGTGCTTTCTGAAAATCTCTCCATAGATAAAAGCGATGTGAAAAAGATACTCGAGATGTCTCAGAACTATTCCTCTATAGAAGAGCTTTTCAAGCAAGAGGAAAATAATCCAGAAGAGTCGATCTCGATCTCCTACTTTGAAAACTCCTCTAATCATCCTGAAGAGAATGTAATTTATGTTTCTCTGAAGGAAGGAATAGAAAAGATGTTGAGCAAGCTTCCAGAAAGAGAAAAAAAGATTATTGAATACAGGTTTGGATTGAATGGGGAGACGCCACATTCCCTTTCTGCAATAGGTGAAAAGATGAATCTCACAAAGGAAAGAATAAGACAAATTGAACAGTGGGCACTAGAACAGTTGAGAAAAAGTGAGGAATGTGAATATCTTTACAGTTACTTGAGTTGACATTTTTAGCTTTTTGTTTTAAAATCTTGTATTGAAATGGTGCATTTTGCTTAATAGGGAATCCGGTGAGGTTATTGCCAATTCCGGAACGCGACCCGGCACTGTAATGGGAAGGCTTCTTGCCTTTTTCGGGTTATCACTGTAGTTTTATACGGGAAGATAGTCCGGGACTGTCTTTTATAGACAGTTTATCCCAGAGTCAGGAGACCTGCCATTTCAAAGTTTTGTTTTCCTCGGGCTTAAGGAAAAAATTTTTTTCTTAAGCCTGGAATTTTTTGGAGTTTTTATGAAGCTTATTTCCAGGCTTATTTTTTTTGTTCTTCTTTTTTTTAGTTATTCTTATTCGGAAGATAACCTTTCTTTTTCAATAACCAATGATGAAGAAAGGAAAAACTATCAATTTGACACTCCCTCGATTCAGTATGAAAAGAAAAAATTATCAGGCTTTTCCTCTGTAGGTTCTAAGGTAAATTCTGCCTTTCTTTATCCAAGATCCTATGGTAGTATAGGTCAGGTCAATACAATTTCAATCGATGGTGGCTTATCATCTCATACAAGGATAGGATGGGATGGGCTAAATATTGAAATACCGCAGATGAGTTCCATTGATGTTTCGCTTTTACCACTTGAATTTGCAGAAAGTGTAGAAATATATAGAGAAAACCTTACTCCCTATGGCGTTTATGGACAGGCTGGTTTTTTAAATTTTCTGCCACACTCTTCCACAAAGAATGGACTTATCGATATTTTTACTCAAAGCTATGATACATATGGAGGAAAGCTTCTTCTTCATAGCATCAACAATGATATGAAAGGGGATATGGGATTTTCTCTCATTTCGAGCAGCAACAACTTTCATTATTTGGACAGATATGGTCTTACAAACACTGCAGAGAATCTTGATTTTATAAGATATTCTTTATTTTCAAAGTTTTATTTCCCTCTCGTGAGTTTTTCGGTTGCTCACACCTACAGGGATTCCGGTACTGGAAGAACATACAATCTTTCACCGAGGCAGAAGGATATATTTACAGTCCTTAAGTTTGATAGTGAGATTTTTGATACCTATTTCAAAGCTGGAGTTATTAACTGGGACAATATTTATACAACAAGAAGTGACGATTCTGATTTGCACAACAACAGAACATTTTCTATTGAGCTTGAAAAGAATCTTGAGATATTTGCGTTGAAAAATCAGTTTAAACCCTCATTAAAATATTTTACTGTAAAAAGTACGAAGATAGGGGAAAAAACCCTCTGGCATTCTGATCTATCTTATACAGGGAAGTATTCTTTATGGAAGCTGGATTTTGCCTTTTCTTCTGATTTGATTTATAGAGAAGGGTATGACTTTTACATTGTTCCGGGTGGGAGTCTTTCCTTTAATGCATTTGATAGCGTTAAATTTTATGGGTCAATATCGAGAGGTTTACTTTTTCCTTCTTTCAATGATCTTTATTGGCCAAGTGATAGTTTTGCGACTGGAAATTCCAATCTTGTTCCAGAAGATGGGATAAGATGGCAGGGTGGGGTGGTATGGCTGTTTTTCCCACTTTATTTTAATCTTTGTTATACAGAAAGTTATATTGACAATCAGATTCTCTGGCAACCATCTGCTGGTGGAATCTGGCAACCCCAGAATATCGGGAAGGTTTTTGCGAGGGTCTTTAACTTTATTGGCAGATATGAGGATGTGATTTTTGATTTTAAAACGACAGCGGAGATTTCTTTTAGCTATAATTATTCAATAAATAATGATTCTAATTCAATTTATTATCATAAAAGGATAATGTATGTCCCTTTATATAAATGGGGGGCTTCATTTTCTGTTGAATATAGGGAGATTTTCAAGTTAGCTCTCGGATACAGATACTTGAGTGAAAGGTTTATAAATGAAGAGAATAGTTTATGGCTCAAGCCCTATGGCCTTATGGATATTGAGTTGGGGCTTTATGTGTTTTACCTTGCAGTGGAAAATCTTTTTGATGTCGGTTATCAAGATGTAAATGGTTATCCACAGATGGGTAGAAGCTTTAAAGGTGGTTTAAGAATAGAATTTTAAAATACAGGAGGATTTTATGTTAAAAAAACTTACTATTTCTTTAACTCTGCTTGTGGTAATTTTCTCATGTTCTGAGGTACCTCAATCTTCATCTTCTGCGGAGGGTGTCCCTAAAAATTCTTTGCTTGTTATTGATGAAGCAAATATGTATCTGAAGTCTTACAATATTTCTTCGGGGGAAGTGAAAAGCTTGATGGAAATTGGAAATGCTGCAAATGATATTGAGGTTGATGGAGATTATGCTTATGTTGCAGTGTCTCTTGACAATAAGCTTTTAAGAATCAATCTTCTTTCTCTCTCTAAAGACTTTATTGACTTTGCAGGTGCCAATCCTTATAATCTCTGTCTTGATAGTGACAGAATTTATCTTACTCTTTCAGTTTCCAATAAGCTTGCTGTAGTATCGAAATCCACTTTTTCGGTTATTACGAATATCTCTCTTGTTTCCCCCGGCTATCCAATGGGAGTGAGGGTTGATGCAAATTATGTCTATGTTGCCACAAGTGATGGGTATCCCAGCTATGGTAATAGCAGAATTGAGATTTATTCAAAGGCAAATTACTCATTGATTACAAACATTGCCACTATTCACAAAAATCCTCAGTCTTTGTGGGTTAAGAATGGTCTTGTTTATATTGCAGCAACAGGGACATACAGCAGTAATGGGGGTGTGGAAAGGCTTGCAGTTTCAAACTTTAATATAGAAAGTTTTGCAACTATTCCCTCTCCCAATCCCACTTACATCTATGGATTTGATAATTACATCTGTGTTATAGAAAGTAGCTGGGGTGGAAGTGGTGGAGTTTATGTATATAATGAAAGCACTGCTTTGCTCACAAATCTACTCGGGGGAATTAGCCTGAAAGGTATGGAAGCAAAGGATGGTTTTCTCTATGTTTCAGAGGCTTATGCAGGTACAAAGACTTATAAAATAAATATGTCAGATTATTCTGTAAGTCAAATACCTGTTGGTGGAGGCGATATAGCAATATATAAGTAGAAGGTTTAATTTGATTTAAAGCCTTCGATTTTTCCATTTTTTATGAAGTAGGTTTCCCTGCAGTATATTCCGAATCTTTCGTCGTGGGTTGCTACTACTATTGTCAAGCCAAGTTTGTTAAGATCTGAGAAGATGTGAAATATCTCTCTTGCAGATGTATCGTCCAGATTTGCTGTCGGTTCATCTGCAAGGAGTATTTCAGGGTTTGTTATCAGTGCCCTTGCTATGGCAACCTTCTTTTTTTCTCCGCCACTTAAAGACAAGGGCATTTTATTGACTATTGTCCCAAGCCTTAATTTTTCAGAAAGAGTTTGGAAATAAGACATCTTTGAGGAAAGGGGGATGTAGTTTATTATAACAGGTAGCAGAATATTATCCCTAACAGATATTTCATTGATAAACTTAACATCCTGAAAAACTATTCCGAATTTTTCTCTTCTCAATTTTGAGATTTTATAATCCGGAGTTTTTGAAAGCTGAAATTTACCCCAATAAACTTCCCCGGAGGATGGTTTTAGATTTCCGGAGATTATATTTAGCAGGGTGGTTTTTCCGCTTCCTGAAGGACCGACAAAGGAGATATAGCTACCATAGTTTATATCTATGTTTATGTTAGTCAACGATGTTATGTAGGTGTTATCAGTTGAGAAATATTTTTTTGAAATATTTATTAGCTTTATATCCATCATAGCCTCTTTACAGGTTTGATTCTTTTTCGAGTGAATTGATCGTTCTGAGTGAATATATTGATGAAATCAGAGAAATAAAGGCCACATCAATCAAGAAGAAGTAAAAAGAAAAAGGGGAGAAGTATTTTGAGATAAAAAATATTACAGGGATGGCAGGAATGAAGACAATGAATGCCATAAATATCTGTAGAAGTATCTGAAATAAGTGATCAAAAATAATAAAGAGCTTTGAAGCACCAAAGCTTCTTAGTAATATAATTGAGTCCTTTTCTGATTGTATTCTTGTTATCACGAATAATATGTTGGCAAACAATGTAATTAGAAAGACATAGGTATAGATAAAATCAGATAACTTGAAGCAAAAAAGAAAGAAAAACATTGCATTTATTAAAAAAACAAGAATTCTCCAGATAGACTGATATGCTGCACGCTTAATATTTAACCAGATTATATTTGATAAGAAACAAATTAACTTATTCAGGATGTTTCCTCCAGCCATAAATTTTTGCCATAGATTTTCTTGATCTCGTTCAACATTGCACTTCTTTTTTGAGGTTCGGGAGACTTGATCAATATCATTTTAGCATATTTATCAAATTGTTTCAACTGAATTAGAGCTGATTTGCATTCCTCGTCGAGCTCACCACCAACAACAACAAGCGAAGGCCTGTTGTCGTTATAAATTTTTAGTAACTCCATTTTGTTGTTGGCTGTAAATACATCTGTATCCGGATTAAAATCCGGGTAGAGGACAATCCCATTTTTTTTGGATTCTACAATCATAGATACAAGTTCAGTAAATTGCATAAATTTTTGAGCATAATTTGGATCGCCTGCTTTTAAGGGGAAGAATATCAATATACCAAATTCATCAACCTTGTAATCTATAAGTGTGCTTCTGGGGATTCTTACTTTTACCTGATTCCACCTTATCCTATCAAGTTTTTCTCCATAAAATAAGATTGGTTCATGATATCCCTGTGAGTCCTGTCTGTATATTTCACACACACATATCACACTTCTTTTTCTTTTTGATGAAAGGTTCATTGTTTCAAGGTAATCAATTATTCTGTCAAGTTCGATGACAGTTTTTCTTCCGTCGGGTTGACGATAAACATTACCAAAATTGCTAATGAGCTTGGCATATAGTTTTTCATTATATTTTATGTCAATTTCGTTCAGCTTCAGTTTCTGGTAGTATTCATAATATTCGGGTTTGAACTGTGAGCCGGCTTTAAGTCCGATTACCTGTGTTCCGGTATTTATATAAATATCATTTAGTAGTATGAGATCCAGTTCATCCTTATATTTTTCTGATAGTATGAGTAGTTCTGATAGTTTTATTTTCATAGCCCCTCTTTTTTTAAATGAATATATCTTAATCGGAAAAAGCTATCTAAAATATAAGAAATATCGATTTCTGAATAGCTAACAGCTTCAGTTTAGAAGTTGAATACGTTTGTTTTTTTATCAAAGATAGTGAGAGTTTTAGTCTCTGGATTTAAAGGGTTTTTATTAATCAGAATACTGAAGCTGGCTTTCCCAATATTGTTTGTAATAATTCCAATAAATGATTCTTTTTTCACATCAAAGAGAGCCAGAACCATTTCGTTTGTTGCATTTATTCCAATGAAGAGATAATCCCAGTAATCATCATTGTTTGCTTCAACTTTTTCAATCTTCCAGAGATATTTGAAGGGAAGATTGATTTTAGTGCAATTTGTTGTCTGAATTTCGTTTGTTAATACTGAGATGGAATTTGGTTCAAGAATGTTGGTGATGACATAGTTTGTCTCTATGTTTGCCAGAAGCAATAATGAGTCTGAAACAAAGTAGGTGTCTTTAATTCCCATTTTTTTGTCAGATACTCTTATGTTTGCTGGAATGCCACATATAAGTAATCTGAAATAGCTTTCGTTTTTAAAGTATATATCTTCGTAGAAGCAGTAGTATCTGTTTTTTAAAACAACAGAGTTTGTTATCATATCTCTGAAAAGTGCAATTGATGGTCTATATAATATTGCTGGCATTTCATAAAAATATGAAAGATCCCTTAGCTCATTGTAGATTAATGGAAGGTTGATGTTAATTTTAAAAATTTCCTCTTTATCTTTTTTTGTAAAGCTTTTTAATGAAATCGAGTCTTTTGGTATATCATCTTTAAAAATTAAGAGAGCTTCATCTCTATATTTCTTTGAAAATAAATCTTTGCCGGCAGAGATTGATTTATTGAGATAAGCCTTCGCTTCATTTGTTTTCTGTGCAAGCAGAGAAACCTTTGCAAGGGCGTAGTAAAGATTTGGGGGCGGTAGGGTTGAGATATGTGGTTCTGACGAGCTTAAAAGTGTGTAGGCGGTTGTGGCATCTTTTTTGAAGGCGAGTAAGGAGAGTGCAAGATAGAACTTGAGTTCTTCATTGTCAATCATATTTTTTTCATTTGAAAAGTAAACTTCACTCAATATTTTATATGCCTCCTTAAAATCCCCATTTTTATATTTACATATGCCAATTCTTTGATAGATAAAGTTTATTTCCTCTGTGTTTGAAAGAGATTTGATTAATTCTGTATAATTTGAGATTGCAGTCTCAAGGTTTTTCCTTCTTGAAAGACTATTAATCTCAAATTCATTTGAAAGTGCAGAATGATAATTTTTAAGATTTGTTGATAAATCAAGATTAATGTAAAGATGCTTATTTGATAGAAAAGATAGAAATTGGAGATAATAAATATTATTATAGTCCCCTTTTTTTGTTGGTTCTTTACTTTCGATTTGTTTTTCGATCTTTCCTCTTGAAATCTGTTCTTCTGGTTTTATTTCTTTCTTTCCACAGGATAATATAGCAAGAAGAATGAGGGCAAGGCTTAACTTCTTTTTCATTCTGAACTATATCCTTTTATCCCTTAAGTCAGGGGGTTTCTTAAAATATAGACTTTAATATTATTTTAAAAGACAAGAGGTTAAAAGTCCAGTTTTTATTCTATCCTTTTTGTCGTATTACAATCTATTAAATAACCTTCAAAAATCACCTTTTTTTCTTCGATCTTTTCTCCATTGATCAACTTTAATAATAAGGAGGCGGCTTTTTTACCAATTTCGCGGTGGGCTGCTTTATGCTGGTTATGGCAATATTATCTTCATTCGGTAGTTTTAGGGCGTCTACTCCGACAATTGAAAGATCGTCTGGAATCCTTACCTTTATTTCTTTTGCATACTTTATCACGCCATAAGCCATAATATCGTTTGCTGCAAATATAGCTGTGGGTGGAGATGAGAGATTTAATAGCTTTTTGGCTGAATTATATCCAGATTCAAAAAGATAATCCCCATAAATTATGTATTTTTCATTGAGAGTAATGCTGTTTTCATATAAAGCCTTTTGATAACCTGCGAGTCTATCCCGTGATATTTTAAAGTTAAAATTTCCTGTAATATGTGCTATTCTTCTATGACCCAGATCAATTAAGTGTTTTGTCGCTATGAAACCTATGTTTACGTTATCCATAAGGATAGAAATAATGCTTGAGTTTTCAATGTAATCCTCTATAAGAATGAAAGGCACATCTCTTTTTGATAAGTTTAGAAGAAACTCATCCTCATTTATATCACTTTCCATTACAATAAAGCCATCCACTATGCCAGAAGAAAATTCTTCCATTATCTTTCTTCTCTTTAATGGTTCTGCATATACATTTGATATTATTACATTGTAACCAGATGGGTTTAAGACAGATTCTATGCCATAAAGAATATCTCTGTAAAATAAATTTGTTATGTCGTCAAGGATGAAGCCTATGTGCATTGTCCTTTTTTTTGAGAGTGCTTTTGCTACAATGTTGGGTTTGTAGCCATAATCTTCAATTATCTTTAAGATTTTCTTTCTTTTCTCTTCTTTAACTCCTTTTAAATTGTTAAGAACTCTTGATACGGTAGATTTTGAGGTTTGTGATATTCTTGCTATTTCTTCTATTGTCATAAATACTCTTTGTGAAATCGGTTTCACTTTCCTTATTATGTTAAAAAAAATTTAAAAACTTTCAAGTTTTTGTTGACAAAAATTTAAATAAAAATGAGAATAAATTATAAAATAATTGAATTCAGTTTATGAAATCGGCTTCATTTTATCGGGAGGTTTTTATGAAGAGAATGGCATTCTGTTTCCTTATTTTACTTGCCGGGCTGGCTTTTGGTGAGGAAGGGTTAAGGGTTCTGGCTGAAAAAAGGGGAATCTTCATTGGTGCAGCAGTTATGGAAAGTCAGCTTTATGATGAGAAGGCGGTGGAATTGATAAAGAATAACTATAATTATCTGACAGTTGCCAATGAGCTCAAATGGGAGAACGTTCACCCCACAAGGAAGGTGTATGCCTTTAGTAAGCCAGACAGGATATGGGAGTTTGCGGTAAGCAACAATATGAAAATGCGTGGACATACACTTATATGGCATTTGCAGAATCCTTACTGGATTGCAAAGCCGGGAACAACTTCAGAAGAGCTTAAGGAGGTTATGAGAGTTCATATTTCCAATGTTGTGGGTCATTACAGAGGAAAGATAAGAGACTGGGATGTTGTAAATGAGGCAATGGATGAGAACGGCAATTTAAGAGAAAACATCTGGCAGCTTATTATAGGAGAGGAGTATATTGAGCATGCATTTAGATGTGCACACGAGGCAGACCCTGATGCAAAGCTTTTCATAAATGATTATAATATAGAGGAAATAAATCCAAAATCTGATGGGCTTTACAATCTTGTAAAGAAACTAAAAGATAAGAATGTTCCCATCCATGGGGTTGGTTTTCAGTTTCATCTTGATGGAAGATGGGAGCCTGATTATGCTTCAATTAAGGCGAATTTTAAGAGATTTAAAGATCTCGGGCTTGATATTCAGATTACCGAACTGGATGTAAGAATACCAAAAGACTTTAAGCAGGAGGATCTGGACAGACAGGCAAGGATTTATAAAGAATTATTAAAGATATTTTTAGCTTCAGGTGGTAATACCTTTGTAATGTGGGGAATTGGTGACAGATTCAGCTGGGTTCCTTCATTCTTTCAGGGTTTTGGCGCAGCTTTAATCTTTGATGAGGATTATAAACCAAAACCAGCATATTTTAAGCTAAAAGAGGTACTTTCAAAATAAAATAAGGTGGGTAAATATGAATTTAATTGCTGATGCTTTGACAGTTTTCGGTAGTAGATTTGGGATTGGAATCAATCCAGCTAAAAGGGAATGTTATCTCATAAAGGCTGATGATATTAAGGCCTTTCCATTTGAACTTGAAGCAGGCATTGAAGTTAATGGGAAGAGGATTTATCTACCACTTTCATCAGATAAGGAGAATTTTTACTTTCATGATCAAAAGCTAACTCCAACTACAATGCAATTGAGTGGTATAGATCCTGATAGTGGGCTTCATCTTAAACTTAGCTTTATGATACCTTTCAGACCTAAAGATGTTTACTTTTCTACAATACCGGTTATATATATAAAGCTAAAGCTTGAGAAGCTTCCAAACCCTTTTAGATGGTTTGGCGTTAAGATAACAAAGCTAGAGGGTAAGATATTTTTAAGATTTAAGTCTAAAAAGTTCAACTATGAATATGATAAGGATAAGAAAGAGGTATTGCTTTCCTATGAGCACATAATAAAAAGACCCCCAAAAGTAGAGGGAGGAGTTCTTGCACAGCTAAGCACACCTATCGAAGAAAAAAGAAAAAGTACTGACAGGATTGCAATACTGGAAGGTGATTATAGTGATGGAGAGTTTTACAGACATTTTGACATTAACTCTGATGGTGAGATATTAATTTGCTGGGCAAACTATGAGTCTCCAATTTTGAGTGTAAAAGGAAAGCTCTGTGAGTTTAAATATACTGAAAGTTTCAGAGATGTTCAGGATGTTGTAAAATGGGGAAAAGAGAATTATAGAGAGGTTTTAAAGAATTCCAATAATGTAGATAATATCTTTCTTTCTCATAATCTTGGGGTTTCGGTGAGCAATTTAATGTCTATGACATTGCATTCCTGGCTTTACGATAGCTGGTATGTAAGACTTGATGATGAAAAGGATTGGTATTCTGTCTGGGAAGGTTCATGCTTCTTCCATTCCACAATTGATGTTGAGTACACTCAATCGCCTTTTTATCTTTCAGTCTGGCCTGAATTGCTTGAGCTGGAACTTGATGAGTGGCCTCTTTATGCAAAGGATGGAGAGATAGCCATTGGCGATAGAGGTAAGGGGAGTTTATTTCTTTCCCATGATATGGGATTGTTTGCAAATGCTGATAGACACTTCTACCCCCATGAAATGGAAGTTGAAGAAAATGCAAATTATATCCTTATGGCTTATGCACACTGGAGAAGAACAGGAAATGATGGTATTATAAGAAAGCATTTTCAACTTATCAAAAAGCTTATGGATTTTATTTTAGCCTGTGATACCACCGGCAATGGAATAGTGGATTTATGCTGTGCAAATACAATTGACGATGCTTCTCCGGCTGTTCAATTTGGGAAGGAGCAGATTTATCTTGCTGTTAAGTCAATGGCGGCTGTTCTATGCGGAATTGAAATTCTTGCTTATACTTCAAAAGAAAATCTAAGTAAATACAAAACTTTTGTGAGTAGGGCAAAGAATACTATAGAGAAAGAGGGCTGGAAGGATGATCACTACATAGTATCTCTTACGAAATCTGCAGATGGTCTTGTGGATCCCTGGAGCGGGAAGAAGCTTTCGGGTGAACTTGAAGGGTGGGATGCCTATCATATCTATACAGAAAATGGACTTGCACTTCTTGAGATGGTGGGTAAAAGAATAGGTTTGAGTGAGAAGCGAATAAAAGAAGATATACTTAATGCTGTAAAAAATACTTTTACAAAATATGGTTGTAGGCACAGTAGCTATATTCATAATGTCCGTGATTCTGAAGTCAGAATTGGGCTGGCAAGCAGTTCGAATAAGGTTGGCTGGATTTCAATGAACATGCTGAGAGATATTGTTGCCTGTTACTATGGCATCGATTTGTTTTATCTTGCTGAGAATTACTGGGACTGGCAGCTTACTACAAACTCACAGGATATCTATCTTTTTTTTGAAACTTTTTATGGAAATAACCTGAATCTTTATCCGAGGGGACTTGCTGTGTTTGGTTATATGGAGGCAATAGCTGGTTTTAGCTGTGATCGTGTAAATGGTAGGAAGTCAAGCAAGCCAATAAGAAGAAACATTGAAATACCTATATTTATGTTTGCTGACTGGAGGGAAGGTAAAGTTTTAAAGATAAAAACATAAAGGGTTGCCAGAGGCAACCCTTTATTTTCTTTACCTTAATAGCTGTAACATCAGCTGGGGTTTCTGATTTGCCTGGGCAAGCATTCCGGTGGCAGCCTGCGTGAGTATCTGTGTTCTGACGAATCTTGTCATCTCTTCTGCCATATCTGTGTCTCTTATTCTTGATTCAGCTGCCTGCATATTTTCATATCCGACAAGCAATCCTATTGCTGCCTTCTCAAGCCTGTTTTGATATGCTCCCATATCTGCCCTCTGCTTTGATACCTTCATAAGAGCAAGGTCAATCATACCAATTGCCATATTTGCTTTGTCCGGCGTACTTAAGCTTATGAATGAGGCGCTTTCTGCATTTCCTACAGGCGATTTGAGTCCGAGTCCCTGAGAGTTCATTGTTCCAATGTAGAGTCTTTCTCTCTGATCCATGTTTGCACCAATGTGCAGCCACATACTTGCTGTTACATTGTTTTCACCCGTAAATCTTGCAAATCTTCCAGTGAGAAGGTTCATTCCGTTGAATTGAGCATGCGATGCAATTCTGTCGATTTCGTCGATTAGCTCTGAGACCTCGACCTGAATTTGCATTCTGTCTTCAGTGCTGTAGATACCGTTGGCAGCTTGAATGGCAAGCTCTCTTAACCTCTGGAGTATGGTGTGAGTTTCTTCAAGGTAACCCTCTGCAGTTTGAATTAATGAGATACCATCCATTACGTTCTGGTTTGCCCTTCTTAGACCCAGAATCTGGCTTCTCATCTTTTCTGAGACAGCAAGACCCGATGCGTCATCACCGGCTCTGTTGATCCTCATACCAGAGGAAAGCTTTTCAATGTCCTTATCACCATCCCGGCTGTTGATCTGAAGTTGTCGGTGGGTAAAGATAGCACTGATGTTGTGGTTGATGATCATAAAATCCTCCTTGATTTTTAAGCAAAACTTCCCTGTTTTGCTTTCTTAGTATTAGATTCGGAAGAAGACAAATTTCATTTAGATTTTTTGACGATTTTTTCAAAAAATTGATTAAATCACCTTTCCTTTTTATTATATTTAACAATTGAATAATAAGGGGAGAAAAATGATTGAATTTGCTGAAATTCAGGTTGTTACAGAGAAACTGATTGCAAACATAGAAAAGGTTATAGTCGGTAAAAGAAATATCATTGAAAAAGCCCTCGTTGCATTATATTGTGGGGGGCACATCCTTCTTGAGGATGTCCCCGGTATTGGTAAAACAATGCTTGCAAGGTCTATAGCTAAGTCCATAGATGCTACCTTTAAAAGAATTCAAGGTACTCCTGATCTACTCCCTGTTGATATTCTTGGTGTTTCAATTTATAATCCTGAGAATAAAAAGTTTGAATACAGAAAGGGCCCGATTTTTTCAAATGTTTTGCTTGTGGATGAAATAAACAGGGCTACACCGAAAACTCAGTCAGCATTGCTTGAGGCAATGGGAGAGGGACAGATTTCGATTGAAGGAATGTCTGTACCACTTCCAAAACCCTTTCTTGTGATAGCGACACAGAACCCGATCGAGTTTGAGGGCACATTCCCTTTGCCTGAGGCACAAATGGATAGATTTTTTGTTAACCTGACAATAGGTTATCCGGAGGAGAAAGAGGAAGAGGAGATAATATTGAGACAGAATGAGTCCCACCCTATAAATTTTTTAAAACCAGTTATAGGAATAGAAACACTACTTGAAATCCAGTCCTTAATTCCATCTGTCCATGTTGATGATTCACTAAGGGAGTATATAGTAAAGATTGTACAGTCAACACGAAATGATCCAAATCTAAATCTTGGTTCTTCCCCGAGAGGCAGCATTTCACTATATAAGGCAACTCAGGCTTATGCCGCAATGAATGGCAGGGACTATGTTATTCCAGAAGATATAAAGACTATGGCAAGAGAGGTTTTAAGACACAGGATGATAATCAAATCAGAGGCCAGACTCAAGAAATTGAATCCAGATTCTATAATAGAAAGGGTGTTGACTTCTCTGCCTGTTCCTCTTGAGGCTAAAAAAGAGGAAGAGTAATGTCGGTTGGAAGATATTTTTTTGTATCTTTAGTTTTGCTCGCGTGCTTTTTGTTTATTGATTTTCCTGCTGCAAAGATAATCACTTATGGAGTATTTGTTTACATCTTGCTTAATTATCTTTATTATAAATTTGTCTATCATAAGCTGAATATAGAAAGAGGAAATAAGGATTTTTACCTTTTTTCCGGAATTTCTGAACTTGCAGTAGTAAAAGTTATAAACCTGCTTCCATTCCCTGTTCATGCATTGATTGTGAACGATCAATCAGATCTTTCAATTTCTGTAAGACAGGTCTACTCTTTTCTAATATCTTTAAATGTAAAGGAAACGAAAGAATTAACCTATGCGGTCTGTGGAAAGAAGCGTGGACTTTACAGGGTTGGTCCCACCATTATTAAATTCAGTGATTTTTGTGGAATTTTTTCATTTGAGGTAGAGCTTGACACAAAAAAAGAGATAATAGTATTTCCCACAATATATCCATTTTATGAGCTACCATACAAAAGCCTTCAGCCACAGGGAAATTTTAAAAATAAACTTCCTATTTATGAAGATGTATCAATGATAAAAGGTGTAAAGGAATACCAGCCGGGTGATGAACTGAAAAGGATAAACTGGAAGCTTTCAGCCAGACTGAACAAAATACTTGTTAATACCTACCTTCATTCTGTTTCACTTGATAGCTATATAGTATTAAATCTATTCAGGGATGATTATGAATTTAAAGAGGGTTTGTTTTATTCAGAAAGGGCGATTGAAATAGCGGCTTCTCTGGCCTATTATCTTAATGCTAAAAAGCAGAAATTTGGTTTTGTTACCAACTGCAGGATTGATGAGGAGGAAAAAATCTTAAATATCCCCATTGCTTCTGGCAGCGATCATCTCATTTCAATTATAAGCCAGCTTGCTTTGGTTTCTCAAGCAAAAACTCTTGCTTTTAATATGACCCTTGAACAATTGAACTCTTTGAAATGGGGAATTTCTATTTATGTTATTTCTCCAGTGATTAAGGAAGAGCTAATTTATGAATTGCTTGATTTATACAAACTGGGGTATTCGATTTCAATTTTTACTGTTGGACCTAAAATTGATAGGAGCCTTGGATTGAAAGACATTGGTTTTTTAACCTATTATTTAGAGGTGGAGAATCAGATTATAAATATGTTGCCGGTTTAAGGACTGAATATGTTTCAAATGAGTAAAAGGTATTTTTGTTTTTTTATCTATATCTTTTCAGTTTCATTTGGAGCAATGCTTTCCTATATTTTTTTTAGCTTTTTAATGCCTTTGCCGGTAGAGGTTTATTTGCTCATTCCTTTTTCTTATTTAGTTGTTGGATTTATTATTTATCTTTTTTTATCTTTTAAAATTTTTGATTTTTTAAGGGTTTTACTGGCAACTCTTTCCTTTGTAATATTTCTTGGTGCCGAGATTTTTATTTATAATAAAATCAGAAAAATAAGTATTGGCAGGCTGGATTATATTTATACTTTTTCATCTGGAGTTGTCTTTTTTTTGGTGGATTTTTTGCTTTCAACGTTTATTTATGACAGGTTTAAAAAAATTGATATGGTTATTGAAAATGAGGCAATGTTTGAGAGCAGGAGTAAATACATCCAGTGGGTAAATGATGAGTATGGTGAAAGGATGGATAGACTTGAGCCGGGATGGTTCGTCAGATTGGCTTCAAATTTACTTGTTGTTTTTCTTCTGGCGGCATTTCTTTCAGTAGCAAAAAATAACTTCAACAGGGCTTTTCTATCAATTGCTTTACTCCTTTTTGTTTTTTCTTCGGTGGGTATCTATCTTATTCTCTATCAGTATTCTTCTGTAATGAAGTGGAGATTTCTTGGTTTCAGGGTGAAAAAGGATGTTATTTCAAACTGGAATAGGCTTATTGGGGTATTTTTGATAATTCTTTTTGTAATTCCTCTTTTAATACCATGGAATTTTACTGTCTTCAGGCTTAATTTTCTTACAGATTTTTTAAAAAGCCTTTTCCCTGTTATTTTCAGGGTCAGTGAGGAAACTGCGAGGGAAAGCGAGTTTTCTCTAAATCAGGGTAATATTACTGATAATAATGTCGCTGAAACAATGGAAAAGATTGTTAAGACTGCAAGGGATTTAATTATTTTACTAATTTTGACTTATTCTTTTTCTGTGGTTGTCGGTTTATTGTTGAAGCTAATATACAGAAATAAAAAGAAAATCCCTTTGATTGCAAGGTTTTTCATTTTTTGCTTTGATTCGCTTGTTTCTTTACTATTGAAAATCAGGGATTTTATGAGATTGATTTTCGAGTTAGCCATTGACTTTTTCAGTAAAAGGAAAGAGAAAAAACCAGATGAAAAGCTTGTGAGGCATTTTTACACTTTTTTTGGAGAGTATAAAAAACTTCCTTCTGAAAAACAGAAAGAGATAGAGAGTATAATTAAGGAATTTATAAGACTTATTCAGGTTTCAAGCAGGTTTGTTCTGCCATATACTTTCTATTTTGGTCCCAAGGAATATATGGATAAGGTTTCCGAGAAGGTTGAAGTTGCAAGAGAAGAGATAGATGAGGTTACTAACATTTTTAACGAAAGTAGATATAGTTTGCATTTGCTTTCTGATGAGAAAAAGCAGAAGTTTAGAAAGCTAATAGATTTAATAATTGAGAAAATCACGAGAATGTTTTAAAATTTATTATAAATAAAAGGCGGAGTGTAAGATGAGACTTTCTATAATTATCCCGTGTTATAATGAAGAAGAGGTTATTGGAAAGACATATGAGAGATTGAAAGATGTTGTAATGAAAAATAAGATAAAGGATTATGAATTTGTCTTTGTAAATGATGGCAGCATGGATAAGACGCTTGAGATACTTGCCAGTTTTGCGAAAGATAATAAGAACGTAAAAGTCATTTCTTTCTCAAGAAATTTCGGGCATCAGGCAGCTGTCTCGGCAGGTATAAATGAATGCAGTGGTGATGTAGCTGTGATTATTGATGCAGATTTACAGGATCCACCTGAAGTTATCCCAGAAATGATAGAACTATATCTTAAAGAGGACGCAAATGTGATTTATGGTGTCAGAAAGGAAAGGAAGGGGGAGAGCATCTTTAAGAAGTTGACAGCACATTGTTTTTACAGGGTTTTAAATATGCTTTCTGAGGTAGATATTCCTCTTGACACTGGTGATTTCAGGCTTATTGATAGAAAGGTGATAGACACATTTAAGAATATGCCAGAAAGGAACAAATTTATAAGAGGGATGATTAGCTGGGTAGGTTTTAAGCAAATTCCTTTTTATTATACGAGGGATCCGAGACTGGCTGGAAAGACAAAATATCCTCTTGCTAAAATGATAAAATTTGCTATGACTGGAATATTGTATTTTTCAAAAAAGCCTTTGAAAATTGCGATGAACCTCGGGTTTTTTTCAATACTCATAGGGCTTTTTCTAAGTATATATACGTTTGTTGCACATTTTTCTGGTATTGTTATGACAGTTCCGGGATGGGCTTCTACAATAATTACTGTGGTTTTCTTTGGAGGGGTGCAGTTGTTAACAATTGGTGTTCTCGGTGAATATATAGGAAACATCTTCGATGAGGTAAAAAAAAGGCCAGAATACATTATAGATAAAAAGTTAAATTTTGAGAAGTGATTCTTATGAAGAGGCTTAGATTCTTAATTATTTTTATTTTGACTGCTATTTTGATTGTTTTTTTAATTTATCTTTTTCTCAGTTATGCCAAGAGCTTATTTATTAAAAAGAAATTAAACCTTGAAAATGAAATAGCGAGACTTAAAAGTGAGTATACATTTTTTAAATATCAGATTGATTCAATTAATGATGGTAAAGTTGCTTTTACCTTCTTTTTTCTTGACCAGGATGGTAATATTTTTACCAATGGCAGTCTTGTTCTTGATGGAAGTGATATTTTTCTTGAAAGCAGGGTTATATTTTTAAACCCTTCAAACTCAATTGTTTTTCCACTGCGTTTGTATAGCGAGTCTGTTTCTCCAGATAAGGGTTTTAACCTTACCAATTTTTATGCTAATAGAGAATTTCTATTTTATCCAGAAAAGAAAGAGATGGGAAGGTTTTTTGAAGCAATCTTTTCTTTCTATGTGCTTGGGGAGGGAAATATTGATAGATATAAGCATTTTGTGAAGTTTTACATGGATGTAGTCATCCATTCCGGGCTACCTTTGCAGGAGGGGGATGTCTTTGAATGTGTCCTGCATCCCGGGGGGCAATTAGAGTTGAAAAGGAGTGAATTATGAGTAACAAGCTTGAAAGTTTGTTTAAATCTGTTGATACCTTGAAAGGTATTTTTCAATTTCTGTTTTTTACGGTTTGGGGATGGGTTGTACTGGCTATTTTTTTCCTGATAGTTGTGATATTGAACTCAAAGAATGAAAAGGGTATGTTTTCCTTCAGTAAATTCTTAGGAATATTGACTGACAGGCTTTTTTTCTTCTTTACCAACATTTCTCAGCTTTTCCTGAGTATTTTGATAGTTTTTACCCTTCTTTCTTTAAAGCCGGTTATTAATGAGATCTCGGAAACTCTTTCTATTTACAGGGATGTAAAAAACCTTACTGCTTTAATGAAAAATCTAAAATCTGAAAGAAAGATTCTTGAGGTTCAGGCAATTCCAGAAGAGGATGGAAACATAAATCTGAAATTAAAATACTTCGCTTATTCTCCTGTGAAGGACATTGATGTATTGACCGGCGAGGCAGAATACAAAATATACGGGAAAAAGGTGTATATTGATTCTCTTGTTGTAAATTTTAATTATTCACTTATTGAACAGGGAAAAGCTGTAAATCTTGCTTTGCCTTACAGGGCTTTTTCTGATTCTGTTTCCTTTGATGAGGGGGTTTCAATACTTTCAAAAGAGAATGATATACCACTTTCCTTAAAACTCGACGACAATTCGATTTTTTTGCTCGAGAAAAAAGAGTTTGATTCTGTAATTAAAAATGTAATGAAGGCACTGAGTGATAAAAAACTGGCTTTAAAGATGGGGATTAGGACTTTCTATAGTGAGGCGGTCGTTATAACCCCATCCAGAAATAAAACTTACTCTATATATTCCACTGGAGTTGGTGGTTTAACGCTCGGCAGATAGATATTGTTTTTACGATGATTGTAATCTCTTTAAAATGACAAATCTGGATTCGGGTATTAAGCATTGAGCACACGAGTGCCTGTAATCTGGCAATATTTCTCAAGCTATGTTAGAATGATTACACTTTTTTTTCTGACAGGAGTCTTGTTTGAAGAATGAGATTTTAAAAAGGATGGCACTCATAGGTTTTCCCCTTATGCTCCAGATGATTGTACAGTACATTTTTTCCTTTACAGATATGGCATTTGTGGGAAATTATGACTCCAATGGGCTTTCAGCTTTGACAAATGTTATGGCACCATATTTTATCTTTCTTTACTTTTTTTATGCTATTTCTCAGGGGCTGGCTATACTTATTTCTAACAATATTGGTGCACAGAAAATAAATATTGCGATAAGATTTGGCGAGAATGCTGTTTTTTTCAACCAGATCCTCTCCCTTTTTTATTTTGTTTTCTGGTTTTTTTTGGGAAGGTATGTTTTAATTTTAATGGGAGCAAAGGGAGAGGTTTTAAAACTTAGCGAAAATTATATTAAAATCCTTTCATTTTCATTTCTTACCTTTGGGCTTGGTAGTACTGCAGGAGGTGTGCTTCAGGGAATAGGTAAAACCATACCAATTTTTGTTATCATCTTTTTCAAAACAGCCCTGAATATATTTTTGAACTGGACTTTAATCTTTGGTAAATTCGGGCTTCCAGAATTTGGGGTGTCAGGCTCTGCGCTTGGCTCTGCCATAAGCAACATTGTTGGTGATATTGTCGGCTTCATCTTTATTATGTCGCAGAAGGAATTCAAACTCAGAATAGGTGGAATTTTTAAGCCAAGTTTTTCTCTCTTTAAGAGAATGGTTTTTCTTGGAGTTCCGATGGGTATGGCTGGATTACTCTGGCAACTTGGACAGGCACTTCTTTTATTTATGTTGAATCAAATAAATCAGGTTTATTCAGGTTACGTGGGTGTGATAAGTAATATTGTGCAGATGACTGTTACTTTTTACTGGGGTGCAGCGATGAGTGTTATGATATTGATTAGCGAATACAGGGGCAGAAATCAGACGGAGTCCATCAGCCTTATAAATAAATATGGGCTTTTATACAGTCTTTTAATATGTGTGATTTTTTCTCTCTTATTTTTGACTTTTCCTCATAGTTTTTTCAGGATATTTATCACTGAAGGTTCAAAAATTAAGGAACTTATCAGTCTTGTGCCATTTATAATTTTGATTGTTTTTCCAAAGGCTTGTAATGTTATATTTGATCAGTCGATTCGAGGTTTGGGGGATTCAAAATGGGTAATGAATTTGCAGATTTTTGGTACTATTTATATAGTTTTTCTTGGTTTCCTTTTCATTCTCAATTTGAAGTTAGGGGTACTTGGTGCTCTGCTTGCAGTAGCATTTGATGAAATCACAAGACTCTTTATTTATGTTTACAGATTTTACATCAAAGAAAAAAATATAAAGTTAAAGAAGATTTGAGGAGGTTGGTTGTATGAGGTTTGGTTATTTTGATGATGTAAGTAAGGAGTATGTTATTACTACTCCTGCTACTCCATATCCCTGGATTAATTATCTCGGATGTGAGGAGTTTTTTTCGATTATTTCCAATACTGCTGGTGGTTATTCTTTCTACAAGGATGCCAGATTGAGGAGAATAACACGTTTCAGATATAATAATGTTCCCCTCGATAGTGGCGGCAGGTATTTTTATATCAATGAGAACGGTGATATCTGGTCTCCAGGATGGAAACCTGTAAAGAAGGAGCTTGATAAATACGAGTGTCATCATGGTCTCGGGTATACAAGGATTATAGGTGAGAGAAATAAGTTATCCTGTGAGGTTTTGTTTTTTGTACCTCTCGGTGTAAATGCAGAAATTCAGAAGCTTACACTGACCAACAATGATAGCAAAGTGAGAAAGTTTAAGCTTTTCTCTTTTATCGAATGGTGCCTCTGGAATGCGTGGGATGATCAGACCAACTTTCAGAGAAATTTTTCTACTGGCGAGGTTGAGATAGAGGGTTCTGTAATATATCATAAAACTGAATATCGAGAGAGAAGAAATCATTTTGCATTTTATTCTGCAAATGTGGAAATACAGGGTTATGATACAGACAGGGATAGTTTTATAGGTATGTACAATGGTTTTGATGCTCCCGATTCTGTGATTAAGGGGAAACCTAAAAACTCAGTTGCTGATGGGTGGGCGCCAATAGCTTCTCATTATTTTGAGATTGAATTAAAGCCGGGTGAGAAGAAGGATATTGTTTTTATACTTGGATATGTTGAGAATACGGAAGAAGAAAAATGGGCAGCAAAAAATGTAATTAATAAAAAAAGAGCTTATCAGATTATTGAAAGGTTCAAAAAATCAGAAGGCGTTGAAGATGCATTTAATAAGCTTAAGAATTACTGGGATGAGCTTCTTTCAAAATACCAGCTTTCGCATTTTGATGAGAAGTTGGCAAGGACTGTAAATATTTGGCATCAGTATCAGTGTATGGTAACCTTCAATATGTCAAGAAGCGCATCTTATTTTGAATCTGGAATTGGTCGTGGAATGGGCTTCAGAGATTCAAATCAGGATTTGCTTGGCTTTGTTCATCAGATACCTGATAGGGCAAGAGAGAGAATTTTGGATCTTGCTTCGACAATGTTTGAAGATGGTGGGGCATATCATCAATATCAGCCTTTAACAAAGAGGGGAAATAACGATATAGGCGGCAATTTTAATGATGATCCTCTCTGGATAATTCTATCTACTGCAGCTTATATAAAGGAAACTGGTGACTGGACAATACTGAGGGAGGTCATTCCTTTTAATAATGATGAAAAAAATAAGGCTTCTCTCTTTGAGCATTTGAAAAGGGCATACCATCATGTAACAAATAATTTAGGACCTCATAAACTTCCACTTATAGGTCGTGCTGATTGGAATGATTGTTTAAATCTGAACTGCTTTTCAAAAACTCCGGATGAGTCATATCAGACCACAACATCAAAGGATGGAAAGGTTGCGGAGTCTGTGTTTATAGCAGGTTTGTTTGTCCTTGTTACGCCGGATTATGTTGAGATGTGCAGGAAGATGGGGGAAAACAAAGAGGCTGAATGGGCACTAAAGGCAAGGGATGAAATGAAGGATGCAATTTTAAAACATGGCTGGGATGGAGAGTGGTTTGTAAGGGCATATGATGATTTTGGTAGAAAGGTTGGTAGTAAAGAATGTGAGGAAGGAAAGATTTTTATAGAGTCACAGGGAATATGTACAATGGCTGGAATAGGTGTTGAAGATGGAAAGGCAAAAATGGCGCTCGATTCCTGTATAAAATATCTTGATACTAAATATGGAATGGTATTAAACAATCCAGCTTTTACAAGGTATTACATAGAACTTGGCGAGATTTCAAGCTATCCACCGGGTTATAAAGAAAATGCGGGTGTGTTTTGCCATAATAATCCCTGGGTTATTGCTGGAGAGACTGTAATAGGAAGGGGTAAAAGGGCATTTGAGGCTTACAGAAAGATTACACCTGCCTATTTTGAGGAAGAAAGTGAGATAAGAAAGGTTGAACCATATGTTTATTGCCAGATGGTTGCTGGCAAGGATGCTAAAAGACAGGGTGAGGGTAAGAATTCCTGGCTTACCGGAACAGCTGCATGGGCATTCTATGTGATTTCACAGTGCATACTTGGTATAAAACCGGACTATGAGGGTTTGAAGATTGATCCATGTATTCCAGAGGACTGGGATGGATATGCTGTAAAAAGATACTTCAGGGATGCAGTATATGAGATAGAGATTAAGAATCCATCTCATGTATCAAAGGGAATAAAAAGTATAAAGGTTGATGGGAAAGAGATTAACTCAAACATACTTCCTGTGTTTAAGGATGGCAAAACACATAAAGTTGAAGTATTAATGGGATAAATGAAGCTTTAGATTGGGCTAGTTTGAAGATTCAATTAAAAATAGACACTGGTATATACTTTACAGTAAATGGTAAGGTAAATCTAACAAAATACGAATTCATAAAAGGAGTAATAGAGGGAACCTTTTTTTCCACAAATGTAGAATATTACGTAAATGGATATCAACAACCTGAGGTTTATCAGATTTTGAATGATAGCTTTAAGGTTAAAAGAGTAGAAGATGATTAATCTTTTAGTTACAATAATAAGAATAGGGATATAAATCAAAGTCTGAAACTTAAAAAGTCGGCACCACTAAAAAAATATCCAACTATTGACTTGGAACGACACAAATATCCAATTACTTTATTTTTTTCTTTGTTCAATGTATAATCTTATCTGGATAAAGTTATGTTTGCATTTGCATCATAAGATAAAAAAGAGTAGAATTACAGAGAGGTTCTGGTTATGAATATATGGCAGTTTTGTGTTTCTCTTGTAGCCTTTTACCTTCTGGGTTCAGTGCCTTTCGGGCTGATTTACTCTCTGATTTTTGGGGTCGACATTAGAAAGGTAGGTTCTGGTAATATTGGAGCTACAAATGTAAGCAGGCAATTTGGTTTTTTTAAAGGTTTTTTGCCGGTTTTTGTACTTGATTTTCTGAAAGGAGCATTACCTGTGATAGTTATAAAAAGTTTGGGAGTGAATTTCATTGACATAGATCTGGCAATGATTATCGCTGGTTTTGTAGCTGCCCTCGGTCATATTTTCCCGATATATCTTGGTTTTAAGGGAGGGAAAGGGGTGGCCACATTCGCAGGCATGTATTTTTTTATTGCACCACTTGAAAGTTTGCTTGCACTAATAGCCTTCTTAATAGTTCTTTTCCTTTCAAGGCTTATATACTTCTTTCTCAATAAGGAATATAGGTCTGGAGAAAATCCATTTACTTTATTTTTTTCAGGTTTACAGAAAAGTGTCTGGATTTCATCAATTTCTGCGGCAATAGTTTTTCCAATAGCAATTTTTATATCTGAGCCTTTCAGAATGTACCTTCTGGTTTTGAGCATCATAACAACTTTTGTGGTAATTTTTAGCCACAGGAAAAATATTAAGGAAGCAATAAAAAGAAAATGAGGAATTTATGGAGCTTACAGACCTTACTTTAAAAGAATTATCAGATGGTTTAAAAGAAAAGAAGTTTTCTTCAAAAGAGGTTACAAAAGCCTATCTTGAAAATATAAAAAGGGATATTGGTGAGAAAGAACCGGTTAATGCCTATATAACTTTTCTTGAAGAAGAAGTTTTGAAAATGGCAGAAGAGGCTGACGGGTTTATTGCTAAAGGGGATGCCACCGAACTTACCGGTATTCCAGTAGGGATAAAAGATAACATCAATGTAAGAGGTTTTCCTACCACTTGTGGTTCAAAAATTCTTAAGGGTTATAATGCCACATATGATGCTACTGTATCAGAAAGATTGATAAGAAAAGAAAGAATGGTCTTACTTGGCAAGCTAAATATGGATGAATTTGCTATGGGTTCATCAAATGAGACTTCTTACTATGGAGTGGTAAGGAATCCTATTGACAGGAGCAGGGTACCGGGTGGTTCTTCTGGTGGTGCTGCGGCCGCAGTTGCTGCAAAGCTTGCACCTGTAACCTTAGGAAGTGATACAGGTGGATCTATCAGACAGCCTGCAGCTTTCTGTGGAGTTGTTGGGCTAAAGCCCACCTATGGTCTTGTATCGAGATATGGTCTTGTTGCTTTTGCTTCTTCACTGGATCAAATTGGGCCCATCGCGAAAACGGTTGAGGATGCTGCTATAATTTTGAGTGCGATAGAAGGTTATGATGAAAGAGATTCAACAAGCCTTAATATAAAGCCAAGACAATATAAGTTGACAGGCAATGTAAAGGGTTTAAAAGTAGGTATTCCAAATGAATTTTTTGTAGAAGGAATAGACAGCGATGTGAAGGAAAACATTTCTAAAACTCTTGAAGTATTAAGAGATCTTGGGGTGATGGTTTCTGAAATTTCACTTCCCCACTCTGAATATGCTGTTCCCACTTATTATATTGTGGCTACTGCTGAGGCAAGTTCAAATCTTGAAAGATATGATGGGGTGAAGTATGGCTTCAGGGCGAATGCAAAGACTCTTTCAGAATTATATCTTCTTTCAAGAAGCGAGGGTTTTGGTGCAGAGGTCAAAAGGAGAATAATGCTTGGCACATATGTGCTATCAGCAGGCTATTATGATGCGTACTATCTTAAGGCTTTGAAGGTCAGAAACTTGATTAAGTCAGATTTTGATAAAGCCTTTCAAAAGGTTGATGTGATTTTTTCACCTACAAGTCCCACCCCAGCTTTTAAAATCGGAGAGAAGCTAAATGATCCAATTTCTATGTACCTTTCCGATATATATACTATAGCTGTAAATCTTGCAGGTTTACCTGCTATATCAATTCCAACTGGATTTTCAAGAGAGGGGCTACCAATAGGGAGTCAGTTTATTGGTAGATTGCTCGATGAAGAGACTATCCTCAACCTTTCTTTTGCTCTTGAAAAGGCCTTGAGACAATGAGCAGGGGTGACCGGTGAATTTGAGATTGTTTTCCTTTATAGTTTCTGCCTGTTTCAACTTATTTCTTTTTCTTCAGTCACTGGCATTTCTTGTTTTTTTCTCAAGATATAAGAAGTTTATTCGTTATTCTTCTCTTTCTTTATTATATATTTCTCTTATAGGTTTATTTAATTTTTTCACGAACGTTATAGGTATTTTAATTGCCTTTGAAAGTACTTTAAGTTTCTTTTACATCATTAAGACTACAATGGCAATCTTTGCCCTAATATTTCTGGTGTATTTAATCAGGAATATGCTTGTTGCTCTCAAGGATTATACCTTTGTAGAAACTGATGAATACAAGGAAAAGACAAATCTTTATCTTATAAATTTTACACTTATTTCCCTTCTTTTTATTGTTGCTAACTTTCTTTATGCTTTATTTTTTGCACAAGATGAAATGATATACAGGGTGCTTTCGATTCTTTTTGCTCTCTTTTTATTTTTAATTGTCATTCTTGAAATAGTTGAGTTTAGAAAGATAATAAGAAAAGAAAAGGGCAAAATGTCTGATATAAATCTCTTGAGGTTCAGGTTGATTTTTATTAGCGGTATATTTGCCATAATTCTCAGCAGTATCGATGTTGTATTCATCATTATGGACAGGATAAATCTTATAATAAAGTTTGGTTCAATGTATGCTTATGGAACAATATTTTTGTCATTGGGGTTGAGTTTCAATTTTATTTTTGAGTATCTTGATATACTTGTGAGGTCGTCAGAAATAAACAAAAAGCTAACAGAACTCAATAGCAAGATAATGGATGACATCAGAACAGCACAATCATTACAGATTTCACTTCTACCACTGGATAAGCAGAAGGTTATCCAGAATTACATTGATATGGAGATTTCATATATGCCGATGCAGAGTGTCGGTGGAGATTATTATGATTATTATCTTATAGATAATAATAAAATTTTGATATTTCTTGGAGATGCTTCAGGACATGGTATTTATGCTGCAATGATATGGGCAATGTTGAAGGTTGAAATCGAGGAGCTTATTGAGGAAAAAAAGTTTACAGATTTAGGAAATTCCTTTTTCATTCTTAATCAGAGATTGACAAGAGTGCTTGAAAATACCTATTCTTATGCCACTCTTTTTTCTACTTTGATTGATCTTGAGGAGCAAAAGCTTAATTTTATTTCTGCAGGTCATATTGACCAGCTTTATTTTGACTATTCGGAAGGTTCTCTTCAGTTTTTGAGAAATAAAAATCCTATAATCGGTACTTTTAGAAATGCCTCATTTTCTACGAGCACTGTAAACTTTAATAAGGGTGATGTTCTTATAATGTATAGCGATGGAATTATTGAAGGATTGAATCCCCATGAGGAACAACTCGGCAGGACAAGGCTTATGGAGATTGTGAAAAAAACCAATCTTGAGGGAAGCGCATCAGAGATATTGAGTGAAATTCTTATACATCTGGAAGAGTTTTTTGAAGGTACATTGCAGAAGGATGACAGAACTTTGATGGTGATAAAATTATAATATAGGTCTTGATTTTTTCGAGGTGATATTGTATGATAAGCTTGTCTTTAAATTTATTAAATCTGGAGGAGATATGAACCTTAATGCAGTGGAATTGTTCAAGATAGCCCAGCAGATAGAGCAAAAGGGTATAAATTTTTACAGAAAGGCTAAAGATTTTTCTAACGAGGAGAGTGAAAAGGAATTATTTAATAAACTTGAGAAGATGGAAATTGAACACTTGAAGTTTTTTACTTTGATGGAGAGAAAGGCAAAAAATTATAGCTATTGCGGTTCGGATGATGTTGATAGATACATAAAGGAACATTTTAATCCATCATTTTTTTCTGAGGATGATTCAAGGAAAATTGGTAAGGAATTGAAGACAACTGAGAATATTTTGAACTATGCGATAGAGAGAGAAAAGGATTCTATTGAGTTTTATCTTTTCCTTTCAAAGAATGTTTCCGGTGTTGATGAAAACTCAATGGCTGCTATAAGGACTATCATCCGTGAGGAAGAAAGCCATATAGAAATGCTAAAGGGGTTTTCATCTTGAAACAAAAAGTCATCCGACAAATCCTAAAAAGGTTTGGATAGTATAGCGACAGACTGCTATGGGTTGGCTTTCTTTCTTGCCGTTTAGGTGTAATATAATGTAAAAAAGTCGGGAGAGGCATAATGCTAACAGTTAAGGTCTGGCTTAAAAAAAAGCTGGACTATTCTTATAACATTCATATTGGCAGCGGAATACTTACTGATGTGTTGGTTGGCTTTATTAAAGACAAAGGAATTTCTAAGATTGGTCTTGTTACCGATAGCAATTTGAAAAGTATATATTTCAAAGAAAGTTCACAACTCTTAAAAGATGTGGATGTTTTTACTTTTCCTGCAGGGGAAAGAAGTAAAAACATAAACACAGTTTTGAATCTTTTAGAGAGCCTTCTTAAGGCTGGATTTGATAGAAAGTCTCTTTTGATAGCATTTGGCGGTGGAGTTACTGGAGATATTGCTGGCTTTTTAGCTTCCATATATATGAGGGGTATTCCTTTTATACAGGTGCCGACATCACTTCTTGCTATGGTTGATAGTTCTATAGGTGGAAAAACTGGCGTAGATACTGAATTTGGCAAGAATTTGATAGGTACATTCTTTCAGCCACAGATAGTCATAATTGATACATTATTTTTGAAAACACTGCCGGAATTGGAGATAATAAATGGAATGGCAGAGATAATAAAGCATGCTATCATTATGGATAGCAAGTATTTCTGCCAACTTGAAGAGTTCAGTTTTACTTCTGAAGGTATTGATAGTTTTTTTACTCAAGCTATAATCAAGAGAAGCTGCGAGATAAAAGGAAGTGTTGTTTCAAAGGATGAAAAAGAAAGTGGCTTAAGGCAGATTCTAAATTTTGGTCATACGATTGGTCATGGATTTGAGAAGCTTTCAGATTATAACCTTTCCCATGGCATATGTGTGGCTATCGGGATGCTTGTTGAGGCAAATATTTCAAGAAATCTCGGGATTCTTCCTGAAGCCGATTTCAGAAGAATAAAGAACATTCTTGATAAATTTGGCTATTTGAATTATATCAATGAAGTAAGAAAAATTGACTTTTCCGATTTTTATTCGGTTATCTCAAGTGATAAAAAGAACGTAAAGGGTGGGGTGAGATTTGTCATAATTGAGAGGATTGGAAAGGTTTATTCAAAGAATGGGCAATTTTCTTTTGAGATTGCAAAAGAAGATATAAAAAAATACCTTTATGAGATTTTAGAGATTTAGTATTCTTTGGCAACTGCTTTTTCCACAGATGGTATGGAAGCAAATTCTCCAAAAAGATAGGTAATTTCTCTTTTTGCCGAGGCTTTTGAGTCAGAGCCGTGAATTGCATTGTTGGGTAGTCCCTTCCCAAAGAGATTTCTTATTGTACCGGGTTTTGCTTTTGATGGGTCTGTATCACCCATAAGTATTCTGAAATCCTTGATTGCATTTTCTTTTTCCAGCACGAGTGCCATAACCTTATCGGAGATTGAAAAATTTATGAGTCTTGCATAGTAAGGTTGTCCTTTGTGTTGTTCGTAAAATTGTTCTGCAGATTTTTCTGTGAATTTCATAAGTCTTGCATGAATTATTTTAAACCCATTTTCTTCAATTATTGAAATTATCTTTCCCATTACACCGGCTTTATAAGCGTCCGGTTTTATGATCGCAAGTGTTCTTTCAACTGCCATTTTTCCCCTCGAGGCTTTTTTAAAATTTTCGGTATTTTTATTTTTTTTTTAATTTTTTCCCCTATTTTATTTTGACATATTTTCCTATTTTATTTAAAATAAATCAGTTAAACTCAATAAGGTTGTTCTTCCTGAGGGTGGATAAACCAATTTTTGAGGGGTTGTTACCTGAAACCCTATAGGGGGACAGGATTAAACAACACCCTATTTTTTTATAGAAAATGGAGTAGATAATTGAAAGAAAAGATAAAGCAAATTGTAATGGATACTATAAAGGAGCTTGGTTATTTCTGTGTTGAGGTCAATATTATGATAACCAAAAACAACAGAAAATTGAAGGTGGTTATCTACAAAAAGGGAAGCAACATAAGTATGAATGATTGTAGTGATGTGAGTCTTGTTTTAAGGAAGAGACTTGATATGGAAATAAATGGCTTTTCTGAGAATTACGATTTGATTGTAGAGTCTCCGGGTGTAAACAGAAGGTTAAAAAATCTGGATGAGATTTCGATGTTCGATGACAGGGAAATGGAGTTTAATTTAAAAAACAAAATTGAGAACTTGAGTAAAATTGTAGGATGGGTTAAAAAAATAAGTGGCAATAAACTTGAAATTATGGATAAAAACAATATAATCTATAATGTCGAGTGGGATAATGTCTCGAGTGCCAAACTATATTTTGACATAAAGAAATATATTTAGTCTGGAGGAAATGATGTCTGTTTCGGCTTATTTATCTGAGTTTGCTAAAGAAAATAATATCTCTGAAGAGCTTGCATCTCAGATCTTAAGGGAGGCTTTTTTAATAATATACAGGAAGAAAATGGGGAAAGATTATAACAATCTTGAAGTAGAAATAGGAAAGAAGATAAATCTTTATCAGGTAAAACAGGTTTCTGAAGAGATTACCGACGAAGTTACCCAGATAGGTATTGAAGAAGCAAAAAACTATACAAAGAAGAAAAACCTGAATTTTGGAGATGTTGTTTATGTTCCTGTAAATCTTGAAGAGTATGGAAGAAACCTCGCCCAGATATTGAAGCAGGTTTTAAAGCAAAAAGTGGTCGAGATACACAAGGATATAATTTATAATGAGTATAAAAGCAAGGTAGGAGAACTGGTCTTTGGTAAGATAAAGTCCAGGGTTGAGAGGAGAAATCCGGGTTATTACGTTTCTATCGAGCCAAAAGAGGTTGAGGCTTTTCTTCCACTCGAAAACGTTTCACCAGATGAAGAATTTGAAAGGGGGGATATAATCAAGGCTATTCTGGTGAAGGTTAATCCCTCAGATTCAACGGAGGAGTCCCAGCTTATTTTATCTAGAACCACCGAGGATTTTGTGAAGCAACTTCTGATAATGAATATTCCAGAGATTTCTGATGGGACTTTTGTTATAAAAGCAATGGCAAGAAAGCCGGGTGAGGTCACAAAAATCGTATTGTTTTCAAACAATGAAGCCATAGATCCAGTAAGTGTGACAGTTGGCAAACAGGGGTTAAGGATCAAACCCATTAGAGCAGAGCTCGGTTCTGAAAGGCTTGAATTGATAAGATGGAATGATGACCCCAAGATTTTGATAAAAAATGTGATAACAGCAAGCAGGGTGTTGAAGAACAGGATTCCAGAAATATACCATATAGATATGAACTGGGAAGAAAAAACCGCTTCAGTGGTTGTCCCAAATGAGTTTGTAGCACCATTGATAGGCAAGAAGGGTTCTCATCAGAGAATGCTTGAGAAGTTGACTGACTGGCACATAGTCTTTGTCCCTTATTCTGAATACGAGGTAAAAATTGCTGAGAAGCAGAAGCAGATTGATCAGATTCTTGGTATTGCAGAAGAAGAGGAGGTTGAGTTTATAGAAGAGGAAAGCATTCCAATAACAATGTTGCCATTTTCTAAAAAGCAGATTAAAATTTTAAAGAATGCAGGTTTTGAAGATGTTGCTGAAATTATAGAATATTCAATAGAAGAACTTGCCAACAAGTGTGAAATAAGTCTTGATGAAGCAATGGAAATATGGAAGGTGATTGAAGATAATGTCGAAATTGAGGAAACAGAGTAATTTTTTTGTAATTTATTAAGGAGCATTTAATATATGCCAGATGAAGAGAAGAAAGTTGTCAAGAAAAAAATAAAGCTAAAAGTTTCAAAGCCTAAAGAGACAAAAGCTGTAGAGGAAAAAGCTAAAGAAAAGGTAGTTGACACAGATCATTTGAAGAAGATGAATGAGAAGGTTAAAAAAGAGCTTGAGATTAAAAAGCCAGAAGATAAAAAAATATCTGAATTCCGAAGATTCAAGAGATATGAATCAAAGGAAAGGAAAGAAGACAGAAAAGGAACAAGAGAAAGAGTTTTTGATAAAAAGGTTGCTTTTCAGAAGAGGGTGATTGTTGAAGCTCCTGTTGATAAATCCCATCAGTGGAGAGAAAAACAAAAGGGCATTTCACTTGAAAAGTCAGAGGGTATCTTTTTAAAAGAAAAGTATAAGAGCAAAGAGGAAGAGGTGCTTCTTTCCAAAATGGAAGGCTCAATCAAGAAAAAGGCAAAGAAGGGTGAGGCTGTTGTTCCACCTGAAATTGAAATACAGGAAGTTATTACCATTGGTGAGCTTGCAAAAAAGATGAATTTAAAAGCGTCGGAAATTATACAGAAGCTTATTGAGTTGGGGGTTACTGCCACGATAAATGATTCGATAGATTCTGATACTGCCACAATACTTGCCAGTGAGTATAACTGCAGGGTGAATGTGAAAAGTTTGAAGGATGAGATTGAAATTAAAGAAGAAGAAGACAGGCCGGAAGACTTAAAGCCACGTCCACCAGTAGTTACAATAATGGGACATGTTGACCACGGAAAGACAAAATTGCTTGATGCTATAAGGAATTCCTCAATTGCAGAGCATGAGACAGGAGGGATAACCCAGCATATAGGGGCCTACAGGGTTAAGACAAAGAATGGAGAAATAACCTTTATTGATACTCCAGGCCATGAGGCATTTACATCTCTCAGGGCAAGAGGTGCAAATGTTACAGACATTGTGATTCTTGTTGTATCGGCTGTGGAAGGTGTAATGCCGCAGACGATTGAGGCAATAAACCATGCTAAAGCAGCAAATGTGCCGATCATTGTGGCTGTAAATAAAATAGACCTCCC
Organism: Brevinematia bacterium; assembly: GCA_049968515.1. GTDB lineage: Bacteria > Spirochaetota > Brevinematia > Brevinematales > JAOACQ01 > JAOACQ01. Next base: position 110,796 of record JBMFQR010000001.1, read on the forward strand.
TGATGCAAATCCAGAAAGGTGCAGACAGCAGCTTGCCGAATATGGGCTGCTGTGTGAAGAGTGGGGAGGAGATACGCTTTTTGTTAATGTGTCTGCATTAAAGAAACAGGGAATTAACGAATTATTGGAAAGCATTTTGCTTCAGGCTGAGATGATGGAACTAAAGGCAAATCCTTCAAAGAGGGGATGGGGGTATGTCATTGAGGCTAAAATGGATGTAGGGAGAGGACCTGTTGCCACTATTATAGTAAAAAATGGCTGTATTAGGACATGTGATTACTTTGTTGTTGGTACAACAAATGGTAAGGTTAGGGGAATGTTTGATGAGATGGGAAACAAGTTAAGCATTGCATATCCCTCATATCCGGTGGAGATAATGGGATTTGAAGTTGTTCCTATGGCTGGGGAAAAATTTTATGTTGTCGAAAATGAAGATGTTGCCAGATATATTTCCCAGAAAAGGCTTGAATTAAAAAAGCTTGAGGAAATCAAAAATATCAAGAAGATTCAAATGGCGACTGCAGCCGAGGCTTTATCAGAAAAGCCAGTTGAAGAGATCAAATTGATTATAAAAGGAGATGTTCAGGGTTCGATAGAGGCTATAAAAACCTCTCTTGAGAAATTAAATAGAGAAAACATAAGGATAACAGTTTTGCATTCTGGTGTTGGAGCTGTTCTTGAGAGTGATGTTATGCTTGCCTCTGCAAATGCAAATAATTTAAAGTCAAAGGCTATAATACTCGCCTTCAGAGTAAGAGTGGATTCTATGGCAAAGGAAAAGGCGGAGGTTGAGGGAGTTACAATCAAGAGAGAAAATATAATTTATGAATTGATAGAATATGTTGAAGGTATTATCAAAGGAATGGAAAGAACTGAATATGTGGAGCAGATTATCGGGACAGCAGAGATAAAGGAGATATTCAAGATAAAGGATGTAGGCAAGGTTGCTGGTTGTATGGTTACAAAGGGATATATAAGAAAATCAGAGAATGTAAGAATATTCAGGGAAGGTCTGCTTATCTGGGACGGGAAAATCTCGTCTCTGAAGAGATTTACGGAGGATGCTGCCGAGGTGCAAGAAGGTTTTGACTGCGGTATATCTTTCCAGAATTTTGAGAATTTTAAGAAAGGTGATGTTATTGAATGTTACTCTAAAAAGGAGAAGGTTTAAATGGCAACATCCAGAAGAATTGAGAAGGTGAATAAGACTTTAATGAAAGAAATAAGCGAGGTTATCTTCAAAGATTTAAAAGATCCGAGGCTCACCACAATGATTTCAGTGGTTGAGTGTTCGATGTCAGGCGATATGAAGAACTTGAAGGTAAAGGTAAGTCTTTTTGGTGGGACAGAAATTGAACAGCTCAAATCCCTCAATGCTTTAAACCATGCCTCTGGATACATAAGTTCTATTATTAGCAAATCCTTGAGATTGAGATATGCCCCCTCAATAAAATTTGAAAGGACGGATTCCATTTCAAGCGGTGTTGATATGTACTTCAAATTAAAGGAATTAGTAAATGGGGAAGAGTTTCAGGATTCTCAAAAATAGAGTTTTAAGAAAGAATTTAAAGAAACTTCATAAGATTATTGAGGCATCAAAAAAGGTTCTTATAACCGGCCACATCAATACAGATGGGGATAATATTTCGAGCCAGCTTGCCTTGGCTTCTTATCTTGAGAATATAAACAAGCCTTTTGATATTGTATGGAGTGAGAGGGTTCCTGAAAGTTTTGAATTTATTAGAGGTGTGGAAAAAATAAAAGTTCTTGATGAGAAGATAAATTTTTCTGAATATGATATTGTGATTGTTGTTGATTCTGGAGATCTTAAGAGAATCGGAAAGCTTTCTGAGTATGTTGATGGCAAATTTATTGTTAATTTAGACCATCACAAAGGGAATACAAACTTTGGAAATCTGAATATCGTTGTTGAAAATGCAAGTAGTATAGGGGAACTTCTTTTTTATTTCTTTACTTTGAATAAAATTGAGATTTCGAGCGAAATAGCCTTCTATCTTTATGTTTCAATCGTTTCCGATACTGGCTTTTTCAGATTTGATTCAATGCATCCTGATGTTCATATTATTGCAAGCAAGCTACTTGAAAAAGGCATAAATACTTATGAGATAAATCTCTGTCTTAACCAGAGTAAGAGCCTTGCCTATCTTAAGTATCTCAAGCTTGTTCTTAACAGGCTTAAACTTGAAATGGATAATAGAGTTTGTTATTCTTACCTTTTGAAAGAGGATTTTGATGAAAATAACAATCTTGAGACCGATAGCCTTGTTGAATATCTCGGAATTTTAAGAACTGTTTCGGTTTATTTTCTAATTAAGGAGAAGGAAAAGGGGATATATAATATAAGCCTCAGGAGTAAGTTTGATGTTGATGTTTCAAGGATTGCCTCAAACTTTGGCGGAGGGGGACATATGAGAGCGGCTGGTTGCAGGGTTGATGGCCTTTCGCTTGAAGAGGCGAAAGAAAAGCTTTTAAATCTTATCGGAAAAGAATTATAACTTTCGTTGGGGATCAGTATTGTCTCTGGCAATGCAATAAAATTAATATTTTCAAAAAATTCTAAATCATTTTTTCAAGTTACCGATAAATTCAAATGTGCAGAATATGATTCCCCTCCCGAATTCTGCAGGCTCACGAAAGTGAGTGATGTAAGAAGGCCTGGGGTTGGTTTAACATTATGTAACGACCCCAGGCCTAAATTTTTTTAGTAGATAATTGATAGTGGAGCTATTTAGCTTTAGCATTCTCCGGGATGTTTGTGATGAAATTATTTCGACTTTATCAATTTTTCAGAGAGTATCTCAGGTCAAAAAATATTGAGTCATACGAAGAGGATTCAAAATATCTAATTTCTTCAATACTTTCTATTCCCTCTCATTATATTTTTACAGAAAAAAATATTAATGTGCCTTTGAATAAAGTGATAAAGATTCTTTTAGCTATGAGGAAGAGGGCAAAGAGAATCCCGTCCGCTTATATTCTTGGATACCAGTATTTTTACAATCATAAATTTTTTGTTAATAGAAAGACCTTCATTCCACGTTTTGATACAGAGCATTTAATCTACTCAATTACAGAGATGAAAAAGGACTTCAGGTCAATTATCGATCTCTGTACAGGAAGCGGCATCCTTGCAATTACTCTTTCAAAGATTTTCCCTGAAAGTGAGGTGATCGGGATAGATAGATATGTGAAAATTGCAAGGAAAAATGCTAAATATCTTGGTTCAGAAAACACCACTTTCTATAGAATGGATTTTTTGAAGCTGAGAAGATTTCCTTTTGAAAAGAGGTTTGATCTGATTATCTCAAATCCACCTTATATTTCAAGAAATGATCTGGGGATGATATCTCCCGAATTGAGAAAGTATGAGCCTTTCAGGGCTTTCTGGGGAGGAGATGATGGACTTCTTTTCTATAGAAGAATTGCAGACTTTTCTATTGATTTTCTTATTAAAAATGGTTATATTGTTCTTGAGATTGACCATAAATGGAAGGATGTTATTGATATTTTCAAAAGATCTGGCTATAATGAAAAATTAATGAAGGTTTTGAAGGATTATAATAATCTAGAAAGGGTTTTAATTATTGAAAAGGACTTTTAAATGAAGGAAAATATTACTGATCTTTTATTTAAGGAACTGAAGGATATCCTTATAAAAAGGGATGTTAATCCTCGAATTGCATATCAGATTTTCAACTGGATATATAGAAAATTTCAGTTTAATTTTCTTGAAATGAGTGATATTTCAAAGAAATTAAGAAATTTTTTAGACGATAATTTTCAAATTCTTTCTTTGAAATATGTCAAACATCTAATCTCAGAAGATGAAGAAGCTATAAAATTTCTTTTTGAAACCAATGATAAAAATCTAATTGAGACTGTGTTGATAATTTCGCCAAAAAGTGATGATGAAAGCAGGTTGACTTTATGTGTTTCCTCACAGATAGGCTGTCCTTTGAAGTGTGAATTTTGTGCTACTGGACAGGCTGGCTTTAAAAGAAATCTATTCCCATCGGAGATAATATCTCAGGTTTTAATGGTGGAGAGATTCATAATGGATTCAGAGAAATTAAATTTCTTTAATCACGGGAAAGAAGGCTCATTAAGAAATATTGGCAACATAGTTTTTATGGGAATGGGAGAGCCTTTCTTAAATATTGAAAGTGTTTTAAAATCTGTAGAGATTCTCACATTTTCTGGTGGATATAATATCGGAAGCAGACATATTACTCTCTCGACAGCTGGCATATTAGATAGCTTTGATTTTATAAAGAATGTGGATAGCCAGATAAGGCTTGCAGTTTCACTTCACTCTCCCTTTCAGGAAGTCAGGGAAAGACTTATGCCGGTAGCTAAAACCAATGATTTGAGCCATCTGATTGAAGAACTGGCTTCATACCAGAAGGAGACAAAAAGAAGAATTACCTTTGAGTATGTTTTGCTTGATGGTATAAATGATAGAGAAGCTGATGCAAAAGAACTGAAGGAGCTTTTAAAGAATCTTGATTATAATTTGAACCTCATCCCATATAATCCTGTGGAGAATGAGAATCTAAGACCTTCGTCTGAAAAGGCTTTTAGAGATTTTATCCTTTCACTTGAGAAATATGGCATTCCTTATGTTGTTAGAAAAAGCAAAGGTGGGAAAATAAAAGCAGGGTGTGGTCAACTCAGTTATGCAAAAAGAGAATCTCATATTTAAAATTCTTGATTTTATTCTTTTTTGTCTTTAGGATATAAATATAGGTAATAAAGAGATGAAGAGATTTAAATTCAATCTTGAGAAATTACTTGAAATAAGACAGAAGAAAGAAGAGTTACAGAAGGCAAATCTTGCGAAGGCAAGTGGTGCATATCAGGCAGAGCTGAATAAGGTTGAAAAGATTAAAAATAACGTTAAGGAGTATAAAAAGTATTACATAGGAGAAAAAAAGAATTTAACGGTTGAGAATTTGAGGTTTATAGAAAACATTGTAAACAATGCCAGCAAGGCAATAGAAAATCTCAAGCCAGTAATAGAAGAAAAGAAAGCAAAGATGGAAAAGGAGCTTGAGTTGTATAATCAATTGAGAAGGGATAAGAGGGTGGTAGAGATTTTAAAGGAGAAGAGCTACAAAAAATATCTTGAAGAAGCTGGAAGGGAAGAGCAGAAAAATATAGATGAGATTGCGAAGGACACTTATATTAAGAGTAAAGCCAATAAAATTACTTCCGAAAATTAAGTATAGGCTTGGTGCACTTGTTATGCTGGTGTGCTACAAATTAATAATTATAGTGAGGAGGGGTAAATGATAGAAGGTGTTTTGAGTGCGATTGAAAGAATAAAAGAGATTCACTCAAGGATTTCTGAAATCAAAGCAATCGGTGAGTATAGAAGTCTTAGCCAGATAAGAGAGGTGAGCCCGTCTAAAAATACCACTTCTGAAGAAACAAAAAAGTTCAGTGATGTTTTAAAAGAGGTTTTGCAGGAGAATAATACACTGCCGGGTTTATCAATGGATGAAGCCACTGCAAGAAAAATAAATCTACTTGCAGGTGATAAATCCGAGAATGGTGAGATATTGAAGTCTATGTATCAGAATATTAAAGATAATTATTCACAGGATAAGATAGAAACTGTTATAAGCAAGGCCGCTGAAAAGTTTGGCGTTGATTCTGCCTTAATTAAGGCTATAATAAGGCAGGAATCCCAGTTTAACAGATATGCTGTTTCTCCCAAAGGAGCACTGGGGCTTATGCAGCTTATGCCTCAAACCGCAGAATTACTCGGTGTGAATAATCCTTTTGACATAACTGAGAATATCTTTGGCGGGACAAGGTACATAAAGATGTTGCTGGATAAATACAGGGGCGATCTGAATCTTGCCCTTGCAGCGTATAATGCAGGCCCAAATTCAGTTGATAATTATGGTGGTATACCTGATTATGAAGAGACAAAGGATTATGTTGACAATGTGATTAAGTATTATAATATATACAAAAATTTCAAATAGTCGGAAAAAATTATGAGCAGGAATAAAAGGATAGTTTTTTTGCTTTTGATTAATCTTGGTGTAGTTTTTCTTTCCCTTTATGTTCTTGATTTTTTACAGGTTCTTGATTACAGGATGATATTTGTCCAGATGCCATTTGTCAAAGAGCAGTATACACCAAAGGTGGAAGATCCTTATTTGCTTGAAAAGCTGGAGCTTGAGAAAAAGTGGAAATTACTTGAAGAGAAAATCAGAGGGCTTGAGGATGAAAAGAAAAAGATACAGAACGAATTGAGAAATTTGGATATTGAAAAGCAGGATATTGCCGCTCAAAAGGAAAACATAAAAAATATGATCAGCGAATTTGAGAGGGCAAAGGCTGAAAAGGAATCTTATGATAAAAAGCTTGAAAATCTTGCAGAATATATTGAAAATATGCCCCCACTGGATGCCGTAAAAATTATTGAGAAACAGGAAGATCTTATGATTATTGACCTGTTTAAAAAAATGGATGAAAGGGCAAAGAAAGCTGGTAAACAATCCATTGTTCCTTATTTGATTTCTAAAATGGATCCTGAACAGGCAGCAAGAATACAGAGGAAAATGTTGGACTGAAAAGGAATTCTTTATGAAAAACAACTCCCTGCTGGAGATAAAAGAACTTACCTTTGCTGTCTCCGGAAGATCAATCCTTAATAATTTTAATCTTTCTGTAAAAAAAGGTGAAATTCATTCCATAATTGGAGAAAAGGGAGCAGGAAAGACAACTATTGTAAAGATAATTGGGGGTGTTTATCCTGCCAGTTCCTACAGTGGAAAGATTTTTTTTGATGGTAAAGAGTTAAAATTTTATTCTCAGAGGGATAGTGAAAATTGTGGCATAGGTATAGTCTATCAGAATTCCTTTCTGGTACCAGAACTCAGGGTTTACGAAAATATCTTTCTGGCGAAGGAGATTGCTTTCTCTGGTGTAATTAATTGGAAGAAATCCTTTGAAAAAGCAGAAAAGATTTTCAGCTCACTTGGTTTTAATATATTTCCGGGAAGTCGTATTTCAGAATTGTCAACCTGGGAAAGACAGATTGTAAAGGTTGCAAGGGCACTAATAAATAATCCAGAACTTGTTGTTTTTGATGAAATTACATCTGAGCTTTCAGAGAATGAAGGTGAAAGTTTTTTGCAGGTTATCAGACAGCTAAAACTTCAGCACGGGAAAACAATAATTTTTATTTCTCACAGAACAAATGAGGTTTTCGATATAGCTGATAGAATAAGTGTCTTGAGGAATGGAGAGATAATAGATTGCGAGGACATACAGACGGCAGATGAGGACATTCTAATAAAGAGAATGACAGGGAGAGAAGTGGACTATGTTGATTCCGGAGATGAAATTTTAAAATGCTTTGGCATTACAGGCAGAGAAAAGGAGATAATTCATCTTTTGCTTAAAGGCTATAATAACAAGCAGATATGTGAAAAACTTTTTATCTCACTTAACACTGTTAAGACTCATATATACAGTATCTATCAGAAAACCAATGTAAAAAACAGAATGGAACTTGCAAATCTTATAAATGAGAAAAGGTCACATACAAAGTTGTAAGTTTTATAGTGTTTGAGAGGGCAGTGTCGGGAGGTAGTTTCTTTTCTAAAAGATTTTTTCACTATTGAGCTGATGGATTAAGAAATTTTTAAGTCAAAAATTTGACAAATTATTATTAAATTTTTAATATATAGTGCCGATTTTAGATAGGCTGGGAGTTTCCCATCAAATATTGAATTTAGGCTCGGGTGATATCCATAGCTTTTTAAAATCAATATTGTAATTTACAACATTAGCAAATGTTTAGACTTAGTAATTTTTGTAAGATTTTAGTTATATAAGTTAGGTTTAGTTTAATTTTCTGATTTTAGTAATTGAATAATTGACAAAGCTAAAATTTTTTAGTATAATAAATGCTGTGATTTTTGTGATTGACAGGTGGTTATAGGACTAAAGGTGAGTATCGAGGGAGTAAGCCTTAAATAGGCCGAATAAAGGACAAACTTTCTGTTTATAATATTTTATAACGGAGGGTTTGATTCTGGCTCAGAGCGAACGCTGGCGGCGTGTCTTAGGCATGCAAGTCGATCGGCAGCGCAGCTGTAGCAATACAGTGGGCGGCGAGAGGCGGACGGGTGAGTAACATACAGGAATCTACCTTAAGGACGGGGATAGCCACGGGAAACTGTGGGTAATACCCGATGACATCGCAAGATCAAAGGGAGCCTTTAAAGCTCTGCCTTAAGATGAGCCTGTATCCCATCAGGTAGTTGGCAGGGTAAGAGCCTACCAAGCCATAGACGGGTAGCTGGTCTGAGAG
>JBMFQR010000002.1:0-112243 GCA_049968515.1 Brevinematia bacterium
GTTACGAGTGAGAGATTGTTTTGCTTTGCCATAATAATGCCCCATTAGTTGTTTGCTGTTATTATATTGTATGACAATATTAATGTCAAATATTATGCGGAGTAAAATGGATAGGTAGGAAAATCTGATAACTATATGAATCATCCTGCTTTCTACTCCATCACAAAAAATTACAAAAATTTCATACGCATCGCAACTTTATTACCTAAGACAAATTACCCACCAGCTTCAGTTAAAAAAAGCAGTGTAAAAATTGCTATATATGGCTATGGTGGTCTCTGGATAAAAGGGTGATGAAGAAATCTATATACCAGCTTTTTTTACCTTCTCCGCAAAGACAAGATATGCAGTGTGTCCAATCATTCTGTCAAATGGACGGGTCATATTCTTTTTCACTCTTATGCCTCTCGAAAATACCTCCATACATCTGATTCTCATAAATCCAGTTGACTCCATTTTCTCCACTGTAAGCTGTACCTGTTCGATGTTTGGAGAAAGGGTTGCAATATGCCCGCCTCCTCTCAAGGCATTCCATGCACTTTCTATAATTGTCCAAGGCTCTGGAACATCCACAAAAACTGCATCAATATCTGTAAGTCCAAAACCTCCCTCATTTGCTGGATCTTTCTGGATAAACTCAACATTATCGAAAAGCGCAAATCTCTTAAAATTCTTTTTTGCAATTTCAAGATGATCTTCTCGTCTTTCAAAGGAATATACCCTTCCCTCTTCGCCAACCATACTTGAAAGTAAAATTGTAAATGCACCAGAACCACTGCCCACCTCAATAACATTAGCACCACTGCAAACAGAAAGCTCAAGGATCAACATCCCGGCTTCTTTTGGATAGACTATAGTAGTCTTTCTCTTCACCTTCATCATTATGTCTGACAGAGTTGGTTTTAATACGTAAAAAGCCTGATTTGTATTGGAAAGAATACAATCCCCGAACTCAAGCCCTTCCGGGAAAACAATATTGCCCTTATGGGTTGAGAATGACTGCCCCTTCTGGTAGGTTACAAGAAATGTGGTCTTTTCATCATTGTAAAGATAAATTAGCTCTCCATCCCTTATCACAAAAAACTCCTAAAAACATACCGAAAACCCTAAATTAAAAGATGAATTTTCGAGCTCCGGCGAATATAATTTATCAAAAGGATTAAAACTGAAACCAGTCTTAATATAAATTGGAAATCTTACTTTTCTCTTATCTCTTGCAAAAAACCAGAGAGGAAATGAATAAATTTATCCATAAAAAGTCACTCAATTTAGAAAGAATTAATTTTAATTTAAAACTCTAATTTAATCAAATTAACAAGTTGAAAGTTTATAAAGTTAAAAGTTGGGAAGGATGATGAGACGGGGATTAATAATTGACACTCATCCAGCATTTTATGTCTGGCGTAAAAATATCTTTTGTTATGTCTTTATCAACTTGACCAAAATTTTGAGTGATTTTATTTTACTATTCAGACACAATTTTTTGAACAATGCTGAAAATACTTTATACAGAGGTTATTTTTTAATTCAATATAACTTAAAAACAAATGAAAAGGAGGAATTAAATGATAATAAATTTACTGCATAAAATTTTTTACTTTCTTTCTTGGAGAAACTATTCCACTATTGACTTGGAACGATACCACATATATAAATGGGGGGACAGAAAAGTTACAAATTTATAAGTTCACTTTATAATAAACTTTATGAAAAAATGTGGTTGTCTGTTATTTTTTATTGAGATTTTGCTATTTGGAACCTGGCTTTACCCTGTAAATGGAGAACTGAGATCTACGGCAGTTATTGGCTTTATAAATACCGGCAGCGATAGTGAAGCTTATTTTAATACAATGCTTACAAAATCTCTTATCACAACACTCGAAGCGCTTCCCGGTGCTGATATCAGATTATACCCCGAGATTGAAGTTTTAGCCAATGAAGAAGGTTTCTGGAAACAAAAGGTACTTGAAAAGAGAATGGCACTCAGGTTGGGTCAGAGACTTCTCGTAAAACAGATTATCACAGGTGAATACAGAAAAGTGAAGGATGAATTAAGTCTTGTCATATATGTATATGATGTGGTGACAGAGGATATTCTATTCAAAAAGAATTATAATTTGTCAACATCTTTAGAGTTCTTTGAAAACATTGACAGTATTGGCAAAGAAATATTAGGTTTGATTCTTGGAAAAAATGTTGAGTTTGGCAGACTCACAATCCAGTTGACGAACACATCAGAACCCTACACACTTTATATAATATGGAAAGTATGTCTTCTCATTCTCTAATGAGGTCTTCTTTAAAAAGCAATATCTCGCAAATGAGAGGATAGAAATTTCCCTTGAGAAAAGCGACAAAGCAGAAGTCTTTAGGAAACTTATCATACTCAAACCTGATGAAACAATTGACATAATTTATTATCCACAAGGAAATCTTATTGTGAAAAATCTAAGCAAAAAGAATGTCGTCTTTTCATTTGAAAATACAAATCAGATTATTAACCGGGAGGGTAAAATATTTTTGAAGGAGATTAAAGCCGGTAACTATGAAGCATATTTTGAAACAGAAAATAAAAAAGAGAAAAGAAGTTTTACTATTGAGGAAGGAGATACATCCGTTTTAGTATTTAATGTGTCTGAAAAGTCTGGCTATCGGGGCTCATGGCCATTGATGAACATTTTACTTCCCGGATTTGCCCAGGTTCAAGGGGAGGATTACCTGCTTGGACTTTTGTTTATGACAGGAGATGTGGCTGCATTAGGATTTTCTGGCCTATCCATCTTCGCCTATACTATCAGTGAGCAAAAATACAGAAAGGCAGTTACGGAGAATGACAAAACTAAATTTCTTAGATTGATGTCAGAATGGAATACATATATGGCTATCTCTCTTTCTGCATGGGTGAGTATCACTTTTTCTTCTGTGGTTCATGCCTATTATATGCAGAATAAAGAGAAAACTCTATCTTATATCTATCTTTTGCCCGAAAGGGATGCCTTAACATTGAATCTTGCAATAAACTTTTAGAAGGAAAAAATGGATTTATCAGAGCTTACAGATGAAGAAATAGTACAAAAAATACAGCAACTTGATGAAAATGATAATACATCGGCTGAAATCAATTATTATTATGAAGAATTGTTTAATAGATACAATAACCAGATTTACAGCATATGCAGATATCATGGCCTCAAACATAATGATTCACTTGATATCATTCAGGAAACATTTTTAAAAATGTTTATGTCATTTTCTTCTTTCAAAAAAAACTTTCCATTTAAACCATGGTTTTTTAAAATTGTCTTAAATTCTATAAAGAACAAGTATAATGAATTAAAAAGGCACAGATTTATTCAGATTGAAAATCTGGAAAAAATTTCATCCGAAGAAGAAAAAAAATTTGATTTATTGCAAAATAGGGAGTACATCACTGGTATTATTAATATCTTGCCTGACACTTTGAGAGAGGTTGTTCTGCTCAAAGTTTATGGTGAACTTGATATGAAAGAGATAGCAAAGATAGTGGGGATTTCTTTGAGACAGGCATATAACAGATTTAATGAGGGTTGTAAGATACTCAAAGAAAAACTCGGAGAAAAATATGGAAGAAAATAAAATACTTTATCCCGAAATTGAAGAACTACTAAGGAAGTCAAAGTATAATTTAGGAGAGAGGGATAAAATCTCAACCTTCAATAATATAATTGAAGCCTTAAAGGAGAAAAAGGCACGAAGGTCATTTTTCTTTCAAAAGTTGTCTTTTGCATTATCTTCTTTAGCAATAAGTTTAGTTGCAGCCTTCATTTTTCTTTTCAGTACATTCAAACCACAGGCAGAAACCTTGCAGATATTAAGCGGTACTTTAAATATTCAAAATAAAAAAATCTTGGCTGGCACAACTATTAAGACAAAAAACATTATATACACAGAAGGTGAGGAATGCGAATTGAAACTCAAGGATGAAAGTTTAATCAAGCTCTTCGAAAAAACAGAAGTCAAAGTGAATACCACAAAAGAAAGAGATGTAATTTTTAATTTAATCAGGGGAGTTGCTTTTTTTGACATAAAGAAACAAATCGATACAAGGTTTATTGTGAAAACGCCACAGATTGAAATCTCAGTGAAAGGTACAACCTTCAGCGTTGAAGTAAAATCAAAAGAAGAAACAACTGTTACGGTACTTGATGGTTGCATAGAAATAAAAAATAGAAGGCAAGCAGGTGCCCCTCTAAATCTTCAGCAAAATGAAATGATCACTTATAGTAATGGAGTGAATTGAGCAGAAAAGGAATTTTTTCACAAACGAAGCAATAAAACTTATTGAGTGGAAGAATTCCTTATCCACAGAAAAAAAACCTTCAGGGGAAATTGCAAAGAGTTTTAAAATCAAGACAGAAATTACCGAACCTAATAATATTTTCGTTGTCAACAATAGTCTTGTATGCTTTAAAGACAATAAATTACTCATCTATTCCTTAGAGGGAAAACTTGTTTCAGAATGTATAATCCATTCAGAAGGGAACATAAATACATTATCTACAGGTGGAGATTTAATATTCATAACCAGAGAAAATGGTGGACTTATTGCATATGATATAAATGGTAAAAAATTATGGGAGAATGAAGAGGCTGGAATCGTGAAGTTTTATTCTGTACCGGTAAGATATGAAAACCTAATATTCCTTGCAACAATCGACAGAGGAATACAGATATTTGACATTAGAAATGGAACTCTTGTAGACAATATCATTCCGGAAAAAAAGGAGGCAATCTATAACTCTCCTGTTGTAATAGATAGCACATTAATATATTTCACGGAGAGGGGGAACTTAATAAGCTATAATCTTCTTGAAAAGAGAGAGGTGTGGAAGATCAATATAGGGGACAGATTACTTTTGCCACCAGTTATCAACGAAGATACTTTATTCATCATTTCAAAAAGCAGGAAAAAAACTTGTGGCAATAAACATTAAAAATGGTAATATCTCGTGGGAAAAACCTCTCAATATGGAAATTTATCATAAACCCCTGCATTTATCAGGCAAGAACTTAATTCTGGCAGGCAAAAAGGAACTTTCATTATATGATGTTTCAACCGGAGATTTATTAAAAACTATAAAGATGGTTTATGAAGTTAAGAATATCTTAGTCGGAAATAATGAAATTTACGTTCTTACAGAAAACAATCTACTTTATACACTTAAATCCATTTCTCTTGAAAAAATCTCTGAAAAGAAACTTGATGATAAAGCAACTATATTTATGATTGATAATTCACTCTTCATAGTTGGCAGAAACTTTATGATCAAGAATTGAAAGTTTTAATCCATCATAAGCAAAATAAACACCATCCGGTAAGATATTGCTATCCCGCCTGTATAAAAATTTATGGGTAAGATGTGTGAGAAAAGCCTTTTCCGGCTTTAAAACCTTAATAACCTCTAAAGCCTCTTTGAGATTGAAGTGTGTGGGATGCTTCTCAAATCTTAAAGCATTTATAACAAGAACTTGAAGTCCCATAAGCTTTGCCAGACTTTCTTCAGAAATAAAGCTTGCATCAGTAATATAGGCAAAATCGTCTATCCTGTAGCCAAGAATTGGAATCTCTCCATGCAAAACGGGAATTGGCTTTATAATCTCACCATTTATATTTATTTCTCTGTTCTTGATAACATTGAGTTCCACTCTTGGTTTTCCACCACCTTCCTGTGTTTTCCTGAATATGTAGCTATATCTTCTCTTCAGCTCATTTATTGCAAGCCTGTTACCATAAACCGGGATTGCCCTCTTCATTGCAAAATTTATTGACCTTATATCATCAAGACCGCCAATGTGATCATTATGCGAATGGGTAAGGAATATTGCATCAATCCATTTTATATTGTGAGTAAGTGCCTGTTGTCTGAAATCAGGTGAAACATCAATCAATATCTTTGCATTTTTGGATGAATAAAAAATGCTGCTTCTCAATCTCTTATCATGCCAGTCAGTTGAGTTGCAAGTCTCACATTCACAACCTATTGTAGGAACACCATCCGATGTCCCGGTGCCCAAAAATACAACTTCAGCCATTCTCATTCCTTGTTTTTTAATCTCGATAGCCAGTCTTTAAGTTTCTTTTCAAAGCCAAGCTCCTGTGGATTGTAATAACTAACATCCTTCTCTGTATACTTCTGTTTAACATAATGATCCGGGTAGTCGTGGGGATATTTATATCCCACTCCCCTGCCAAGTTTTTCTGCCCCGTAAAAGTCAGAACCACGCAGATGGGGTGGGACACTCATAACATTACCATTCTTCACGTCATTTAGTGCTTTATCTATGGCAAGATAGGCAGAGTTTGACTTGGGTAGTGCAGAAAGCAGTATTGTTGTCATACCTAAGACAATTCTGCCCTCTGGCATACCAATTCTTTCTATTGCTTCATAGCAGGAAGTAGCAATATTCAATCCCTCTGGATATGCAAGCCCTATGTCCTCTGCTGCAAGTATTATAAGCCTTCGTGCAATAAAGAGAGGGTCTTCTCCACTCTCAAGCATCACAGCAAGATAGTATAATGCAGCATCAGGATCACTGCCCCTCACAGACTTTATGAATGCTGAAATTACATCATAGTGGGCTTCTTCACTTGAATATCTTGTCTCAACCTTCTGAAAGATATTACCGAGAAGTTCCATATCGACAGAAATCTCAGCCGAGACTCCTCTCGAAAGAATAGCTATCTCAAGTGTATTTAACATCTGTCTAACATCGTTAATGTTTTCTGTAAGAAATTTAAAGGCATCTGGAGTAATATTTATCTTTAAAGATTTAAGCATTTCATCTTTACTTAAAGCATTTTCAAGAATCTTTCTTCTCTCTTCTGTTGTAAGTAAAAAAAACTCATATATAAACACTCTCGATCTTAAAGCTGGATTTAACACAAAGTAGGGGTTTTCTGTTGTTGCACCTATTATTATAACCTCTCCATTCTCAAGACTGGAAAGAAAGGCATCCTGTTTTGGCTTATAAAGCCTGTGAATCTCATCAATAAAAACTATGGTTTTATTCCCCATTGAAATGTTATTTTTAGCCTTTTTTAAAATCTCTCTGATCTCATCATTATCGAGAGTTAGGGCATTGATTCTGATAAAGCTGTAGTTTAGAGTTTTTGCAATTATTTCAGCAAGACTTGTTTTTCCGGTTGCAGGTGGTCCATAAAAAATCATTGAGTGAATAATTCCATTTTGTAGCATCGTATATATGGGTTTTCCCTCACCAACAAGGTGCTTCTGCCCAACAAAATCTGATAGACTTTGTGGTAACATTCTTCTACTGAGGGGGATAGATTTTGATTCAAAGAGTTCCATAAAGTTATTTTCCTGTATAGGTTTGATAGGGCTGTCTAGAAAGTGGCAAATTTCTTTGCATCATTCTGAATGAAATGAAGAATATCTCGATCTCATTAGAAAATTGCATATTCTTTGCTTCGCTCAGAATGACAGTTTCGGTTTTCTGGACAACCCCCTTACAATGCTTAAATCTATAAACATAATACTATTAAAAGCATAATCTGTCAAGCGAATGTCTTTAGATTTTTCTTTCAAACTCAAATATGGCGGATAGAGTTACACAATAGTGAAGTTTGAGTTTCCCTCTTGTTAAGATATTTCTTTAAAAATCTAATCGCATTATCCTGATAAGTTTTTTTAGTGATGGACATTCTTACATTTTTTCCTCAATTTTATGCTTTATCATCTCCATATATTCAAGATGATTCTTTAAAGCCTCAACCCCCTTTTTTGTTATTCTGTAGCTTGACTTTGGCTTCCTACCCAAGAATTCCTTCTTTACATTTATATAGCCGACCTCTTCAAGTTTTCTAAGTTGCACACTTAAATTTCCATCTGTTGCTTTAAGCTCATCTTTAAGAAAATTGAAATCCACTTCTTCATACATCGCCAGAATTGTCATAATAAAGAATCTCAAGTCATTTGTAAGAAGTTCATCCAGTGAGTATTTATCTTCTTTTTTCATACATACTCCATATACCCGGAATTACAAGGCCAGATAAAATCCCGGCATTGAAAATCCAGAAAAACCATGTAGTATTGTATGCAAGCAAAATTGAAGAAATTAAAAAGATAATTCCCCCAACCCTGAAAGATATACTTTGTGTAATAAGCCCTGATACATACATTCCAATGGAAAGTGAAAAAAGTATAAACGGGTATATAGCCATAGGAGGATAAAGCTTAAATACAAAAGGAAAAACATAAAAAATTAAAATCAAGAGTAATGTAAGGAAAAACCAGAACTCACCGAGCATTTCTCCCCAGAATGTCTTGTATCCACTTCTGTAAGCAAAGAAAATATAAGCAATCATTCCAATATTACCTAAAACAATCATCCCTATCCAGATAAAAATGCTGGGAAGTAAGAGGTTGTAAATATTATGAGCAAGAAGTGAAAGAATACCCCACCACACAAACACCTCTCCACCAGAAAGGTGAAATCTCTCTTCTCTTTGAGTTACAATCTCTTTTAATTTATCAATCACTTCTTTTTCTGCCATAAATCTCCTCCTTTTAAAGTGCTTTATTATATAGTATACTTTATTTTTTAAAGTGTGTCAAATATTTTTGAAAAATCTTTTTAAAATCTCTATCTTTCAAAAACCACCCTGTCCAGTCTTTTCAGGATAGCCTTTGAAAATCTCTCATTATTCTTCTCATTGTATATTTTTGCTGCCTCTTCAGCACGATAGATATTCCCGGAATAGTATCTATCTAAAAACGAAACCGCAATAAATATAGCATCAAGATAATCAGCTTTAAGAAAAAAATCTATAACAAGATAAAAGATAAGTCCATTCAGGGCAAAGGCATTCAAGCCTCCCGCTATTTCACCAGCATAAATCTGGCCTGCACCAAAGATAAAAACAGAAAGCCATTTTGCCAGTTCCGGTGATTTATATTTGAAATTTTTTACCTCCTTCAATGCATTTTTAACCTCCTCAATCTCATTCTCCATCTCCCTTTTTTTACTATCTTCAATTAAGGCTAAAAAACTCTCAAAGCTTTCTCTGGCATTTTCCCAACGATAACTCAATACATAAGAAAGAGTTAGATAAAAAAGTGCCTTTTTTCTTAAAGAATCATCCTCCGAAAAGCTTTCGACCTTCATAAACTGATATATTGCATTATTAAAGTTTGTCTGATAAAGATATGTAATTCCAATCTCTATAAGTGCATTCTGTTTCTCATTTTCTGTTTTTGCATCTCTTATAAACATATTAAAATAATCAATGGAGTTTTTATACTCACCATTCTCTCTTGATATTATTCCAAGACGAAAATAGATTTTTGCTTTTTCGACCTCATCAGTCTCGAAAAATAAAATCCTCTTGTATTCGTGAATTGCCTCAGAAAAAAAACCATCCTCAAAGAGTTTTTCAGCAAAATCCACATAATTTGTGTATGAAAATAGAAAAAGAGGCAGGAAAAATAAAAGAATAAAACAACTATTTACCAATTTCATCAAGCAAATATTCCTTTTGCTCATCAAGTTTTTCCTTTTTCTTCTTGTTATAATTCTCTGCAGCCTTATACGAACCATATATATCACCAATGTAAAAAACAAAACCTGTAGAGGCAAGCAACCACCCCTGCCAGGAACTAACTCCATTCATAAAAAAGTAAATTCCTGAAGCCACTGCCATTGAGGTAATAAAGCTTAAAGAAAATAATCCATCAAACCATCTTTCAGAATAAAACTTCCCGCTTCCCGGAATAAGAGTAGAAAAAATGCAGCAAGAAATGGATTTTTCTCAGGGAGTTTTTCATAGCCTGTAATCAAGCTGAAAAGATTGTTTGTGATGTCCTGTTCTCCAAAACTGCCCAGGCTTAAAAGAGTTTCCTTCGCAAGAGAATAATTTGATAGTGAAATGAGGTCTATTATATATAAAGTTCTGGCTTTATCAGGGATAATATTTTCATTCTTAAAAGATTCAAGAACGTCGATTGAACCACAATAATCCCCTGTCCTTGCAGTAGCATATGCAATTTTGAATTAAAGCTCTTTACGTGGAATAAAGTTATTTTCAGGCAGAACAAGCCTGTAAATTTCAAGAGCCTTTTTAAAATCCCTAATCTTTTCATAGCATAAGGCTATCCTGTAATAGATTAGCCCATCTGGGCTTTTTCTTCTGTCAAGGCTAACCAACCTCTTATACTCAATCAAAGCACCCCTGTAGTCACCCTCATCATAAAGATGATCTGCAAATCTGAGAATTGAATCCTCTGAAAAACAATCAATGGAGTAGGCAATGCCACAGATTAAGATTATCAGAAAACAAAAAAGGATAAAATTCTTCATTTAAGGTACCGGATCATAATTTTTCCCAGTTTTTTTCATCAAGAGGATAGTTACCATATGCTTTTGGATGACACCTTTCAAGTCTTTCTGCTCCCATTATTACCCCTCTAAAAAAGCCATATTTCTTTATCGCTACTTCTGTATATCTTGAACAACTCGGTTCAAACACACAGACAGGTCTATCCTGAGATGAAATAAAGGTCTGGTACAGCTTTACCAAAAGAAGTCCCGTCCATACAAGAATATTGGGAGAATCAGGTAGAAATTCCTTTTTCTCAATCTTTGATTCATTACTCGATGAAGTAAATCTTTCTATCACCTTATTATTTTCCCCAGAAATACTCCCTTCTAACAGAAAGAAAAAAATTAGCAATAATGCAAATATCCTTCTTACCATTCCACCAACTTTATTTTTGCATCCTGTGGTATCTTAAACTCTAATACATCCTCCGGGATTTTCAAATTAACCCTCGGGGAAAAATAAATTAGCTCTTCAACTCTTTTCTTTTTCTCATAAAAAGAGGTTGTTTTGATATGAACAGGAATCTTTTTTCCTTTTATTTCAGTAAAGTCAAGGAATTCAGTGATTCCAATAATCCCCCCTTTTGGTGAAAAAACCCTTATAAATTCAATACTTTTTTACCCCGTCCAATTTCCACTTTTCCAGATTGCCTCTTTAACCTTTCGGGGGGTATCCATATGCCTACAAGTATATTATTGCTTTTATAAGTATTCTCAAGCTTATATCCCGCTTCTCCAAGCCCCAAATCATCTCTTGCAAACACTTCAAACTGCATTTTCATCGTGGAAATATTTGGCTCTCTGTATGTCATAATGATAGCAGTTTTTTCATCCGGATAATAAAAAGTGTTTGTAAGGTTTGCAAAAATCACTATCTGATTTATTGGCTTTGTAACCTTAATAAAAACCCTCTCATCACCTGCAAAGTATATAATGCCTTCAATACTAACAATCTCCCTTTCATCCTCAAAAACTAATTTTTTGAAAGGAATTTCTGCTGATTTTATCTCCTCTGCATAAAGGCAGTAAGTAATAAAGGCTGAAAAAACGAAAATAACAAAAAACACCCTCACTCCAGAATATAAAAAAACTGAAAAAATTATAAGGTTAAGCCATAAAAATTTCAAGAGAAAGGCGTTAATCTGCATTTTTTCACAAGTTTACTCAATACCATCCTTTACTTTACAATTTCTATACTTTGCCTTATAATCTATAAGTAGTATTACTTAAAGAGGTTTTAGATGGATACAGGTGAACTTTTTGACAAAACTGAGATTATAGACTCCTACTTTGAAGATGAAATAAAAATTTCATACCTTAACTATGCATACAGTGTTATAACAGGGCGTGCAATTCCGGATGTAAAGGATGGGCTTAAACCTGTTCAGCGTAGAATCCTTTACTCTATGGCAGAAATGAGTCTCTGGCACAATAAACCCACAAAGAAATCTGCCCGCATTATTGGAGATGTGCTCGGTAAATATCATCCCCATGGGGACTCATCAGTCTACACAGCAATGGTCAAGAT
This sequence comes from Brevinematia bacterium, assembly GCA_049968515.1. Lineage (GTDB taxonomy): Bacteria > Spirochaetota > Brevinematia > Brevinematales > JAOACQ01 > JAOACQ01. Next base: position 11,906 of record JBMFQR010000002.1, read on the forward strand.
GGCACAGGATTTCCACCTTCGATATCCTCTGATTATAGGGCAGGGAAACTTTGGCTCAATTGATGACGATCCACCTGCTGCTATGCGATATACGGAGGCAAAATTATCGAGGGTAGCAGAATTCATACTCGAGGACCTCGACAAAGAAACTGTAAGTTTTAAGCCTAACTATGATGATACACTTTCCGAACCCGTTGTCCTGCCCGGAAAGTTTCCCAATCTCCTCTGTAATGGAACGACAGGAATAGCTGTTGGACTAGCAACTGACATTCCACCACATAACTTCAGAGAAGTAGCCGCCGGAATCTGTGCCTATATTGACAATCCAAAAATCTCCAATTATGAGCTTTTGAAATATATTCCCGGCCCTGATTTCCCCACAAGAGGCATAATAACAAATAAAGAAGAAATGCTTGAGATATATGATAAGGGTACAGGTTCAGTGGAGCTTGCAGGAAAGATTGAGCTTGAAGAAAAAGGAGGGCATAGACTTCTTGTCATTACCGAAATACCTTATAGAGTAATAAAATCAAAGCTTGTAGAGGAAATCACAAATATTTACCTTGATAATAACAACAAATATGCTCTTGTCTTAAGAGGTATCAAGGAAATAAGAGATGAGTCAAGCAAAGAGGGAATAAGGATAGTCATAGAATTATTCAGAGATGCAAACGTAGACGCCATAAAAACAGCCCTTTTTAACCAGACCTCTCTGAAGACAAGACTGAAAGTCAATATGACAGCCCTTGTAAACAACCACCCGAAGTTGCTCAGCTTGAGGGAGATAATTGCTAATTATGTTAATCACAGAGAAGAAGTAATAATACGAAGGACAAATTTTGAGCTTGATAAGGCAAAGAAAAGGATACATATTGTCGAAGGACTTCTTATAGCCATTGACAACCTTGATGAGGTGATAAAAATAATAAGAAATAATGATGCCCAGAAAGCCAAAGAATTATTGATGAAAAGATTCTCTCTATCCGATGTTCAGGCTGAAGCCATTCTTGAAATGAAACTGAGAAACTTAACAAAACTCGAAACTCAAAAGCTAAAAGAAGAAAAGTTAGAACTTGAGAAGAAAATCTCAGATCTCTCTGACATTCTGAAAAGGCCAGAAAGAAGAAAAGAAATAATGAAGCAGGAACTTAAAGAGATGGAAAAAGAGATCGGGGATGAAAGATTAACAAAGTTTGAAGAGATTGACACAACAAAAATCGATGCAGAGGAGCTTATTGCCAATGAGCCTATGCTTTTAAGCATTTCAAGAAAAGGCTTTTTGATAAGAGAAATAGGTGCAAATCTTGTCAGAGTTGGAAATAGGGGCGGAAAAGGCAAAAGAGGTGATGTAACTGACGCAAACAGGCTGGAAAAGGATGACTATATATTTGAAACAATCTCGGGCTTTTTAAAGGATAAGTATCTTTTTGTTACCAATTCTGGTAGAATATACTCACTCAAGGGCTACGAAATAACAGGAGATAATGAGGGAAAAATCACGCGTTCACACATTAGAAATATAGAAAGACTAAAAGAAATAGATAATAGAGGCGAAACCATCACAGCCGTTCTTGCAGTGAGTGAGTTTGATGAAAACAACTATATATTTTTCATTACCAAAAAAGGGAAAGGAGCAAGGATTCCACTCATTCAGTTTGAAAATATAAACAAAACCGGGATAAATAGCATAAAGCTTGCCGAGGGAGATGAGGTTGTTGGTGCAATTGTAACAGATGGAACAAAAAAACTATTTTTAGTAAAAAGAAATTCAAAGGGCTTCAAATTTGACGAAAAACTCTTTACTCCTCATAACAGAAATGTATCCGGTGAGAAGGCAACAAGTGTAAGCTCAAAATCGGAAGAAGTTATCGGAATGGGAATTGCAGAGGACGATAAATATGTCCTGTTTGTGACAAAGGATGGCCGTGGAAAGAAAATCGCCATCTCAGAATTCAAGGAGTTAATGAATCGGGGGGCAAAAGGTTACAAGCTTGCAGAACTCGGTAAAAATAGAGAAGTGGCAAGCTTTGCAGAATGTTATGATGATGATGTTGTAATAATCACAACAAAAAGCGGCAGGAGAGTTTCCTTCTCACTTGAGAATGTACAGTCAAACCTTCTAAAGCTAATTGATCTCTCAGAAGGCGACGAGGTTAGTGCTGTAACAGTATTTTTAAGCGAAAGTGAAGGATAAAAGTCATATGAAAAAATATGAACACTTCGTTTTTGAAGTTTATGAAACAATTCTTGACGACAGTAAAGCCATAATTGATAGAAAAAAATACCTTGCCGACAATATTTTTACGCTTCTTGAAAAAGCACTTTTTCCCGTAAAGCACAGTGCCGTTCAGAAGGCTGTTGAAAGCCTTTTTGAAAAATTAAAAGAAAAAAAAGAGGTTTTCAGTGTATTTCAACAGGTTGAATTTATAATAAACATTCTGAAAATTAACGATATAATATTGTTCAAAAAAATATATGATTGCTATGTAGAATCATCATTACAGATTTCACCGGTTCCATATCATAACATTTCAAGAGCACTTGAATTATTGGCAGAAAACAACAAGAATATCTACCTAATTTGCAATACCATTCAGACAACCGGATATATTCTCAAATTCATTTTGAAGGAAAATAACCTCTATCATTTCTTTAAAGACTTTATTTTTTCAGAGGATCTTGGAATTGAATTCTTCAACAGGGCTACATTTGAATTTTTCATAAATAAAAATGAGCTAAAAAAAGAAGAGGTCGTTTTCATTACAACAATGAAAAACGCACATTTTGAGAAAAGTATGGGGCTAAATTTTGAATTACTAAAAAATGAAAGTGAAATTTATAATCTCTTACTCTCACTGATATAAGTAATTATCAGGAGGCAATTTTAATTTTGCACTTCTGATAATCTCTTAAACAACTTGATTTATAGAAAACAAAGCTTTAAAATGTTAGAATTAATTTCAGAGGTAGATATGAAAGAAGAACTTTATAAAATTTTAGAAGAAGCAAAAAAAGAGATAGGAAACATAAGAGATTTTGTTGAGCTTGAAAAAGCAAGAATTAAATTTCTGGGGAAAAAAGGCCCAATTAAAGATGTGCTTGGGAAGCTTGGAAGCATAGGAGAGGAATTAAGAAAAGAAATTGGAAGAGTAGCAAATGAGGTTAAAGACGAAATTACAAGACTTATTGATGAAACAGAGGAAAATCTTAGAAGAATGCAAAAAGAAACCCAATTGAAAACTGGAGTTTCTGACATATCGCTTCCTTTAAAAAAACTTGATGCCGGTTATCCCCATCCTATTTCTTTAGTTATAGAAAAGATGGTTTCAATATTCAAAAGTATGGGGTACAGTGTGGCTGATGGGCCTGAACTTGAAGAAGAGTATTACAATTTTGATATGTTAAACATTCCCCCATACCATCCCGCAAGAGATGACCACGATTCATTCTACGTAACGAAAGGACGCCTTTTAAGGACTCATACTTCTCCAGTACAGATAAGAACAATGTTAAACACAAAGCCTCCAATCGCAATTGTCGTACCCGGAAGGTGCTACAGAAGGGACGCCACAGATGCAACTCACAGCCATACCTTCTACCAGATGGAAGGTCTTGTGGTTGATAAAGGCATCTCCTTTGCGGATCTCAAAGGAACCCTTCTACTCTGGGCAAAGATGATGTTCGGTGAAGAGACACAGATAAGATTGAGACCGGATTTCTTTCCATTTACAGAACCATCAGCAGAACTTGCCGTAACCTGCCCTGTCTGTAAGGGAAAAAAATGCAACGTATGCAAGCATACAGGCTGGGTAGAATTAATGGGCTGTGGAATGGTTGATCCCATTGTTCTGGAAAACTGCGGAATTGATCCCGATATCTATTCAGGATTTGCCTTTGGGCTTGGCATTGAAAGGGTTGCAATGACTGTTTATGGAATAAATGACATAAGGCAATTTTATGAAAATGACATAAGACTTTTAGAACAATTCTCAAGATAAGAGGTTTTTATGAAGGTTACATATAACTGGCTGAAGGAATTTGTAAATTTTGAAGTTAGCCCCGAAGAACTTGGGAACATACTCACATCCGTTGGTCCGGAAGTTGTTTCTATAAAACAGGCTGGAATATCAAAGGATAATAAAAAGAATATAAAACCTGCAAGAGTAATTGAAATAAAAAAGCATCCCTCTGCTGATAACTTAAAAGTTGTTCTTGTGGACACAGGGGATGAAAAAAGACAGGTAATAACAAATTCTCCCATTCTTACAAAGGATGATTTTGTCATCTACGCAGCCTCTGGAACTATTTTTCCCAACGGTTTTGAGGTAAAAACCATAAATATAAAAAATGAAAAATCCGAGGGAATGCTTCTTGCGAAAGAACACCTTAACCTTGAAGAAAAAAGCACGGACATTTTTGTTTTGGGTAAGGATAAGAAAAAGGCAATAAGTCTTTTTGAAATTTATGGAGAAGAGGATTACATTCTTGACATTGAGCTTACATCCAACAGATCTGACTGCCTTTCTGTTCTGGGAATAGCAAGGGAAATATCCGCTGCTTTAAACCTTCAACTAAATCTCACTCACAATTCTGTTGAGGCAAGTATTGAAGAGCTTCCTGATGTAGAAATTCTTGACACAGAAGATTGTCCAAGATACTCTGCAAGGATATTAAGGGAGATTAGCGTAACAGATTCACCCGAGTGGATAAAAAGAAGGCTTGAGCTCTGTGGAATTAGAGCAATAAACAACATAGTGGATGCTACAAACTATGTCCTTTTGGAGCTTGGTCATCCAACCCATGCATTTGATTTAGAATTGCTTAAGGGTGGAAAAATAATAGTAAGAAAGGCTTATAAAAATGAGACAATAACAGCACTCGATGGTGTAAAATACGACCTTGCTAATGATATGCTAATCATTGCCGATGAGGAAAAACCCGTTGCCATTGCCGGAATTATGGGGGGGGAATACAGCGGAATTATTACTTCCACAAGAAATGTATTTCTTGAAAGTGCCTACTTTTCACCAGTCTCCATTAGAAAAACCTCAAAAAAGCTTGGCTTAAAGACAGAATCAAGCTATAGATTTGAGAGAGGGACAGACTGGGAAATAACCACAAAGGCTCTCGAAAGACTTACAGAAATTATAATGCTTACAACCTCTCCAAAAATTTCTAAAATAAGGGATGAGTACAAAAATATTTTCAGGGAAAGAGTTGTAAAGGTCAAACCTGAATACATTTCAGAAAAGATAGGTGTAAATTTCTCACTTAAAGAGATAGAACATTTTGTTAAAAGGCTTCATTTCACGGTGGTCTCAAAAGAGAAGGATTTTATCGAGGTAAAAATACCATCTTTCAGGGACGATGTATCAAGACAGATTGATATAGTTGAAGAAATATCAAGAATCTACGGATACAACAGGATACCTCAAAACCCATTTAAACCACCAATTGATGTTAAAAATCTTGCATTCAAAAAAGATATTTACTGGCTTTTACGTGAATTGCTTTTAAACTCTGGCTATACCGAAACCTTCAATTATTCATTCTGTGGTGAAGAGGATGTAAGTAGATTTAAATTAAACAAAGATGAGCTTATAAAGCTTCAAAACCCTCTTTCCAGCGATATTTCAATCTTAAGGCCATATATGTTTATAAACCTTTTAAAAACGCTGAATTATAATGTCAGGAGTGCCTATAAAGAAGATTTAAAACTTTTTGAGTATGGAGCAATATTCAAAAAAATAAATGGTGAATTAAAAGAAAAAAAGATATTCTGTCTAATGCTTTACGGCAGGAACTATGATTACTACAATGCATCCGGGATTATGGAAACATTGCTAGAAAAAGTGGCAAAGAAGAGAATCGACTATGAAAGAATTGAAAAGCCATTTCTCCACCCGGTTAATTCGGCAAAAGTAAAATTCGATAATGTCGAAGCTGGCTTTGTGGGGGAAATTCACCCTGACATAAAGGAAGCCTTTGAGCTGAAATATCCAGTCTATGTGGTCGAAATAGAAACTGAAGAGCTTGCAAAATATTTAGATAAAAACATCAAGGTGGAAAAATTCTCAAGATTTCCACCTGTTAGTAGGGATATATCCATAATTGTGGATAAAGGAATACTTGCAAGAAGTATAATGAATGAGATAAGTATTTTCCATAAGTGGATAACACAGGTTGATTTTGTTGATATTTTCGAGGGGAATCAGATCGGCGAAAATAAAAGAAGTCTGACCTTCTCCATTCAGTTTTCAAACGTTGAAAGAACTCTTACCGATGAAGAGGTAAATTCCATAATGGAAAATCTTATCGTAGAACTTAACAAAAAATTTAATGCTGAATTGAGAAAGTAAATTGCATAAAATCTTATGTTAAAGATTTACATAGATGAAGAAAGAATAAAAAGCAGGGTCAAAAGTATAGCAAAAGAAATAGAAAAAGAGATTGGAGATAAAGAGGTTGTGTTCATCTCCAATCTGAAAGGTTCCATAATCTTTTTTGCAGATATTATAAGACACATAAAAAGTACAAATATTGTAATAGATTTTATTGCAACTGAAAGCTACTCCGGCAGAAAATCCACTGGGGAAATAAAGATACTGAAGGATATAAGCCTTGATTTATCCGGCAGAGATATTATTCTTATTGAAGATATTCTGGATACTGGGTTGACTTTGCAAACCTTAATTAATTATATTAAAGAAGTGCATAAACCATCTTCTATAAAGACTGTAATTCTTCTTGACAAACCATCAAGAAGAATAGTAGATTTAAAAGTAGATTACACTGGTTTTGTAATAGAGGATGTTTTTGTGGTGGGTTATGGAATGGACTATGATGAAAGATATAGAAATTTACCCTATATTGCAATTTTAGAGTAATACAAAGGAGCGAAGATGTCAAAGAGTGAAAAGAACAAGAAAACCAATGATTTTCTAACCTCAGGAGATAATTCTGCAAAGTATATCTCTATACTTTTGCTTATAGTACTGGCAGCCTTTTTGTTTTTAATGTTTACAAATAAACCAAAGGAAACCTTAATATCCTATACAAAATTTTTAAGCTACATAGAGAATGACAGTATAAGCCAGATAATAATAGAAGGACAATCAATACGTGGTGTTTTTAAAGCCACCATTGATGGCAGCAGATACTTCAAAACCTATCTCCCGCTTGAAGATAGAGATCTACTTTCTCTTCTGAAACAGCACAATGTAGATGTAATAGGAGAGAAATTAAAGGATAATTTCATTTCAAACTACATAATAAGCACTATAATAACCATAGTTATACTTGGATTGTTATGGTTTCTTATGATAAGAGGAATGCAGGGAAACGATCCCGGAAAGGCAATGTCATTTGCGAGAAGCAAGGCAAGATTGTATAAGGATATAAGCAACAAGGTAAAGTTTAACGATGTGGCTGGGTGTGAGGAGGCAAAAGCTGACTTACAGGAGGTTGTTGAATTCCTGAAGAATCCCAAAAAGTTTTCTTCCATTGGTGCAAGAATACCCAAGGGCGTTCTACTTGTGGGTTCACCCGGTACCGGAAAGACTCTTTTAGCAAAGGCCGTGGCTGGTGAGGCAGATGTGCCTTTCTTCAGTGTAAGTGGATCTGAGTTTGTGGAAATGTTTGTAGGAGTTGGTGCCGCAAGGGTGAGGGATCTTTTTGCACAGGGTAGAAAAAATGCCCCCTGCATAATATTTATAGATGAGCTTGATGCTGTTGGTAGGTCCAGAGGAACGGGGCTTGGAGGCTCTCATGATGAAAGAGAGCAAACCTTAAACCAGATACTTGTCGAAATGGATGGGTTTGATTCATCCGAGGGATTGATAGTCATCGCTGCAACAAACAGGCCTGATATTCTCGATGTCGCTTTGATGAGACCGGGAAGATTTGATCGCCAGATTGTTGTTGACAAGCCTGATGTCAAAGCAAGAGAGGCTATACTGAAAATACACACGAGAAAAATCCCGCTTGATGATGACGTTGATCTTAGCATTATAGCAAGAGGTACACCCGGCTTTACTGGAGCAGACCTTGAAAATCTTGTTAATGAAGCAGCCTTAAGAGCTGCCAGAGAAAACAGAAAGAAGGCAAATATGTCCGACTTTGAATTTGCAAAGGATAAGGTGCTTATGGGTCCCGAAAGAAGAAGTGCTGTCTTAAGCGAAGAGGAAAAGCTTATCACAGCCTACCATGAATCAGGACATGCAATAGCAGGGCATCTTTTGCCACTTGTGGACCCCATACACAAAGTCACAATAATACCGAGGGGAAGAGCTTTAGGCATAACAGCCACACTGCCACTTGATGAGAAGAAAAACTATTCCAGAGAAGAAATTATGGAAGAACTTATAGTCCTTCTTTCTGGAAGGGCTGCCGAGGAGCTAAAATTTGGTAAAAATTGGATTTCGACTGGTGCCTCAAACGATATAGAAAGAGCCACAAAGATTGCAAACTCGATGGTCTGTGAATGGGGTATGAGCGAGGAGCTTGGTCCTGTAACATATGGAGAGAAAGAAGGCCCTGTTTTCTTAGGGAAAGACCTTGTAGCAAGAAAAAATTTTAGTGAGAAAATCCATGAGATAATTGACAATGAAGTAAAACAGATTATCACAAATGCTTACGAAAAAGCAAAGGCTCTCTTGAAAAAGAATATATCAAAGCTTGATGCCCTTTCAAGCAAGCTTCTTGAGAAAGAGGTTTTGAATGCAGCAGAAATAGAGGAAATCCTCGGTAGATCAGATAAAAAGAGATATCCAATTCTGGAAAAACTTGGCAAGAAACTTGCCGCCCAGGAAGTTTAGTGAGAAAAATATGAAATTAAAAAGTAATGAGGTGTTTGAAAAGGTTAAAACAGAAGTATCAAAGCTAATAGTCGGTCAGGAAGAGACAATAAAGCTTTTGTTCTTAACAATCATAGCAAATGGGCACTCACTGATTGAGGGTGTCCCCGGGCTTGCAAAAACAATGATAGTCAATGCACTTGCAAGGATACTATCACTTGAGTTTAACAGGATTCAGTTCACGCCTGATCTTATGCCGTCCGATGTTACCGGAACAGAAATAATGAATCTTTCGGATGAAAAAAAGGGATTTGTTTTTTTGAAAGGACCAATTTTCGCAAATGTATTGCTTGCTGATGAAATCAATAGAACTCCACCAAAAACTCAATCTGCATTACTACAGGCAATGCAGGAAAAGAAGGTCACCATTTTAGGAAAAACATATGAGCTTCCAAAACCATTTTTCGTATTTGCCACACAAAATCCCATAGAATATCAGGGAACATATCCTCTTCCAGAGGCACAGCTCGATAGATTCCTCTTTAAAATAAGTATCTCCTATCCAGACCACAAAGAAGAGATGAAAATACTGGATGTCAATCCAGACAATGTAGACAAGCTTAAACCAGCCTTAAAGCAGAATGAGATTTTAGAGCTTCAAGAAAAGACAAGAGAGATTTTCGTCTCAGAAAAAGTCAAAAGTTATATCCTCGATATAACAAGAAACACAAGGCCACAACAAACCAGCTTTTCTCTAATAAAGGACTACGTAAGCTGGGGTGTTGGCCCAAGAGGATCGCAGATGCTTCTAAATGCCTCAAAAGCAAATGCACTAATAAAAGAGAAGACATATGTCGATAAGGAAGATGTGGACGAGGTTTTATTTCCTGTGCTAAATCACAGAATATTTCTGTCTTATCATGCAAATGCAGAGGGTATTACAACAGAAGGTATTATCTCATATATTAAGAAAGAGGTGGAAAAGTTAATATGAACTTTATTAAAAAATTAATATTTTTTATGCTAATTACTGCTTCTCTATTTTCATCATCTTTATGGAAGGATGGAAATATATTTTACAAACCAAAGATAAAAGATGGGGAATTAATCAAAATAAAATTTTCTGAAAAAACAATAATGAAATATCGAATTGAACAGAAAAACAGCAGTTATTTAACCAAAAAAGGAATAAGAGGTGGAGGAGAAGTTTTTAGCTTCTTTCCTGATGCAGAAGCAAAAGAAAATGATACCGTTAAAAACTCCCAAAGTTTTACAATAAACAATGAAAATAACTTCAACTTAAAGGCAAAGGTTTCTTCAATTCAGGAAAATGTAGCATCATTTACCGGAACCAACTCTATCATCATTGCAGGTGAAAACTACAATCTTAAAATCAGCGGTGAATTTGATATTTACGATCTCGGAGCTGATAACTCAATACTATCAACAGACATAAACAACCTTGCCTTTCAGATTGATAGAGCAAACCTGAAAACTGAAGAGATTATTTCAGAAAATGATATAATCTTTCAGACAAATTATACAGAAATATCAACCAATATCGTCATAAATCCAACAAACAACACAACCAATACAGAGATTGTTACAAATCTCTCATCATTTGAAATAAAATTGAAAGGAATTTCAGAAGAAAAGAAAAGGCAGTTGATTTTCAATTATCTTAACTCAATCATAAATCAGTTGTTTAAATAGGATAGAATATATGCTTGAAAAGGTGAACTTTCCAGAGGATTTGAAAAAATTAAAGATTGAAGAGCTTGAAATTTTATCGGAAGAAATAAGAGATTTCCTCATAGAAAAAGTAACAAAGACTGGTGGACACCTTTCCCCCAATCTCGGAATTGTGGAGCTTACAATTGCACTCCACTACTCATTTGATTTCCCGAAAGACAGTCTTATCTGGGATGTCGGTCATCAGTCATATGTTCATAAGATTTTGACCGGAAGAAAGCACCTTTTTGATAAACTGAGACAATCAGGTGGCCTTTCTGGCTACCCGGAACCAGAAGAAAGCAAATATGATTGCTTTCATTCAGGCCACAGTTCAACCTCAATCTCTCTCGCTTCGGGACTTGCAAAAGCAAAATCCTTAAAAAATGATGAAAGCTATACCATTGCAGTCATTGGAGATGGGGCATTCACAGGTGGGCTTGTTTATGAGGCGATAAATACAATCGCCCATGAAAACCTACCTGTCATAATAATTCTTAATGACAACGGAATGTCAATCTCTCAGAATGTTGGCGGTATAGCAAAATACCTTCGTCAACTTCAATCCTCAAAATCCTATCTTCATTTCAAATGGTCGGTAGAAAAAATCTTAAAGAAAAAACTCTCGACAGTAGGTGAGAAGATGGTAAAGTTTTTATACAGACTGAAAGAATCAATAAAAATCCTCTCAATGGGAAGGAATTTCTTTGAGGATCTTGGAATAGCCTACTTGGGTCCGATGGATGGACATAATATAAAAACACTTATAAATACCTTTGAAGAGGTAAAAAAAGTAAAAAAGCCGATACTAATACACATTGTAACCAGAAAAGGCAAAGGCTACATTCCATCAGAGGAAAATCCAGGCAAATACCATGGAATAAGCCCTTCAATTACAAATGGTGATAGTTTTCAACCGGAAAAAAGTGGCATAACCTACTCGGAAGTTTTCGGGAAAAAGCTATGCGAATTGGCAAAAAAAGATGAAAAGATCTTTGCCATTACAGCAGCGATGAAACTCGGAACTGGACTGCTCGAATTTTCCAACCAGTTTCCCCACAGATTTTCAGACGTTGGTATTACCGAGGATCATGCAATACTTTACGCCGCTGGTTTGCAAAAGGCTGGTTTCAAACCGGTCGTAGCCATCTATTCCACCTTTTTACAGCGCGGCTATGACGAGCTTATCCATGACGTTGGCATAGGCAACTACAAAATCTTATTCTGCATTGATAGAGCAGGTCTTGTTGCCGATGATGGCAAAACACATCAGGGCATATTTGACATTTCATACCTTAGAAGCATCCCAAATTTTACAATAATGCTTCCTTCCTGTAAAACTGAATTAGAACAGATGATGGAATACGCCATTGAAAATCTTGATGGACCTATTGCAATAAGATACCCAAAGGATAGTGCAACTGATTATGAAGAATTTAATCCTCTTTCATGCCCAATAAAAAAAGGGACTGGAATAACAGTAAAAAGCGGCAAAGATTTAATTTTAATCTCTACTGGAACTCTTCTTAAAGAGGCACTTTATGCATCGAAAGCACTCGAAGGCATTATAGACATTGAGGTTTACAATCTCAGATTTGCAAAACCCTTAAGTGAGGAGATTTTTCTTTCTTTTTCCGATGATAGGCCGATATTAATAATAGAAGAGGGTATAGAAAATGGGGGAGTAGCTTCATTTCTTCAAAAAAAGTTTTTAGGAAAAAACCAGAAGAGAAAGGTAGAAATAATAACTCTGCCAGATGAATTTCCACCCATCGGGAAAAGAAATGAATTGCTACAACATTATTTCTTGACAGGAAAAGAAATTAAAACTAAAATAGAGGGTATGTTTTTTGGTAAAAACAGGAAATAAATAATGGCGAGGAAGAAAAAAACATCTTCTAACGAAGCAAATAAAAAATCTACCTCTGTAAATCACTCAAATTCTATTCTTCAAATCTATCACAAAAAGGATAGATCTCTCAAAATAATCAAAGAAATGAGTGAATTTCTCCGGATCCTCGATATAAGAGAAAGTGAATTATTGAAAACAATGATAGTAAGATTCGCCATAGAAGCTGTAGAAGCCCGTGCAGGCTCACTCGTTGTTTATGATGAAAATAAAAACATACTTAAATACCAGAATACCTTTGTGTATGATGAGAACAACAAGATTGTACTGGACACATCAATATTTGAATCCTATAGTGACCTTCTTGATGTACAGATATTCATTGGAGAAGGAATTGTAGGTGATGCATACTTAAAAGGCGTTCCGGTGCTTGTTGAGGATATAGAAAATAGTATATACACAGTTCCCTATCTTGCAAAGGTTATGAAAATAGATGTCAACTCAGCAATTGCTGTACCACTTAAGGTAGATAACGAAATTCCCGCCGTACTTGAAATTGTAAAATCAAAAGAAAAAGGCTCTTTAACCAAAGACGACCTTGAAGTAATAATGATAATTGCAAACTTTGCCTCAGCAACACTCGAAAATGCCAGATTATTCTTATGGGCAATACATGATAGCCTCACAAATCTTTACAACAACCATTACTTCTTTAAGGAACTCGAAGATGAAATTGAGAAAAGCAAAAGATACAACAGAGTATTTTCACTTGTAATGTTTGACATAGATGATTTCAAACAGATAAACGACAAATACGGACATATAGCAGGAGATAAGGCTTTAAAACATCTTGCTGATTGTATAAGGAAAACCATAAGAAAAGATGTGGATATAGCAGCAAGGTATGGTGGAGATGAGTTTGTTATCGTTTTCCCGAACACCTCAGCAGAAAATGCCTTCAAGGTATGCAAAAGGCTATTGAGTACTGTCAGTGATACACCAGTAAATTTTGGAGATTTAAGCTTTTTTATAACTCTCAGTATGGGAATTTCTGAATTTCCCGCAGATGGGGAGGAAAGCTATTTTTTATTCAACCATGCTGATGAAGCACTATATTACTCAAAAAGAAAGGGTAAAAATAGAATAAGCCTTTACAAGCAGATTGAAAAATGAGCATCATTTTATCTATTGGCACAAATGAAGGCAATTTAAAAGAAAACATCAGAAAAGCCCTTTGTGAGTTGTCAGATTTTGCCAGGATAATCAAAATTTCAAAGGCTTACAGAACTGAACCCTATGGAAATAAATTACAGAAAAGATTTATAAATTTAGCATTAGAGGTTGAAACTACTCTTACACCTCTAAAATTTTTAAAAAAATGTCAGGCAATTGAAAAAAAACTTGGTAGAAAAAGGTTAGAGAAATGGGGACCAAGGCCAATAGATATAGATATTATTTTCTGGCATGACATTATAATAGATAAACCGGAGCTAAAGGTCCCACACTATGATATGCAGAACAGAGAATTTGTCTTAAAACCACTTATGGATATATGTCCCGATTTTATTCATCCGATATTCGGTAAGCCAATAAAAATACTCTATGAGGAATTAAAAAATAAATTTTAGTAAAATAAAGCAAAAAAAATTGACAATTTTTGAAAATAATTCAAAATATAAATTAGATAAAAAAGGAGGCTTGTCTCAAGATGAAAATTGGTGAAGTACTCATAAAGCTGGGTTATATAAACAGGGGACAGCTTGAGGCAGTAATAATTGAGCAGGAAGAAACAAGAAAAAACTCACAGTTCACAGAGCCATTGGGCTATATTCTCATAAGAAAGGGACTAATTACAGAAGAACAACTTGATAATGCACTTTATGAATATTTCAAGTACCTTTCTACCGATGAAAACGAACCAAGTTATGTCAGAGAAACAGCAAAAGTAGCCATAAAGGCACTTGAAAAGAAAAGCAGCGGGAATAGACTTTCACAGGAAGCAAAGCTTACAATCCTTAGGAGAATACAGGATTATGAGGAAAGGATCACCTTCTATGAGAAATCAATAAAGAATCTTAAAACCCTAGAACCAAAAAAGATTGTTACTGAAACCATTGAAAAGGAAGAAAAGGAAATTAAAAAGACTATGAAAAAGATAGAAACTTTAAAAGAAGATCTGGAAAAGTTTTCCTGAAGAAATATGAAAAAGTATCTAATAATATCAATTCTTATAATAAGCCTTCAGGCTTTTGGACTGAAAAAAGAGTTTTCCTATTATGGTTTAAAGCTCGGGCTTTCGTTTGATGAAACACTTGCAATTCTTGAAACCAATAAGATTTTTAAGATAGATGAATCAAGGTTTTTTGGCAAGATAAACGAACCTGTACCCTTTATAATAAAGGCAACCTATAAGCCATATATCTCCCAAATATATGTCCAGTTTTATAGCAATGTGGCCTATGGAATAACCATACAATTCAATAACTCATATTTTGACTACTTTTCACTCTCCGAAAAACTTGAGGATAGCTATGGTACACCCTCAAAAAAGACCTCAAAAATTACAGAGTGGAAAACTCTTTCAAACTTTCAGAACATTTTAGGAAATATGTCTGATATAATTTTGAGACTTGAATATCCTTCGACAGTAAAGGTCTTTGATAACAACATTTTGCTTAAACTTAATTCAGAGGTGAGGGAAAACATAATAAGAACGACAAACCTTTCCACAATAAACTCCAATAGGAAAGCATTGCTAAATGAGCTGTGATTGCTTTTAATTCTATCCTTTTCTGACAAGCACAGATAATGCATGTGCCTCAAGTCCTTCAGAATATGCAAGTTTTGCAACCCTTGTGGCATTTCTTTCAATATATTCTCTGTTTACTGACAAAAAGCTACTTTTCTTAATAAAATCATATACTCCCAGTGGAGAAGAAAAAACTGCTGTGCCGTTTGTGGGTATAACATGATTCGGTCCTGCAAAATAGTCACCCAATGCTACAGGAGTATACTCTCCAATAAAAATAGCCCCTGCATTTTTTATATTTTTTAGAATTTCAAAAGTATCCATATGAATCATAACCTCTACATGCTCCGGAGCTACCATATTTATTATTTCAAAGCCCTGATCATAATTCTCAACAAAAACAGCCATTGCATAATTATTTAAAGAATTTTTCACCAGCTCAGACCTTCTCAGACCTTCAACCATTTTTTCAAGTGCATGCTCTACCTTCTGTATAAAGCCTTTTGAGGTAGAAATCAATATTACCGTATTGTCTCCAGTATGCTCTGCCTGTGCACAGAGATCTGCTGCAACCCATTCAGGATTGGCAGTTTCATCAGCAAAGGTAACAACCTCACTCGGACCTGCAATTGAATCAATCCCCACAAGCCCGGAAAGCAATTGTTTTGCAGTAGCGACATAGACATTACCAGGACCTACAATCTTTGATACAGATGGCAAACTCTCTGTGCCAAAAGCAAAACCTGCAATTGCATGAGCACCACCAAGCTTATAAATCTTATTCACCCCAAGTCTGGTCGCTATTGCAATGGCAAGCGGATTTTTTACACCTCCATCCGAGGATGGAGGTGTAGTCATAATTATCTCATTTACTCCAGCTATCTTTGCAGGTACAATATTCATTATTGCAGTGGATGGATAAAATGCCTTTCCACCGGGTACATAAGTAAGTACACTCGAAAGAGGGGTAAATCTCAAACCAAAAAGCCCTCCATCCCTGTAATAAAAATAGCTCTCTTGCTTTTGCCTTATGTGAAAATCCTTAATGTTTTCCGCTGCTTCAAGAAATAATTCAAGCAATTCTGAACTGTTTTTTTCAACCTCTTTCAAAGCGTTATTTATCTCTTCTTCCGTGACCAGAAACTCAAATTTTTCTACCTTTACACCATCGAATAACTTTGAATATTTTAAAATTGCTTCATCTCCATTTTCCTTTACATCCTTTATGATTTTCTCCACACTCTCAATTATACTTCTATCAATTTCCCTTGTATTTCTCCTGTAATTTCTTAGCTGCTCATATGTTTTTAAAATCACACGAGGCCTCCTTCAATACAATAATTATAAAGAGATTTTAAAACTATGTAAACAATTTAAAAAATGACTTTTTTCACCATTAAAATGTGAAAATTTTCACTATTAAAAAAAGCAATGAAATTTTAAAATAATATCATTGTTTTTGTGTTTTTTATTCTGCCCATAGCTTTTTACTAAAAAATGCATGAGGCATTTTGTCCCGAGTACCCAATCTTTATCAGGAGGATTAAAATGAAAGAAAAGATCATATCCTTGTTAATTTCACTGATATTATTGAATATTATCTATGCAAAAGAAAGAAACTCTGAGATTTATTACAAAAAATATTTAGAAAATCCAGATAATATGGAAAACATAAAGGCTCTTGCTATTTCATACAAAAATGAAAAAAACTATACTAAAGCAATAGATTTTTACAGGCTTTGTATAACAAAGGAAGGTGATAATTCATACTACTATCACCAGCTGGCATTATGCCATAAACTCAGGGGAAGACCGGATATTGCCCTTGAAGTGGTGACAAATGCACTTCATTATTTTGAAAATAACTTCAAGCTAAAGCTACTTTATGCAGATATTCTTCTGGAGTTGGGTAATATTTCAAACGCAATAAACACATACGAAAGCCTTCTTAAATCAACTCAAAAGAAAAATGACATTGCATATATCTATGGAAAACTTGGCAAATGTTATCTCTATCTCAATAATTCAGAGCTTTCTGAAAAATATCTTGTTGAATCCATTAAAATTAAAGAAAATGAGTGGAGTTATTACTATCTTTCAAAACTATATGAAGAAAAAGATGTTGAGAAGGCACTATGGGCAATAAAAAAGGCTAAAAGCTATTGCAAAAATGATGAAAAAGACTTTTTCTTAAACAGGTTTGGCTATCTATTATACAAAAAAGGAGTGGCATTAAAAGATAAAGGGGAAAAAGAAAAAGCAAAGGAAACCTTCAAGGAATTTATTTCAAAAGCTGAACTAAAAAACACGCCATATTTTGAGAAGGTAAGTTACTGGATGAAAAGATTATGAAGAAAAGAAAAATTGTATTTTATATAATCTTATCCTGTCTTTCAGACTTACAGGCTTTGAAAATAACCGAAATCTTCCCTGCCAGTGGAAAATTTTTTGACCCTGAAGAAAAGTTTATTGAGATATATAACAACAGCGACAAGGCTTTAATGAAAGATGAAATAGAGATAAATATTTATACCAATTCATCTGATTTCATTACAATTAAACCGGGAGAAAGTATCATTGTAAAAGATGATAATATCTTCCAGATTAATAAAAACACAATTGCCCCTGGTGAAACAATACTAATAATCTCAAAAAAATTCACAAACCATCTCGAACTTATACCATTCTGCTCCCAAACCATCCTGTTCTTTCCAGAAAGTGAAACCCTCTGGAACAAGGGCTGGGAAAATAATCTTGAGAAAATTGAAGTGAAGAAAAATAAAGAAAATCTCTTTAGCACAGGAAAGCTAAATCTTAAGAAGAAGGATAATCTGTCTTTTTCACTCAAAGATAATTATTATATTTTCACTGGACTTTCTCCCGGAAATCCGGGATATGAGTTTATCACCTCTTCAAATCTAATAGTAAAGGGCGGTGATGAAATCATAATATATGTCTCATCTTCAAATGGAGATAAAATCAATCTAAGAACAACTGAAAGCAGATATACTGATGAACTTAAAATACTTAAAGAGGCAAATCTTTCCTACGCAAAATGGAAAGCACCATATGGACTTAAAAATGGTGAGAATGTGATTTTTGAGCTTAACAATTTAAGGATGACTGTGAGGTTTATCGACTGGAATGAGACCTCACAATACAATGGCAAGGTTTTTATCAATGAGCTTAATGGAGATCCAAAAATTGACTATAGTGGTGGAAACTGGACTGGCAAAGATGGTGGAGGAATTATAAGCTCAACAGACGACTGGATTGAGCTTTTAAACATCTCGGATGAAAGGATGGACTTTTTCTCGCTTTATATCCTTGAAAAGACATCTCGTGGAGAAAGCTTAAAAAAACTCTCTTTAAGAACAAACTTTAACGATGTGTCTGGCAAAAGCATATCAATACTTACTCCGGAAAATGGTCTATCAGAAAAAGCCTTACTCTATCTCTTTGAGAAACATCCATACAAAGGTGGCAGAGTAATCGATTCTCTTGAATACGGGAAGGACTTTGATGGGGATGGCTTCTTTTTGCCATCCCTGTCCTCGTCCTCGATTGAAGATGAAACATTAAGCAGGATAATACAGGGAACTCAAAGGCTTCCTTCTTATCATACGTTCATAAAGACAGAGGCAAGTTATGGAAAAATAAATTTTTTCAAAGAGCCTTACATTTTTATTCTTCCGACAAATAATACCCTCGAAATATTTATCTACGAACCTGAAATAAATGAAACTGAACTCAAAATAGTCTTAAAAAATGAAATTGATGAAGAAGACTTTATACCTGTGAAAGGAGACTTTTATTATTCTTGTAAAATCGAAAGTACGGAAAATAAAACACAGAAATTTGATGGCATACTCTCCACCGGCAAAGGATCAACAACAAAAATTTATTACATCACATCCAGAAGAACAATTGAAACAAACTGGACATATTTATCATCAGGCTGGGAAATTTCAAAGGATAGCACAGAACTTGAAGGAATTGTAATCTGCCCCAACCCCATCCAAACCTCAAAAAGAAAAGTAAGGTTTTTAAATCTTCCAGAAGGAACAGAGATTTTCTGTCTTGACAATAAAGGTAACATATTAAAAAAATCTAAAGCAGAGGAAAACTATTTAGAATGGGAATACGATTTCAAAAGAGGCTTTTATCTTGTGGTCTTCTGTCTTTCAGGCAAAAGGGTTTTAAAGAGATTGCTTGTATACTAATTTTTTCGTTTCTTATCTCAAAGATTTATGGATATGATCCTGAAAAAGAAAACATAATTGGTCTACAGATAGGCAGGGATTTTGAAAACCTTGACTTTGCCTCATTAGACATAGGTTTTAAGATAAGAAAATTCTATATTTATGGAAAATTAGATTATTTTTTGCCAGTCCAGCTTGATATTGTGGAAGAAGATGCACAGGCATATAGAATTATAACAACAACAGGGGTAGAAAGATATAAAGGGAAAGCCTCAATCTCTTACGGAGAAAAGATAAATGCCGGGATAGAAGTCGAAACTGATTATTATAAGGTTAATGAATTGAATATTGAGTATTATGAAACCACAATTTTATTTTCTGGCAGTTTTACTTCAAAATATGGCTATCTTTATGCAACGTTTGACACAAAAAGCCAATTCTATGCTGGCTATGGGTATTGTTTCAACTTAAACAGACTCAAATATGGGCTTGAGATTTCCCTCTTTATGGAAGAAAATACCACTCTCAAATTTTCTGGATACCTCTCCACTTTTAAGAAAGACTTAACTATATCTTTTTCCTACAGACAGGGGATAAAATATGACACTGCCTATCCTTTCTCTATCGGAGTTTCAAAGTTTTATAACAACATAGACTTTGAATTAAGCTTTACGCCATCCGATATAGCTGGAAGTTTATTCAGTTGCAGGATAGCCTACCATATGGAGTAGCAAGATAAATCTAACATTATATCATCATTACAATAATGAGAGTGAGAATATAACTCAAAGTTTGAAAGTGGAAAAGCTTTGGAAAAAAACCTCCCTGCATGCCGAAAATATCTGGCAAAGGCAAGGAGGTTAAAATGCTTCAACTCTTTCTTGGAGAAACAATTCCACTATTGACTTGGAGCGACATTGCCTCTAAGTTGACTTATTTAGAACTTATTATATAATAATTACTAGAGTTTTAAATATATGATTAACCTGAAATGGGACAGTGATAAAAGTATAAAGACTAAAATTTTTAGAGAAATGAGCTTTTCTGACCCGAAAAAAATTTTAAAAAAATATTCAAAAGAAAAATTAAAAACCATCTTTTTTGATTTTTACTTTCAATTTGATAAAAGAAGTAGAGAATTCTGGAGGATAATTTTAGATATTGATGAAAAAGATATTAAAAGATTTTCAACTGAAAGCTTTAGAGCTGATTGTAAAATCTGGGATCACTGAAGATTTTTATCTTGCAGGTGGCACTGCTATATTACTCAGATACAATCATAGATTTTCTGAAGATTTTGATTTTTTCCTATTCCCAGATAAAGAAACTGATTTTTTTAATCTACTTTCCTCACTAAAGAACACTAAAACAGAGCTTGTTGAATCTAAAAAAGACACCCTTATTTTCTTTTTTGAAAAAGTTAGATTTTCATTTTTTGTTTACAAATACCCTCTTTTAAAGAAAACCACTCCATATGAAGAATTAAAAATAAATATTGCTTCTGATGAAGATATAACAGCAATGAAATCTATAGCAGTTATTCAAAGAGGTAAAAAAAAGGATTTCTTCGACCTTTTCTTTCTAATGAAAATAAATAAACTTAATCTAAAAGATGTGATACACCTCTGTGAGAAAAAATATAAAAACAACTTCAACAGAGCTATATTCTTGAAAGCCCTAATTTATTTTAAAGACGCAGAGGATGAAAAAATAAAAGAAATCGATAGGGAATGGGAAAGCATTAAAAACTTTTTCTCCACCCTCGTAAAGAACTTTCTTTCTTAAAAAATATTATTGAATTGTTTGTTGCCTTTGACATCTTGAAAAAATTTAGATTACATAATATAATTGTTAAAACAAGGAAATATCAGGAAAATATATGGCAGGAATTGAAAAAATCTCCGATTATTTGGGGATGGTCAAAATTTTATCTTGCTCAATTTTATTGAGTAAAAGTAAAATAAATAAGATTGGATTTTTTATTTTCTTTCTAATCTTTTCCTGTAATAATTTTAAAGCAGAAAAAGGCTTCTTTTATATTAATGCCGACAATGTAAATTTAAGGAAAGAACCTTCAAGGAAAAGTAAGGTATTAAAATTACTAGAAAAAAATATTAAAGTATATCCACTAAGTAATACAACTTATGAAATTTATCTTCCCATTGTTGATAATTATGGTTATACCAACGAATATTTAAAAGGAAGATGGATAGAAATTGTTACTACTGATGGTAAAAATAGGGGATGGATTTTTTCTCCCTACGTTTCTTATAAATTTACTAATATTACAAACGGCTTTATTTTTCAAACTGGTTTTAATAAAACAAATGAAAAACGGGCTTTACTTTTCAATATTGGAAAAATATCAAAAAGAGTTATAAGTGATGTGATAACAAATAACCCTGAATCTTTGAAAAAACTATTTAAGAATAATAAAACAAACCTTATTTATCTTTATTGTTCCTCAGGTTATGTACAAACAAACTACTTGATTAATTCTGAAGTGAGAACAGGAAATAACTTTTTTGAGCCATGGCCAGGAAATGAAACAATAGAAATTGAATCAGATTTAATATTTCAACCTTCACAAGATGATTTTTGTGGAATATCATTCTTGGGAGACTTTAAAATCAGAAAGTTAGACATTAAATTTCATAAAATCTCAAACGAAAATAATGAAAAATTATCTATTATTTCAAATAACATTTACTATTTAAAAAATTATATAGAAAAAAACGCAACAAATATTTCTTGCGTTACGAATGAAATCTATTTTACAACTGTATCAATAAACAAAAAGAAGAAATTTATTTTTTCGACAATTGTTTTTAAATACTATGAATATGACCCTTCCACATCTTATTTTGATCCTGAAAAAACAATAGAGAGATTTATGAACATTTTTTCAGTAAACGCTATCGATTCTAAAAAAACACTTAAAAATATATACTCCACTTATAAAAATTATCAGGGGGAGAGCAGTGAAATTGAACTTTTCTATATGATAACTGATATAAATGACGATGAAATACCTGAAATATGGACAAAGGTTTACGGCTACGAATGGAGTTATTATAAAATTTATATTTTTTATAAAGATATGCTTATCCCCATAGCCAAGATTGGAGAAACGGGAGTTTAAGAATATTAAACTTTCATTTTATTAACCAAATTTAATGAATCTTTAGTTCTATTTCTTACAATATTCTTGCAACTTGATTTTCCGATCAAAGTTAGACATTTTTATATATAAACAAAATCTTTCTCAAGAAATTTTGAAGATATCTTTTTTCAATAATTTTTCTCATCCACCCTTGACATTTCATAAACAATTTTATATAATAAGTTAGTTTATGATATAAACTGGAGGAAAGGATGGAAAGAAAGGAAATCGATAAGGTTCTTGAGGACATACATTACATAAAGGAAGTAATCTCAAAGGATAGTATGTATCTAAAAAAATTCCTCGACTCAAAGGGAATGCGATATCTTACTTTATTTTTCGGAATAGTGTTGTCAACTATTTCTTTTGTAGCATATCTATCCCTAAATAATCAAATTTTAAATCCACTTCTTTTCAAATGGTCTCTGGCCATAGGAATTATTCTGCTGGTTATAATTACAGGGTTTCTTAAGTGGAAGATATGGAGTTTTCTTTTTCCGGAAAATCCTTGGCCAAATATGCTTTTAAAGATTATAGGTTTCCCGGTTTTAAAAATTGTAATTTTGCTTTTATCACTTATTATTGTTTTTACAATTGGTTTTTCTATTAATGGATTTTATCAATTTATACTTCCCGTATGGGCTGTTGGTTGTGGAATACTTTTCTGTATATATGGGAGTTTATTTAATACTTCTTCCGCACTTGAAATTACAGGATATTTTATAATCACGGGGGGATGTTTAAGTTTATTTTTTATTTACAACAAGCCAGTTGAAGCGTGGTTATGGAGTGGAATAATTTTTGGAATTGGATTTCTAATTTACTTTATTATATCAACAATATCTTACATAAAATCCAAGGAAGGCAAAAAGTGAATGATTTTGTAAAAGATTTAAAGCTTGATAGAATCATCCATGAAAGGGCGAGACTTCTTATACTTACAATAATTGCAAAGCGACCGGACAAAAAGATAGGCTTTAATGAATTAAAGGAAATAAGTCAGCTAACCAGTGGTAATCTTTCTGTTCAGCTTAAAAACCTTGAGGAAGCCAATTATTTGAAGATTAATAAGACATTTAAGGATAAAAGACCATATACAGAAATAGAACTAACCCAAACAGGTAAACTTGCACTTGAAAATTATCTTGATGAAGTGGAAAAAATCATAAAAATCTATCGTGGGGAGGTATAAAATGGAAGGTAGACTTGTGCTTAAAGATATAAAGAAGGTATATAAGAAAGGAACCGTATCGGTAGAGGCTTTGCGTGGCGTAAGTCTTGAGATTGAAAAGGGAGAGTTTCTTTCGATTATGGGGCCTTCTGGAAGTGGAAAAACGACGCTACTTAACATCATCGGCTGTCTTGACACGCCTACAGATGGTGAGGTGATTTATGATGGGCAGGCTTTAAAGAATCTTAAAGAGGATGCCTTATCGGAATATAGAAAGAAGAATGTTGGGTTTATATTTCAGTCTTATAACCTTATTCCCGTTCTTACAGTGAGGGAAAATATCGAACTTCCCCTTATAGTTGAGAAAAAACTCTCTCCAGAAGAAAGGGAGAAGAGGGTGATGGAACTTATAGAAGAAGTTGGACTTAAAGGGATGGAAAACAGATACCCTAGAGAGCTATCAGGTGGTCAGGAGCAAAGAGTGGCAATAGCAAGGGCACTTGTGAAAAAGCCTCTTCTTGTGCTTGCAGACGAACCTACTGCAAACCTTGATTCCGTTACTGCAGAGGAGATTATAGAGATAATGAGGCAGATGAATGAGGTTGAGAAAACAACGTTCATTTTCTCCACACACGACCCAAAGGTAGAAAAGCATGCAAGAAGGCTTATAATCTTAAAAGACGGGCAGATTGCCTCTGATGAAAGGAGGTAGCTATGCTTTTAAAAATGGCAATAAGAAATGTTTTCAGGCACAAAAGGCGAACATTTATAACAGTCATTACAATGGCAGTCGGGCTTATGTTTTTTATATTCTTTGACTCGCTTTTTGTTGGAATGGATAATATGCTTGCCGATAGCCTCATAAAATATTCTGATAGCTCCATTACAATCTATTCTCTCGATTATGATAAAAACAAAAGAGCCTATCCGCTTAATAAAAACATAAATGAGCCGGCCAGAATAAAAGAATTTGCTGAAAGCTTGCCGGATGTAGAAGGAGTGGCATACAGAACAAAGTTTTTAGGGGAGATGGTTTACTATGGCAAATCAAGATATATTATCGGCAACGTAATTAATCCGGAAATGGACGCAAGGATTTTTGAGATAAAGCAAAGCATTTCTTTAGGAAAATACTTGAATGATAACGAAAATGAAGCCATAATTGGCTATATGCTTGCAAGACAGCTCGACATAAAGGTTGGAGATAGCATTACCATAATCTCAAGGACAAAATATGAAACTCACAATGCACTTGATTTTACTGTTGTAGGTCTTGTAAAATCAACAGTTCCAGATATAAATGAGGCTGGACTTTTTATTTCATACAAAGGTGCAGATAAACTTTTAGACCTTGAAGGAAATGTTACCTCCATCCACGTGAAGGTGAAATGGAAAAAAGGGGAAGGTATTCCTTCTTACTCTAAAAGGGTAGAAAAGGTTGCTTCCCTTTTGCAGGAAAAATTTCCAGATTGCAAAATATATTCCTTTATGGATATATTTGGGGATTTTTTGCTTTTAATGAAACAGAAGAGGGTTTCTTCCCTATTAATCATATTCCTTATGCTTATAATTTCTGGCGTTGGAATAGTTAATACCATCCTTATGGCAGTCTATGAGAGAATAAAGGAAATAGGGGTACTTCTTGCAATGGGATTAAAGCCGAAAGAGATAAGAAAGCTTTTCCTGCTTGAAGGTTGCACAATAGGAATAATCGGTGGAATAGCTGGAATAATTCTTGGCTTTCTTGCAAACTTCTGGCTTATTTACTCCGGATATGACCTTGAGGCCATATTTGGAGGAAGTGTCTCTGGAACAGACCTCGGCATGCCGGTATGGGGTGTGATTTATGGCCAGTGGAATCCGTCGGCATTTATCATGAGTTTTTGCTTTGCTTTTGTTGTGGCTTTGATTTCGGCATATATTCCGGCAAGATATGCCTCTAAATTGCACGCCACGGATTGCCTGAGGTTTGTATAACAGAATATATGCGGTGGTAGAGACGCAAGATTTAAATTGTTTTTTGTGTGCATAGACGCACGGCCGTGCATTTTTACAATTAAAAAAATTTGGGTTTGATACCATGCATTGTTGAAATACATGACCATAATACATTGTGTAGAGACGCACGGCCGTGCGTCTCTACGGTAAAAACATTGTCATCCGGAAATTTATTGATATGCGTCTCTACCACCGCATCAAAAAAAACAAAAAGGCAGGAGGAAACAATGTCAATGCTATTAAAAATGGCTTTCAGGAACATCAGAAGGAATAAACGCCGTTCACTGCTTGCCATAATATCGGTTGGACTTGCGTTGATGCTTGTCGTTGTATTGCAGGGGCTTGTTGATGGGCTTGTCGAAAATATGATAAAAAATTCTACAAAGAATGAAACAGGGCATATCAGGATTATGTCCGAAGAATATTTTAAAAATCTGCAGTACATGCCAGTTCAACACCTTGTCTACAATCCAGAAGAGGTGATTGATTTCATAAAATCTGACAGAAAAATCACTGACAGAATAGAGCTTGTTACAGAAAGAATGAGATTTCCTGTTTTGCTCCAGTATTCTGGAAACAATAAGGCAGCTGTCGGCATAGGAGGAGACATTGAAAATGAGAGAAAACTCCTTATGCTTGACAGGTCAATTGTCGAGGGTAGCTATCTTACCGGAAAAATTATAGAAAAGGATGGAAAGAAATATAGGGAGGTTATAATAGGTAAAAAGCTTGCGGATCTTCTTGAACTGAAAGTGGGTAGCGATTTTTCACTTATGCTACAGGGGGCAGATTTGGGAATTCACATCCCAAGATTTTACGTTACTGGAATTTTCCAGACCGGACTCAATATGATTGATGAAAATCTTTTTATGATAAGTATTGAAGACGCAAAAAAAATACTCAAGACAGAGGGTGGCGTTCAGGAAATTGTTATAATGCTTAAAAACTATAGGGAAGCACCATCTCTTGCAAAAAGGATTAATGAGCTTTTAAAAAGTAAAGATGATAAAAGCTATCTTGTAGCAAAAGACTGGAAAAGCTCAAGTGGATTTCTTTCAATGATGGATCAGGCTCTAAAAATTTATAATTTTTTATATCTTACGATTACATTCCTTGGAGCATTTATTATTACAAACATTATGATGATGATAGTGCTTGAAAGAAAAAGGGAGATTGGAATACTTAAATCTATGGGAATGAAAAGAGGGGAAATTCTTGTCCTTTTTACTCTTGAGGGAATAATACTTGGCGGAATTGGAAGTATTTCAGGTGTTATAGTTGGTACAATTATAAACATTCCACTTTCCACCATAGGCATAGACTTTTCTTCCTCTATGTCAAATTTGAATTTTCCGGTTGACAATGTGGTAAAATGGTCTATAAGACTCGGAAGCATTTTTAGTTCAATGATTTTAGGTATAATTGTTTCGGCAATAGTTTCTGTGATACCATCAAGACATGCAGCAAAGATGAAGGCAGTGGATGCAATAAGGAGTGTGTGAGGGTTAGAAGTAAAAGAATCAGGAGGCCATTATGAAGATAAAATTTTTCTTAACTTTAATGCTATTTCTTACTATAAACCTTTTCTCAATGACTGGAGAGGAGATTTTGCGAAAGGTTGATAGAAATTTAAACTTTAAAACAGCAGTTATGATAATGCGGATGGAAATACATCTCCCGGATCAGCCTGTAAGAACCAAAAAGCTCAAGTCTTGGATAGAAGGAAACAAGAATTCCTATGTTGAGTTTTTAAACAAAGAGGACAAACACACAAGATATTTAAAACTCGGCAAGCAAATGTGGGTCTATGATGCCGAAGAGAACAATACTTTCCTCATTTCTGGCCACCTTCTCAAGCAGGGAATGATGGGAAGCGACATTTCATACGAGGATGCGCTTGAATCCGATGAGATTTATGAAAGGTATAATATTGAACTTGCAGGAGAAGAAAAGATTGAAGACAGGGATTGCTATGTTGTAGTTCTTACAGCAAAGGTAAAAGAAGTAAACTATTACAAAAGAAAGATGTGGATTGACAAAGAGTATTTTGTGCCACTTAAAGAAGAAAGATATGCAATAAGCGATAAGTTACTCAAGGTTTTTGAGTCAAAAGATATAAAGTTTTACAAAGACAGAGCCTATGCAACAAGAAGTGTTGTATCAGACAAACTAAAAACAGACACAAAAACCGTTGTTGTGATAGAAGATGCAAGTTTTGATGTTGAAATACCAAAAAGCTATTTTACAAGAAGATATCTCGAGAGGTGATTTTAAAAATTTTTGTATGCTCTTCAAGAAAGTACCACAATAAGGGAATAAAGTTAAATGGAGACTAAAATGAAGTTTGTATATTCAGCCTTAATATTTTTATTATTTTTTGTTAGTCATTCTTATTCCGATTCTGAGAAAGATGGGCTTTCGCTTTCTGGCTACTTTCAGTCTGGTGCTGGAATTATACACATCATTTCAAATAGTGTAGTAAGCAATACCTCTTATGCAGGAAAGTCAACATTAAGGCTTAATTTCGTCAATAATGACACTGGACTTGCCAAACTTGACGGCAGTGTTGACTTTAACATTCTCTATGGTAAATATGCAAATCTTTACCTCGAAAGCAATGCTCTACGGATTGGAGAAGAAAGTGCATTATCAGTCGATATTAGAAAGCTTTATCTTGTCTTAAAAGCAGATAACTTTGACTTTTATATAGGCAGGCAACTTATAAAGTTTGGAGAGGGATTTGTCTTCTCTCCACTCAATCCCTTTTCGACCATAGACCTTACCGATGTTAACTTTACAAGGCTCGGTGTTGATGGCTTAAGGCTTAAAATCCCCCTTGCCATAATAAGTTATTTTGAGGTAGTTGCCCTCCCAAAAGCCGATTTTACCAACTCTGATGCAGCTGGAAGAGTCGGCTTTAATCTTGCAGGCTGGGATATTTCTTTTGCCAGTTTTTACAGAGGAAAGTATGGCTATATATCTGGAGGATTTTCTTTCAAAGGAGATTTGATTCTTGGCCTCTATGGTGAATTTGCATATCATTACAGGGACGAAACAAATAGTTTCTGGAATACAATGGTCGGTTTTGACTATTCATTTCTTGATAAGCTTATAATTCGCACTGAATATTATTATCATACATTCAGTACAAATGACTTAAATATTTTAGAGCTTTTAAATTCACCCGTTTACCCATTTATATCTAAGAATTATATTATGGCTCAACTTGCTTTTTCCCCTACTCTTATAGATTCACTTTACCTTTCATATCTTGACAATCTCGAAAACGAGGCGGTTCTGTTAATATTTTCATACAAAAGAAACCTTTATCAAAATGTAAATCTTACCTTTGATATCAAATATTCTATCAAGGACTTAACAGGCCTTGAAATTATAAAGTTCGAGACTCTGTATTACGCTTTACAGCTGGAGGTAAGGTATTGAAATACTTTTATAAGTCCCTAATATAAAAATTATAGAATAAAGTAAAGCTTTGTCTTACTATCCGATAAAGCATGAGATTTTTTTTATTAAAAATTGCATTATTTCATAAAATCTTTTACAATTAGTAATATGATAGATATATTTTTTATTTTTCTTGCTTTACTTGGCTTTTTAAAAATATTCAACTTTTATTATTTTAATAAAAATTTTAAATACAAAACAAAAAATCCTTCTCTTATTTCAATAATCATTCCAGCAAGAAATGAGGAAAAAAGACTGGAAAATTTACTTAAATCTATTCCTGACAATACAAAATATCCCATAGAAATAATTATAGTTGACGATAATTCGATTGACAATACCTTATCGATTGCAAAAAAATACGGGGCAAAAATTGTTAAAGTTAAGGATTTTTTTGATGAAGAAGGTAAAAATATTGCCTGTTATACGGGAGCGTTAAACTCAAAAGGAGATTATCTTCTTTTTATTGATGCAGATGTGTTTTTTGAAAATGCTGCTTTTGATTATATTTTTAAAAACATTCCAGAAGATGGAATTTTAACAATCCAGCCATATCACCAAACTGAAAAATTCTACGAACAATTTTCTTTATACTCAAATCTTATAGTTCTGCTTGGGCTTGATATAGGAAAAATTAAAAGCCCAAACATTATAAAGAATGGGTATTTTGGCCCATTTTTTCTTATTAAAAGAGAAGATTATTTTAAAATAGATGGTCATAATAGCATTAAAAATAGCATAATAGAAGACATGGAACTTGGCAAAAAATTGGCGGAAGCAGGCTTAAAAATATACTCTATACCTCATAAAAAATTTATAAAATTCAGAATGTATCCCGAGGGATTCAAAAGTCTTGTCAATGGATGGACAAAAAATATGGCTTCAGGCGCAATGAAATCTTCTATTTCTACAATAATCATAATCACAGGAATATTTGCCTCTTCATTAATTATTCCAATAAATCTGGTAAAAAACATCATTATAATGAATTATTTTAATATTTTGCTTTATGTTATTTTTCATTTTTTATATTCAGTTTCGCTATTCTTATCAGTAAGAAATGTTGGTAATTTTAAATTTATAAGTTGCTTTTTATATCCCGTATTCTCAATCTTCTACATTTTTATATTGCTATCCTCTTTTCTCATAACAATCTTTAATCTTAAAATTAATTGGCGAGGAAGGAGAATAAAAATAAGATGAAAGAGGTTTTATTTTATATCTTAATAAACTCTCTATTTTGGATAATTATTCATTTCCTTAGCGGATTTATAGTGCATTTGATCCCCTCAAAATTTTACAAACCTCAAAGGTGGCTTTTTAAAAAAAGATGGTGGGAATTTGATGGGAAGCTTTATACAAAACTCTTTCTGGTAAAAAAATGGAAAGATAAAGTTCCTGAAGCCGGCGAGCTTTTCAAAATAAACCCCTTCAGCAAAAAAAATCTAAAATCTTTAGAAAAAAGCTATCTAAAAAGATTCTTACTTGAAACCTGTAGAGCTGAACTATCTCACTTGTTACCTATACTTTTCTTTCCTTTATGTATTCCCTGGAACCCCGGCATAGCAAAATGGATAATGCTTGCCTACGCACTTTTTGCAAATTTTCCATTCATTATCATTCAAAGATATAACAGAATAAGACTTGAAAAAATCTTGAAATATAATAAGTTAGTTTTGCACAATTCCTCATTTTTACCCTAAATCTGTCAAAGTCGGGAAAAACCTTTATCAAAATGTAAATCTTACCTTTGATATCAAATATTCTATCAACGACTTAACAGGCCTTGAAATTATAAAGTTCGAGACTCTGTATTACGCTTTACAGCTGGAGGTAAGGTATTGAAATACTTTTATCTCCATACCAATCTTAAAAATTGACTTTTTTAAATAAATAAATATAAAATAAATCTGTGATGTCTACATAAAGAGAAATATATGATTGAGGAAAAGATTACCACACCTGCACTTTTAAGTGAAGACATTGATGAAACCTTAAGACCATCTTCCTTTGCCGATTTTATAGGTCAGGAAAAAGTAAAGGATAACATAAAAGTCTTTGTTGAGGCTGCTAAAATCAGAAAGATGGCATTAGACCATGTGATTTTTTATGGACCGCCGGGGCTTGGAAAAACCACCCTTGCTAAGATAGTTGCAAATGAGTTAAATAGAAATATTAAAATCACATCCGCTCCTGCAGTTGAAAAGCAAGGAGATCTAATAGCAATCCTCACCACGCTGGAAGAAGGCGACATAATCTTTATTGATGAAATTCACAGGCTGAAAAAAAATCTTGAAGAAGTTCTCTACTCCGCTATGGAGGACTTTAAGGTGGACATAATTATTGGAGAGGGGACGGGTGCAAGGACAATAAGAATAGGACTTCCCCACTTTACACTGATAGGTGCAACCACAAGGATTGGTTCCCTCACAGGGCCAATGAGATCAAGATTCGGAATTATAGAGAGACTCGATTTTTACGATACAGAAAGTTTAAAAAAGATTGTCAAAAGAAGCTCGAATATCCTAAAGATTAACATTTCAGATGATGCTGTTTACGAAATCGCCCGGAGGTCAAGGGGAACACCAAGGATTGCCAACAGATTATTAAAGAGAGTGGCTGATTTTGCCCTTGTTGAAAATCTTAAAAACATCGAAAAAGACTTTTCTGATTATGCCTTAAAAAAACTCGATGTGGATGAAAAAGGCCTTGACGCAATGGACAGAAGGATTCTTGAGATAATCATCAAACAATACAATGGAGGTCCTGTTGGTCTGTCGGCAATTTCAGCAACAATAAACGAAGATATTGAAACACTTGAGGATGTATACGAACCATTTTTGATTCAACAGGGGTTCTTACTCAGAACACCGAGGGGAAGAATGGCATCAAAATTAGCCTATGAACATCTCGGAATAAAATATGTCCCTGAGGAGAAAGAGCTTACATTATTTTAGATCTTTACAACCTTTATCATATTTGTGCTGCCTGTTACACCCACAGGAACACCAGCAGTAATTACAATAAAATCCCCTTCTTTCACAATCTTCTTGAACCTCAATAATTCACTTGCTCCTTCAAGCAATTCATCAACACTCTTCACAAAGCCAATCTCAATGGGTGTAACGCCCCATACAAGAGAAAGCCTTCTGGCCGTAGACTTATGAGGAGTAAAGGCAATGTTGGGAATTAATGGCCTGTATTTTGAAATCATCTTTGCAGTATTACCACTATTTGTAAAGCAGGTGATGTATTTAGCACATATCTTTTCTGCAACCTCAATTGTAGCAAAAGTTGTTGCTTCTTCAATATTTGACCTCGTGATTTCTATAAGTTCTTCCTCCGTTAGATTCCTTTTTAGCTCAACAGACTTGAATATTGCACTTTCCTCAACATACTTTGCAATTTCCTTCATAATCCTTACAGCTTCAACAGGATATTTTCCTACAGCCGTCTCACCTGAAAGCATAAGTGCATCCGTACCATCAAGTATAGCATTTGCTATATCTGCTGCCTCAGCTCTTGTAGGGCGGGGATTATTTATCATAGACTCAAGCATCTGCGTGGCTGTAATAACTGGCTTACCGGCAAGGTTGGATTTTCGTATTATCTTCTTCTGTAATACAGGAACCTCCTGTGGAGAGGTCTCGACACCTAAATCCCCCCTTGCAACCATTATTGCATCGGCGACATCAATAATATTGTCTATGTCAAGAACAGCCTCTGGCTTTTCTATCTTTGCAATTACCGGAATAATTTTAAAGTATTCCTTATACATAAGATCTTTTAGCTCTTTTACATCCGCACTATTTCTCACGAAGGAGAGAGCTACATACTCGATTTCATTCTCAAAGGCAAATTTTATATCTCTAACGTCTTTAGAAGTTAGGGAAGAAATTTTCAACTTTACGTGGGGAAGATTAACCCCTTTTCTCTCCTTTAGAATTCCACCATCTATCACATCTGTATGTATATTTTTTCCATCAACCCTTTTTACCTTAAGTTCAATTAGCCCATCATCTATTAAAATTCTTGCTCCAGCGAAGATTTCATTATGCAGGTTGTCATAATCTATAGAAACCATCTTTTTTCCATCTATATTTCCACCAGTAATCTTATCAGTCGTAATAATTAGCTCGTCCCCTTCAGAGAGTTCCATCATCTTATTCTCTATTTCATTTATCCTAATTTTAGGTCCCTGCAAATCCTGAAAAACCGCAACGGGTCTGTTTAGTTCTTCAGAGGTCCTTCGGATTATCTCAAGAGATGAAATATGGTCTTCAAGAGAACCATGAGAAAAGTTAAGCCTGAAAACGTCTGTGCCTTCAAGAATAAAAGCCTTTATTGTCTTTTCATCACTTGACACAGGACCAATTGTAGCAACAATTTTAGTGAATTTTTCATTCAGCATTTTCCCCTCTGATAAAATTATTTATCTTTTTTGTCTTCTGCAACAGAACCAACAAAAACAACAAATTTTAAAGCCTCTTCTATAGAAATGTCAATTTTTTTAAGTTTCTCCTTCTCCACCAGAAGAGTAAAACCAGTTGTCGGATTTGGAGATGTGGGAACAAATACAGAATAAAATTCCTTTCCCTCTTCACTAAAAATCTTCTTTTCAATCTTCGAAGTTATAAAACCCACAGTCCAGCATCCAGCTATCGGAAATTCTACAAGAACGACAGAAGAAAAGTTAGAAGGTCTTTCTTTCAAAACAATCTTTGAAAACTGTTTTAATGATTCATAAAAGGTCTTAAAGATAGGTATTAAAGAAAAAATTCTATCAAAAACTGATTGTATCATTCTGCCTAAGAATGAGTTTACAAAAAGCCCGAAGAGGACAATAAGAAACAAAACAACCAGAAATGCTGCTACTGTCACTCCAAGCTTTACGAATGGCATTGTCCTTATTTCTACAGGTATAAAAAAAATTGCAAAATTAAATATTCCATAAAACCACTTGAAGATAAAATATATAAACCAGAACATTATGATGATGGGAAGTATGAAGATAAGTCCTTCAACAAATGAGTTTCTGATACCACGAAGAAACTTTTTCATTTAACTACCCTTTCAGTTTATTAATACATACACTTAGCGAGTCCTTCCAGTAAGGGATCTTTATCCCAAGCAAACTTTTTATCTTTTTTTTATTAAGAACACTGTATGGAGGCCTTTTAGCAGGTGTGGGATAATCCTTTGTCTCAATGGGAATTATCTCACATTCAATTCCTTTCATCCCGCAAATTTCGACAGCGAAATCATACCAACTTGCAATCCCTTCATTGCTGAAATGCAGTATCTCCTTTTTGCCCTTCTCAATCTTATCTGTAAGGACTAAAATCGTTCTTGCAAGGTCACTTGCATAAGTAGGAGTACCAACCTGGTCAAACACTACATTCAATTTCTTTCTTTCCTCTGCAAGCCTGATTATAGTTTTTACAAAATTATTTCCGTATGATGAATATAGCCAACTTGTTCTTATTACATAAAGAGTTCTGGCCTCTGAAAACGCAGCATTTTCACCTTCCAGCTTTGATTTTCCATATACAGAAATGGGATTTGTGCTATCCTCCTCAACATAAGGGGTGTTTTTGCTTCCATCAAAAACAAAATCCGTCGATATGTGGATTAATACCCCATTATTTTTATTTATTGCTTTAGCTAACTTATAGACAGCATCTCTATTTATTCTATAAGCAAGCTCCACTTCACTCTCTGCCCTATCCACTGCGGTATATGCAGCACAGTTGATTATTAAATCTATGCGATTTGATATCACAAAAGACTCAACACTTTCATAATCTGTTATATCAAGCTCCTCTATATCTGTAAAGAAAAACTCTTTGTCTTTAGCAGAAAATGAAAGCTCTCTCAATTCGTTCCCGAGTTGCCCTTTTGCCCCTGTGACAAGGATTTTCATTTACTCTCCTCCATAAACAAAATTTAACTCTGCATCTTTAAGTAAGGGAAGATTTTTATCCTTTTCTGAAAGAATAAGCTCTGATGCATCAAGTGGCCATTCTATGCCAATCTCAGGATCATCAAATCTTATTCCCCTATCAGCTTCTCTATTATAATAATTATCACATTTGTAGAAAAATTCTGCAAACTCACTCAGCACAACAAAGCCATGAGCAAAACCTTTCGGGATAAAGAATTGCAATCTATTACTTTCAGATAACTCCATACCAAAATACTTTTTGTAAGTGGGAGAGTTCTTTCTTAAATCAACAGCAACATCCCATACTTTTCCTCTGATAACTCTTACAAGCTTTGATTGTGCAAACGGCTCAACCTGATAGTGTAAGCCTCTTAGCACACCATATTTTGAGCCAGACTGGTTGTCCTGGACAAAAGTCACCCTGATGCCAGCCTTTTCCAAAACTCTACTATTATAGCTTTCAAAAAAATAACCTCGATTGTCTTCATATACATCCAGTTTAAAAACTATAAGCCCCGGAATTCCAGTTTCAATTACTTCCATATTTCTATCCTCAATATCTGAAATTCAAGCTCGCAAAAATATTTCTTTCATTGCCAATCATTATTCCAAAATATATGTCCTCTGAATTAAGTGCTACTGCCGTCATACCCATTGAAATTACACTTGAAAGCAGAAAGAAGTTAAAATATACCTTCTTTCTATCTTCATAATACTCGTACAAAATCTTGCTGTCATTTTTCCCATATGAAACATATTCGTCTTTATAATACTCAGAAAGATAATGTGAATATATGTTCATTCCAAGCATATAGATTGTTGTCCCCCAGCAGAAAAAAGAGGCATTCCACAAAGTCTGTCTTAAAGGAAGGGGACTACCCAATTCATTCTTGAAGCTCGCATTTATCATAAGATTATCATCTGGTCTGTTGAGTACAAAACTATGATAAAATGGGGCAAGATTTGTATTAGTTGAATATATAGAAACACGATGCTTTTCAAAAAGAGTAAGATTGGATACAACAAGGGGTGTTTTCCCAATATACTGTGAATCAATAAAAACCCTTGAGGCCGGGTGAACTGAATTAAATTTCACCACACCACCTACAACATTTTCCTTAAGATTCTGGAAAACAACATTTGTAAGCTCTTCCAATATCTTCACATTTAAAATAACCTGCTTATAACCCTGTTTTGAAAATGTTATTCTATGGCTTCCGACCAGCACAGAAGGAAAATATAGAGGCGTCCTACCGATAAAAACCCCATCAAGATAAATGCTAACATCATCGGGTTCACTCCTGACAATTAAATCCCCACAGGGTTTATTTAGAAGCTTCCTACGAAAAGTTTTTATGAATGCTGTCATTTCTTCATGTATTAAGTCCTCTCTTGCTCTGATTGTATAATTAAAAACATTTGTAGAAAGTAGAAAATTAGAAGAAATAATTTCAATCTCAACAGATCTTGGTCCACTTTTTGTATCCTTAAAAATCTTATAGCTCCCACTCAGTGTTATATAAAATTTATAATTTGTGAGAAAAGAAAGATTGGTAAGACCTTCTTCCTTGCTCTTGTTTTCGAGCTTCACCGGAAAATAGCAAGCCTCTGAAATAAACTCGGGTATTTCATTCGAAAGCATAAGAAAGAAGCTTTTAGTCTCAAGTACTGTCAAATTTGTTTTTATTATATTTGATATTGTATAATTCGTAAAATAATTTGTAATAGTATTGGTTAAATAGACCAATTCTATTTTTGTTTTTTTCTTCCCTGTTGTTACAATGTTTGTCTGTATTGCCTCAATGTTCGTGATTTTAAAAAAGACATTTGTTACAAACTGCGTGATTGTTGTATCAAAATTGGTAACATAACTATAAAAGTATGAATTTTTATTGTTTATCAATTTCAATAAATCAGACGGCATTTTAATGTTATTATAATCAACTGGTAAGTAAGCATGCTCATATTCCAATGTCCCAGTATATTGTTCTATAAGGTCTGGAATAGCCACACTTAAATAATCAATCTCCTCATTTTTGGATTTATTTTCAAAACTGAAAATAAATATAGTCACATTTTCTGGCAAAGTGCTGGCAATCTTCAATTTTAAATCTTTTTTTTGCTTTTCTATTTCTTCCTTTGAAAATCTTTCAAGACAGCTAAAAAAAAGAAGTATAAAAATAAAAGTAAGCCATTTGAAATTTACATATTTCATTCCACTCAAAACTCCCTGATATATTATAACTTTATAAGGGTAAAAAGTAAAAAAACAACTTATTTAGCTTCGCCATGAATTGAAAAAAAGTTTTTACCAACTTTCAGTCTCGAATAAATTATGAAATAGAGACTAAAGCCTCTGGAGGAAAATGAATTTTTGTATAATATTTCCCATTCACACGAAGAAAAATGAGGAAAAAATTTATTGCCCTGAAACTCAGAATCAATATAAGTCAAATAGATTTTATCCGCTATAGGAAGAAAAAGTCTATAAATCTCTTCGCCACCAATTACAAAAACCCTTTCTCCCTCTGCCAATCTTAATGCCTCATTCAGGGAATGGGCAACAAAAACCCCTTCTACCACAAGATTATCATCCCTTGTAAGCACGATATTTTTCCTTCTATCGAGAGGTTTTTTAATTGCTTCAAAGGTTTTCCTGCCCATTATTACAGAATGATTTAAGGTAAAATGTCTGAAAATTCTTCTATCGAGAGGAATATCCCAGGGAATGGAATCATCAAGACCAATATGAAACTTTCTATCCACTGCCCCTATAAGTATGATTTCCATATTATTCAGATGGTTTCCACATATAATTTCCTGTCACATCAATATAGCCAAAGATGTTCATAATATAAACTTTTGCAATTCTATTTCTGTCGAAACCAGTGGCAAAATCAAACTTATTTGTTATAACAAGCTTTCCAGAATGATCTATATATCCATACTTTCCATCGAGTTTAACCACAGCAAAACCATTCATAAAACTATTAGCCTCCTGAAATTGCGGCTTTATAACAACATTTCCCTTTCTATCAATGTATCCAAATAAGCCCCCCTGATTTATGACAGCCTTACCCTCTGAAAAACTCTTTGCATTTTCAAAAATATTTTTAATTACCATATTTCCCTTTTTGTCAATAAAGCCAAATTTGCCATCTACTTTAACCATTGCCAGATCCTCAGAAAAACCCCAGGCATCTTCATATCTTGGCTCTATAATAAACTTACCCGTCTTATCAATATAACCATATCTGTCATTCTGCTTAACAACAGCAACTCCACCGCTAAAATCCCATGCTTCCTGAAACTGAAATGGAATGACTTCCCTGCCTTCCTTATTTATATAACCATATAGTGCATTCTTTCTGACCTTCGCAAGACCTTCAAAAAAGTTTCCCGCATCCTCAAATTCAAATGGAGTAATATTCTTTCCAGACTTATTAATGTAGCCAAAGTATAGATCCTTTTTAACAAGTGCAATCCCTTCATTAAAATCATATGCATCATTATAATCCAATGGAATTACAAACTCCCCCTTTTCATTAATATAGCCATACATTTCACCCCTTCTTACAAGGGCAAGACCTTCGTTAAATCCCCATGCATCATCAAATATTGCATTAATCAATAAATCTCCTCTGTCATCAATATAACCATATCTTCCCGATAATTTTACTACGGCATATCCATTTACAAAATCACTTGCCGATTCATAAATCGGCTGAATAACCAGTTTCCCATACTGATTAATAAAGCCAAATTTTCCTCCAGTCTTTACTGGATACAAAGCGGGCTCGGAGGAAAATAAATAACCTACAGTAAAAAAGCAAAGAAAAACTATAGAAAGAAAAGCTATAGATCGATATATCCTCATAATAAATAAAACCCCCTTACATCAAAATAAATACAGATTTTCCCTTTTTAAAAACTTCTTTCTCTCTGGTACATAAAGGTGGGACAGAGGTATCTCTATTCTTGCCCTTGAAGAACCCCCAACATTACCAATCCTGAAAAGGTCGGGGTCAATATTAGCCTTCTTTAAGAGAAAGATTATAAAAGCAAGGCCTATTTTATCATCATCAGAATCAAACTTACCTTCATTGTATAACTCTATAAGATTTGCACAGGCACTTGCTAATTTTAACCTGAGTCTTAAATTTTTTTCCTCTATCGGAAGAATTGGAGTATTATTTATAATTTCAAATTTTATACCATGCTCCGATAAAAATGCATAGAATTTGATCCAATAGTTAAAATTGTATACATCCTTTGAAATCTCATCATAGCTCCTGTTGTTTATCAAAGACTTAAAAAGCCTTATCCCTTTAATGTAATCTTTGAAGTCAGAAATATCAAGATTGTTTTTCCTAAAAAGTAAAAATTTAAGATTAAGATTCCAGGCATTCTGTATCAGCTCCCTCAATGAAAATCTCAAGGTATCATATAGCTCAACCTTATTATAAGACTCAAAAAGGTTCAACAAAATATCTTCTATCAACTCAATATGCTCAGCTTTCGGCTCAAAAAACTGAATTGCAGTAGGATTTGAAACCTTAAACTTTAATTTTTCTAACGTATACTTCCCCTCTTTCAGAAATTTCTCTGAATTAAAATTCACCCGCCAAAAAAAACTTCAGAACAAGAATATTATAATATAAGTTAAAAAAAAATCCAGTATTAAAAGAAAATATATAGGCATGGTGTTTTACACCTTGCCTATACAAAAAACTCAGACCAATATAAGATTAAAAAATCCAGTGTTAAAAAAATCTATAAAGAATACAGGCGTGGTTTAAACCCACGCCTGTAAAAAAACTAAAATGTTATAGAAACTGGGTAGAAGGTTATCGCCATATCCTGATTCATAATATTGTACTCATATCCTACGTTTATGAAGAAGAATTGAAGGCCAATAAAGCCCCTTAAATCGAAAAGATCATAAGGTTGCACAGACTCACCCTCAATGGAATAACTTTGTTCGGAGCCAGCTGCTTTTAAACTACCATCTACACCGATTTTTGTGGTAACATTGCCAAAATTCAAATTTGCACCAAGCCCACCATAAATAGAACCGACAACAGGAATATTAACTCTGGCTGCAACCTTTAACCCAAGTGAACTACCACCCCACTGATAGCCAAATGTCAGAGTGCTTT
Organism: Brevinematia bacterium; assembly: GCA_049968515.1. GTDB lineage: Bacteria > Spirochaetota > Brevinematia > Brevinematales > JAOACQ01 > JAOACQ01. The sequence continues at coordinate 52,132 of JBMFQR010000002.1, forward strand.
CATTTGTTCCAACAATTGTGCTTCCGGCATAAGCAGTCTCTGAAATTTTGGCGCCGAGAAGCAAACTGCCATAGTCAAAGTCCCCGGAAAGCCTCACATCAGCTTTAAATATACCCGTGGGATCTTTAAACAAAAGATATCTTCCCTCAAGTCCAAAGTGAAATCCATCCGTACCTATCTTATAACCCTGTCCGGAAAAATCTATTCTCGGAAGAAAACCAATTCTCAACCCAAGATCCAGATCTATCAAAGGTATACCAATCTTGCCATATATCATATCATATTGAAGAGAAAACATACCAACAGCACCCGAAAAATTGTTTATAGAACCTGCATTTAAGCTTGAGGAATCGGACTTTAAGAAGTTGGTATCGCTCATAGTATTAAAGAATGTTGAACTTAAAACCACTCCTCCGCCCAGACCAAACTTTATTCCGGGAAATCCAGAGGTATTTACAGGAAATACATTTCCCGAACCAGTATAGAATCCCATATGCTTCTTTATCTCTGTCGAAACTTTCTCAGATGCCTTATTCAACACATCCTTAAAATCATTTGTAAAAGAATCAAGATTGGCATCCGGGTAAACTCTTACAAAAAAGAGAAGCATTAAAATTCCCACTAAAATTTTACGCATTTTTTCCTCCTTATATCTAAATATACCATCATAAAATTCAGAAAGCTGAAAAATTTTTTAAAAATTTTTTCAGAACCTCTTTACCTTCAGAATGACTGAAAAGATAGGCGAGCAATGAATAAGTATAAGAATTTAGTTCTCCGGTATCAAGGACCATCCCATCAATCTCACAGCCAAGAACTTCTCCTTTCTCCGCAAGCTTGTTTATTGCGCCAATATGATAAAACTCCCCCTCTTTATGATTCTTAAGTTGTTCTTCGAGAAGCTCAAATAAACTTTTGCTAAAAATATATCTTCCGAAGGAAACAAGATTGCTTGGAGCTTTTTCACTTGAAGGTTTTTCAACAATCTCTTTCACAAACATAAAACCATCTTTTAGCTCTGGTTTTATGACACCATATCTCGAGATATTTTCTTTTTCTTCTCTTACTGCAAGTATGGTTTTGTTCGTTTTTCTGAAAAGTTCTATCATCTTTTTCGACAAAGAAGGCTTTGATATTACTATATCATCGGGATATGCTACAAGAAATGCATCTTCAGAAATCAGAGATTTTACTGAAAGAAGTGCATCACCCGTACCCTTCATTTCCTTCTGTCTCACAAAATAAAAATTAAGATTTCGTGGCTTTATTAAATCAATCAATTTTGTCTTTGAATTCTTAGTAAAATAATCTTCAAGCTCAACCTCCCTGTCAAAATAATCCTCAAGCACTTTCTTTCTTCTGCTTGTTATCACGATAACATCTTTGATCCCAGCTTCCTCAAACTCATCAAGTATGAAGTCTATGAGTGGCTTATCATAAAGTGGAAGCATCTCTTTAGGAATGGTCTTTGTAACAGGCAAGAATCTGGTACCATACCCCGCAGCTACAATAACACCTTTCACAACATCTCCTTTATTACTTAATAATGCCGGGCAATGTCGCCACCACAATGTTGCTCCTTATCTATCTACCTGCAAATAGCAAACTATAAGTTCAAAGCTTTATTATAAACCTCGACAATCTTTAATATCTGTTTATCTGTTGTCCAGTTCATTGCATACTCATAGGCCTCTTTTGACTTTTTTTGATATAGCTTCTCATCAGTAAGCAGCTGATACACTCTCTCAGTAAACTCATCCAGATCATCTTTCACCATAAAGCCACCATTGTCTCCCTGCATTACATCCTTTGTGCCCATCTCTCCTATTGCCACAACTGGAGTTCTACAAATCATTGCCTCAACTGTAACAAGTCCCTGAGTCTCTGTCTTTGAAGCAAAAGTAAATACATCTGCAAGTGCATAAACCCTTTTTATTATTGTTCTATCCATATAGCCAGTAAATATAACATTTTCCCTTATATTAAGCTCTGCAGCCATTTTTTCAAACTCAGCCCTTGCAGGACCATCACCAACAATAATAAGAACAAAGTTTGAATATTTCTCTTTAAGTTTTTGCATTGACTTGAGTAAAAAGGAAATGTTCTTTTCATGCCCTACCCTTCCCACATAAAGCAGTATCTTCTTTCCTTTTATTGGATATTTCTCAAAAAGAAATGATCTTTCCCTTTCCTCCTCTTTTGAAACTCCGGCGAAATCTTCTGGTGCTATTCCAGTCGGTACAACAACTGTCTGTGCTTTAACATCATAGGTTTTTAGCTTCTCTTCCATCCTTGTTGTTGGAACTATTATAAAGCGAGCATTTCTAAAAAATCTTTTTGTAAGATATATCACAAGAGATTTTTCAAGCTTTTCAGGAAAATATGGAATGTAATGGTGTATATACTCTTCCCAGAATGTATGACAGGTTATTATGAGAGGAATTTTATGCTTTAGTGCATATTTTTTTATCATTAATCCCATAGTAAATTCAGTCTGAACATGAATTATATCTGGTTTAATCTCATCAAGCTTCTTAAACACCATTTTCTGTGCAAAGGGATTGGTAAGTCTATCCTCCTTCGATATTGTCGCTACACCTAAAGCTGGAACTCTGATTATATTCTTTTCGACCTCCCTTGTATCAGTATAAGCCGGTGCAAAAACATAGCATTCATGCCCGAGCTTTTCAAGCTCTCTCTTTAAAGTTTGAACTGAAACAGTAACCCCATTCACTCTCGGCCAGTAAGTATCCGTACCAACAACAACTTTCATTCTTACCTCCTAATGAAAAAGTTGAAAGCCTCTCAGACGCTAAAATTTTACTCTAAGGAATAAAAAAAATCAAATTGTAAAACTTAAAGAATTGCCTCTTTCAAAAGATATTTTTTTGCCAATGGATTCTACTCTTAGTCTCATACATGAGATGCAGTTCTCTCCATTCTCAGAAATGCAGATTTTGTCTGGATAAAGCAAATAATGTCTTTTGTTTACAGGTGGGGTAATATTTGGCATAAGTACGTTTGCACCTGCTTTAAGCATCTTTTCTCGTCCGACAGGATCAAGGGTACCTGCTGCAGTAGTAGCAGGAATATTGGAGTAAGGCAGAAGCAGTCTCAACAAGGCTGTAGCTCTCACCGTCCTCTCAATGGGAAATACCTTTGCATCCCTTAAAGGTGTGTCTGGATGTGGAATAAATGGACCTATGCCAACCATATCAAGCTCAAGATCCTTACAAAGCTTAAGATTTTTAAGTAAAATTTCATCCGTCTCACCCGGAAGTCCAACCATAAAACCAGAGCCTGCCTCAAAACCGAGTTCTTTGAGATTGTAGATAACCTCAAGTCTATCAGAAAGCTTCTGTCCATTCTTAAAATATGAATACAATTTCTTGTCAGAAACCTCAAACCTTATTAAATACCTGTCAACACCTGCATTTTTTAAAACCCTTAACTCCTCTCTGTTAAAATAACCACAGCTCAAGGTTACTGCAACAGAGTTATCCATTAATTTTATCCTTTCTACAAGCTCTGCAAGTCTGTAAACATTAAAAGAAGTAGTCTCTCCACTCTGAAGCACAAAGGTTTTAAAGCCATACTCTATGCCTTTCTTTACAGTATTTAATATTTCCTCTTCACTCATTGTGTATCTTTTTATATTCTTATTTGACCTTCTTATACCACAATACTTACAATCCATTCTGCAAACATTTGAAAACTCAATAAGCCCTCTTAAAAAGACTTTTTCTCCATATGTCATCCGGCATACATTATCTGCCATTTTAGTAAGCTCTTCAGTTGAAGCAGAAAAGTATAATTCTTTTACTTCCTTAAAAGTAAGTGGCTTAACTTTTAAGCTATCAGAAATATACATCCCTTTCTCCATTTTTAAGCCTTTCTATCACCTCCTCCATCCTCTTCCTTAAAGATGGCTTTTCAACCTCATCCATCAATTTGCTAACAAGTTTCTCCCCTTTCTCTCTCGTTTTCTTTGAGGCAAAATCATATAAATACTCGCAGAATGTAAAAATTCCATTTGGCATACAGAATTCTTTAATCAAGCCGGGTTTTGCAAGATCCATAAAATCATTTCCAACCCTGCCCTTTCTATAACATCCAGTGCAGAAGGACGGAATATACTCCATATCTATCAAACAGGAAATAACCTCATCAAGAGATCTGTGATCTCCAAGCGAAAATTGACTTCCAGAGTTAGGGTGGTTTTCCCTCGAATATGCACCTGGATTTGTCCTTGAACCAGCTGATATCTGTGAAACTCCATAGTTAAATAACTCATTTCTCAACTCCTCACTCTCTCTTGTGCTCAAAATAATTCCAGTGTAAGGAACTGCAAGTCTTAAAATTGCCACAAGCTTTTTAAAATCACTATCACTTACAGGATGAGGAACATTGGTTGAAAAAGGTGCTCCATCAGCAGGCTCAATTCTTGGAATGCTAATTGTGTGAGGTCCACAACCAAAAACCTCCTCAAGATGATTGGCATGCTCGATTAAGGCTAAAACCTCAAATCTGTAATCTGCAAGCCCAAAGAGTGCCCCAATGCCAACATCATCTATACTTCCAGCCATCGCTCTGTCCATTACAAAGAGCCTCCACTCATAGTCAGATTTCCTGCCCGAGGGATGATACTTTTTATACTCAACAGGATCGTAAGTCTCCTGAAAGCATGTGTAGGTACCGATTTTTTCCTGCTTCAGTCTATAAAATTCTTCAACCTCAAGTGGTGCTATCTCCACATTTATTCTTCTTATGTAATTATTCCCTGTTCTCACACTGTAGGCAGTTCTTATAGCTTCCAGAAAATACTCGAGAGGCGTTTCATCGGTTTCTCCGCTCAGCATAAGAATTCTCTTATGTCCCTCTTTAAGGAGCGATTCTACCTCCTTTTTAATCTCCTCCTGTGTAAGAACCACCCTTGGAAGAGATTTATTGTCTTTTCTAAATGCACAGTAAAGACAGTTGTTTGAACAAAGATTGGCCACGTACAGTGGAGCAAATAAAACAAGTCTCTTGCCATAAATTGTTTCTTTCACAATCTTTGCTGCATTTATAATTTTCTGAATCTGTTCTTTTCTCTTTGTATTGAGCAACCTCGCAACATCCGGTAAATCAAGTCCCTTAAGTTTTAAAGCCCTGTTTAATATTTCATCAACCTCATCTGAAGATGGTTCTTTCTCCGAAATCAGTGAATAAAGTTTATCTCTGTCAATAAAATTCTTCAGATACTTATCTTTGTTCTTAAAGCTGTTCATAGTAGCCTCCTATGAAAAAAATTAATGAACAGACTGCTTCGCAATCTATCTAAGAAAACGGGATGAGTGTTCACCTACGACTATTCTTTAAACTCAGTGAGCATTGATTTCACAGAGATGCCTTTAAGCCTACCAATTCTGCCGGTCATAGCACCGATTTCATCATTGGTTCCTTCTACAATCAAAGAAATAACATTGATTTTTTTTTCTCTTAAAGGCAAACCCATCCTGCCCAAAATTATCCCGCCAAAATCAGAAAGTATAAGATTAAGCTCTTTTACACTATCAAGATCATAAACTATGATTGCAATTACACCGAGACGCCTTTCCATCAGATACCTCCTCTGGATCAGCATTTTTACCCGTTGATGCCTCGAAAATTCAATAAGCCATAAAGACTTATAGCATTTTCTCAGCAAAAAGAATTAATACGAAAGTTCAACCTTGTTTGCATGCAGACAGCTCATGCAAATCTTGATTTTTTTCTTTTTGCCGTCTATAATAGCATCCACTTTCTTTAAATTGGGGATCCATCTTGTTCTTGTTCTCCTGTGAGAATGAGAAATATTATTGCCATAAATTGGTGATTTCCCGCATATATCACACTTTCTCGACATTAAAATCCTCCATTAACCTTAACCTAAACATTAAAGAACTGACTTTTCTGTATTAATTATACAATATATTTGAAAAAAAATCAAAACTTGATAATTTTTGCGTTTTTACTTAAAATATTCGAAACTGATTGGTTTTATGAGGTGGCCAATGAAACAAATAATAACTATCTTAACCCTCTTTGTTATGACTTCTTGTTTTAAAATGAGTACTGTACTACCAGAAGAAAAACTCAGGGAAATGTCTTCCACAAAGGTAATGGAGCTTGCAGACGAAAAATATCAGGCGAATGAATACAACGAGGCGATGTACTATTACGAATTTGCAAGAAAGACCTTCACAAATGAAATAGATGTGGTTGCATGGGCGACATATGAAGTTGGATTTATAAAATATCAGCAGGGTAAATATGAAGAAGCCCTAAAGATGTTTGAAGAAACATCAAGGATGAATACTATCAACAACGCTCCTGTAATACTAGCACTTCAAATGAAGGAAAGAGTTCAGAAAAAACTCAAAAAGCAAAAATAGGACCTCATTTTGGCAAAGAGAAAAATTAGCCTTATAAAGAAATTCATCTATATACTTGAGTTTATAGTGGTTGTCCCTCTTTCATCTCTTCTTTCGTTGTTACCTCTTTCTTTCTTAAGAGCTATTGCAAAGCCGTTAAGTCTTTTAATATTTTACCTCGACAGAAAAAACAAAAAGATTGCAGAATACAATTTCAGAATTGTCTATAAGGACAATCCATTATCAAAAGAGGAAAAAGAAAGATTAATTAAAAAGCTCTATCACAATCTGGTACTTTATGGAGTAGAATATTTAAAGCTTGGTGCTATAAACAAAAAAAACTACAAAAAGTTTGTAGAGTTTGAAGGATATGAATACGTCGATGAAGCACTACAGGATGGTAAAGGCTTGATTGTTGTCACTGGACACATAGGCAACTGGGAATATCTTGGCAGTATCCCAGCAAAACTCGGTAAAAATCTCGCCGTGATAATAAACCGGCAGTTTAATCCTTACACGGATTGGTGGCTTAAACACATAAGGGAAAAGCAAGGAAAAATAAAATGTTTCTACAATGAGGTTTCAGATCTTTCGAAAATAGTGAGGCATTTAAAGAACGGCGGAATAGTAGGTACACTCGTTGACCAGACCTATTATTTTCAACCCATATTTGTACCATTTTTTGGAATGCCATCTGCAACAGCTGATGGTCCTGCAAAACTTCACTTAAAGTATAAAGCACCATTAATGATGGCTTTCGGAATAAGAAAACCTGATGGCAAATATCTTTTGAAATTTTATCCTCACGTCTATTTTGAAAAGACAGAAAATTTTGAAGAAGATTGTAAAAGAATAATGACGTGGATAAATTCAGAATATGAAAAAATCATACTAAAATTTCCAGAACAGTGGTTTTCTTTCTTTCACCATAGATGGGAAAGAACAAAGCCAGAACATTTTTCTGACATAGAAGATACGCCCTTTTAAAGGACAATAAATTTGAAATTTTTTATTAATTGAGGGATAATATTTAATATTGGGCATTGTACCACTATTGATTAAAAATCGAAAATTTGTTTTCAAAAAATTACGAAAATTTGGGGGTAGAAAGTGAATGCTATCAATAAACTAAAATTGAAGGAAAAATCTATTGGGATCTGTCTGGGGGCATGTACCTTCACGCTTGTTGAAATAGAAAACGACAATGGTAAAATAAGCATAATCAATACTATCAGGAAGGAACATGATGGCGATCCAAAAGGAGTTTTATCCTCTGTGCTCGACAATTACGAACTTGAAGAAAAATATATTGCCATTACAGGTAGAAAGTTCAGGGAGATTACCAAGCTTCATTCCTTAATAGAACCAGAAGCAACAGAGCTTGCCTATCAATTCGTGAAAAAAGAAAATGAATATGACGCTATTGTTTCCGCTGGAGGAGAAACTTTTATTGTTTATGAACTTGACAGAAAGTCAAGAATTTCAAGAATTTCCTCCGGAAATAAATGTGCATCCGGTACAGGAGAATTTTTTCTCCAGCAGATAAGAAGGATGAATATTACCATAGAGGAGGCTGTAAAACTTGCAAAAACCTCAGAAAACCCCCATCATCTTTCAGGAAGATGTTCGGTATTTTGTAAGTCAGACTGCACACATGCCTTAAACAAGGGGGAACCAATAGAAAACGTTACAGCCGGTCTTGCAAGAATGATAGCAAAAAAGATTGAAGAGCTTCTTGTAAAGCTCGATGCGAAAAGAATAATGGTGGTCGGTGGAACATCCCAGAACTCGGTTGTGATAGATTTTTTAAGGGAAAATTTTGAAGAGGTCTTTGTCCCGGAAGAAGCTCCTTACTTTGAAGCATTGGGAGCGGCATTATGGGCATTAAGAGAAAAAACTCACTCCAACCTTAAGAAAGGTGATTACTTCAAAGAGGCAAAATCATCCTTTACATTTTTGAAACCCATATCTGAATACACCGATATGGTTGAATTCAAAAATATGGACTTTGAAAAAGCTGTGGATGGCGATGAATGCCTTATAGGGCTCGATGTTGGTTCTACAACAACAAAGGCTGTGCTTTTCAGAATAAAGGATGAGAAAATCCTTGCAGCTGAATATCTGAGGACAAACGGAAACCCTATTGAGGCATCAAAGAATTGTTACAGGGCTATCTTAAAACAACTCGGCAACACAAAGGTGAAAATTTATGGGGTTGGAGTAACAGGAAGTGGAAGATACATAGCAGGACTGCATGCAGAGACAGATGGCATCATAAATGAGATTATTGCACATGCCAGGGCTGCTGCTCATTTTGACCCGGAGGTTGATACAATTTTTGAGATAGGCGGACAGGATGCAAAGTATACATATCTCACAAATAGTGTTGCCTGTGACTATGCAATGAACGAGGCATGTTCCGCAGGGACAGGTAGCTTTCTTGAGGAATCGGCATATGAAAGCCTCGGGATAAAAATGGAGGACATTGCTGATATTGCACTCTCGGCAAAAAATCCCCCAAATTTTTCTGACCAGTGCGCAGCATTTATTTCATCCGATATTAATACCGCATTTCAGGAAGGTATCTCAAAGGAAAATATTGTTGCGGGTCTCGTTTATTCAATCTGTATAAATTATCTCAACAGAGTTAAAGGCTTCAGACCTGTCGGAAAGAAAATCTTTATGCAGGGAGGGGTGTGTTATAATAAGGCCGTCCCACTCGCAATGGCTGGCTTGAGCGGGAAAAAGATAATCGTTCCACCACATCCCGGGCTTATGGGAGCATATGGTGTTGCACTCGAACTAAAAAATCTTATAGATATTGGCCTTATTGAAAGAAAGGAGTTTGACTTAAAGAAACTGGCTGAAAGAGAGGCAATTTACGGAAAGAGCTTTATCTGTCAGGGTAAACCAGAAAACTGCGATAGAAAATGTGAAATTAACATCATTGAAATAGAAGGAAAAAAGTTTCCTTTTGGTGGAGCATGCAATAAGTACTACAACCAGCTTCATAACATTAGATACGACGTCGCAGCTTATAATCATGTTGTCAAAAGAAGAGAGCTCCTCTTTGAAAGGTTTGTCAAAAAAGATTACAAGCCAAAAGAAAATGCACCTGTTGTTGGCTTAAATAGAAGTTTTCAGATTAACACACTTTATCCTATGTTTTATACATTCTTTGCCGAACTTGGTTGCAGAGTTGTTCTGCCAGAAGAGGTCAGGCAGAGTGGTATAGACAAAGGAATGACAAGCTACTGCCTTTCCGGACAGGTGGCTTTAGGAATGTTTGAGGATCTACTATCTAAAAAGCCAGATGTTATATTTCTGCCACAGATTAAGGAAATGCAGGTCTCAAAGGAAGAAGAATATCGAATAGAATATCAGACCACATGTATGTTTGTACAGGGAGAACCATTCTACCAGAGAGCAACATTTCTAAAAAATATGAAAAATCCCCCTAAAATGATTACCCCACTACTAAACTTTATGACCGGTTATGACGCAGAAGAAGATACCTTTGCAAAGGTTGCTGTTGAACTTGGCTTTACAGAGAATGAAGGAAGAATAGCTTACAAAAAAGCAGTGGAAGCCCAGATGAAATTCTTCAGTGCCCTCAAGGAAGAAGGCAAAAAGATACTTGACAACCTTGAAAAAAATCCAGATAAGATTGCTATTGTTTTATTTGGAAGGCCTTACAATGCCTTTGCAGAAGAAACAAATAAGGGTGTCCCTTTCAAATTTGCATCGAGGGGAGTAGAAATTATTCCATATGACTTTTTGCCATACGAAAATGAACCAAACTATAGAAATACTTACTGGGAAATGGGACAGAGGATAATAAAAGCTGCAAGAATAGTAAAAAGACATCCCCAGCTTTTTGGGTGTTACCTCACAAACTTTCTCTGTGCACTGGATTCCATAATGGTTCAGCATTTCAGAGACCTTATGGGCAGCAAGCCTTCACTGACACTCGAAATTGACTCACATACTGCAGATGCCGGGGTAAACACAAGAATCGAAGCATTTATGGATGTAATAAAGAATTACCTTAAAGTAAAATCCAATCTTGTCGAGATAGAAGAAAATTTCAGACCAGCAGAGATTGAACTTACAGAATTGGGACAAGTCTACTACATAGACTCTGATGGTAATAAAACACTTGCCAAAAAAGACGAAAAGACAAAGTTCCTCATACCATCGATGGGAGATCTCTTTGCCAGAAGTACTGCGGCTGTATTAAGAGGCCTCGGCTGGAATGCAGAACCACTCCCTGTCTGTGACAGAGAGGCTCTGGAACTGGGAAAAAGTGTCCTTACATCAAAAGAGTGTTTACCCATCATCAACATCATTGGTGAAATGCTAAAATACATAAAATACAACAAAAAGCCAGATGAAAAAACAATAATTGCAATGGTAGCAGCAGGTGGATGCTGCCGGGTTGGTCAATACGAAACCCTGCTCCGGAGAACAATAGAAAAGCTCAGGCTCAAAAACGTGGGAATTCTCTCACTTTCAAATGATAATGGATATGCTGGCCTCGGTATTTCTTTCAGAATAAATATGGCAAAAGCACTGTATATATTCGATATTCTTGATGATATAAGATCCGTTATTAAAGCGATGGCAATAGATAGAGAAGAAGGAATGAAAATCTTTGAGAATGAGGTTGAAAAGCTTCTTTCTTCTCTCGATGGAACAAGTAAAATTCCGGTCTTTAAACAATTAAGAGCAACAGCAAAGGAATTTTCAAAGATAAAACTTTCAAAGCCATTAAGTGAAGCAAAGTATGTAGGCCTTGTAGGAGAAATATTTGTCAGAAGAGACCACTTCTCCTTAATGGGCATTCCGGAACTCCTCGCAGAAAATGGCTTTGTAATGCTTGATGCACCTGTTTCAGAATGGGTGAGGTATACCGATTTCTTAAGAGATATAAATATGTATGAGCTTAAAACCAATCTCATTGGAAAAATTGAGGCACTCATTTCAAAGTATGTTCAGGATTATTATGAAAGAAAATCAAAGAAAATATTAGCACAATCTGGCTTATATGAGCCTGAAATCATAGACATAAGAAAGTATCTTTCATACTCAAAACATATATTCCCATATACTCTGACAGGTGAACCGGGTTTGTCAACAGGGGTAGCACTTTATAAGCTGATTGATAAGTACTGTGGTGTTATAAATGTTGGTCCATTTGGCTGTATGAACTCAAGAATGACAGAGGCAGTAAGCACTGTAGAAATGACAGTGGAAGGAAAAGAAGAGGCTACAAAAGTAGCTGGTTCAAACAAAGATTATTCTTTTATCAAAGAAGAGATAGATAATCTCCCATTCCTTTCTATCGAATGCGACGGAAATCCTTTCTCCCAGATTATTCAGGCAAGACTTGAAACCTTTATGATGCAGGCAGACAGACTCTATGAAATGATGAGAGAAAAGAACAAAAATTAGGGAATATTATTACCCTCAGTAAGGAGGGTCTTTACAAAAAGGCGAAATGGCCATTCTGAACGAAGCAAAGAATATGCTCTTTTCAATGATATTAAGATATTCTTCATTTCATTCAGAATGACAACGGTGAAGCCGAGGTACAGTCTATACTGGCTTTATAATTTTTTGATACAAAAATGTTGAACAGAACGTTATGAAGAATAGAGACACAAAATATGACCTGCTTAACAATTTTTTCATTAATCCCTGAAAAATGTCAGAAATGCTTCACCTGAAACCACTCTGATCTTTCTGTAAAAATTAATGGAATAGCAACCTTTATCAACTTCAAAAAGGGTATATAATGTCACAGAATAAGTTGAAAGCCCCTCATCAATAAGGATATTTTCCATCTCATTTAATTTCACCGGCAACAATGAAATAGCCTCTCTGTGAAGTATTCTGCAGTCTGGATCATCCTTTATTATCCAGAAAGTTTTATCTCTATAAAAGATATTAAACTCTTTAATATTAAACTTTCTTAAAATAAGATTTGAAAAAGTTGCTTCATCATTTGTAAAATAATTTTCCAGAAACCTGTTTTCGACCAGTACCTTATACTTCTCAAGAATTTGAACTACATCCCTGTAGCCCGGACGAACATTATTAACACTATGCCACATATCTATAGCTTTATATATCTCACCACCACCGGCATAAGCATTGGCAAGTTCATAAAAAACTCCAGCCTTATCCTCTTTTGGTATCTTTAGCAGAAAATCATCCCCCAGTTGTATTGCCTTTGAAAAATCCCCCATTCTAATATAAATCTGAATAAGTCTTATAAGTGCTTCTCCAGTAGACCTTTCATCTTCAAGTAATGGTTTTAAAACAGAGATGGCCTCATTGTATCTTTTTAAAGCCACATATATATCGGATAAAAAGATTAAAGATTTATTGTATTCCTCCACTGAAGCACTTCTATCACTTCCCTTTTCAAACCAGAGATTTAAATAATTCAAGGCATTCTGATAATTCTGTAAGTTATAATATGACTTTGCAAGAAGAAGATATGCCTCTGGATAGATTGGTTTTATACTAACAAGCCTTTCTAAATATTCCCTTGCCTTCAAAAAATTGTTCTCTTTAAAATATACTTTTCCGAGTTGCCAGAGAGAATACAAATTATTTGGAAATTCCTCAAGCACCATCTTAAAACATCCAATTGCAACATTTTTCTCCTCTATTGCAAGATATAAATCACCAAGTCTCAGCATTATTTCTGCCTTTAATGCTGACTTAGGATATTTTTGAAGTTCAACCAGAGATTTCTCGTAGTATTCAATTGCAGCCTTATAATTATTAACTCCGTCATATGCCTTCGCAAGGCAATAATATATATTGAAATTTGGCGGGCTTTTCTTTAGATATTCTTTTGAAAGTCTTATTGCCTTTTCAAATTCCTTTTTCTCAAGAGAGTTCTTTATCTCGGTTAACTCAAGCTCCCTTCTGTAAAAATAAAGTGATAAAATTATAACTATAGTACCAACAAAAACCATCACCCCCAGAATCAGAAAAATAAAATTACAATCCACAATTTATCTCCTGAATCTATATTTTTCACTAAAATACAATTAAACTTTGTCTATTCTAAATCCATTAATTGTCGGAATAATATATTAAGAACTTAATAAAAAAGGGTGAAGCCAAAACTTCACCCTTTTCGAATTAATCTCAAATTAAATTATTCGCTGAGTGGCTCCTGACTCTTATTCAAATTCTCTAACACCTTTTCAGCCCTGTTTTTTAAATCCGGGGGGATCTTTTTGGCAACAGGTTCCCATGCCTGTTTTACAGCCTTCTGATAGGTTTCATAATCCATTGCATATCTCTTCACATATCTCCAGTATGTTCTTGAAGAATCACCCTGAACCTCCTGGATATACTCCCAGTAATCCTCAACATTCATCGCACCACTGATATTCACATTCTTTGAAACTGCCGCAATTGTCTCTTCAAAGTAAGTATCAAGTTCGGTCTCATCGTTAAGCATTCCCTGTTTCGCAATGGCAAACTCTCTGGTCGCAACCTGCTTGATTAACTCAGAAAGTCTGGCAATCTTTCTTGATTCAGCTTCAATCTCTGCTTTCTCCTTTGTATTCCTCTGCCCTTCCACTGTCAAAAATATAACCTTTCTGCCGAGTTCATCCTTTCCAATCTCCCATTTCTTGTTTACCCAGTAAGGCGTCGGATCTGTGCTTTTCTGTATGACATGAATCTTAATCAAAGGTGCCTCAGATGTTCCGCTCGATGGTTCAGGAACTGCAACGGGATTCGGTTTCCTGCCACAGGAGAGTATTAATCCCCCTAAAACCAGAGAAATCAAAATGTAATAACCTCTTTTCATATCTTCCTCCTAAATGAAAATCCATATTGTAAAGGTGTTGCTTTTTAAACAACACTCCTTCTATTCAAGTGTAAAAATTAACTCATTCCCTCTGACCTGACTTAAATCAAAAGATTCAAACCCGGCCTTCTGTGACATTGTATCAAGCAAAATATCAATTAGTTCAGTAGGATTGCCTTTATACTGCACATTATAATCATAAACCCTGTCTGATTTTGAACCAGACTTCAACTTAACAGAAACAACCCCATCAATCTTCTCAAGTTGTTTTACAAAACTATTCGCCTGTTTATATGAATCAATCCCAGTAATCCTCACAAAATAAAATCTACCCCTACCCACATATTTTTTTAATGCCTGTGCCAGTTCATCCCTCACCTTCTTTGTAGCTTCCCTCATGCTTGCCTTTATTGAGGCAGTAACAGAGGGAGAATCATATTCCTGCCCTCCCTTCTCAATATTTGCAATTAAAGCACCCGTAGTCCTTACAAAAACCTTCACGTTCAAAATGACATGAGCCTTTGTACCCTGATAGTTTACAGCTGGAGTAACTTCAGTGTATAGCTCAGCAAAAACCCTCTCGGCAAGAAGAAGGCCAATTCCTATATTACCAGCCTCCGATTGTTGCAATATCTCCCTCTCCTTCGAGAGTTTCTCCATTGTTTCAAGATCGAATATTTGAAGACCCATATCTGCACATTCTTTGTTGAGATCCTCAACCGCCCATCTGGCATAAATCTCTTCCTCAGGGTTTTTAAGTATCACAGGTGACCTGGGATTATAAAAAACAAGCATCGTAATCGAAGAAATATCAACGTTTGAAAAATCCTCACTTTCAGAAGAAACAATATTCTCCGATTTAGAAGATTTTTTTGTTAAAATTTCCGATGAAGTTTGAGTTAAATACTTTTCTTTCCAGCTATCATAATCCCTTTTCAACTCCCCTGTTTTTACAAAGGCTTGAAGCTTTAAAACAAGATTCCCCTCGGCATCCCTGTAATTTGATACCCATTTCTTTTTTTTATTCTCTGAAACACTCTCTGTTTCTCCAACAATATATCTTCTAATGTTTTCATAAACTAAAAATTCCTTCTCAATATTTTCCTTTAGATTCTTATATTCATTTTCTCCAGCAATATATAACAACGCCTTTCTTACCACATCCACATATGCTAACTTTCTGGCTTCAGAAAACTCTTTTGCTTTTGCCTCACCAGTAAAATCTTTTTCAACCTCAATTTTTTGAGAAAATAAAAGCAAAGGAAATAGAATAATGAAGATAAGAAAATAAAACCTTCCTTTCTGCATTAAGTTTCCTCCTTCAAATATATAATATATCAACACAAATAATTTTTTTCAACATAATTGAAAAAAATTAAATCACTGTGCCATCCGGAATAATACTATTCTTAGTTACAACCACTATCCCATCAACTATAGAGTAATTTGTCTCTTCCTTATTTAATATTTTTGCCTCATTTACTATTCTCACGTTCTTTCCTATTCTGCAATTCTTATCAATGATGGCATTTCTGATAACTGTGTTTTCTCCAATACCTACGGGAATCTGAGAGGATGTATCATCAGAATGATCATAAAAATCAGCTCCCATTATAACTGAATTTTCTATTTCAACACCTTTTTTTACAATACTTCTTACACCGAGTACACTATGCTTCAATTTGGCTTCTTCAATAAACACTCCATCACTAATAAGACAGCTCTGAATATCAGATTTAATTATTCTGGAAGGTGGCAAAAATCTCGGGTGACTGAAGAATGGCATTGTTAGGGAATAAAGGTCAAACTCTGGATTTTCCTTTGTTAGTTCAATATTGGCGCTGTGGAAGGATTTTATTGTTCCAATATCCTCCCAGTAACCCTCATGTATAAATCCATAGCAATTATAGCCACTTTTAATTGCATATGGTATTATTTCCTTCCCAAAATCAAGCATCTCAGGATGGGTCAAAAGAAGGTCATAAAGTACATCTATATTAAACACATAAATCCCCATTGAGGCAAAATAAATCTTCTTGTCATTTTTTAGATTTTTAAAACAATCTGGAATCTTCCAGTTTTTTATAAGTTCTACATTTCCAGGTTTTTCAATGAAGTCAATAATTTTACATTTCTCATTTACCTTCAATATTCCAAACCGATTTATATCCTCAGTACAAACAGGTATAATACCAATGGAAATATCAGCCTTATGCTCAATATGATGCTCCAAAAACTTCCTGAAATCCATTCTGTAAAGCTGGTCACCTGCAAGTATCAATATGTAGGGAGCATTCTTTGCATCCCTGAAGGGATTGAGATGCTTCAGTGCTCTTCTCACAGCATCCGCCGTACCCTGAGAAAAACCAGCCTGTACATTGTCCATTGTCTGCTCAGAGGCAAGGATATCAACAAAGCCATTGTGAAATATATCAAACTTGTAGGTCTGGGTGATATGTCTATTTAATGAAGCTGAATTGTATTGTGTCATTACAAATATTCTATTTATACCAGAGTTTATGCAATTTGAAATTGGAATGTCAATAAGTCTGTAATTTCCTCCGAATGGCACTGCTGGCTTTGACCTGTCTTTTGTCAATGGATAAAGCCTTATGCCTTTTCCTCCGCCTAAAATTAAAGATAAAGCAAGTCTGCCAGATACATGGGTGGCTCTCTGCAATAACGGCATAATTTCCTCCTGAAAAAGAATTAAGTATGAAGTTAATTATACATGCTTAAAAGATAAAATGTCAAGAAAAAGCCCTGCGGTTAACCACAGGGCTTTTTTCTATTTATTGGTCTGTGTTTCTGTTCTTCTCTCTATCAACTCCTCAAATTCCTTTTCCTTCTTCAATTCTTCCTTGTATACAAAGGCACTATCAGGAAGCAGATACTTGTAGGTAAGAGAGGCAATATGTCTGAATGCTCCCATATTTATACCATACTCAAAGGTGTAATCTATCGAAATAAGGTGGGAATATGAAATTACATAGTTAAAACCAAGCCCTGCAGAAAAATTCATTATACCCTTAAGCTTTGTAATGTAAATGTCAAATTCATCCCCTACCTTCTTGGCTTCATAATTAAAGCCAAGTCTTACTGACAGAAGCTCCCCTTTGTAGTTACTATCCTTAAAAAGCTGGCTTGCAGTAAGCTGCTTGAATTCATACCCAAGTCTCCAGGACATATCAGACTGTCTGTTGTCATTGGCATCCCTGCCATATATAACTGTTCCAAAACCCAGAGTGGACTTCTTAAAGAAGCCAAACACATCCCCTAAATTTATGTTGCCCCCCAGACTCATTTCAGAAGGCAATGTTTCATTTCCCTCTGGAAGAATTGAAATATTTGGAGAGATGAGATTTTTATATGCAAAACCCAGTACTATACTATCACTGAAATAATATGTCACCCCCAGATCAAGCCCGAAAGAATAAGTATTAAGTTTTCCTCCAAAGTTTTCATTGTTCTCTACATCTATGACATTACCAACTCCAATATCATATAGATTGAATCTTGCTCCAGCTGCAAGTCTTGCCCCCTTAAAAAGGTTGTTCAGGTTCTTTGCATATACAAGGCTATATAAGCCCTCATGATAAAACTCTTTTGATACACCATCAATATCCACACCATAAACACTTAATCTCTTTACTCCAATGCCCAATGCAGCATCCTTTGTAACGAATGGATCGGGTGGAATTGTAAAACTATTCCAGAAAGGAATTACAAGATTGAAGTTTATTGTATTTATCATACTTTCATCATTCAAACCAAGGTATGGTGTATCCCAGGCAAAATAAGTCTCTAAGCTTCTCGCATAAGCAATACAGGCTGGATTATAGCTCATGGAATTTACTGAATCAAAATCTGCAAATATAGCATTCCCCATTGCCCTGCCTCTTGTAGTAGTAACAGGTTCATCATATGCACCAAAAAGAAAACCTGCAAGCAAAATTAATCCAGACACAATAAAAATTATAGAATTTTTCATAATTTTCCTCCAGACTTTATTATCTTGCTATAATTATAGTACCACTATAAACTTTACTCCCGGCAATAATCTTATAAATATAAACTCCTGTCTTAACATCATATCCCTCTGAATCCTTTCCATCCCAGTAAACCTCTCCATTCTTATATTCACCACTACATTCCAGCTGCCTTAATAGATTTCCTCTCATATCATATATCTTAACATAAACCTTCTCAACACTCTCTTCAAGCCCGAATGCAAGCTTCATATTCTTATATCTTCTATCCTTTACGCCGGGTGTAAACACTTTTGGATCTGCACTTACATTAACAAATCCGGATGCACTTGTCTTAGATGCAGCATCCCCCATTATGGCATAATACTTATGCAGATAACCAGACTTAAATGTCACAAGGCCATTTTCTTTATCAACAACACCCCCTATTCTTCTCCATTCCTTTGTCATCGGTCTCCAGTAGAAAACTGCAAGCTTATCTTCATTCCAGCCCCAGCCTTCAATTTCTGCTTTATCGTAAGCAAGCTTTATTATAACATCTTTTTTAAGCTCCTGTTCTTCCCTTTCATCAAAGGTCATTCCTTTCATATCAAAATGATAGACTTTCACACTATCTTCATTACCGGCTGGAGGAGTGATTATTTTAGATTTCTTTGCAGCTTCTTTCATATCAGGATCCCTGACGGTAAAGTTGGTTAACCATATATCCACTGAGAAATAATCACCCATACTACCCTCTGGAACAATTATCGTTGTCTTTAAGTCATCTAGACAGAGACTTTCTTGTTCACCCGGAGCATTTGGAGAAAATACAGCCTTTTTCATCTTATACACACCAACATTTGTGACTTTATTTGCGATGACAACAACATCCTCCATAAAGTTGTTTGTAGAATAGCTTGTTCCGGTAAACTGAAGTCTGTAAGTACCGGGAAGGACATAGTCAAGCAGGTATTTCCCTTCTGTATCTGAAATCGCTATAGCCTTTTCTCCTGTTTTGTTTGTTACCACCGCCCCACTTGAATCGACAACACTTATCTTAGGTGTAATATTTGGTGGAAGGACAATGCCTGTAATTCTACCAAAATCAGCAAGCAACACTGGTAAGTGTACACTTTCCCCTTCTGGTACAAGTGTTTCAAAATATTCATCCATACCCTCATACTTAACCATAGCTTTCATAACATTAGTCCAGTTCTGCGTATTCGTATACACAATATTTATTATTAGCTCGTCATTAGTCCTTTTAATGATTGAATCATTTCCATAGCTTACAATAAGATTAGTGCTGCTCTTGGTAAAAGATAGATACCTTTGCAGTAAGGATGAGTAAATATTACTTATATTCAATCTTGTAGTATCAAAATCAATTTTTAACTCTTTTATTCCTTTATCATACATATTATTCTGCACATAATATTTAATTAATCCTGTGTTATCGATGCTATAGATTATCTGAGCCTTTGGTTTTAGGTATGCACTTGCAATCTCATCCTTTCCTTTAAAGCTCACTCTTAAATATGCCATTCCGGGTCCATAATCACTTCCATTATAAGATTTTATCTGAACATTAAAATCTGTAACACTGGTCACACCATTTGTAAGTTCAAAATAAATATTGTCAACACTACCAGATTTAAACCCAGAGGAATAAGTGACTATAATTTTAGAGTTTTCATATTTTATCACAGAATCAGCATGGGTATTTGAAAAACTAATTCCTGTGTCAAGAAGTGAAGGAAGTTCAATAATATTTGAAAATGCATAGTTATTCCCTATGCTTTTATTACTTATAGAAAATACTATAGTGTTGGTGGGTACCCCAATATAAACCCATTTTATAGGATTCAAATTTGTAATATCAATCTTTGGTATCACCATGCTCTGTGTTAAAAATGAAAATGTTTCAATGGCACAAGCATAACCACTGCCATTATTTATATAGGCATCCCATTTTATTTCATTTGTTTTATATAAATCATATTTATCAATCAAATTCAATGTTAAAGTATCCTTATTACCCTTTGCAATTCCATTGGGATAATATATTACGAGGTTTGAAAGAAAATTAGACACAACATTTCCATAAATACTTTCTACAGAAACAATATTTGTAAATATATCAGGGATTATAAGTCTTGCATATTTGATGGAGGAGCTTCCCGAAGCAACTCCATTGTCTATTTCCATTTTTACAGTATTCGTAACATATGTAGAATAAAGGGTTCTGTAATCACTTTGTATCACAATAGCTGGTAGTCTCTGTATGGATAAGATGGGCCCGGAATTTGTAGTTTCATATAAACCATTATATACTATAATTTCAAAAGCAAAATTGTCCCCGATATTTGTAACACTATTGCTCAATTTTAAAGTCACAAGATTTGTCACCTGCGAATAAAAACTGTTATAAAATAAAGATAATACTCCATCAGCATAATTCTTATTTGTAGCAAGTGTATCTGAAACTTTGCTTATATCAAAGTTATTGGTATACACATCCGGAATTTTCACCTTTATCCACTGAATATTGTTATTAACCTGACCCTTATTAATAAATCTCATGCCTATTTCTACATTCGTTTGATTGAAATAAATTTCAGATGGCAATAGCTCACTGGCAAGATCCGGGTAAGGCATCTTAAAGAGAAGCTGGTTGGTTTCTCCACCAGCCAATTCTGATTTGATATAGTTCTCTCCCGACGTAGAGTACATAGCTTTCAAAAAGATATGGGTATTTGTGTCTCCAACTGCAAAGGTGTCCAGAAGCTTTAAAACTATCGTATCACTCACTCCATTGGTAAACTTTCCTGTATCATATTTTATCTCCACAAAGTTCGTACCATCGTTTGACACCTTTGAAAGACTTCCCCCAATAGAACTATTTATTTCAGCCCCGTTTGTGATAAAAGGCCAAAAGAAATAAATTCTCAAACCAGTTATATCATTACCACTCTCTCCAGTATTATTAACGATAATTGTCAGGTTGTTCGTAGTATCGAGTGTGTTTAATGTTCTACTGGCAATGCTGTAAAGCGAATTATATGGTGGAACTATAAAGGAAAGCAATAGGCTCTTTCCTATCTCGGCTGGATTTTTAGCTGCCACATTTGCCACACCTGTTTTAGTATTAACACCATAAACCTTCCAGCTTCCCGAAAATCCTTCAACAATCTGATTATCATATCCTTTTAACGATATAACATCATAATCCCCTTTCTGTATATTTGTGTTGCTTATAAAGTAATCAATATACACCGAACCATCATTGGAGTAAGTAAAATGGCTTTTAATCCTCCCACTTACAAGTTCAATATTGGTAATAACTTCATTACTCGAAGGAGGCGTTATCTTTAATCTATAAACATCATTTCCAATCTCTCCTACATTTGTTATTGTAAATGTGTAGATTACGCTTTCTTCATCTCTTGACACATTATTCGGATTGACATAAGCATAAAAGCTAACATCTGGCAAAATAATATACATTATATCCGAGCCAACTATATTGGTATGCAAATATGAAATATTATCATTAGTATATATGTATACTGGCTTAAATCTAACATTCGTAGAGTCGCTTAATAATTCCTTGTTTGCAGTAATTCTCACTGTAGTGGACTGATTTTCAGGTAAAGGTGTAGTATAGTCTATCCATAGCCAGTTTGTCACAAGGGTCTTATTCCCCGGATAACCTGAAAGAATAACATCATTTATGCTATCTATACTAAATGGCCAGGGTATATTAATACCAATTTTCCTTACCGGAATATTACCGGTAGAGCCATTCTGAATTGTAATCTCGAATGTTTTTCTTGTCTCTGTAGTTAAGAAATTATCGCTTATATTATAGGAAATTGGCCTTGTCGCATAGCATGTTCTATTACCTATTGTAACATTCGTTATTTCGAAAAAGTAAGTTGGAGGCACTGTACCCATATCCACAAAGCCATTATCAGCGTATATTTTCCACACCCCATTTGTAGGCAAAGATTTACTCCCAACAGCGAGTGTCAACTCCAATACATCCATTTCGCCAGCAAGTATTCTCTGAGCAGAAGGATATGTTATTGTAATATCGGTTGTACTTATGTTAAAATATGAAGAGTTCGTATTCCAGAGATTAAGCTTTGTGCTATAAGCATAAATCAGATTGCCATTTAAAAACTCTGGAAGAATTAGTTTAACCCTCTGGAAATTATCTGTTCCTGACCCGCTATTGGTAATATAAAATCTAACGGTCTGAGTAATCTCATCCCCATTACCAACAAAAACTATAGAAGGACTGACACCTCCACCACCTTTTGGTTTGGGAAGGAAAAATGAAACATAACTATTTCCATTGGTAATATTGTATTCCCAGTCTCTATCATTGCTAACAGAAGGCAAGAATGGCACATTGTAAATATCCATACTTTCAACCCTGTCAACCATAGTGAAGCTAAGAGTTCTTGTCTCTCCACCATCAAAGGGGGTGCTGAAAGTAAGTTCTATCCTGTTCTGAAGACTGTTAAAACTTACCCCTCCACCCCCTGTCAGAACAAGATTATAAATATTTGTGGAAATATTGGTTTGAATAGGTATATATATATTGTGAATTCTATTACCCGGCATTCCAGTGTTGGTAAAATACATAGTCATCACATTTGTAACCGATGTTGTATCAATCACAGAAGGGCTTATTGTTGCAACCAAAGAGACAGGTGGATATTCAATACGTAATGTATTTGTACCATCACTTTTCTGTGTTGCGAGGGAAAATAGATTTGTATCATTTGTTTCACTGGAGATTTTATACAAATATGTTGGTAATGCAATATTTGTAGGCAAAGAAGAAAATGTAGTTGGACCAATCCTGTCAACAAACTTCATTACAACCTTTTCAACTGCATTCATATCCCTATACCATGAAGCAAGATTTGTAGAATTTGCCTCATAGTTAAGATATACGCTGTAATTACTTCCATTGGTAACAATTGTATAATTATTGCCAATAAGAAGGCTTTGAATACTCAAGATCTCACTAATGTAATTGGTATTGAAATCAATCTTCAGCATTTTTACATCTATATCCCGGGGCGAAAGATTGACCACTATGTTTGTAATCTCATTGGTAATAAATGTTGTATAAACAAGAAATGGCTCGAGTTTGTTTTCTCCCTGAGGTACAGGTGGAGAAATAAAAACACTCCACGTTTTGGGCTGATCCTGTTGCTGCTCAACATAACCCATACTATTGCTATTGTCTGCATAAAGTACAAGAGAAACTGTCTCACCTGCTGAATAAACATTCGTATTTGTATGCCTTGCAGTAAATTCGATTGTATCAATCTGTCCGCTTAAAAGTGGAGAAGACCCATAATCCACCCATATAAAACTATTTGAATAAGCAGTATTTCCACCATTTGAACTCACTATATTCTGAACACTATCAAAATTATTGGGAATATTTATTCTTATCCTGTAAATATTATTCCCGCTCGTACCCACATTCCTTAAGGTGTAAGCGTATCTGTTCGTATTTTTTGTAATATCCCCATTAATGCTCACCTTTGAAGGATAAACATATGCTAAAGCCATCGCATTTGAAGCCACAACTCTGAGATAAGAATTCGGCGTATCAGCCTTTGTCCAGACAGCTCCACTTATAAAAGCAGAACTGTCCGCATCAATATTCCAGTGATAGTTGCTGTAAAGCATCCCGAGTGGCAGGGATGGAGTACCATAAACATTAAAGTTTATCATATCGAAACCATAAACACCATCAAAGCCATTTGTCATATAGTTAACAAAAATATAATTTGTACCAGAAATATTTGTAAGGTATATATTTGAAATACTGCTTCCTAAAAGTACTTTACTGGAAACAATGTTTAATATCCCATGGATTGGATCATTATTACTTACTGTAAAACCAGCAGGTATCTGTATCCTGAAATAGGATATATCCGGGCTACCGCTTACTCCACTGCCATCAATCCTCACTGTAACACTCTGAACATCCTGCCCCACAACCATAGGAGAAGACTGCAAATATGCATATGCTACCGGCTGAGTATAGACCTTTACGTTAAGATCGCCTGTTAAGAGAGATTTTGCCTTCTTCCTTCCAGTAGTAGCATATTTGATGCCATTCGCATTGTCAAACATCCAGTCTATCCCAGTATCAGAATGCTTTCTGCAATCCACATAAACTGAAAAGTCCTTTCCAGAGCCATCTGAGGTTGAAGGTGTCTGAAGTGTAAACCTTACAAGAATTTTTCCACTTCTGACTATTTGATTCGCTGACTGGGAAGCCATCTGAAATCTCATGTATAACTCTCCATCCTTCTCCTGAACAAGAAATTGTCCTGCACCCGGTGTTCCTGAGGTTATCCTCGTCAGATTAGGACTATATGAATTTGATACACTTACAGTATTAAGCTGCCAGTTACCATAACCGGTTGGCTTTTTAATATATATCTCGCCTATACCACTATCTTGTGTTGCTACATTCTGAGGCTCAATTTCTACTGAAAATTGGACCAGAGAGTTTGTCATAACCTTTGTGGGTGTTATCTTTGCGACAACGTTGCTTGCAATAGATCTTATTAAGAAATTATCAAATTGTGCTTCAGCAGGTTCACCTCTAAAAAATCCAGTTTCATTACCAATAAAAGCAACGATATCGTTACTCCACCCCACCGGAACCTCAGCAAACTTTATCCATGTATTATTAGGTCCTGTATCTCCAGCTGGATTTGGATTTAAATAGATTATAATTTTACTTCCAGAATGAACAAGATTTATAGCAAGTTCCTCCGTAACGGGATTTGAATACCCTCCCGCTTCATTATTAAAATGAGGCTGAGCCTGATCATCATATTGCCTTTGAAAATAAGTAGTAAGAGTTCCTGGGTTATTGCCATCTATATCGGCTGTTAAAGATGTAAAAGAAATATCATGCTCCACATCTTTATAATATCCCCACGTATTGTTATTATTTTGTATTCTACCTTTATCATAAAAAAAGAGAAAATAATCCCATCTGGAGTTTGTATCCGTCTTTGTTACACCATTATCCTGCACTATCCATAAAGTAGAATAAGCATTTTGATTTAAAACATCAACATAAGCTCCTACTCTCTCCGCATAATTACCTCTTGCATCAAGACTGGTAGTATATCTTATAATAGTATAACCAAAAGGTTCTTCCTCACTTACATTTATCTGCCCTATAGAACTATTAGACTTTGGGTCAAATTTAACGCCACTTCCACAAAACCAGTTATTCCAAAACAAAGCAATATTATTTGGCGTTCCCATTATTTTAAGCCTGCCCCCATTAACATAATTGGTCTTTGGGTAATTATTATCATCTGGAGCTGCACCTCCCCAATCATTATAAACATCATATATAATCATATCCCTTGACATAGGGAAATTGAATATCCACCCTCTACCCTCAAGTGTTGCCTGTGAATCACTGAAGGGCTCATAATAATAAATTGATTTTGAAAAAAAGATTTGAGGTATAAAAATTAAGGCTATTCCTAAAAATTTATAAAAATTTTTCATTTTCATCCTCCTACCTCGCAATTATTATTGTTCCAGAATATTTCTCATTTCCGGCTATTATTTGATATATATAAACCCCAGTCTTTACCGGATAGCCTTCATTATCCGTAGCATCCCAGGAAACCTCACCCTGTACGTACTGCCCTTCTCTCTCAAATTTCTTTACCAGATTTCCTCTCAGATCATAGATTTTGACCTCATATTTTTCATAAACCTTATCAAGTTCAAATGTCAATCTTACACTGCCAAAATATCCATTTTTATCTTTCGGAGTAAATACTTTTGGTCTGACAGCCACATTCTTTATTGCCCCTCCTTTATCTCCTTCCTTGCCCATAACTGCATAAAATCCATGTAAATAACCCACTTTTGCACTCACATAATTTTTGTCTCTATCTACAGTTCCACCTATCCTTATCCACCTTGAATAACTACCAATAGTGTCCCAGAAGTAGATTGCAAGCTCATCCTCATTCCATCCCCTCGAATTAATTTCTCCCTCATCATAATGCAGATAGAGTATCGCATCTAAATTAAGTGTTGCTCCATCGATTGAAACATCCCTTAAGTCATAAATATCAAGCTTAAATCCATACATATTAGTAGAATATGATGGTTTTTTAATTGAAGGGTTTTCTTCGGTATTTTTTCTCTGCTCTTCGGTAAAGGGTTGTCTCAAAATATCTACCGCAATATCCTCTTTTAATGAATTGGCAGGGAATAATACGTAACTCTCCATATCATCATAACATTTCACCTGCTGCGAATCTTTTGAACCAGCAGAGAGAGGAGCATTCCTAAGCCTGAACGGTAAAAGTGTAAGAATCCTGTCCGCTTCAACAACAATATTCGTACTATCTGTCTTGAAAACCCCTTCTTTTGAAAATTCAAGCTTATACTCGCCGGGCAAAATTCTTTTTAGATTATATCTACCTCCTAAAGTAGATGTAATCAGGTTTTCTCCATTTACATTCGTCCCAACCTTATCACTACCGACGGGATAAATCTTCACAGCCACACCATCTGCACCGGGAAATACTTTTCCCTCAACAATACCCCAGCCACCATTTGTTATCCATAAAACAGTGCTGTCGCCAGAAGAAACACGAGCTTTTACATTGGTTACCTCTTGAGGGTTTTCTCTTGCCAAAATTGCAGTGGTATAGAAATCAACTTTGAAGATATTGTTGAACTCATATCTGACCTCAATAGAAATATCGTCATACTCATTATATTCAAGTGGTTTATCGTGGTAATCTATAAGAATGTTGCTTCCATCATTTATTTTGATATTCCCTTTCTGGCTCTGAATACTGAAAAACTTAAATATATTTGTATTTGTAGAAAGATTAATTGTAACATTTGTGATCTTCATTCCATATGGATCACCATTTCTAACCCTGTAAGTAAGATATCCATTTGTTTCAATTATATATAATCTGTTATCACCATAAAAACCAGCATATACTGTATAAGGGGGTAAGATCACTGAAATCTTTAAAGGATTATTGTTTTCATCCTTACTATCATACCAGATAGGATTATTGGTCAGATTTGCAAGTTTAATATCAAAATTTAGATTACTCACCGAATTAATTGTATTGCTGCCAACAAAACTTATTAAATCTGCTTTGTTAACAGCCAATAAATTTGTAGTATAATCTACATAGATTGTCCTGTTTGTAATAGAAATTTTGCCCCCATAGCTACTTGACATATCAGTTAAATTATTCAGCCCATCAGGAACCTCAATTTTTGCAAATGTTATATTGCCGCTTCCATACCCTGTATTACTTATCTCAATAGAAATTCTGTTGGTCGTACTGCCCACATAAATATATGCTGGTGAAATCTTAGAAATAGAATGAACCTCTGGCATTTCAAACTTCAAAAGGTTGGTTGCCCCCAGTTTTACACTAAACGGAACAAATCCAAATCCAGCATCTCCTTTTATATATAGATATTTCAGGACATTTCCAAGCTCCAAATTATCCCTCAATTTAATATCTATAACATCCTTTACATCAGATTTGCTAATCTCTTTACCTTCTGCAGTATAATCTACAAGGAGATTTGTTATATCCCCGCTTATACTTGTAGATTCATTAGCAAGTAAAAGACTGTCAATGCTTATTATCTCTGCAAACTCTTGCGGAAATTCCATCCTTAACTTCTTTATCCCTGCATTTCCATCAATCGTATTCCATATCTCTATTTTAAACTGATTTGTAGAAGTCGTAGTGTCAATCACATTAGGAGTTATGAAGTATTCAGGAAGCTTTGTAAGAAGCAACTCCCCATTTCCAGAAAGATTTGTCATTCTTACGTAATTTCTTGCCTCTACCTCAATAATAGCAGTTATATTTGAAACAGAATTATTTGAAACTGGAATATATATTGTTTCAGAACTTCCTGCTGCAAAGTTATTATAATAGAATCTTATCTTACCAGAAGAGCTATCATAGCCAATATTTGTTGCAGAGCTTCCATATATCAAGCTCTTATTAAATCCATTGGTAAATTCTTCGGGCAAATTAATCTCCACAATATCCCAATCGCTTGTTCCAGTACCGGAATTTGAAATATAAATAACGTTGGTAAAAAATGGGAGATTATAATAAAGTTCTACTGGATAAATTGTAAATAAACCCTCAGGAAGTGGAACAACATAGTTCATTGTTAAAGATTTTCCCGGCCTCAGGTTTGCTGTTCTGTAGTTACCCGATGAAGTATTAAAAGCCGCCTCTGCGCTCCAGACTGATGTTGCTTCATAATGGGTTACAATATCAAGAAGCTTTATTGTAACCATATCGCTTTCATTATAAGCCAGCGGAGTAGCATAATCCACCCATATGTATCCATTAGAAACGCTGATGGTACTACCAGACCTTGTATTTGCAACCTCTATGTAATTTGTGGATAATATCACCCCTATATCTGGTATTTTTATCTTCAGCTTTTCAAGGAAGTTCCCAGATAAACTGCTATTATTCACATAGAAATTCAACACATTGGTCTCTATACTTGTATAGATCTTATTTTTCTCCATAGAAGAAATAGAATTTGAGGCCTCTATATATACAACTGCCTGATAGCCCGGATTCTTCAATTCAATATTAAAACTTCCTGTCCCATAGGTGGTAAACTCCGATAAACCACTTCCATCAAGAGTATTATCAGCATAAACCTTCCACACCCCATTCGTTTCATTCGGATATTCAATTCTGTCATATGCAGTAAAAGAAATAATATCTGTCTCAGAACTTGGTAAATTTCCAACATTTGTATAATAAACAATAAAATTACTTGGGTTCTCGACTGAATAAACCCCTCCTTTTAGAGAGGATATGTTTTTGATATTTGTAATAAAGTCTGGTGCCTCGACAACCACCCTTAAAATATCATTCCCCGTTACACCATTGTTTATTACAAAAAGACTATAATTATAGCTTTCAAAATCATAGGAAATTGTATTCGGTGAAATATAACCTGCCGCCTGAGCAAAAGGATTGACAAACTTAACACTTAAGGACTTTCCTGAATATACTTCTCCTCTTCTATAACCATAATCATCACCAAAGTCAATCTCAAAAGAATAACCCTTTTCGATTTCTCCGCTCGTCCAGACATCATAAGCCCAAAGCCTTATGGTATCATTGGCACCTGGAATCAGTCCAGTAGAACCATAATTAACTTCTGCAAAATTAGTGCCATTCTCCTGATAGCTAATTGCACTTATTCCACCAGAAACTATATTCGAAACACCACTGAAAGGATATGGAAAACCAATTCTCACCTTCTTTATGGGAACTCCGTTGTTGGGCTCACTGCCATTGAAAACAAAGAATGAGAGATAATTGCTTGTTGTGCTCGCAATTATATTGGTATTTGTGGTATATGCCATTGGCGTTTCAACAAAATATAAATAATTGGTGCCCCCGTCAAGCATAAGTCCATTATTCGTTAAATTGTGAGAACCATCTTCATTGGTCGAATTATTGGCAGCCTCAACATACCATAAGGTATTTGTGATATTTGTAAAGTCAACATCCACATCTACAAAAAGCCTGTCAGAACTTTCATTTAAAAGATTGGTACCTGCAAGATCATATTCAAGCCATATATACTCATTATTGGAGATCTTTAGTCCTGTCTGACCATTTGTAACACCAAGGAGTTCATTACTGACATTTACAATCTTATCAGTCAAAAATGTTGGAATCTTGACCCTTACCTTATCAAGATAATTGCTTCCCCATCCCCTGTTGCTCAGACTAATAACAATGGTATTTGTATTGGTCTCTGTATGCATTGTGTTATAAACTACATTCGGATTGACTTTGTAAGAATACATCGTGGGTGGAGGTATAATTTCTAAATTTAGGGTTTTTCCAGTTGGGGCACTTAGATTTGTCCACCATCTTTGGTTGGAAATAGAAATAGCAACAGATGTTGTCTCTGAACCACTCTCTATCTTATCATATACTTCAAGAGTTATAACATCTTTTAAGCCCCCCTTAAATATATTGCCGGGATAAATCAATTCCATTACTCCTTGAGAAAACCCAC
Organism: Brevinematia bacterium; assembly: GCA_049968515.1. Taxonomy (GTDB): domain Bacteria; phylum Spirochaetota; class Brevinematia; order Brevinematales; family JAOACQ01; genus JAOACQ01. The sequence continues at coordinate 82,482 of JBMFQR010000002.1, forward strand.
CCGAGATACCTCCCACTGTACTACTTTTAAATACAACATTCGTAAAAACATTTGTATCAAAAACAATTTTTGCTGCCTGTATGATATTGCCTGTTCTACCTTCATTTGTAATGAACACATAGATTGTGGATTTATTTGTGGCAGAATCTATATAACCTCCCTCTGCCTCAACATATCCTTTTCCCAGAGCAGGAGGATAGATAAAATTCAGAGTCATATTATCTGGAACCCACTCACTTCCTTCCTTATAATTGGTGGTGTTCTTTGCATAGATTTTAAAAGTTAGATCTGCTGGATCCTTTACCCTATCAAGTATAAGAAACTTAATCTGATCCTCTTCTGAAGGATCAAAAACAACATTGGTATAGAAAATCTCTATAAAATTCGTATCACCAATCTTATAGTTTGTGGTATCACCATTCTGAACAAGTGATAGAACATTTGCCACATTCGTTATATTAAGTGGCAACTCTATCTTCACCCGGGAAATGACATTTCTTTCTTCTCCCTCATTCCTTATTCTTAAAATGACATTCGTTGCAAAATCCACATCCGTATAGAAAATATGATAATAGGGTGGCGGCGGGCTACCATCTTCATTGCCCGGATAAGAAATATATCCTCTAACCTCGGCGAAAGGAGTATAATAAGTAATTTTCAGGCCATCACTACCAGCCGGAATATTAACCCAGCCATCACCATTTCTATTATCTGCCTCAACTTTAAAGTTCACATCGATATTTTCATTTGTCAGAGGTTCTATATTAGCCAAAGCCATAAATGAAATTGTGTCATTTCCACCATTTATAATATTTGTAGAATTTGCACCATAATCTATAAATATAAAATTCGTGCCATTCTCCTGATATCTTGAATTTGTTGATGGAATCGTGGTTTGAATATTTATTACATTCGTAATAAGAGGATCAAGAGCAATCCTTACCATCTCTATTTTATTACCCGTTGCTCCCATATTTTTCACAACAATGGAAACATTATTTGAATAGTAGGTATTTCTCAGGGTTTTTGTACTGACATAAGCCTCTCCAATAGGGGGCTTCTTTCTCACAAGAACTGACTGCAAAGGATAAAGCTTATTTGTAAGCATATTTGAAGAAGTTGTGCCGGCGATAGAAGAATAACATACTACAGGCCAGCTAACCCTTACCTCATTAGTTCCGGTAAAATTCGTCGTCGAAAGAATCTTAAAATGAAGAGTGTCCCCTCCGGAAACAGGGGGCAATAGTGTCCTCTCACCTTCGTAATTCACAACAATCGTTGAGCCAGAGTTTGTAATATAAATATTTGTTGAAGCCCCAATCTTATCACTCAAAAGATAGGTTGAATCAATTATAAATCCAGCAGGTACTGTAACTTCAATCTTAGATATCGAAGCATTATTAACGGTGGCATTCATAGTTGAAAAGTCATACATAAACTCAACGCCACTATCTCCCTCATAAATCTTATTGCCCTGTAAAACATTTCCTGCACGTAGACCTGCAAGTCCAACAGGATCATAACAGGTCTTAAATGTTAAAGTGTCCTCATCCTTTAAACCCAGTAAAGCAAGGTTCATTGCATTGCCGGCCTTTGCCTTCATTTTCCCCGTAGTAGCGACCCTGCTCCAGGCAGTATCTGCATATTTTTCGTTGTTTACATAGATTTCAAAATCCTTTCCAATATTGTCAGCTGTACCAGAAGTTACAAAATTACTTATTATAAAATGTATGGCTCTCTGGTTTGCCGCATTAAGTCCGCCAAACTTATTGGGATGAAAAACATCATATGTAGAATCACTCGTCGCACAAAATCTTACCTTGAGTGTCCTTCCAGATTCCTTTATTGAGAGGGCAACACTTCCAGAAGCTGGATTAACATCTCCATTTACCTTTGTAAAGCTACTATAAACACTTCCATCATTTGTGTTTATAAACCTTATTACAAAACCATTTGTCATCTGTGTTGTCCAACTATATCCCTCGGGCAATCTTATATAAATCTCCTCAATACCAGCTTCATCTGAAGATGAAAAAACTGGTCTTAATACCCCATTAATGGTAACTGCCATACCAGCTCTAACAACCTGTGGAGAAATCTCAGCAACAACATTTGACGCAATACTACGAATTGTAAAATCATCAAAATAAGCCTCAAGTGCTTCAGCATCCGGCCTATTATTTGCCACTGCAATCATTGGTATTATATCATCTGTAAATGTTATAGGTACAACTCCTATAAGATAAAATTCATTGCTAAAAGACACATTATTACCATTTCTTAACTTCTTTGTTATTCCATCTGGGTTTGGATTAAAATAAAGATAAGCATACTCTCCCTCCGTAGTTACTCTAAACTTTATCACATTACTGTTCCAGGTATAAAGATTTGCATTTCCTCCTGTGTTATATGTATTCTTTCCCCAATAATCATCATACATCCATTCAAGATATTCTACAAAATTAACATTACCAGAATCGTTCGGTCTCATCACAGCACTTAAATCAAATCCCCCTTCTCTCGAGCCAGACTCATTAAAAGTCCAGAAACTATATGGCTCTGTATCCGGCTCACTATCAAGCTGTGGTCTTGAGAACTCAATAAATGTAATAAAATCATCAAACTTAGAACCAGTTGTACCTGCTAAAACAGAAGAATTATATTTAGCAAGGTAAAAAAGCATTTCACCTTTCATTCTTCCAGATTCTGGATTAGTTGTATCATCATGAGCGTCAAGCCTTGAAGCTACCCTCGTAACCTCAAAACCAAAAGGCTGTTCTTTTGAGGCACTATATCTAAGATTGGTTAATATAGCTCCAAACCCATACATATAAGTTGCATAACTTCCCGTATATCCACTTCCCGTAAACCTTAATCTTCCGTTGTTAACACCCACAGTCTCCGCGTCTCCCGATGCCCAAACTCCAAGGGCTCTGCTATACTTTAGCTCATAAATCCAGTTTCCACTAGATGCAGAAAAGTCATCATAAAAATAATATGAATAGAGATTTATATGAAAGGTAATTAAAATTAAAAAGATTACAAAGCAACCCGCGGATAAATTCTTTTTCATAAACACTTCTCCTTTTTTATAAAAAAATTTTTTTAACTTAATCTTTCTCTTCCTATATAATATTATCAAAGATATTATATAATTTTTGAAATTTTTTTAAAAAAATTTTCTAAAAAATATATTGACAAAAATCAATTTTATGTTCTTCTCCAGATGTTTCTATAAAAGCTCAGATAAACAGTAAGCTTTCATAAGCGCACAAAGGTTACTCCTATCTACTTGAAAAACATATAAATACAAGAACAATTATTCCATTCAGGTATACATTACAAAAACAAAAAACTGCAATTCTTTGCAATATTAAAAAAAAAAATATAAAATATAATGAAAAGAGTTTTTTTTGGAGGTAAATAGATATGTCAAGTAAAAAGATGGTATATTTCTTTGGAGGTGGTAAAGCCGACGGCGATGGCAAAATGAAAGAGTTGCTCGGTGGTAAGGGGGCTGGACTCGCTGAGATGACTCTGATTGGTCTGCCTGTCCCCGCTGGTTTTACAATCACCACAGAGGTTTGTGATCTTTACTACAAGAACAACAAAAACTACCCTGCCGGACTGAAAGAAGAGGTAAAGGAAAATCTGCAGAAACTCGAAAAGCTCGTCGGTAAAAAACTTGGCGACCCAAAAGACCCACTCCTTGTTTCTGTAAGATCCGGAGCACCAATTTCAATGCCGGGTATGATGGAAACTATTTTAAATCTCGGCCTGAATGATCAGTCTGTTGAGGGACTGGCTAAAAAAACAAACAATGAAAGATTCGCCTATGATGCTTATAGAAGATTCATTATGATGTATGGTTCTACTGCAAGAGGCATTGATAGAGAGAAATTTGATCACATTTTTGAAAAGATAAAAAACGAGAAAACCAGAAAAAGATTAAACATACCAGCTGATAAGAAGGTAAATGATACAGATGTAAATGCAGAAGAGCTAAAAGAGGTTTGCAACCTGTTTAAAGAATTATACAAAAATGAACTTGGTGAAGACTTTCCACAGGATCCAGAAGTTCAATTGTGGGGAGCTATCTCTGCTGTTTTCGATAGCTGGATGGCAGAAAAAGCCGTCACATACAGAAGGGTTGAAAACTTAAAAGGTATCATTGGAACAGCTGTAAATGTGGTTCAGATGGTTTTTGGAAATATGGGAGAAAATTCTGGAACAGGTGTTTGCTTTACGAGAGATCCAAATTCTGGAGAGAATGTATTCTATGGCGATTATCTTGTAAATGCACAGGGTGAGGATGTCGTGGCAGGTATAAGAACTCCTATGAAGCTTGCTGAATTAAAGCAGAGGGATCCAAAGGTTTACCAGCAGCTTGAAGAGGTAAGGGTAAAGCTTGAAAAACACTACAAGGATATGCAGGATCTGGAATTTACTGTTGAAGATGGAAAGCTCTATATGCTTCAGTGTCGAACAGGTAAGAGATCACCCATTGCAGCCTTCAGAATTGCTGTTGATATGGTTAATGAAGGTCTCATATCTAAAGAAGAGGCAATTTTGAGAATAAAGGATAAAGATATCGAAGGAGTTTTCTATCCTATAATTGATCCTAATCAAAAAGATGAAATGAAGAAGAAATTCCTTGTTCAGGGTATTGATGCGGTCCCCGGTGCAGCATCAGGTAGAGTTGTTTTCAATGCAAAGGATGCAGAAGAATGGGCTGAAAAAGGTGAGAAAGTGATTCTTGTCAGGAAAGAAACAAGCCCCGAAGATGTTGGTGGAATGCATGCCTCACAGGGTATTCTAACAGCAACCGGCGGTAAGACCTCTCATGCAGCTGTTGTTGCAAGAGGCTGGGGAAAATGCTGCATAGTAGGATGCGAAAAGATAGATATAGATTATGACAAAAAGCTTTTCAAGGTTGGAGATAGGGTTGTTAAAGAAGGAGACTGGATAACTCTTAATGGTTCTACTGGAGAGGTCTTTGAAGGGGCTCTCAAGCTTGTTACTCCTGAACTTCCAGAGAGTTACTATACAATAATGAAGTGGGCTGATGAGATCAGAAAGCTCAAGGTAAGAACAAACGCTGACACTCCTTATGATGCGGAAAATGCAAGAAAACTTGGTGCAGAAGGCATTGGACTCTGTAGAACAGAACATATGTTCTTTGACACTGAAGAGAGAAGACTTGCCATTCAGGAAATGATTGTCGCTGATACGGTAGAAGATAGAAAGAAGGCTCTCGCAAAGCTATTACCATTCCAGAAAGCTGACTTCAAAGGTATTTTTAAAGCAATGAATGGATTACCTGTAACTATTAGATTGATTGATCCACCATTGCATGAGTTTGTACCACATGAAGAGGAAGCTCAGAAACACCTTGCTCAAAAAATAGGTGTATCATTTGAGAAGGTAAAGCATAGAGTAGAGCAGCTAAAGGAAGCCAACCCAATGCTCGGACACAGGGGTTGTAGACTTGCAATAACATATCCCGAAATCCTCGAAATGCAGGTTACAGCTATTATGGAAGCAGCATGTGAGTGCACAAAAGAGGGAATAAAGGTAGAACCAGAAATTATGCACCCACTTGTAATAGATAAGAAAGAGCTAAAGATTCTTGAAGAGAAGACAAGAAAAGTAGCAGAAGAGGTAATGGCAAAGCACGGTGTAAAGATAAACTACCTTGTGGGTACAATGATAGAGGTCCCAAGAGCAGCTCTCTTGGCTGACAAAATCGCTGAAGTTGCTGAATTCTTCTCATTTGGAACAAATGACCTGACTCAGATGACTCTCGGTATGTCAAGAGATGATGCCGGTAGATTCCTTCCAGACTATGTGGACGAAAAGAAGGCTGCAGTGTTTAAGGATGACCCATTCCAGTCACTTGATCAGGAAGGTGTTGGAATGCTGGTCAAGTGGGCTATTGAGAAGGGAAGAGGTACAAGACCAAACTTAAAGGTTGGAATCTGTGGCGAGCATGGTGGTGAACTGAAATCTGTCAAATTCTGTCACAGGGTTGGAATGAACTATGTATCCTGTTCGCCCTTCAGAGTTCCAATAGCAAGGCTTGCTGCAGCGCAGGCAGTTATAGAAGAAAAAACGAAAAAGTAAAATTTTATTCCACAAACAAAAATCGCTCAGTTCAGATTTAACCTGGCCGAGCGATTTTTTATAAAAATAATCGCTTAATTTTAAAGTAAATTTAGCCCTAAAATATTGTCAAAAAAAAATAGATAAGTTATAATCTAACGAGATAAAAAATAAGTGGGTATCTTTTTTTCAGGAGTAAAAAATGAGGGGCTACGAAGAGTTTGAACAGCTTACTGAGGAAGAACTCTGGGAAAAATATTCAAAAACCAAGGACCAAAAGATAAGAAATTATTTTATAGAAAAATATGCTCCTCTCGTCAAGTATGTTGCGGGAAGGGTTGCAATGAATGTCCCCAACAATGTTGATTTTAACGATCTTGTAAGCTATGGCGTTTTAGGACTTATTGATGCAATAGATAAGTTCGATCCTAAAAGAGAGATAAAATTCAAAACTTATGCTGTTACCAGAATCAGAGGCTCTATTTTTGATCAGTTAAGAGCGATTGACTGGCTGCCCCGTTCTGTCAGACAGAAAGCAAAAGAGATTGAAAGGGCAATTTCTGATCTTGAAGGAAAACTTGGTCGCTCTCCCACAGACGAAGAAATTGCTGAGGCTATGGGTTTAAGCCTTTCAGACTTTCACAATCTTCTTTTGAGAGTAAGTGGTAATTCTCTGATTTCTATGGATGATAGCTGGTTTTTGAATGATGGAAGTGATAATGCCCCTCTTTCCATAGAAGAAACCCTCGAAAGTCCTGACACTTATAACCCGGACATCGCTGCCGAAAAGGAAGAGATAAAAAAGATCATTGCCCGCACACTTATGGACTTACCTGAAAGAGAAAAGCAGGTTTTGATTTTGTACTATTATGAAGGACTTACCTTAAAGGAGATAGGAGCCATATTAAACGTTACCGAGTCAAGGGTTTCACAGCTTCATACCAAAGCAATTATGATTTTAAGAGCAAAACTCGAAAAAATTAAAAGCAGTTTTTTAAAGTAAAATATAACTTAAGGAGTTTGCATTATGAATATTATTTATACTGCAAGAAATCTTGAAATTACTGATGAAATGAAAGAATATTTTGAAAAAAAAATTAAAAAGGTTAAATTTTATTTTGATCACCTTTTAAATATCAGCGTAATAATGAACAATGAAAGAGGCAGATTCAGTGTTGAGGTCAAGATACCCGCAAATCATGAAACCTTCTTTGCAATAGCCACAGCCCCAACATGGAAAGAAAGCATTGATGAGGTTTCTGATAAAATAGAAAAAGAAATTAAGAAAAAGAAAGATAAAATTACGGACCATCATGTCAGTTAACCAAAAAACCGGGGTTTTTATGGATGAGGGGACCTCCGTCCAGAAACTTTCTGTAAAAGACTTAATAGAAAAGACAAGCAATAATAATGGTGAGTTTGACTTAACAGTCCTCGCTGGCAGGGATGGTTTTCAAAGAGAAATAGTAAGCGAAGAAATAAATAGGCCCGGACTTGCACTTGCAAACTTCTTTGAACATTTTGCCTATCAGAGAGTTCAGGTCTTAGGAAGGGGAGAGGTTTCTTACATAAAAAAGCTTGTCAGTGAAAACAAGATTGACATACTTGAAAAGTTTTTTGCTTACGAAATCCCTCTTTGCATTATAACTTATGGAATGGATATTCCGGAAATTGTTATTGATATATGCAATAAGTTGAAAGTTCCTTTGATAAGAACAAACAAGCCCACAAGAGAATTTATATCATTATTTTCAGCTTTTCTATCCGACTTTTTTTCCCCATTCATCATCAAGCATGGTGATTTTGTTTCTATCTACAATATTGGAGTTCTGATAACAGGCAAAAGTGGAATTGGCAAAAGTGAGGCTGTTTTAGGGCTTATTGAAAGGGGACACAGATTTATCTGTGATGACCTCGTAAAGATAAAAAAGGTAAGAAAGGCAAAAGGTTTTGAGCTTGTGGGAGAACCCGGTTCAACTTATGGACCTTTTCTGGAAATAAGGGGAATAGGAATAATCAATGTGTCTCAATACTTTGGTGAAGGAAAAATACTGAAATCAGAAAAGCTTGAATTGATAGTTAATCTTCATGAATGGAATAGCAGTTACAATTATGACAGATTGGGACTCGAAGAAAGATATGAAGAAATAATGGGAATTAAAGTTCCAAAAAAGGAAGTTCCTGTAAGTCCGGGAAGAAATGTCGCCCTTCTCATCGAGGTTGCTGCTTACAGAGAAATTATGTTAAGAATGGGGTATAATTCTGCAAGGGAGCTCGATAGAAGAATTCTTGATTTTTTAAAGAAATCAAAAGATATCTAACTACATCATTTTTACATTTTTATATTCAGTGAATAACGTCAACAGCTTACATTACATAGCATATATTTGAGTTTCAAAATTTCATTAAAAAAAAGTAAAAATAAAAGTGATTCTTATACTTTTAAATTTCTTCTTTTGATGTTATATTTTTTATATATAAAACAATGGGTTAAAATAAAATGACAAAAAAGATAATTATTATTTCTCTGATACCAGCCTTCATCTTCTCACTCGAAATAAAAGGCAGGGTACTTAACAAGGATACACAAAAGCCTATTTCTGATGCAATAATTCTCCTTCATAATTCAAAAGGAGAAATTATTAACACAAGAACGGAGAAAAATGGTGATTTTGTCCTTAACGACCTTGAGGAAGATAGTTACGAGCTCGAAGTAAAAATATTGGATTTTTTCCCAGAAAAGAGAAGTCTTACTTTAAAAAAGAGCGAGGGTTTGGTATTTTATCTCTCACCTCTCCCCACAGCTTCTCTTGGAGAAATAGAAGTTAAGGGAGAAAGGGAAAAGACAGGAGCCTCAAAAACAACTGTGGACAGAAAAACTTTGCAGAAAGCTGTGGCTTCAATCACAGGTGATCCTGTAGAGGTTGTGAAAAAGATGCCTGGTGTAGAATCAACTGCGACTGGAGATTTCGGGACATCCTCAAAGATAAGCATAAGAGGTGGACAGGGCTTTGAAACCATTGGACTATTTGATGGAATACAGATTGACTATTTCTACCATAGAGTAATTCCAGACACAATATTCATTGACGACCTTATCGACGAAGTGACAATCTATAAGGGGGTCGCACCTGTTGAATATGGTCAGCTTATGTCCGGGCTTCTTGATGTAAAGACAATAAAGCCTCCTGTCGGGTTTCACGGGAAGGCTAATTTTGGTTTACTGAACACATATCTAACACTTTATGGTTCCACAGAGGATGAAAAATGGCAATGGCTGTGTGGTTTAAGAAGAACTCATTATGACCTCATTTTCAGTCTGTTTCTACAAAAAGCAGATACCGAGATGAAAATTACCATTCCTTACTATGTTGATTCTCAGGGAAAACTTATATACAATGGAGAGGATGATAAAGTTTCTGTAACTTATATATATTCTCTTGAACCCGGGCTGATTTCTAACATTGGAAATACGAATAAAAGTGGGGAAACCAATTCTTTCTATGGAGAAATAAACTATCAGTATTTTATTGGTGGACTGCAGTGGAAACATATTTTTTCAACTTCTTTCTTTGTTGACCAGCAGTTGTCCGGGGCTTTGAATTATCAAAAGGGACATATGGGAGCTTCTTCAAATGAGTTTTTTAATGAAATCATTGATAATAATATTCGCTACAAAATAGCTGCGAACTATTATCCTGTTGAATCCATAGGGCTTAAACTCGGTTTTGAAACCATCTATTATCCAGACCTTATTTATTCATACAGAGGAAAAGGACTTTATACCAACATTATTACACAGCAGGCTGAGTTTACGAATTTTTTCGATGAATACACAAGAACAAATTTTCTGGTCATTTCTGGCTTTTCGGTCTGTGAATTTGAATTGTTTGATAAAAAGATATTCTTTTCACCCGGGATAAGAATCAATTACTTCAATTATTTTGACAAGTTTTCTTACGACCCAAGATTCAACCTTGAATATAGGTTTAATGAAGATAACAGGGTATATATTTCTGTTGGTTACCTTTCACAATTTACCACAGAACCTTATGTTCTTGGACTTCTCACTGACAACAAAGATGATCTAAATATCCCCGGCGTGTGGCATTACGTAGCAGGGGAAAAAAGCAAATTCTTTGATTACTGGGAAATTTCTCTTGAAGGTTATCTAAAACAGTATGTAAATGTGCTTTCAAGAGTGTCAAATATCTCGCTATGCTTCAAAACAACAGACAACAGGCTGGACATTTATGGGATTGAGATTTTAGTTAAGAAAAACCCCTGCGGTGTACCTATTTATGGATGGTTAAGCGGCAGTATTATGAATAAATGGGCTTATGTGAAAGAAGGAGAGGATCCAAATAGTTTTAGAGGATTCCAATTTAATGGCGATGACTCTGGCAATATTTCCTCCAGTGTACATACAGCATGGGAATACGCAAATCCTCCTTTAAACGAATGGTTTAATATCTGGGCATATAAATTTAATCTCACCGCCATCTGGGATTTTTTGAAAAATTGGAGCTTAACCGGTGAGTTTATCTATGAATCGAGAGGATATTATACACCTGTGGAAAGTGTTAAAACAATAACCATCGGAACAAACACGATATACATCCCGCAATATGGAAAATACCTTTCAGAAAAGTTGCCGGATTATCATCAACTGAACTTAAAGCTTGAATGGAACCCAACAATCTTTGGACTTCCGTGGGGATTTTATATTCAGGTTATCAATCTTTATAACAACAAAGAAGTCTACTATACTTATAATGAAGATTATTCGGAGAAAAAAGTCATTCACTCTCCCCTCGGGATTTATGGGTTTGGTGGTTTTTGGGTAAAGTGGTAAAAACAGATAATAGAGGTGCTGTCCAAAAGTCGATACAGTCATTCTGAGCAAAGCGAAAAATACGCTATTTTCAATGTTATAAAGATATACTTCACCTCATTCAGAATGACAACAAAGAAATCTGCCACTTTTTGGACAGCACCCTTTTACTTCTTTATGAAAAATTCCACCCTTCTATTTCTTGACCTATACTCATTTACCTTCTCTTTTGGCATTCCCGGCTTTATTATCTTATAAGGCCTTGATTCTCCATAGCCAACCGAAGTGAGTATAGACGGATCTATATCATTCTTTACAAGATAATCATAAACCGTCTTTGCTCTTTTTTCTGAGAGCTTCTGGTTATACTCCTCTGTACCAACATCATCTGTATGTCCGCTCACTTCAATCTTAAAGTTTTTAGATAATCCATATTTCGCAGGATCTGACATTATCTTTCTCAGAATGTATATAATCTTATCGAGAGGTTTTTTATAATCTCCCACAAATGTAGCCTTATCAAAAGCAAAAAGTATACTTGACACACGTATTCTCAAACCATCTGGAGTTCTTTCGACAAGCACACCAGTAGTAAACTCAGTAATGTTTGAGGAAACATTGCCCACCTCATCAACACAAACCAACTCCATAACATAATCCTGAACAGCCTCAACCACATCTTCTTTATCATCACTTACGCCATCCCATTGAATAAGAGTCTTACCCTTTCCTGCTCCTTTAAATGTCTTAAAGATTGAAATATCCTCTTTCTTCTCAACCTTCTTGTGAATCTTGAGAACCCATTCCTTCACATCCGTAAAATCATTCAGATCCAGATTTATAAACATAACATCATCTTCACCATCTCCATCTGGAGTAAATACCTCAGGTGATACAGTCACTTTTGCCTCTGGTGGATTGGAGTCAAGAATAATATTGCTGATGGTCGAACTGATTAAATTCCCGCTTTTATAGTTGAAACTTACAGTCACACTATAAACCCCCTCCGGTAATCCTTTATTCTTATCATCACTCCCATCCCATTCGACTTTCTGCTTCTCTCTCTTCTCAAGTGAAATATTTCTCACTTTTGTGCCTCTCATATCAATTACGGTCAGAACTGCATTATCAAGATTTTCCACTGAAGAAACATTTATTTCAAATGCCAATTTTTGCTGCAAAGCCCTTGAAAATTTTAGCATATTAACAGAGACAGAAAGCTTTTCAAGGCTTCTAACAAGCCTTACATTTTTTATCTCCTTTACTATCCTGTTCTTAGCACTATCTATTCCTTCAATCCTGTAGGTATAAACACCCTCTGGTAAATCAGCTCCCTTATTATCCTTACCATCCCAGATTATCTCCTCTGGAATATTTCCTATGAAGCTATAAGTCTTTACAACCTCTCCCTTTGAATTAATAATTGAGGCATTATAAACATCTGTACTATCACCCTTGACTTTCTGTTTGATTGAAAGGCTATCCTTTCTGCCATCCCCATTTGGAGAGAAAATAAAATCATCCGTAACAATATCAATCTGTGGTGCAACAGAATCAACTACAATAAGCTTTGGAGTTGAGACAGGTTCATCGCCAAAATCATATTTCACCTTAAGAATATAATTATATGTGCCATCATTAACAACTTTGCCTTTATTATCCCTTCCATTCCAGACTATCTTCTCCACATACTGGTTTGTCTTAAAGGTATAAATCACTTCATTGCCTTTCATTATGTCAAATTCAAAATTAACTATCCCTTTTTTTGTGTCAAGATTTGCCATAAATGTAGCGGTTTTATTTGCCTCGGGATTATCAGGAGAAATTGCTATTACATCAGCCTGCACAGAAATCTTTTCAAGTCCAGTTTTCAAAAATATATTCTTCACTTCAAACCTTGATCTATTACCTACATCGTCAATGCTTTCAACTATATAACTATATTTTCCCTCTGGGAGTGGTTTAAAGTCCTTATCAAGCCCATTCCAGACAAACTCTTTCTCAAAGTCTTTAAGTTTTGCTTTGTTGTAATAAAATATGTTTCCTACCTCATTCAGTATCTTTGCCTCAATCTGATCGTCATCCCTGCCACTTATTTTATGTGTAAACTTCAATGTATCCTGCTTCCCATCTCCATTTGGAGAGAATGAAAGATATTCAGGCTCGACAGAAAGCTCTGCCGGTGTTGTGTCAATCTCTATCTTCTTCCTTGAAGAAACAGGATGGTTTCCACTATCATAGAAAAGCTGAAGTTCATAAGAGTATTCCCCATCTTTAAGAGTAAGCTTATTATCACCTTTGCCATCCCAGAGAATACTTTCTGGAAGATGGCTTTTACCCTCAAAGGTCTTCACTACAGAATCGCCTTCGCCATATATCTTTAAAAGCCACTTCTCCAGCCCCTTTGCATCAGAGGTCTTTAGATAGAATACCACACTATCCTTTACACCATCATTATTGGGAGAAAACTTATCAAGAGAAGCAGTAACATCCACCTTTTGATAGGTGGTAACAAGAACTATTCTGAAATCTTTAATCACAGTTTTGTTGCCAGCTTTATCCTTTGCCATCCAGCCAAGCGTATATTCTCCTTCTGGCAGAAGCTTGTTGTTATCATCCTTACCATCCCAGCTAATAATCTCTGGGATACCAGACTTGAATGAAAAAGTCTTTACTACCTTTCCAGACTGATCCTTAACCTCACCAGTAATTTCATCGCCTTCCTGTATTCCTTTCGATTTAACTTTAAGTAAAAGTTCATCCTTTGCCCCATCGTCGTTTGGCGAAAATATCACATATTCCGGCTTTACATCAATCTCCGGCAAAACTGTATCAAGATAAACAGGCAACTTCTCACTCACTGCAGTATTTTTATTTTCATCCCACGCTGTTAATACAGCATAATAAACCCCATCCTTAACCCTGTTTCCGTTCTCATCCTGTCCATTCCATTCGATATATTCTGGAATATCGACTGATTGTTTTACAGAAATCAACTGCTTTATAAACTTTCCAAAATCAAGGCTTCTAAGTTTTAGCTTCTCAATACTTTTGTACTCTTTTACCACTTTCCCGCTATCGTCAACTATCTCAAGCTTCCAGCCATCTACAAGCTTGTTGTCCTTTATGTTGAGATTAATTCTTGCAGAATCACATTCTCCATCAAAATTGGGAGAAAAATAACCCTCATTTTCAGGATGAAGTTTTAAAGCTGGCTTTTCCTCATCATAATATCCCCATGCTATGTCAAATGTTACAAAATGTGCAAATTCTTCAACATTATTATACCTCTGTGGCTGAAATGCATAAGAAATCCCAATCTCCGTCGATTCTGCAAGTTTTTCTTTTCCGACTTTAAACTGAAATTCTGTTTTGTTTGTCCCATCAACCTCACTTTTATTGAATCTGAATCTGCCATTCAATCCAATACCTAAGGCATATGGTCCTACTCCAGAAAGTCCACTTCCTTCGGGATAAGAAAGAATATAGCCAGCCTTAATGTTGATGAAGTCAAAAAGAATATTTTCTATTCCAACACCGAGATTGAATCCAAGTGGATAAACCGGTAAGTTTATATCTAAAAGCAACTTCAGTTTATAAAAATCAAACTTTACAGGAAAGAATGAACCCCCGGCTCCAATCGTAATTGGTGGAAATGAATCATAATTCGATAAGCTTATCTGCTTTCCGATATTTCTTATAACCACTCCATAAGAATAATCATTAAAGCCAAAACCAGAAGAGGATGTCTCATTCTTTACAATCGCTCCAAGATCAAGTGCTAGTGACCAGTCAGAGGTAGCCGCAGAGCCATAAAGGAATTTTAACCCGGCCCCCACAAATAGATTTTCTGTAATGGGTTTTGCTAAAGACAACTCTCCTCCCATCAATGATCCGAGAGGATTATTACCAGCATTACCGGTATAAAGAGCGTTGAAAGAAAGCACTCCAAAGTCAAATGGATAGCTTATTCCAAGAAGCCCTATTGCCGTCCTGCTACCAAGCCCCCCAACTGTAAGAGAGTTTTCAAGCCTTCTGACATCAGCCTGACTTGCAGGATTAAAGAAAACTCCATCAAGACTATAAAGCTCAGAAATACCGGTATACCCTCTGGCTACTTCTTTTGTGCCATTGCCGGTATAAACCGATTGGGAACCGTCTATAGCCTCAGAAAAACCATTCACCCACAAAGCAACCATTAAAATCACAAAAAATTTTTTCACTTTTTACCTCCACAATTAATAATTTTTCTATATTTTATAAAGAAAGGAAATTTAATTCAAATTTTATCCCTGATTCTTTTTGATTTTCAGGTCAACAAGTTTTATAATTATATGAATCTTTTTTAGAGGGTTATTATGGACTACAGTAAAACTGTAAATTTACCAAAGACAGAATTTTCGATGAAAGCAAATCTGGTACAGAAAGAACCGGAAATGGTGAAAAAGTGGGAAAGCATGCACCTTTATGAAAAACAGCTTGAAAAGAGGAAAAACTCTCCATTATTCATTCTGCATGATGGACCTCCATATGCAAATGGAGAGATACATTGCGGTACAGCCTTAAATAAAGTCTTAAAAGACATTCTGAATAAATATAAGTTTCTGAAGGGCTACAAAGCTCCTTATGTTCCGGGATGGGACTGCCATGGCTTACCAATTGAATTGAAGGTTGTTGAAAGTCTTGGAAAAAAATCACACGAAATATCCCCTGTAGAACTGAGAGAACATTGCAGAAAATATGCTGAAAAATATGTAAAAATCCAGATGGAAGCATTTAAAAGGCTTGGCGTAATTGGAGATTTCAACAACCCCTATCTCACAATGTCAAAGGATTATGAAATTGCAATAGTTGAAGCTTTTGGTAAGCTTGTGGAAAATGGATATATCTACAGAGGTTTAAAGCCAATCTACTGGTGTATTTCCTGTAAAACTTCTCTTGCGGAAGCAGAGATTGAGTACCATGACCATTCTTCACCCTCAATATACGTAAAATTTCCTGTAATAAAGCATAATATTGAAAAGCTAAAAGGTAAAAATCTCTTTGTGTTAATATGGACCACAACTCCCTGGACACTTCCTGCAAATACCGGCTTATCATTTCACCCAGAAGAAAGCTATGTTGCTGTAAAGGTAAATGACGAATATCTTATAGTTGCAGAAAAGCTACTTAACTCCGTTGTAAGCATCAAGCATATTACTGATGCAGAATTTATATCTCTCTCAAGAGCTGACCTCGATGGTATGAAAGTCAATCATCCATGGCTTGATAGGGAAAGTAAGATAGTTTACGGATTACATGTGACAATGGATACAGGTACTGGTATAGTTCATACTGCGCCCGGACATGGCATTGAAGATTACATAATAGGACTTGAATATGGTTTGCCACAGATTTCCCCTGTAGAAGATGATGGACGGTTTGAAAAAGATCTTGAACACTTTGGTGGTATGAATGTATTTGAAGCGAATGAAAAGATAGTGGATTTTTTGAAGGAAAAGGGGCTTTTATATGAAAGAGAGGATATTTCTCACAGCTATCCTCATTGCTGGAGATGTAAGAATCCTATAATCTTCAGGTCGAAACCACAATGGTTTTTTAAGGTTTCAGACCAATCACTCTCCCAGCTTGCATTAAAGTATCTCGAAGAGATAAAATGGGTGCCAGAATGGGGTAAGTTAAGGATAAAAAATATGCTTGAAGATAGACCTGATTGGTGTCTTTCAAGGCAAAGGCACTGGGGAGTACCTATAGTGGCTTTTTATTGTGAGGAATGCAACCAACCTTTGCTTGAGAAAAAGGTTATCGACCATGTGACTGAAATAATGAGAAAAGAAGATGGAATAAACGTATGGTATGAAAAAACAGCAAAAGAACTATTACCACCCGGAACAAAGTGCAAGAAATGTGGCGGCACAAATTTCAGGAAGGAGACAGACATTCTTGATGTATGGTTTGACTCAGGTGTTTCACATTATGCTGTTCTGGATAAGAGAGAAGAGTTGAGAAGTCCGGCAGATGTATACCTTGAAGGGAATGACCAGTATAGAGGCTGGTTTCAATCATCACTCTGGCCTTCACTTGCCATAAAAAGGAATGCACCATATAAGACAATCATTACTCACGGATGGGTGCTCGATGAGGAAGGCAGGCAGATGCACAAAAGCCTCGGAAATACTGTCGCACCGAAGGAGATTTATGATAAATACGGGGCTGATATATTCAGAATATGGGTTGTATCAGAGGATTATAGGGATGACTTAAGAATTGGTGAACATATGATAGCAAAATGTGTCGATATGTACAGAAAGATAAGAAATACTTTCAGATATTTACTTGGTAATCTTAGCGGTTTCGATAAATCAAAGGAAATTCAGTATGAAAATCTTCTACCTGTTGATAAATTTATGCTCGCTAAGTTTTATAAACTTTCAAAAAATGTGGAAAGGTTTTATGAAAACTACGAGTTTTACAGGGCGTTCAGGGATATATACAACTTCTGTTCGGTTGATTTAAGCTCCTTTTACTTTGATATTCTGAAAGACAGGCTGTATATTTATCCAGTTTCTTCAAGGGAAAGGCTTTCAGCCCAGAGCGTTCTCTACTATCTGCTTGAGGGAATGATGATAATGCTCTCTCCCATTCTATCCTTTACAATGGAAGAGGTTTATGACACATTTTTCGGAAAGGATGGAAGTGTTCATTTGCTCGACTGGATAGCCCCATTAGAAAAATGGAATAACACAAAAATATTTGAGGACTTCTCTTTGATTATGGAAATAAGAGAGGATGCACTTAAAGCGATTGAAAAACTTAGAAGTGGTAATAGCGGCAATGAAGGTATTGGAAGCAGTCTTGAAGCAAAGATAATTATTTCTTCAAAAGATGAAAAGGTAAAAAGAATACTGAAAGATTACTCTGAATTTTTAAGATATATATTCATTGTCTCCGGGGTTGAAATTGTCGATAAAATCGAAAACCCGGATATTGAAAACGAAAGATGGAGTGTTTCATCAAGAATTGCAGATGGAAAGAAATGTGCAAGGTGCTGGAATTATTCGGTTGAAGTAGGAAAATTTGAGGATCATCCCGAACTCTGTGAAAGATGCTATCCAGTAGTGAAGTCTCAATAACTCTAAAGACTTATTTTATCCTAAATTTGACTTTCAGCTAAATTTTTATTAAAATATTATGCTGTTTTTTGCCAACTTAGCTCAACTGGCAGAGCAACTGACTTGTAATCAGTAGGTTGAGGGTTCAAGTCCCTCAGTTGGCTAATATTAGATTTCAGGGCGATAGCTTTTCATCACCCTGAGAAAATAATATCCCATGGAGGGGTGGCCGAGTGGTCGAAGGCGGCGGTCTTGAAAACCGTTAAGCAGCAATGCTTCGGGGGTTCGAATCCCTCCCCCTCCGAGACAAAAGGTAAAAGATGACAGATTTTCTGGCCGAAAGACTAAATCTCGTTAATGAAACCTATTTTAATCTTTCATCCCTCCCCCTTATAAAATGGAGTAAGGGTAAGATCAAGAAAAAATATAGAAGAATTACTTTTGGGTGTTATGATATTAAGAAAAACGAAATAAGAATACATCCGGTTTTCAAGACCGCCGCCTTTCCATCATTTGTTCTCGATTTTGTCATTTTCCACGAAATGCTCCATTATATTGACAGAGACACCTTAAAGCAAAAAAGAAAGCTTGCTTTCTGTGAAAAGCGGAAGATTCATGATAAAGTTTTCAAGATCAAAGAGAGTAAATTTCCTTATTCAGATAGAGCCAGAAAGATATTGCGTTGTTTTGCCGAAGGTAAAAAATCAGACTATTTTTAGCATTAGAAATAAAATCCTTGAAAAATCCAGTTTGTTACTTTAAAATATAAAAGCTGAAGCCCGGGTTTTCAGGGCAGGTTGTGTGCGAATTAATTTCAAGAAAAATTCTACTTTGGAGAATATAAAGATGAATAAAACTCTGATGGGTAAGTGGAACTGGATACTTGTTATATCAGGGGTTCTGGTAACATATTTCGGTTTCTTTCTAACTTATTTTATCACCACAAACTATGATGGGCTTTATGCTTTTTTTTCTGTTTTAACAATTGTTTCTGGTTTGACACTCGTAATACTGGGGCTTTCAATTAATTTCAACAAAAAAAATTGATATGTATCAATGGCATATTAGAAAAAGCGACATAAAGCTCATTGATTTCATATCCCTTAAGCTGTCAGTTTCAAAAAATAAGGCAAAAGAAATAATTGATAGCAAGCTTGTATTTGTAAACAGCCAGAGAGTCTGGATGGCAAAACATCTCCTTCAGGATGGCGACATTGTTGAGTTTTATGGTGAGCCAGACAAGAAAGCACCGATTAACGTAGACATCGTTTATGAGGATGATTATTTAATTGTGGTTAACAAACCGCCTCTCATTATTACGAATGAGAGTGAAAATTCTCTCGAACATTCATTGAGGAAGCTAAAGCAGAATGAAAACATAAGGGCAGTCCATAGACTGGACAAAGAAACATCTGGCCTTGTAATATTTGCAAAAAGTAATGAGGCTTTTGAAGAATTAAAGAATTTATGGAAGAAAAAGGATGTAAAGAAAACCTATCTTGCCATATGTTACGGAACTTCAAATTTTAAAGAAAAATGGATAAGTGATCCGATTGATGGTAAGACAGCCAAAAGCCACATTAAACTCATTTCTTCAAAGATGGGCTTTTCTTACTTTGAGGTAGAAATCATAACCGGCAGAAAACATCAGGTCAGGAAACATCTTGCATCAATAAGACACCCCATTGTGGGAGATAAAACGTATGGATTGAATCAACTCGAAAATAACCTGCTCAAATCTGTAAAAAGACAGTTGCTTCACTCTTACAGGATGGAGTTTGTCCACCCCTTCTCAGGTAAAAGAATCTCATTTTTTGCACCGATTCCAGATGATTTCAAAAACTTTCTAAAAAGAATATAGCTATCTTATCAGGCTGATCATATCTTTCACAGCTCTTTCAAGCCCGACATAAACAGAGTATGAAATGATGGAATGCCCTATGTTCAATGTCTCTATCTCTTCTATCAAAGCTACTGGCTTCACATTCTGGTAGTTAAGGCCATGTCCTGCGTTAACACCAAGTCCAGATAACTTTGCAAACCTTGCTGCCTCTTTAAGAATCTCTAGCTCCTTTAGCCTTTCTTCTTCACCAGAGGCATCTGCATACCTTCCAGTATGGAGTTCAACATAATCCGAAAGACAGAGCTTTGACTTTTCTATCTGCTTTTTGTCTGGATCAATAAACAAGCTCACCTTTATGTTATGCTTATGGAATTCAGGTATTACATCTCTCAACCTGTCGTAATTTTTTATTACATCAAGCCCACCCTCTGTCGTTATTTCAAGCCTGTTTTCTGGAACTATACAAACCTCATCTGGTCTGACATCAAGTGCAATCTTAATAATTTCATCATTCAATGACATCTCAAGATTCAGCTTTGTCTTCAAAATCTGCCTGAGGATGTAAACATCCCTGTCCTTTATGTGCCTTCTATCCTCTCTCAGATGGACGGTTATACCATCTGCCCCGGCAATCTCAGCCAGAACAGCCGCATATACAGGATCTGGATATACAGCCTTTCTTGCTTCACGCAGGGTTGCTACATGGTCTATATTTACACCTAGTTTCTTTTCCATCCTACTCTTCCTCAAACTCCTCAAGCTTCTTTAATGCCTTAAGCTTTGTCGCAGCCCTATTCCTATAATCACTTGCCACACTATTTGTTGAATCAACAAGCAACACCTTGTCAAGCTCTTCCACAGCTTTTTCATAATCCCCATTGTTATAGTACTGAATACCTCTATCAAGTGAATCTTTTATCTTATCTTTGAGATTCTGAATTATAGAATCTTTAAGCGCCAGTGCCTCTTTGTTACCCGGATTCTTTACAAGATATGCTTCAACAAGCTTTAGAGACTGAATGTAATTCTGTTTTGCATACTCTTCCTTTGCTCTTTCAAGCCCTCTTTTCTTTGAAATCTGGTTTACAGCAATGTTATAAAGCTCTTTTGCACCTGAGTGATCGGGCTTATAATATAGTGCTTTCTTTGCACTATCAATACATGCTGTGTAATTTCCACTTTTATACTGCAAATTAGCCTTCTGATAGTACTTTTCTGCAACATCATTAAGTATTCTTCCGAGTTCGGATTTTAAACTTCTTACTTCCATATCATCAGGCTTAATTTCAGAGAGAAATTCTGCCTTCTGCATTGCTGCAACATATTTCTTTTTCTTATAAAGGTTATTGAGATTCTTCTTTTCAGTTTCTATACTCTTTACAAAATTCTCATTTGTTGAAATGGCATCTAATTTTGCCTTTACCTGCTTATCACCCTTGTCTATCTGATAAAGTTTTTTGTAATACAAAAATGCAGCCAGTAGATTACCCTTTTTATCTTCATTCTCGGCAAGGTTTTTAAATCTGCTCTTATAATTTTCTATTTTTTCCTCAATATTATCCTTCAAAAGTATAGCTTTTTTATTTTCACTATCAAGCCTTATAGCCTTATTTAGGTCATCATAAGAACTCTGATAAAGATTAAAAGCCTCCTCCATATCCTTATCTTCTATTTCAATGGCATTCTGATACTTCTCAAGTGCTTTTTCATAAACCTCTTTTGACATTTCACTCCTTCCCTTCCCAAAACTCCCGCTGATGCCTAAAAATACAAGTGTAGATCTAAAAGAGTAAGAGAGATTAATATTCAAATTATAAATCATAATAGAAGCACATAACTTTGTATCCTGTTGTTCAAAGTCATACGAACCACTGAGTTTAAAAAATTTATTGTCGCTAACAAAAGAAAAAACTGGGGAAAATTCAAGCCCTGCTAAAAAAACATCTCTATCTGATAAAAATGACTTTTCGACAAAAACTTTTGTACCAATTATCGAAAGGTCATAAGCAGCACCAACTCTAAGGGAGAGAGGCTCCTGTGTAGTTGTTCTCGGATTAACACCAATGTTCTTGGCAACAAAAGAAAGAAATATCTTATCGTTTAAAAACTCATTTTTTAAAAAAGAGAGCCCCAAAGAAGAATTCGGGTGAAATGTAAAACCAGTATCAAAGTAATAACCATCAAAAGGATTATAGATTGAAGAGCTTAAGGTTTTTACAGTTGCCCCAAAGTCAAAAACATTCCAGAATCTTGTTCCCATTGAAATAAAGTATCCAGCAGAGGGATCATTATACTCATTCCGAAAATTAAACAACCCGAATCCAATATTCCCGAGAATGCTTGATGTTGGGAGAACAAAAGAAAGATAGCTTATTCCAAGCTCCTGACTGGTAAACTCAAAACTTAATCTTTCAACTGAAGAGAGCCTTGCCGGATTGATGAGAGAAGCTTTTGAATCATCCACAATTGTTGATGAATTGGGCGAAGTTAAAAAATAAAGATCATTCAGCCCCGCAGGAAAAAGATAGCCTCCAATAAAAACCAGAAGACCAAAAAAAAACAAACCCCTTTTCATAGTTACACCTCCTGTAAAAGATTTTAAAAGAAATCATTTTAAAAGTCAATTTAGAGAGAAAAAAGATGCTTTATTGGCTTTTTGATAGCTCACGGGTGTGTCACCTAAATCTTTTCTGGAAACTTGATATAAAGCCTGTTTTCATCCTTATTGAAACTAACTTCTCCATAAAGTTGTTTCTGAACAATCTCATAAACTATAGGAAGACCAAATATCTTCTTCTCGCTTAATTCAGAAATTCTGTCTTTATAAAATATTCCATCATAATAGCTAAAATAAATAGTCTTTCCCTTTTTAAAAAGCTCTATTTCTATGTTAATATTGTCCTTCAAGTTATTATCGCTTATGTAGTAATATGAAATAGAAACAAGTTCATTTAAGACAAAACAGAAAGGAAAAGCTACATCAGTACTGAGTTCTAAAGGTTCTATCCTCAAATCAAAATCAATTTTTCCCTTCAGGGTGGGATAATATTCAGAAAGAGACTTCACAAATTCATTTAGATACTTTTTCACATCAAGTAAACAGTAACTTTCACAGTCCTCCATAACTTTTTGTGCCAGAGCCATTGAAAAGATTTTTTCTTTTAAATCCCTCGAGAACTCTGAGATTAAAGAGCTGTCCAGAAGCATTGCTTTCAAACCGATAATAGAAGAAATAATATTCAGATTATTTCTAGTCCTGTGCCTTAATTCCCGGAGAAGACTCTCCCTTTGCCTTAATGTACTTAACAATTCTTCTTTCTTAATCTGTAATTCATCCAATGCCTTTTCAAGCTTGATATTTTTATCTCTAATCTCACGGGTTTTTAAATTAACCTGCCACTTCAGAAGAAGATTAAAAACAATCGAAACAATTAACAAAAACCCAGTCACAAGGATAGAAATAAAGAGGTATCTATTAAAGATTAATTCAGGCCTTTTTTCGTGCAACCATCTTTCAAGTGATTTGTAGTAAGCTGAGTTACCCCTGTTAAACATTTCAGTTAGATTTTTATCAATTGCAACAAGTAAATCAGTGTTTTTACCTTTTGTAGTGGCATAATGCAGTGTTGTTTTTTCAAGAATAAGAAAAGTAGGTTTAAGCTTTTTGCTATCTTCTGAATAAGCAAAAAACCTGCTCACCACAATACAATCAGCAGCCTTTTCTTCAAGTATACTTAAAGCTGTTTTATAATTAGAAACGATAAGAATCTTAAATCCGAGAGCCAGTTTATCCTTATATGACCTGAAAAATTCTTCCTGAATTGAATCCTTAAGCACAAGAACTTTTTTATTATTCAGGTCAGAAAAAGAATCAATCCTTATGTCCTTTCTTGAATAGATCTGAAACCACTAAGGAAGAACAGAAATTTTATTGAAATCAAACCTTTTTTCTCTCTTTCCTGAATATGCCACATCAGGCATTAAATCAATTTCACCAGCTTCAAGCCTTTTTAGGCAGTTATCCCACTCGTCATAAACATACTCTATCTTCCAGCCCTCTTTTTTCCCGATATAATCGGTAATATCAACAAATATACCTGCTGGTCTACCTTTTGTGTCCAGACCGATTTTTGGTAGATTGTCATAAATCCCAACTCTAACTACCCTCGCAAAGATATCCTGTGGACACAAAATAAGAAATAAAAATATAACAAAAATCATATTTTAATGTTAAAGAAAAAATTTACTTATGTCAATACCAGAAAGAGGGATTTTTAAAACTTAACTCACATTACACAAATGCAAGCTTTTGCCCTTTAGTTTATGAGATGTGATAAACTTCTTTAATTCTCGTAATTAATATTGCCTTACCTGTGTTGATCTGAATGTCTATTGCAACACCCTCCAGTGTGTAAGGAGAAACATCGGCCGGAGAAAATCTTACTGGCAGATGCTGAATAACCCTTCTATAGGATTCATCTATCTTCATGCCTATTATAGAATCTCTTGAGCCACACATTCCAATATCAGTAATATATGCTGTCCCGTTGGGTAGAATTCTCTCATCAGCAGTCTGAATATGGGTATGTGTACCCCAGACTGCACTTAACCTCCCATCAAAGTACCAGCCAAATATCTGCTTCTCACTTGTTGCCTCTGCATGAAAATCAACAAGGATAATTTTCACCTCCTTTTCTGCAAGTTCTTTCAACAGGTTCTCTGTAGTCTTAAAAGGACAGTCTATTGGCTCCATAAATATTCTTCCCATAACGCTGAGAACTGCAACCTTTAAATTATTCCTCTCAAGAATTATCACTCCACTACCGGGTGTGCCTTCTGGATAATTCAAAGGTCTTAAAAGTGCTGGATATTTACCTATAAAGCCAAATATCTCTTTCTTTTGCCATATATGATTACCCGATGTGATTACATCAACACCATTTTCCAGAAGAGACTTGACTATCGCTTCATTAATCCCGAAACCATGGGCTGCATTTTCTCCATTCAAAACCACAATATCTGGAAGATACTTTGTCCTCAATCTGGCAATATTACTTAAAAAGACCTTTCTGCCCGGCTCTCCTATTATGTCACCGAAAGCAAGAACTCTGAATATTCCTTCTGGCTTCATTTTTTTGCCTTATTTAAAGATTTCAAGTGCTTTTTCTGTCCACTCTGAAGAGGGGTAATTATCCTGCAAACGCTTTAGATACTTTTTCGCAGTCTCAGTCTTTCCAAGCTTTACGTATGAAAGCACAATCCCATACAAAGCTCTCGGATAAAGAGAAGCAAATTTATATACATAAAAAACACTTGTGAACTGATCCAGAGCCTCATTATAGTTGCCCTTCTCTATATTGTAAAAGGCAAGTTCAACCGTTGCAATGGCAGCCTCTTCCTTTGTTGTCAGAGTTACAATTTCTTTATAGAGATTTATTGCCTCTTCAATTCGATTGTTCTCTTTATAATAACTGGCAAGCTTCAATAAAACATTAGCTTTTGCCTCTTTTGTCTTTGTCTCTTTCAACAGAAGCTTGTAAAACTCCTCCTCATTGCCCTTGCTTTTATCCTTCAGTTCTATTTCAGAAAGCAAAAGCCTTGCCTTTTCAGCCTCATAAGAGGAAGGATAGGTTTTGACAAGCCTCTCCAGTGTCTCCCTGCTTAATTTGAGATTGTTCCACTCATAATAGATGGTACTTATACGCAATAAAACATCAGGGACATATTCACCATCCGGGAAAAGCTGGATGTATTTTTCAAAGAGTTCAATAGATTTTGGCTTGTCATTCATATTCCAGTAGCACCATCCCAGCCAGTAATATGAAAGCGAAATGAGGTTCTTATCCTGATTAAGCTCAATAATCTTGCTATAGTAACGAGCTGACCTCTTGAAATCAGAAATGTTGTAATAATATTCGGCAAGTTTGAAAAGGGCTTCTGATGTAAATGGATTCTCAGGAAAGCTATTTATAAGTTCCTCATAATATCTGTTAGCCCAGGATATATTGCCCATTTTTATCTGACACCATGCCATATCAGCAAGGATGGAAGGAAGCTCATTTGTGCTTTTTGATTCTACTGACAGATTATAGACTCTTTCATAATATGTAAAAGCCTTTTCAAAATCATTTATGTTGTAATAAGACTTGGCAATAGCAAGCATACTTTCATTTGAAGAAGTGCTATTCTGTGAAAAAGACAGCGAGTCCTCAAAGCCTTTTATTGCCTTTCCATAATCACCAAGCCTGAAATAGCCCCATCCCTTAAGGTTATAATACTCCCATTTCTTCTCACTTAAAGAAATCGTTTCCAGATAATCAATAAGCTGCTTGAATTTTTCTTCCTTGAAATAAATCCACCCTATTTTCAGAGCCACATCCTCTGAATATTCACTATCTTTAAAGTTTTTGTATACATATTCAAAATTCTTTTTAGCCTCGACATAATTTTTCTGGTTATACTCTATTATTCCAAGGTTGTAATAAGCCATTGCAAGATAGGTAGAGTTTGTGGAGGTCTTTATTATTTTATCATAGCTTTCTCTGGCTTTTTTGTAATTTTCAGCCCTGATATAAGTAAAACCGATAAGCTGATAAACCTTCTCCTGCGGCAATGTACTCTTAAGTCCTAAAATTTTTAGATAATTTTCAATCGCCTCATTATATTTGCCTTGTGCTGCAAGAATATCTCCTAAAAGCAAAAGTGCATTTGCCCTCTCTTCGTCTTTAAGATTCAGGGAAAGATATTTCCTAACATCAGCAAGACTTTCCTCATACTTTTCATTCTCAAAATAGACACCTGCTCTTAAGATGAGTGCATCCCTGTAAATGGTAGCTTCTGAATATTTATTTACAACAATTGAGAGTGAACGGATTGCCAAAGGATAATCTTTCTGCAAAAGATAGACTTCTCCAAGTTTCTTCTGTATCGATGGTGAAAGTTCGTCCTCCACCTTTTGAAGCTCCTTCAATATAACCAGTGCATCATTAATATTTCCAGCCTCAATATGAGTTGTCGCCAGCTCAAGGGAAGCCTTCCTGCTTATATCAGCAGATGGTTTTTTCTTTAATAAACCCTCCAGAAACCTTATTGAATTCTGATAATCTCTAAGACCTCTGTAGATTATACCGAGTTTTAACATTACTTCCGAAGAATAATCAACAGAATTTGTAAGCTTCAAGAAATAGTCTATTGCTGCCGTAAAATCCTCTTTCTTTAAATATGACATTGCTGTAAAATACAATACATCCTCGTAGTATACAAAATCTCTTTTTTCTGCAATGGATGTCAAAAGCTGGATAGCTTTATCAGGCTGTGAAAGAAAATAATAATCTTTAGCAAGAAAGAATGCAGCCTCATCGTAAAGCGGATGGTTTTTGTACTTTGCACTAAAACCCACTAAGACCTTTCTTGAATCCTCATACTTTTCATCATAGAATAAAGATTGTCCCCATCTCAAAAATGCCTCAGCTGTCCTATCGTCGTCGGGATAGTTGTTTATGAACTTCTCCCACTCACTGGAAGATTGTGTGTACTGATTCATTAGCATAAGAGAATACGCAATTGTAAACTTAGCCTCTTTAACCCATTTGCCGGAAGGATAGGTTGCAACATACTTTCTCAACCTGCTCAAAGCAGCCTCATAATCCTTCAACCTGTAATAATTAATTGCTATAAGGAAGGTTGCCTGTTCTTTGTAAGTTGTTTGTGGATATTGATTAAGAAGATTAAGAAAATAATTTATGGATTCCCTATAGAGAGAGTTGTAATACAATGAAAGTGCAAGAAAATAGAGAGTCTTTTCCTCAAGCGTTTTGTCTTTCTGTAAGGAGAGGGCCTTTTTAAAGAAATCTATTGCTAAAGAATATTTCCCTTCATTAAATGCAGTCCTTCCACTCTCAAAAAATTCTTCTGGAGTGGATGAAAAAGCCCTTACAGAAAGAAAAAAAATCAAAACTAATAATACACCTGCTCTCATATTTTAATTATAAGCTGAAAAGTCAAAAAAGACAAATATAATAAGCCAAATCGAAAGATTATTTATATCCATATTAACATTGTTGTCAAAGGTTTTCTTAATTGTTGCCCGTCAATTTATACATTCCAGGTTGCCCTCCACATCCCTTAACTATTCTTGATGGGCTTCTTAAGTTAAAAGAAATAGAGGATTACAGCCTTATTGATTTTTTAAATAGACAGTTCTTATTGGGAAAGGTATTTCAATACCTTCTTTAATATACCTTTTGTGAAGTCTTTTGATAAATTCATGCTTTATTAAAAATTGATCAGCAAATTCTCTTGCCCTCAATATGACATTAAAATTTATACTCGAATCTGAAAAGGTATCATAGCGTATAAAAGGTTCAAAACTTGATAGACCGCAGTCAAGCTCTTTCATTACTTCTTTTGCGACTTCTATGGTTACTTTTTCTACCTTATCGAGATCGCTTCTATAACTTACTCCTACCTCAACCAAAACAACAATTTCTTTTTCAGGTAAATTGTAATTCTTTATTATTGCCTGTGAAAGTTTCGAGTTTGGAATAATTATTTGATTGTTTTTTATTTCCCTAATGGTTGTATTTCGCCAGTTTATGTCAATGACATAGCCTTCTTCGCCACTATCCAGTTTTATATAATCTCCCGTTTTTATCTGCCTTGATAAAATAATCTGTAGCCCTGAAAAGAGATTTGAAAGAGTGTCCTGCAGGGCGAGTGCGACAGCAAGACCTCCAACACCAAGCCCTGCGAGAATAGGGGAAATAGATATACCAAGAGATTGTAGTATAATTATACCACCAATAAGAAAAACAAAAAATCTTGTTAATGTTGTAAATAGAGTAGCTTTTGGAAGAACATCTTTAATCTTTTGCTGATAAGAGTTTACAAAGCCAACCAGAACTTTTGAAAGAACCATTGTTCCAGCAAATATTAGAAAACAAGAAGAATCTTTTTTATAACTTCAAGTAAGGCAGGATTTAAGGAAAGATTGATAATAGCAAGATATATTCCTAAAATGACAAAGATTAAAACTATCCAGCCCTGAAATGCATTAATAATTATATCGTCACCTTCCCATTTTGTCTTTTCTGCTAATTTTCTTAAGTTTTTCAATATTACCTTTTCAAAAATAAAACCAATAACAACACTGCCTACGACAAAACTTAAAGGTAAAATCCATTTTTGAATATACATTTAAGGTCTCCTCCTATGATATTTTAGAGATTTGTTTAGAATTTTGCAAGAATTAACTTGGAGCGGGGAAAAGGGAAATTTTACCATTATGAAAATTGCAGTAGAAAAATTAACAAGTTAACTTAAAAAATATTATAGTTTAAACGCAATGTTGTGGAATGGGAGGTTCCATGAGAAGCGAGAAGCTCCTCAAAATTTCTCGAACCTCCAGTAATGCATTATAAAGCTTATTTAGAATTCCTCTCGCTATTCAGGAGTTCAGTAGGGAAAGAAGAGATTGGTTCTTATGTAAGAGGGGTAGAAACTCCACAAAGCGATATTTGATATTATTGTGGATTTTAAGGAGAGGAAAAGCTTGCTTTATATCATTGGTATAGAACAGGAACTATCAGAGAGACTTGGTATAAAGGTGGATTTGCTTACAGAAAAATCTATAAGTTCACATATTATCGAGGAAATAAAAAAGGATATAAAAGTTATATATGAGTAAGGATAATAGTGTTTACTTAAGCTCATATTTAGAAACCATACAAAGAATTGAAGAATATCCAAGAGGAATAAACTACAATGGTTTCTCCCGACTTTGACAGCTATTAGGGTATAATTTGTTATTTTGCAGTAAGTTAATTTTTCAAAATGGAGAAAATTGTCCCTACATTTTCAGGTAGCAAATTCA
>JBMFQR010000003.1:0-101894 GCA_049968515.1 Brevinematia bacterium
GTTGTATTCAGCTATTATGTGTGGAGTAAAATAGAGGCTTGAAATTTTTTGTAAAAATTTGATTTTTAACATAGGAGTGATGATGTTAAAAGTGACGATGGATTAGATTAAAAGGCTGGAAAATAAGCTCAAGTGTTATTTGGAAGAGATGCCGGAGTGGCAATATTTAAGGACAGTGTCGGGAGTAGATATAGTTTTTGGCAGTGGAATTATAGCTGAACTTGGAAACATTAGAAAATACAGGAGAGGAAGTAGTGTGGTAAAGATGGCTGGATTAAACCTAAGCAAAAACGCGAGTGGAAAGTATAATGGAAAATTTGGAATTACGAAAAGAGGGAGGAGTGAACTTCGGTGGATAGCGTATATGATAGCATTAAATTTGGTGCGGTCAGATAAAAGAGTAAAAATGTTTTATGAAAGGAAATTACTTTCTGGAACAGAGCCTATTAGTGTGTTAATAAAGATTGCAGCAAAAGTATTAAGAATGATTAGAAGATTAGTTATAGATGAGGTAGAGTACATAAGCGAAAAGATGTATTAGTTATTAGGTATTTAAGGCGGGAGGTACTCTGTTCATACCTCCATTAGGAGCCCAAGTAGGTATCCTGTTTAAATAGAGAGGTCTTAGAGGCCTCCTGCCTGAGAATTAATAAATTGACTTTCCAGTTAGTGTATGAGGTAATGTGATGCGTACCTTATAAGGTATAGCATGTAAGCCTTATGATAGGGAAAAACGGAAGGTTAAAAAATTTTTTAAAAAAATATTGAAAAAAAACTTGACAAATATAATAAGATAGGAGGAAAATCGAATGCCAAAAGAAGGAGATTTTGCAATTGATTTTACTTTAAAATCAGACGAAGGTAAAGAAATCAGTCTTTCCAGTTTTAAAGGAAAAAAGGTGGTTTTGTACTTTTACCCGAAAGATGATACACCAGGATGTACAAAAGAAGCATGTAGCTTCAGAGATGTATTTGACGAAATTCTTTCAAAAGGAGCTGTTGTAATTGGAATAAGCACAGATTCTGTAGAATCTCATCAGAAGTTTAAGAAGAAGTATAATCTGCCTTTCTATCTCTTGAGTGATCCAGACCACAAGGTAATAGAGATGTATGGACAGTGGGTTAAGAAAAATATGTATGGTAAAGAGTATTATGGTACTCAAAGAGCCACCTTCATAATTGACGGAAGTGGAAAGATCATCAAGATATTCCCAAAGGTTAAACCAGAAGAACATGCAAAAGAAGTGCTGAGTTTTTTGTAGTATTAGACTATTCACAATTATTTTGTTATATTTTAATATTATGAGGGAAAATTCCAAATTCGTAGTCGTAGTTACTACTACTGACACAAAAAAAGAATCAGAAAAGCTTGTGGACTCAGTGTTAGAAGAAAGGCTCGCTGCGTGTGCCCAGGTTTTTGAAATAGAGAGCCATTACTGGTGGAAAGGGAAGCTTGAGAAGGCTATGGAGTATAGAATTGATTTCAAAACAAAAAGCAAACTGGCAAGAAAGCTTATGGAAAGAATAAAGGCTTTACACTCCTATGAAGTTCCAGAACTTATTGTTTTGCCTATAATTGATGGTGAAAAGAACTATTTAGAATGGATTGAAAAAGAAACAAAGGATTAAAGATGGAATTGAATTTCAAAAAGATTGAGCTTTCTGACAGAGAACTCATAGACTCTTACTTTTACACCTACTCCCCGAAGATTTCTGAATATACCTTTTCCAATCTTTTTATGTGGAGTGAGGTAAGAGATATAAGGCTTTCCAGAATTTTAGATGGCATTGTATTTTTGGGTCATCACAGGGGAGAAGAATATTTTTTTCCTCCCATAGGAGTAAGTGAGTGCGAAAAGGCTTTTGATATACTCATTGAGTATGGTATAAAAAACAATGTGAAAAGCTTTTCTCTTGTTCCCGAATATCAGATAAAGTTTTTAAAAAACAAAGGACTTAAAATTTTTCCTGACAGAAACAATTTTGATTATGTCTACAAATCTGAAAAGCTTGCATTTCTCAAGGGATGGAGACTTGATGGAAAAAGATGGTTTGTAAGAAAATTTGAAGAAAACTATGATTTTTTTTATAGGCAGTTTGATTCAGAAAAAGACAGAGCCAGATGTTTAACTCTATTTGAAAAATGGCTTTCATCTAAAGATAATACAGGGCTTGCTGAAGACGAGTTTAAAGCGTTCAAGAAATTTATAGAACATTTTGAGCATTTGGATTCAAAAAGTGGAATTATCGAAGTTGATGGAAAGCTTGTCGCCTTTGAATTTGGCGAGCCTCTTAATTCAAACACCTTTGTAATACACTATGAAAAGGCAGACATTTCTTATACTGGAAGCTACCAGATAATAAACCAGCAGTTTGTTTTAAATGAAGTCTATCCTGAATACCAGTTTGTCAACAGAGAGCAGGATATGGGCATTGAAGGTTTGAGAAAAGCGAAGCTTAGTTATGCACCCTTTAAGCTGGTAAAAAAATATGAAATTAGATTATAAAAGGTTATTATTCAGTAAATAGAGAGAGCTGTGAGTCTTTCTCTAAAAGAATCTCTTTAAGATTATCGATATTATCACCCTTATATCCGTAATATTTACCATTTACTGTTATGAAGTGTCTTGCCTTATTAAGACGTATACCCATTCTGTCAAGAGCAAGCATATTCAATGGAGAATATTTTTTAAATTCTATAATTTTTTTTGCAGACACAAAGCCAATTCCCGGAATTCTTAAGAGCTCCTCATAGGAAGCATGGTTGATTTCTATCGGAAATATCTCAATATTCTTCAATGCCCATTCTGTCTTTGGATCAAGTTCGAGGCTTAAATTCGATTTGGGCTTTAATATTTCATCAAGATTAAATTTATAAAGTCTTATAAGCCAGTCAGCTTGATACAATCTTCTTTCTCTCAAAGAAAGCCTATCGTTTTCATTCGGGAGAGAAGGCAGATTATTAACATTTACAAAAGCTGAATAGTATACCCTCTTTAAGGCAATCTTTTTGTATAAATTATCAGCAAGCTTTAATATTTGAAAATCATTGTCATCTATCGCCCCAACAATCAACTGTGTTGTCTGACCTGAAGAACGAAGCTTTAATTTTTTACTCTTTTTCTCAGAAAGCTTCTCATTTATATAAACCATTGGCTTAAAAAGAGAATCTTCATTCTTCTGTGGACAGAGTTTACTTAAACCATCCCTGCTTGGTATTTCAAGGTTGACACTCACTCTATCAGCATATTTCACAGCCTCATCAATCAATTTGTAATCACTTCCCGGCATTATTTTCAAGTGAATATAGCCCGTAAAATTATACACCAGTCTTAACCTTTTTACTGCCTTTATCATTAATTCCATTGTAAAATCTGGATTTTTAAGAACACCAGAACTTAAAAATAACCCATCAATCAAGCCCTTATTGTAATATTCTGTAGTGATTTTACATATCTCATCGGCAGTAAAAATTGTTCTCGAAACATTGTTTGAATTGCGATTTACACAATAAGCACAATCATACTCACAATAGTTTGTAAGAAGGATCTTAAGTAATGAAGAACACCCGCCATCATTGGTTGTGCTTCTATAAATGCCCGGCATAAACTGGCTTTCTTTCTTACCCTGTGGGCCACCACAGGAAGCATCATAGCGGGATGTAAGCCCTAAAATATTGAGCTTTTCAAGAATTGTCATTCCCCTACCCTTATAAATATTTTAAGGCTAAAAGCAAAAATGTCAATAATTTTATATCTTTAGCAAATTATGATATAATCATAGTGTTGCATTCTTACAAGCAATTAAATATTGTAGTTTATGGAAAAAATAAAAAAAGAAAAGCTTCAAATATATGTAAATGAGCTTTTAAATTGGAATCAGGCCTATAATCTGATAGGCAAATCCACGGAGAAAGAGATATGGGAAACCCATATAGAAAACAGCCTTGAGGTTTTGCCTTTTCTTGCAGGAGAAGAGGGTAGAAACATTGTAGATATAGGCACAGGAGCTGGTTTGCCATCTATTCCTCTTTCTATATTTTTGCCAGAAAAAACCTTTTATCTTACAGAGGTAAACTTAAAGAAATTAGCCTTTTTGACTTTTATCTCAAAAAAGCTTAATTTAAACACAAGAATTGTAAACATAAATGAGGGATTTTTTTTAAAAGAGGAATGTCTTGTTATTTCAAGGGCTTTTTCCACAATCAGGGAGATAATAAAGTGGGAAAATAAACACCTTGCCAGTGTCCTTTCAACTTACCTGTTAAAGGGAAGACTGGAGAAAATAGAGTTTGAGCTTAAAGAAGCAAATTTAGAAAAATTCAGGATAGTTGAATTAAAAAAGGGAAATCTTGTAATATTTTAGAGTGGAGATTTAAATGAGTCTTTTAATTGCAATTTCAGGGGGGATTCTTACTTTTCTTTCCCCCTGTATATTGCCTTTGATTCCTGTATACATCACTTACATTACAGGTTTGTCAGTAAGCGAGCTTAAAGAAGAAAAGCTTAATAAGTCGGGCATAATTATTAACTCATTAGCCTTTGTTGCAGGATTTACTACCGTTTTTACAATTATGGCTGTGCTGCTTTTTATTCTTTCAGCAGGCTATGGCAATATAAGAATATGGTTCTCGAGGATTGGGGGAATAATAGTGGTACTTTTTGGTTTACATCTTACTGGCATACTGAATATAAAATTCCTTAACTTCCAACTCAAAGCAGACGTCAATACAAAAAGTTTCGGTATTCTCAATTCACTTCTTATCGGAATGTCTTTTGGAGGTGGATGGACCCCCTGTGTCGGTCCTGTTCTAAGCGGCATACTTGTTCTTTCAACACAATCATCTAAGATTTATCTTGCAATTCTTCAGCTTATATTCTATTCACTCGGTATTGGAATCCCATTTATATTGACTGCATTCTTTTTAGACAGGGCTATCTCCTTTTTCAATGTTTTTAAAAAACACTCAAAAACAATCGAAATAATCAGCGGGGTATTTCTTATTGTTCTCGGTGTATTATTATTCACTGGCTGGATCAATAGAATAATAAAATAGCGGCTTTGTCTCTGGCAGTTTCAAACTATTTTTCACTTTACCATATTTTGTTTTTAAGATATAATTAATATAAATGGCTTATTACTCAAGATATTGAAAGGTCTTTATATGTATTATCTGAAGGTTATGGATTTATCGATATCATTTAATGAACTCCCCCACTTTCCTGAAGGTGTATCAGGCAGGGAGTTTTTATTTTCCAATGTGAGCTTTAATGTTTCAGAGGGTGAGATTTTTGGAGTTGTTGGACCATCCGGATGTGGAAAAACAATTCTTCTCAAGATTATTGCCGGTCTTATAAAACAGAAAGAAGGCCAGATATTAAAGGAGGGAGTGGATATAAGCTATCTTTCTCCTGATAAAAGAAATGTCTCAATGGTCTTTCAGGATATTGCCCTTTATCCCCATTTGAAAAATTTAGAAAATATAGAATTTCCATATGTGATGCACAATAAAAAAGAAAATATCGATCTTGAAAAAATTAAAGAAATTGCAAAACTTCTTCACATTGAGGAGGAGAAGATTCTTTCAAGAAAACCTAAGTTTTCCTCAATTGGAGAAAGACAGAGAGTGGCTATAGGCAAAGCACTTTCATATAAACCAGACATACTCTTGCTTGATGAGCCTCTCTCTAATATTGAAGATGTGCTTAGAAACGAGATAAGACATAAATTGAAAAGCTTTATTAAAGAACATAAAATTACAACTCTCTATGTTTCACATAATCAGAGAGAATTAGGGATATTTGCTGATGAGATTGCTGTGCTTGCTGATAAGAGGATTCAGCAGATAGGAAGCTATGAAGAGCTTTATAATGATCCAAAGACTTTTTTTGTTTCACTTTATATCGGTCAGCTTCCATCAAATTTTCTTACAGACTCTGAGGTTTCAGACTTCACAAATGGTAAGATTAGTTTTTATCTAACAATAAGGCCCGATGAATGTTCACTGGAAAAGCAAGAAGATTCCATAGAAATTACAGGTAGGGTAAATTTCATCGAGCCATTTATTCAGGAAGAAAAAAAGCTTGTATGTATAAATTATAAGGCAAGAAATTTTGGTGTGCTTCTCCCACTTGACTTTAATATAAAACTGAGTGACCTTATTTCAATCTATGCTCCTATAAAGAAGGCAAAATTTTTTACAAGAAAAAGTGAGGAAGAATTATTGATGAGAATTTATAATTTATGGTAACTTCTGGAAGGAATATGGTTATTAAGAATGGTATCGTTTTCAATTACAGGCCGACATTGAATGGAGAAAAACTGGACATTAAAATTGAGAATGGCTATATAACTGCCATTGACAGAAATCTGAAAACTGGCAGGAATGAAGAAGTTATTGATGCTACGGGTATGTATGTTATTCCGGGGCTAATAGATTTACATTCCCACTTCAGGGTGCCGGGAGAAGAATACAAAGAGGACTTTGTTACCGGGAGCAATGCTGCTGCTAAAGGTGGAATTACAACTGCCATTGCAATGCCAAACACATCGCCTCCCATTGACAATCCGGCAATACTAAGAGAGATTTGCAAGAGGGCTAAAAAAGAAGGGGAAATAGAAATATTCCTTTCCTCAGCAATCACAAAGAATAGAGAGGGAAAAGAACTTGTCTCAATAAGGAACAACAAAAAAGCTGGTGCTATCTTCTTTACAGATGATGGAAGTGATATAAATGACTTGAGTCTTATTTTTGAGATGTTGAAAGAAGCAAAAAGAGAAAGGGTATTAATTTTTGTTCATCCTGAGTGGCATTCTCTAACAAGGGGAAAATTTTTCAGCTATGGAAGGCTAAATGAGCATTTTAAAATGGAAGGGCAACTTGATGATGCAGAAAGTCTATCAATCATTATTGAAGGACTTGTGGCTGGTTTTTTAAAATCGAGAATTCATTTTACTCATATTTCTACAGAGAAATCCATAAAAGCTTTAAATTTTTTGAAATCAAAATTCCCCAATCTTATAACGTGTGATACAACCCCACATCATCTAATTCTCAATGATATGGACTTGATTCAGCCCTCAATTGATACAAACAAAAAGATTAATCCTCCACTGAGAAGTGAAAAAGACAGACTGTCTCTTGAGAAAGGAATTATAGAGGGGGTTATAGATTGTATTGCTACTGATCACGCTCCCCATTCTGAAAAGGAAAAAAATCAAAAAATAGAAAAAGCACCATATGGGACAATCGGATTTGAGACTTTTTTGCCTGTGACTTTCACTTACCTTGTTAAACAAAAAAATTTTTCTATACTTGACTGGATAAAGCTTGTAAGTTATAATCCTTCTCTGATTGCCAAAATAAAAAAAAGAGGGAGTATAAAAGTTGGAAATGTAGGAAATATTACTATCTTTAATCCTGACGAAGAAATAAAAGTAGAAAGGAAGTTTTTTCTTTCAAAATCAAAAAATAGTGCTTTTATTGGAAAAAGCTTTTATGGCAGGGTATACTTTACTATCTGCCAGGGTAAAATAGTATTTAAATCTTAAACTGGGTATAAATTATTATGACAGTAAGTAAAAACATAGCTGTTGTCGCACCGGATATAAGACATCCTTATACATATAAAATGTGGGTCAATCTTTTAAAGTTTTCTGAAAATTATAATTTCAACCTTTACTTCTTCGTAGGCAACCAGTTAAACGATATTGACATAGAGAAAAGAGGCTGGAATTTTATATATGATTTAATAACTCCAGAAAAGTTTGATGGGCTTATTGTATTTGCTGGCTCGCTGTTCCACTATGTTGGTGTTGAAGAAGCTGTCAACTATTATAAAAAGCTAAAAAAAATCCCGATTGTTAATATTTCTCTCGATATTGGAAATTTCCCAGTGGTACTCACGGATAATAAGTCTGGTATTAAAGAGGTGATAAAGCACTTTGTCTCTGTCCATAATAGAAAAAAGATTCTCTTTATTACAGGACCGAAACAACATCCTGAAGCTATTGATAGATTTGAAGCCTATAAGGAAGGGCTTAAAGAGAATGGCCTTGAATTTAATCCAGAATTTGTACTTGAAGGAGATTTCCATCCAGAAAAAGCTCTGAATTCAATAAAAAAGTTCATCACAAAAAAGATTGATTTTGACGCGATAGTGGCATCAAATGATCTTTCAGCACTAACTGTAATGGACTTTCTCCAGAAAAATGGATACAGAGTACCTGAAGATTTCATAATAGCTGGTTATGATGACAGCTATGAGGCACAGTTTTCCATCCCATCTTTATCATCTGTTCATCAACCACTTGAAAAGATGGTTAAAAAGGCACTTGAAATGCTTTCAATGCTTCTGGAAAACAAAAAATTCGAAAGATCTTTCACTTTCAATACCTATTTTGTCCCAAGGGAATCCTGTGGATGTATAAGCGAGCAAACAAGCTATTTTGTTTTCAAGCAGATGTTTAAGGGTGGAGCCTATTTATCTTCTATAGAGTTTTATAATTCTGAATGTGAACAGATTATTAACCTTATTCACAAGGCGATGAAAGGTCTTGGCTTTAAAGATGATGTAGAACTCGAAAGGATTGTTTCTCTTATTGAAGACATCTTTTTTCTTATTGATGGCTTTTCAAGCTCAAGAATTAAGGGATTTATAAAAACTCTCTCTGAATTTTTAATCAAAGCCAGCTACAATGAAGTCGAATTAAAATTTTTACACAAGTTGTTTGGGGAGTTAAGGCATCTTATCATTTCAAGAGTGATAATGAATGAAGAACTTCTGGGAAATCTTGACAGAATTTTCAAAGAGGTAAATGATGTCATTTTTGCTTATACAATAAACTATTTTAAGAAATCCGAGCTCGAAAACAAAAATTTCTCAGAAAAACTGGACTATTTAATTCAGAAGATTCTTAGCAGCCACAATAATACAGAGCTTAAGGATTCTTTTAAAGGCTTACTACCAGAGCTAAATGATGGCTTATTTATCTTTAACCTCTTTGAAAACCTTGATGAGGAAAAAAAGCAGGACATATCAATATCGAGGGTGGTTTCGATAATAAAAGATTCTGAAGGTGTTGATTTTGAGGAAAAAGATGCCCTCTTTGATTCTGTAAAATTGTTTCCAGACTTTCTGGAAACTAAAAACCATAAAAACTTTCTTGTCTTGCCACTTGTCGTAAGAAACAGTAAGTTTGGTTTTTTAGTGATTGAAATTAAGAACATTGATCCACTCTTTTACCTCTCTCTCCGCCAGCAGCTGAGCATTTCCATTTCAAACAATCTGCTTTTATACGAAGTCATAAGAAAGAATTTCAGTTATCAGAAGGAACTTGAAATGGCAAGAAAGGTTCAGCTACAATTGCTTCCCTCTTCGGTTCCAAATCAAAAAATATCATTTTTTTATCAACCCATTGCAAATGTTGGTGGGGATTTCTTCTACTTTATTGACAATCCAGAAAAGAAAGAGATAACTTTCTTTATATTTGATGTTGCAGGTCACGGAATGGCAGCAGCCATAATAACCTCTATGATTAAAAGTTTTATTCTTCAATATAAAAGGGAAAATCTAAGCGATCCAGCCCAGTTTTTATCATATCTCAATAACAGTCTCGCCGAGGAGGAATTTGACCAGTACGTAACCGCATTTCTTTCCACATTTAATTTTGAAACACTTGAATTTACATATTGCAGTGCAGCACATCCAATGCCTTTCGTTATCAATAACAGTAAGGTTACTCAAATTGAAAACAAAAATGTAAGATCACTTGCTCTCGGCATATACTGTGGCAATGAAAATATTTGTTACTACAACAATTATACTATAAGAATTGAACCAGACACAAGAATCATCTTTTATACTGATGGTCTGCTTGACTGGATTCACAATAACAACTATGACAAATCAAATGAAGAGATGAACAAAGAAAGGGAAAAGTTTTTCAAATTTTTGCTTTCCACCAAAAAAATGGCACCAAAATTGTTTATCAAAGAACTGGAGAACAAGATAAATTCAGATGTAAAAAGGGAAAAATCCAGACATCAGGATGATATATGTGTGGTATGTTTTGATGTGTAACTTTATGGAGGTAAAGATGCAGATAAAAACAAAAAAAACCATCATCTACATTTTGATAATGGCTATCTTATTCCTTTCCGGTGCACTTCTTACAGGAGACTATCTCGCAATGAAATTTGATTTCACACAAAATATTTCTCCAATAGCCAAGATTACTATCTCTTTTCTTGCGATGCTTATTGCGTTACTGACAGGAAAGAATGGTATTTCAAGAAGCGATACTGTAATGCTTTATATCGCTTTTCCCCTCACGTTCATAGGGGATGTTTTTGTAACCACCTCCATTTACTGGAATGATGCCTCTATTATCTTCAAGCTCGGTGGCATCTCATTTATCTTTTCTGTTTTGGTTTTTACAATAAGACACTCACGATATTTTTCTTTTCTTAAGAAGCCAACTTTTTTCAAAATTTTGCCAGCTATTGTGTTTTTTCTGATTCTTACATTTATGGTGGTATTTTTCTATAAACAGCTTCTCGAAAAGAAGCTGTTTATACTGGCCATTGTTTATGGATCTTTAGTTGTTTTATTTATCTGGGCTGGCATTGCAGCAAAATTCTGTAAATTATTTCCAAAGACAAATGCAAATTTGATATTTTATGGAAGTATTTTCTTCTTTCTAATGGAATTAACAGGGCAGCTTTTCAATCTGAAAGTGCCTTTTTTTACCGCCGCTGGCTTTTTACTTTCCTGGACATTTTATGTTCCAGCACTTATACTTATTGCTTTAAGTGGCTATAAATTTAATGACTCTGAAAGCGGCAAATAGATAAAGAATGTGCTTCCAACACCAACCTGGGATATTACATCAATATAGCCTTTGTGATTTCTCACTATAGAAAAGGATATGCTAAGGCCAAGTCCACTGCCATCTTTTTTTGTGGTAAAGTAAGGATCGAATATTCTTGAGATTATAAAGGGGGGGATTCCTTTTCCTGTATCCTTGAAGTATGCACATATGTATTTTCCCTCAGATATGGGAAGGTAATTTTTCCCCTCCACCAACTCAATGAGCTTTAGTCCTACAGTAAGACTGCCACCATCCGGCATCGCCTGACAGGCATTTGTAACTATATTTTCAATAACCTGAATGAGCTGACCTTCATCAGCAAATACAACAAAATTTTCTTTTTCAAATTCAAAATTTAATTCAATTTTCAGGTTTTGAAATTTTCCCCTGATGACAAAGTTTGTTGTTTCTACAAGAAGCTGATTGAAGTTTATCTCTTTCTTGAGCATAGGAAGGCCTTTTGAAATTGTAAGAAGTTTTAGACTTAAATCCTTTGCCCTGTTACATGCCTTTTCTGCCTCTTCAAGAAAATGGTAGTTGGAATCCTCTGGTTTTGTAAAGCATTTCGCAAGTGAGATATTTCCTATTAAAGCAACAAGCATATTGTTTAAATCATGGCTTATCCCATCTGTGATTATTTTGAGAGAATCAAACTTACTCATCTTTGTAAGCTCTTCTGCCATTTTCTTTTGTATTTCCAGATCTTCAAAAACCAGAACGAAGCTTTCAACACCTAACTTTGCGATTTTTATGGGAAAGGAAGCTAATAAGAATGTTAATTCTTTATTTTTGACTTTTATCTCCATCTTTCTTTTCAGCTCGGATTTTCTATCGATGCTTTCTTTTAATTCTTCTATAAAATCCTTTTCGACTCTATCCTTTAAAAAATCGCAAATAGAAGTTCTTTTTACCTTATCTTTCTCAATATTGAAATAAGTTACAAATGCATCGTTAACAAAATCTATATTTCCGTTTTTATCAAGCACTATAAGAATATTATGATTTTTTTCTGCAATCTCTTTAAAAATGTTCAACTCATAAATTAGAGCTTCCAACTTTGAAAAATCCATAATACTTGCATAAAAATAGCCTTCTCTTTTCACGAATTTAAAACAAAACATCTTCGATTCTATTCTCTGAAGCATTTCAAAAAACGAATCATTCTCAAGCCTTATAAGCCTGCTTTTAATATCATTCTTTATATCATCAGGGAACAAATCATAAAAATCAGTTAGGAAAAAAGTGCTTTTGAAAAGATGATTGGAAAATAGAATTCTTCCTTCATTATCGAAAATGCAGATTGCTTCTCCCGGATTTCTTAAAATGGAATCAAAAATTAACTCCTTAATGTTCTCACTCATAAGACCTTCAAAAATATTGAAAAATAAAAAAAAATAAAGTATAATTAAAATAATCTATTGTCGGAGGCATTGGACTATATTTGATGGTTGATTAGCTCAGATGGTTAGAGCGCTTGCCTCACATGCAAGAGGTCGCTGGTTCGACTCCAGCATCAACCATTTTAAGTCAGGGCGGTTAGCTCAGATGGTTTAGAGTACCTGCTCGACACGCAGGGGGTCACTGGTTCGATTCCAGTACCGCCCATATTCTCTCTTAAAGTATCACCCTTCAAAATTCCTCACTTTTGTACAAAGAAGAAATCTTCTTTGCTTTTGAAAGATAGTACTCTGAAAGTTCTGTGTTGCCAAGTTTTTCGTACAATGTTCCTATTTTTTTAAGGTTGAGATATATACCACGTGTGTTCTCAACAAGTTTGTCATTTTCAAGTGATTTTTTATAATTCTCAATGGCTTTTTCATATGATTTCTTCTCCTCATAGACTCTGCCAATATTGTAATAACTATCAGCTGTCACAAGAAAATTCTTCTTGTTCTCACACAATTTGAGAGCTTTTAAAAAAAAGTCCAGTGCCTTTTCATAATTCATAATTTTAAGCATTAATTTTCCATAGTTGTTGTAATATCTCGCCCTTTCTTCGTCACTCTTTATGGATTTTTCAGCAACATTAAAAGCCTCTTTCGATTTCTCAAGATAAAAATTGCTCTGTGTCTTCTCATAAAGTTTCATCCAAAGTCTTGCAATATTTAACATTGTATCAAATGAAAAGTTTCTTCCCTCCACTTTTTCAATATTGTATGCATTAAAAATATAGTTTGAAGCTGAGATAATATCACCGGAATTTATATATATCTCTGCAACCAGGTTATTAATCTCCACAATTTGCTTGACTGAATCCACTTTGTATGCCATTTCCAGGGATTGGCTAAGATAATTCAGTGCAGTATCAGTATCCCCCTTCATATAGGAGGAAATAGCAGATTTTTTATACTCTTCAACATTATTCTTTATATCGCTCTTAATTCCAGTCTCTTTTGCTCCACAGGAAGTAAGTATTATTAAAAATACAAAAAGAAACTTCATCTTTCCTCCGGGATAAATTTATCTTGCTTTTCCTTTTCACCACCTAAAACATTTTTCACTCCGATAAGCACCTTTTTTAATTCTATGAGGTTCTGCTGAAGCAGGTCCATTGTCCTATCAACGTTAACAGGTGTATTTTGAAACTTTGACGATAAATCCTTGATATTCTTAAGTGTAACATCAACCGACAATAATATATTTTCAACTTTCCCAAGCAATGCTTTTCTATCTTTAACTATACCTCCAATTGTGTTGTTTGTAGAATTAATTTCATAGGAGAGTTCTTTGAGATTTCGAACCATTATTTTCAGTTCTTCTGTGACATCCTTAACATTATACATTGTCTGATTTATTACAGGCTTTAAACTATCGATGTTATCAAGTATCTTCTTTGCTGTAGCAGTTAAATCATCTTTCTTTTGCATTGTTGCATCATATTTTTCAAGAATGGCAAGTCCCTCCTTGTCATCAGAAGATAATACTCTGCTTCCAGGCTCCAATATCTTGTAGCCTTTCTCAGGAGGATGAATGAGTACAAAGGTTGCCCCACCAAGAAGTGTTGGTTGAACTTTCATCACACTGTTTTCTCTTATGAGCTTTCTGTACTCCCTGAGTATTATAAAATCAACTCTGACAGTTTCATCATCCAGCAATCTTACTTCCTTTATTTTTCCAATATTTATTCCCTTATATTTTACCGCATTACCAGCTGCAAATCCATAACTATCATTCAGGATAGAATAGTAAGTGTCCTTAAATTTAAATATATAACTTCCTCTTCCAAGAAGGATTATAGTGACTATAAATAATATTAATCCGATTATTACAAAGGCTGCCACCATCTTTTGCATTGCTCTAAAAGTAAAGGGC
This sequence comes from Brevinematia bacterium, assembly GCA_049968515.1. Classification (GTDB taxonomy): domain Bacteria; phylum Spirochaetota; class Brevinematia; order Brevinematales; family JAOACQ01; genus JAOACQ01. The sequence continues at coordinate 14,185 of JBMFQR010000003.1, forward strand.
ATTTCCCCTCCTCTTTTTTAAATTCCTAAAAACTCTTTTACTTTTTCGTTTCCTGTATTTAAAATATCCTCTTTGCTACCCTTTTCTATTATAACACCTTCATCCAAAATTGCAATCCTTTCCCCTATTTCAATAATAGTTTTTGAATCACTTGTAGCAAAAACCACAGTTTTATTTTTTTCCTTGAATTCAATCATTACTTTTTTTAGCTTTCTTTGGGTATGAACATCAAGACTTGAAAATGGATTGTCAAGAAAGAGAAAATCCGGTTCATGACTTATAGCTCTCACAATACTTACAATCATTTTTTCTCCACTTGACAGAGAAGCTGGTCTTAAGTTTATATCATTGTCAAAGCCAAAATAATCAAGATAAAATTGGATAATCTCTTTTACCTCTCTTTCTCTTAAACTAGTGTGATAGTCATAATAAAGGGAAAGATTTTCATATACTGAAAGATTGCTTATCAGAGCAGCATTTTGAAATACAAAACCACAATTTTTATGAAAATCAAGTAGTTGTCTTTGTGAAAATTTGAAGATGTTTTTACCATTTACCTCAACCCTTCCACTTTGAGGAAAAACAAGCCCCACAATTGCTTTTAGAAGCGTCGTTTTTCCACATCCTGCGGGTCCAAAGATACAATATAACTCTCCAGTGGAAATAAAATCTGAAATATCTCTCAGTACAATATAATCATCAAATTTAACAGTAAGATTCTTGATTTCAATTGATACCATATCTCTCTCTTACAAATAACTTACCAGAGTAATTACAAGGTCAAAACCAAAGAGGGCAAATATAGAACTTACGACTGCTTTTGTAGCTACCTGTGGAACCTGTGTAGATGTAACCGCCTGAAAGCCATAGTAGATAGATATAGCAGAAATAAATATTCCAAAAAGCCCTCCTTTAAATAAGCTCATAAATATGTCAAAAAAGTTTATAGCATTAAGCACATATCTTGAAAACATCTCAAATGAGATATTGAATAAAGCCCCAACAATCATTCCTCCAATAATACCAACTGCATTGAAGTATATAGTAAGAAGCAATATCGAGACAATCATCCCGGCAATTCTCGGAAAAACGATATATCTTAATGTGTTAATACCGAGCATCTCAAGTGCATTGACCTCATCATTTACCATCATTGTACCAATTTCAACAGCAATGGCTGTACCAGAACGGCTTAAGACAATGAAGGAAGTAATAACCGGTCCAAGTTCTCGCACAATTACAATGTTGAGTAGCTTTCCTACCAAATCAAGGGCTCCAATCTGACTTAGCTGGGTGAAAAGCTGTAAGATAGTTATTGCTCCAAGTGAAAAAGAAACAATGGTGATGATTTTTAAGGCCATATTGCCAGTAAAGTAAATTTGTGATATTAAAACTCTATTGATCCTCTTTTTCCCCGCGCTGCTTGAAAAATAAGCTATAAAGGAATAGAAGATTAAGGCAAGCACTCCACCATAATATTTTAGCTTTGTCTTAAACCACTTAGTAATTATTCCAAACACTTTCATTTCTTTTCACCTGTCTTATATACTCTGCGAGTCTTTTCCTTATCTTTGAGAGTATATTATCGACCTTTTTTATTGAGATTCCAAGTTCAGAAGCTATAGTCCTGTAGCTTTTACCTTCGAGAAACTTCTCTATAACACCCTGTTCAAGTTTTTCAAAACCCTTTATAAAATCCATTATTCTATCGTTATAATCTTCTTCTATAGCTTTCAGTTCAGGACTTCTCAGCTCTATAAGCTCGTCAATTTTCTCATCTGAAGAGACTTCATTAAGTTTGTATTTCCAGAAAGTATTGAGTGCATTTTTAATCTGATTTTCTATACACTTCTTTGAGTAAGTTGAAAATTTTATGCCAAGCCCCTCATTGAAGGTATGAATGGCTTTAAACAAACCAATCATACCCTCCTGTATTAAGTCTTCTCTCTCAAGGGAATTAAGTTTGTACTTTTTTATGATGTTCACCACCTTTTTTTTATACCTTTTATAAAATTCTCTTTCTGCTATCCTGTCATAAGGCAACAATGTAAAAAGCTCCTCATCCGTAAGAATTTCATAAAAGCTTCTCAAAACTTTCTCCCGTGGTGAAAAGTCTATTCTTAAAGAGTATAACTTTTTGGCAAAAAGTTGTCAAAAAAGTTTCATCATAGACTGCCCTCTGGCAGTCTGTTGCTACGCTATCTCGCCGCTTAGAGATGAGAAGTTGAATTCTTTTTTCCCTTCACTAAGGTCTTGCTCATAAGTTTCAAACGGAAAAAGCACCTCCACACATTCGACATCCTGTACAGATATAAAGAATAGCGGTAAAACAACAAAAAAACTTCTAACTTAAAAACTCACCTGAATAGAATGAAAGAGTTTCACTATCAGTTTCAATAACTATAGTGCCATCTGAACTGACATCGATGAATTTTCCAGTGATGGTATTTTCATGCACCCTGAATTTAACAATTTCACCCAAATTCTTCAAATTTTTTTTCCATTCTGCAAAGATCTTTTCCCATTCTTTCTTGCCAGAGTAGAAATGGTAAAAATTCTTCAAGAATGAGGATAGCAAAAGATGTCTATCAAGCTCTTTGCCAGTTATTTCATGTAATGATATGGCATTTTGCAACCTGGAGATGGAGTTTACATTTATTCCCACTCCGATTATTAAACTCTTAAGAATTGCTTCCTCTGAAATCATTTCAGAAAGAATCCCACACAATTTCTTATTTTCATAATATAAGTCATTTGGCCATTTTATCTTAAGCTTTTCATTTTCTGGCAAAAATTTTAGAGTTTCATAGACTGCAAGGGAAGCCATAATTGTAAAGTTGTAGAAATATTTTATTTCTATAGCAGGATGAAGAATAAGTGAAAATGTGAGGTCTTTACCTTCACTGCTTTCCCAGACACGGTCGAACCTTCCTCTACCCTTTGTCTGTTTATCGGTTATGATAAGATAATCTCTATCATTTAAGTTTGCTATGTTTCTCTTTGCATAGTCATTGGTGGAATCAACCTCTTTGAGATAAATAATTTCGCATGGAATATCAGAAAACTCACTATAAATAAGCTCTGAAATTAATCTATCGGGGGGAAACTTCTTTATTCTATAGCCTTTACCGGCTACTGATTCTATTTCAAAACCATTCTCCTTTGCCATCTTCATGTGTTTCCAGACAGCAGTCCGGGAAATAGAGAGATTTTCTGAAATCTCTTCACCTGAGACAAAATCCTTTTTCTTCAAAAGATAGAGTAAAACCTTGTCCATCTTTTAGTACCATCTACCCCTTGCTTTTCCGAGACCGGAAATTCTTAGAGGATTAACCGGCCTTCCAAACCTTCTTACCTCAAAATGAAGATGTGGTCCTGTTGATCTGCCACTGTTGCCTATTCTTCCGATATATTGACCTGCTCTTATCTTCTGACCTATTTTCACATTTATGCTTGAAAGGTGCCCGTAAAGAGTCTCAAAGCCAAATTGATGTTTTATTACCACACATTTACCATAGCCACCATTCCATCCGGTATATGTTACAATTCCATCCTTTGAGCTATAAACAGGCGAACCATAACCTGCTGCAATATCTATACCAGTGTGATAACCCTTTTCTCCTGTAAAAGGATCCCTGCGAATACCAAAGCCGGAGGTATAAAAACCTCTAATTGGCTTTTGAAAAAAGTAGCCCAGTATTTTCTGTTTTTCTATTTCTGTAAGTCTAGCTCTCGGAAGAAAGAGAATTCTGCCCTCATAAAGCTCTTCCTCCTCAAGCTCATTTGCATCCTTTATATCATCAACAGAGATTTTATAATTTGCAGCTATCTTTTCAATTGTGTCATCCTTTTTTACTGTATAGATTATGCCTTCAATCGAAGGAATAAGAAGTTCCTTGCCCTCGGAAATATTGTGAGCATCAACCATTTTATTCAAGCTTATCAAAGTATCCATTGATACTCCGAGCTTTTCTGCAAGTTTATAGATGGAATCCCCCTTCTGAACTTCATAAAAATAAAACTTAAGTGTATCTTTCTTTTCTATACAGGGTACTTCAGGCCCTCCAATACCACCTTCATTTTTCTCAAGCTCCTGATTAATCTTTGCCTTACCTACAAAAGAGGTGTCATAGATATTCTTTTTTCTTTCAGGCCTGGAAAAAACCAGCGACACACCCATAAAAATCATTATGAAAATTGAAAGAATAACAGAGGTTTTAAAGAGATTTTTGAAATAGAGGACTCTAATACCATTAAGAGTTTGAAAAAGTTTTGAGAAAAAATTTAAACTCAATTTATTTCTTTTCCAGCCAAATGAATTAGTAGTATAATTTCTTTTGTTTATCTTATTAAATGTTTTTTTTAGTTCCTTTTCAAGCCTTTTCCACCTTTTTTCAAACAAATAATTATAATCTTTCACCAGGCCTCCAGAAAAATCAGGATTTTAATGCTAAAAGCAGTTTGAAAAACTCAAAATGCTCTTTTACATCATGAACCCTGAATATATTAGCCCCCTTAAAATATGCATATGCATTTACTGCAAGTGTGCCATATAGTCTTTCTTCAGGTGGTTTCACCTTCTCATTCATTTCATCAGTCTCACCAAGAACCATACCTATCATTGACTTTCTTGAAACCCCTATAAGCAGGGGAAGATTTAGTTTTTTAAAATAATCCAGCTTTCTTAGCAGTTCAAGATTATGAATAAGTTTTTTACCAAAGCCTATCCCAACATCGAGTATCAGGTTTTCTCTTTTTAGTTTGGCCTTTATGGCTTTTTCTATTGAATTTTTGAAAAATTTAAAGACCTCGACTTTCACATTCTTATATTCCGGATTTTTCTGCATATTTTCCGGTTTGCCTTTAATATGTGTTATAACAGCAATGGCATTATACCTGCTAACAATCTCCGGCATTCTTTCATCAAAGGTAAACCCACTTATATCGTTTATGATGTCAGCCCCGGCTTTCAAAGTTTCTTCTGCAACCCTTGATTTATATGTATCAACAGAAACAATCACATCAAACTCTTTACAAATTTTCTCTACAACTGGAATAACTCTCTCTATCTCCTCATTTTCAGAAACTGGCTTTGCACCGGGACGAGTTGATTCCCCACCAATGTCTATTATCTCTGCCCCATTTTTTACCATAAATTCGGCGTGTTTTAAGGCAGAATCAAAATCACTATATCTACCACCATCAAAGAAAGAATCCTCAGTAACATTAAGAATTCCCATTAGGACAGGATGATCATAACATATTTTTTTGCCATTTCTGGTGGTCTGAGAAATGATCTTCACCTTATTTTACCCTCAACACTGTATAATCGTAAATTTTCCATTCGTCAAGAGAGTTTTTATAAAGCTTAAAAGTATACCTTAAAACATAGCTATATTCTCTAACTTTATATTCCACATCAGCATCAACAGTTGCCTCATTAGGTCTTACATAAGACTCAAGAACTTTATAGCTCAATATTCTATCCTGCCAGTGAGTTGTAAGATACTTCTTAAAGTCCTCAAGTATTTCAAGCTTGTATTTACCACCTCTTGCAGCTTCATAAGCCTTTCCATAATTCTGAAATGAATATATAAGCCTTTCAACATCAAAATGCAATAAGAACCTATCCCAGTCTTTTTTCATTTTTGCATCAAGCATATTGTCAACAACCTCATAAGGCGGAAGTTTTTTAATATCCTCCAGTTCAATCTTTCTTTTTTTATCTCTTTCCTTAATTTCCTGCTCAACTACTGAAGGTGGCTTCAACAAAAATTTGTAATATTCAGATTCGATAAACTCAGTCTTCACATCAGGATCGGGATAGTACAGGATTTTTATATAATAGTATCCTTCTTTTCTGAAATCAAATATTCTGGAAAGGTCAATTTTTCTTGATATTGACTCTCCGGGGAGAAGCCTGATTTCTTTAACTTCGTCGTATGAGGATGCACTCTCATCAACTTTAAGTTTGTATTCATCCCTGTATTTAAGCAATTCATTCTCCGGAGTTCTTACCATAAAATAAAGAGATTCATAATCGAGTGGAGAAAGCTTCAATAATTTTTCGCCCTGAGATAAATTAACTATCTTTATCTCAATATCCACAGAGGAGCTTAACCTGAAGGTGTTTTTTTCAAAGTCAATAATCAGCTTAATATCTGAATTATCGAGCCCATAAATTCTTGCGAAAAATAACAGTGTTAAAACCAAAAAAAATTTTCTCATCTTCATAACCCCAAAAAATATAATAGCTTTATTATACTATCGGAATGTTGAAAATAAGTATTTAATAATACCAGATTGGCGAAACTCACAACTTAATTGAAATTTTAGTCTTTAAGTCATATAATATAAACTTACTGTTTGTAAACCAATAGATGGAGTGTATATGCGAGACTATAGTCGTTTCTACCACAAGATGCCAGATGGAACATTGAAACAGATAAACCCATTTTCAGATACAGAGGTCTGGTGTGTTGAGGAAAGGAGAAAAGGACCTGCAATAAATGGGAACTCTATCGAAAAAGTTCCTTTTGTTCCGGCAGAAAATGAGGAATATTGCGATTTCTGTGAGAAAAACTTCTTAAACTGCACACCTGAAAAGCTTAGGTATTTTAAGAATAAAGATAATGAGTGGGAGAAGTTATACTATCCGGATTATGAAGTTATATCTAATATCTTTCCCGAGTTTAAAACAGTAGGAAATCTTTTTGAAATAGTAACATACGACTACTGGAGAAAAAACTACAATTATGAACCGCCTGCTTACCTGAGAGAGTGGAGAGATAGTTACCTTTCCATACCGGATGGCTATCATCATGTAATGAATGTCCTTAAAATAAAGCTTGAAAGACTTGGTATAAACTTTGAAGATCTTTCTGAAAAAGAAAGACTAGAAAGGATAAATGCATTTTTCTTTGGTTCTCACGACCTTATAATTTCAAGAAGACATTATAAAAAAGGGGCAAGGTATAAACATGAACTTGCTTCTTCTGGAGAGCTCGGTGAAGAATACCATTTCTATTATACATCCATTACAATCGAGAACATTGAAAGGTTAATAAAGCAAAACCCATTCATAAGCTACATAAGTGTATTCCAGAACTGGCTAAAACCAGCAGGTGCAAGCTTTGACCATCTACACAGACAGCTTGTCAGCCTTGATGAATGGGGAGTGCAGATGGAAAAAGAGATTGAAAAGCTTCACGAAAACTTAAACCTCTACAATGAGTTTGCAATAAACTTTTCTATCGATGAGGGGCTTCTTATAGCAGAAAATGACTATGCCATTGCAGTCCCGGAAATAGGAAGCAATTTCCCAACAATTTCAATATATTCAAAAAGCAAAAACTGCCGTCCTTTCGAGCATACTCAGGAAGAAATAAGAGGTATAAGTGACCTTGTCTATGCAATTCATTATGTCATTACAAGTCAGACTACCTGTAATGAGGAATGGTATTACTCCCCTTTTGACTCAGTTCTTCCCTCTCCTTGGAGAATATCGATAAAAATCAGAGTTACAAACCCTGCTGGATTTGAAGGTAACACAAGAATATACATTAACCCAATAAGCCCTCTCAAACTCAAGGAAGAAATATGTGAGGCTCTCTTCTCCGCAAGGGAAAGGAATGGAATAAGCAAAAATATAAGGATTGACACAGAGGTTTCAAAAACATATGACCCACTGCAGTATTCAAAAAATACAATGATAGGGAGAATTAGATGATTTCCATATTTCTTAAGGTCATTATACCAGTGATAATAATCTTTCTTATAGGTTTTATATTCGGGAAAAAGTTTTCACCTGATCAGAAAAGCTTTTCGAGTGTATCAATCTACATACTTACCCCTTGTCTTGTTTTCATTTCACTTCTTGAATCAAATGAATTCTTTAAGATTTCAACATTGAAGATATTTACATCTGTAACAATCCTTATTATCATTACCTATATTCTTGTGGAATTAATATCGAGAATATTCAGGATAAAAAAGGAGTTAAAAACTATACTACTTCTCACTCTTATTCTACCAAATACTGGAAACTACGGGATGCCAGTAATCGAATATGCATTTGGCAAAGAGGCATTACCCATTGCTTCAATTCTTTTAATAATCTACATTTTTTTCACCAATACTCTCGGAATTTACATTGCCTCAAATGAAAAAAATGACTATAAATCTGCTTTTAAGAACGTATTGAAGATACCAGTATTCTATGCGATGCTTCTTGCAATTATTTTAAGCTTTTTTAAGATTAAAGTTCCAGAACAACTTTTAGCACCAATAAGGTCAATTGGCTATTCTGCAATTCCGGTCAACCTTCTTCTTGTGGGAATAAATCTATCAAATGTAAAAATTGACAGAGGTGTCTTAAAGGTAGTTGTAATAAGCCTGATAAAGCTTATTGTTATACCAGTTGCAGGTTTTGTAATTCTAAAAATTTTTGGAATTGAGGGAATGGCTTTCAAGGTTAGCATAACACAGATCGCAATGCCATCTGCAATTTATTCTTCAATACTTGCCACTCATTTTGAGGGAAACGAAAAGCTTGCAAGTGAGGTTGTTCTAATTTCTCTGCTAATGAGCATGCTCACACTTCCAGCGGTAATATATCTACTCAACTTTACCCTGCTACCATAAAAACTGTTTTTGCTTACTTCATCCTTTGTTCCGAGTTGACCTTTTAAGTTGCAAAATTATCCAAGCATAAAGTAAGCTATTGTCAGATAGATACCAGTTCCGATTATATCAGCAAGTGTTGTAATTAGTGGTGTGCTTGCAGTAGCCGGGTCTTTTTTCAGACCTACAAAAATAAATGGTAAAATAATTCCGATTAGAGAACCAATAACAACATTCACAAACATAGTTGTAACAACAACTTTTACTACATTGGCTCCACCTCTTAGAAACCCCATAAATGAAATTCCAACACTCATTGTAATACCGAGCAGGGATGATACAAAAATCTCCTTCAGAAAAAGCCTTATCCAGTCTTTTGGATTGACAGTTCCAAGTGCCAGAGCCCTTATGGTGAGAGTTGCTGATTGAGAACCAGCATTTCCAGCCGTATCAACAAGAACCGGTAAAAATGAAACGAGAACAACATATTTGCCAATAAGTATCTCAAAACTCTGGATAATTCCACCTGTAACAAGATCCATAATAAGCAATGCTACAAGCCAGAAAACTCTACTTCTGTATAACTTCGATATGGGTGATTTCAGAAGATCTGTGATAAACTCAATACCCACGTTTTCAGAACTAATAGCTGAAACCTTTGTGAAATCTTCAGTATCTTCTTCTTCCATAATCTCAACCATATCATCAATTGTGACAATTCCTAAGAGTATTCCATCTGCATCAACAACAGGTAAAACATTAAGTCTGTAACGTTTCATAATTTTTACAGCATTTTCCTGATCCTCATTTACATTTATGGAAATAAACTTTCCATCCATTATGCTTTCTATTGAATTTTTGGGATTGGAAAGAATAAGACGCCTGATGGGAATATCATCTATAAGTTTATTTTTATCATCAATTATATATACCATATTTATTGTTTCTGCATCAATGCCCTTTTCCCTAATATGTTTTATTGCCTCCTCTATTGTCATGCCGGGTTTCAAAGACACATAGTCCGGTGTCATTAACCTACCAACACTGTCTTCAGGATAGCCAAGAAGCTGTAATGCCTCTTTTCTATCCTCTGGAGGAAGTAAGTTAATAATTTTTTGTGTTACTTCAGGAGGCAATTCTTCAAAGAGCTCTGTCCTATCGTCAGGTGATAATTCAAGGAAAATCTCTTTAATCTGAGCATTTGTTAGCTGAGAAAGTATTGACTCATGTTTTTCAGAATCAAGTTCGCTAAAAACCTCACTTGCTGTCGTCTTTGGAAGGAGTCTAAAAATAATGAAGGCTTCTTTTTCGTCAAGGCTTATTATAAGACTTGCTATATCCTGAGGCGGCCAGTCAGATATAACCTCTTTTAACATCCTCCATTGCTTTTCCTCTATAAGCTCTATTATTTCAGGTCTGAAAATCTCCTTTAACATACTGGCCTCCTGAAAGAAAGAGAATGTAATAATCTCTTACATTGAGCTTCTCTTTAAGATTGAAGAAGGTTGCCTCTGCCGACTTCACAAGCCACCCATCTATTTATAAGAAGGTCAAAAATTATAACATAATAATATATTATTTGCAAAAAAATAAAAAAATTATTTAAAACTGACCATTCGGTCAATAAAGAAACAAAAAAATATAGACGCTTGACAATGTCATACAATACAAATATATCTACAATCTTTTCTTCAATTTTTCCCCGAGGAGGTAAAGTACTGTGATTATGTCCGGGCTTTTATTACTCCCACAAAGTTTTAGCCTTAAAAGTCTGACAAGATCGCCAAACTTAACACCATACTTCTCCGCAATTTCTCTGAGAGCTTTTTCAAGTACATTTCTTTCTAAGAGTTCAACATTTTCAAGCTTCAAAAGGTATTCTCTTGTTTCATCAAAGGCATCTTTTAATTTAGTTGTGTTGAGCAAGGCGTTAAGTTCATCCTCAAAACTCTTTTCTGTTCTAACCTCGTCAATTGCAAAGATAAGCATTTCATCATAAAGTGTCTTCAATGTTGAATGTCTCTCTCTAAGATTAAGAATAGCCTTTTTTAGCCATTTTTCATCCTCCATCCTGCCACTGAGAATAAGCCCGGCTGAAGAGACAAACTCCTTAAAGTGTTTTATGAGCTTCTCAATTTCGATTTGTTTAATATGTCTTGAATTGTAAAATAAGATCTTTTCTTCATCATATATTGCATTTGAACTATTAAGTCCCTTTATGTCAAATTTTTCAATTAGATCATCAACAGTAAAAATCTCCACATCCTTATATCCCCAGCCAAGCCTTGCAACAGCGTTAATTAGTGCCTCTGGGATAATTCCAGTCCTTTTGTAATACTCTACATCTGTAGAGCCCAACCTCTTTGAGAGAGGCTTTCTGTCTTTTCCAAAAACCAGCGGTAAATGTGCAAACTCAGGTGGCTTAAATCCAAGAGCCCCATAAACAATGAGTTGCTTGAAGGTATTCGTAATGTGATCCTCACCCCTGATTATGTGAGTAATGCCCATCTCTGCATCATCCACCACAACAGCAAAATTGTATGTAGGTGTAAGATCCTGCTTTATGATGACGAAATCATCGAGTTCATCAGTGTTGATTTTGAGCTCTTTCTTTACTTGATCAAAGAAATTTATCTCCCTCCCTCTTTCTACAAGAAGCCTTATAACGTATGGTCTATCCGGCTTTTCAAATCTACCCCTGCAGAAGCCATCATAGGAAAACACTTCATCTGTCCCCTGCCTTTTTAAAATATCTTCTCTCTCACAGGTGCAATAATAAGCTTTTCTTTCTTTCACAAGCTTTTCTGCATATTGCAGGTAAATATCAAATCTTTCACTCTGTTTGTAAAATTCATCGTAATCAAGCCCGAGCCACTTCAAGTCCTCAATTATTGAAGCTAAGTATTCTTCTTTTGAACGGGCAGTATCTGTATCTTCAATTCTTAAAACAAACTTTCCACCTGTGTGTTTTGCATAAAGCCAGTTGTAAAGAGCTGTTCTCAGACTACCAAGATGAAGTCTACCAGTAGGAGATGGAGCAAATCTAACCTTTACCATAAAAAATCCTTTAAAATTTCCACTATTATAAAGAATATTCTGATTATTTTCAAGAGAAATCTTGCTTTGTGGTAATGCAGAAAAAATAGATTTTTCAATAGAAAAAATATATAATCTTTAAAATAAAAATATACATTTCGGATAAATTCTAATGTTAAAGGTCACCCTCTCTAATAATATTGGCGAATTGTTAAACCTGCTTTATGAAAAAATAAAGGAGAAAAGAAAGAGCTTTTTTGATTACTTTGATATTCTTGTCTCAAGTGTCAACTACAAAAGGACAATAGAAGAACATTTTTTAAAAAAAGAAAATGTTTGTATGAACCTTAAATTCTCCTTCCTTGAATATTTTCTGGCAGAAACCTTTATCAAGATGCTCGGGCTTGATGAAAATAAGGTTGTAATTCTAACACTTGAAAGAAATAAGGTAATTTTGAACTCCCTCATTTTTTCTATTTTGACTGATGAAGATTTCGAGAGAAAATACAAAGAAATTTTTAGAATGCTTTTGAGGGATAATTTCAGCGAAAATTATAAAACAAACTTCCTGTGGAATCTCTCTGAAAAGCTTACTGATCTGTTTAGAGAATATGAATACCACAGATATAACGAAATAATAAAGAACTGGAAAAACTCATCTTTTGCATATGGACTGAACCCCCAGAAGATTGAATTATTTCAAAAAGAAATATTCTCTAAGATATTCTTTAGTGGTAAAATGCTCAATTCAGATGAAAAAAAATACTTTTCCCTTACCGGCCTATTTGAGGAGTTTATTAATAATAAGTCAAATCTTTCTTTTGATGAATTAAAAAAGAAAAAGACAATCTATCTTTTCGGTTTTAGTCAGATTTCAAAAATCCATCTCGAAATGCTTTTGAGTCTTGAAAATTACTTTGATTTTAAAATTTTTATGCCGGCCTATGCTGGAACTATTTTAGAGAAGAACAATTTATTTGACAGCTTTCCCTATCAACTCAGCATAGAAAACGAAGGCGAGAAGCTTTTACCTATCGACCGCGAGTTTGATATTATAGATGACTTACTCTCACCTGTAACAGGTACATTATACCTGATAAGATCACTTCTCAAACCAGAGAATGTTTCAATAAGCTGGAGCAAAAATGAAGCTAATTCTCTTTTATCAGGTGTAAAAAGGCTTTTTATGGAAAGAAGAAAGAGCAAATTCAGTCTGGATGACAGCATTATTATCTTTTCAGCCTCTTCAAGAATGCAGGAAATTGAAGCTATATACAACAGCATTCTTTACAATATTCAAAATGATAAAAATCTCAAGTTTGATGACATTCTTATTTTAGTTCCTGATATGAAAGAATATAGAAATATCATAAAAGATGTTTTTGGAAGAAATCCATTTCTCTTACATCCGAACATAAAGAAAGAGAAAAGTATCCCATTTCATATTTATGAGAAAAACGCCTTTAAAGAAAGCCTTTTTAATTCATTACTCTCCAGTTTTTTTAATATAATTGAAAATAACCTATCGAAGTTTGATCTCTTGAGTTTTTTAGAAAACCCCCTCCTCATAAAAAAATTCAATATCGAAACAGATGATCTGATTTTCTTAAGAAAGTGGATAGAAAGTCTGAATGCTTTTGATGAAGATAACAAATTCAAATTCTCCACATTTTCTAACCTGTTAAAAAGATTAAAGCTTGGATTTATTATGGAAAGTAATAACCTTAGCTACAATGGAATATTGCCATATGCCGATAAATTTACCGATATAAAAAGGCTTGATGCCTTCGTGCAAATAATAGAAAAGCTACTCTTCTATAGAAAAGAAGCCAGTGGAGAAAAAAGACTTACAGAATGGATTGAAATCATAAAGAAATTTATTAATGACTTTGTCCCTGCTAAATTTGATGATGAGATTTCTGAAGAAAATCAGATTATTCACAACTTTATGAGAAATCTCAAGCTTCTTGAGGAAATAGAAAATCTACTTAAAGATAAGGTATATTCATTTGATAAGGCAAAGCTGCACTTTCTTAATATTATGACTGAAATCCTTGAAAGAAACGTATCAAGCCTTTTCAATGGAGTAACAGTGTCAAACTTTCTGCCAATGAGATCAATCCCTTTTAAGATAATTTACATCACTGGAATGAACGAAGGCGAATTTCCTTCAGAACCTGACAGAAGTTCATTAAACCTGAGAAACTTAAAAAGCTTTTATAATGATATAGACAGAAGGCATATGGATAACTTTCTATTTCTGGAAGCAATATTTGCTGCAGAAAAAAAGGTTTACATTTCATATACCGGCATGAACCTTGAGGAAGATACAGAATTATATCCATCAAGTACATTATTAGCCTTTATCAATGTGATTAGCGAATTTCTTCTTGAGGAAGAATTAAAGATTTTAAAGCTCCCGAAAAGCTCTCTTAGCGAAGAATATATTAAATTTGATGAAAAAGCAGATGTCCTTACAAATATATTTTACACTCCACACAGAATGATTTCATACCTGAAAAGCGGAATGAAGCTTCACGGTGAAGATAAAAAGCCTGTCAGACATTTAGAACAAAAAGAAACCTCTGGAAAAATTAAAATAAAGAGTCTTGCAAGCTTCGTAATCAACCCAATTGAAGAAACAATAAGAAGGAAGGATGGAATTTACAATAATATGGATATAGAGCTTGAAACAAAGGAAACGAGAGCACTTGAATTGGATTCAAGGTGCAGGGCAAAAATCTTTAACACAGCAATTCCTTTGTTTATCAAAAATTATCTTTTAGGTCAAAAGAGAATATTCAGGGAGATATATGAGGAAGTTTATAAGTTTTATTATTACAACGGCGATATTCCGGATGTCGAAATACTCAATAAGATTGAAAAGGAGAGAATTACCTGTGAGACAATTGAAAAAAACTTGACAGAAGTTTTGACAAACATTAATGAGGATCAATTTTACGAGGCTATTTATATAGGTTATACCTCAAAGGAAATGGAGAACAAAAAATATTATGAAATAGATATTCCTGTGGAGGGAGTTATTGAAAATATTATTTTGAAAGAAGATACATTGCTATACCTTAGAGGAAAAAATAAAATCGATAAGACTAAAATTAAATTTGATTTTCATTACATATTCTATAAGCTTTTTGCTTCTTTTTTAGCTCTATGTGATAAAAATATAGACAAAGGAAAAATTATATTTTTAGATCTTGAAGGAAAAAAGGAGGAACAGAACATAACCTTGCTTGATAGAGATACAATTAATGAGCTTATTTCATACTATACAGAGGAAGAAAATTTTGATCTTCTTCCTCTCTCAATAATAAATAAAACTGAAGATGGAAACGAAATTATTGAAATGGTAGAAGAGCAACTAAAAGAAGAACATAGCTTTTTTGACCTCTGTCCACCTTTAAAAACAAGAAGAGACTTAAATAAATTTCTGCCTGAAAATGAAAGACTCACAAAAAGAATTAACTTGTTAAGAAAAATTATTTCCGCTTAATTTTTCTTTTAGCTTTCTCAATCTGATATTATAGCTTATTTCTGGAATAAAGAATAAAATTATAATCAGCAAATAGAAGCCAGTGAGTTGAAATACTCCAAACTTATTTACTTCTACATTCAGCGGAAGAAATGAAAAAATTTCAACAATCTTATTGATTAAGTCAAAAACATGCTCTGTAATATTGCTAAAAACAAATCTACAAAATAATGGGCTTAAAAAGAAAATAATGAAGTTCAAGAATAAAATCACAAGAAATATAGAAAATAACGGTATCACTATAAGGTTAGAAATAAAGCTTACAAGACTCACACTTTTAAAAACATAAAGCAACAGTGGAAATATTGCAATGTTTGCAGATAGAGTTATCGAAAAGGATTCACTAAATATCTCTGAAAGATTTGAAAAGAAGGTTTTTAGTGGTCTTGAAAAGAAGTAGATTCCGGCAAAAGAAAGATAGGAAAGCCAGAAGCTTAGCTTAAAAACTATTTCAGGAGAAATAATTACTGAAATGGCTGATGTAAAAAGTAGAATGTCAAGCATTTCTACATTCTGACCTTTCATCTTAAAGTAAAAGTAAATCAAAAAGATTATCCCGGCTCTCATTACCGAAGGATTAAGACCTGAAAGTGCAATATAAAGCAGTATTGAGATTGCTATAATCGGATAGCAAAAGTGCCTTTTTAAAAATAACCCAGCCACAAAACCTACAAACATTGCAATAATCCCGACATGAAGCCCTGAAACAGCAAGCAGGTGAAAAAGCCCAGTAAACCTGAAATTTTCCTTTGTTTCAAAATCAAGTTGAGATTTATTCCCCATTATGAAGGCATAAATGAGGCTTTTAAATCTTTTATTCTCTATCTTTTCAATCTGGCCTGTAAAATACTCTCTAACCATGCTAAAAATCTTTAATAATATAAAACCATTCCTCTTTACCTTTATCTCTTTTACGAGTATAAGATTCTTGTTTCTCACAAACCCAGCCACACTTATTTGCTGAGATCTGTATAGATAAACCGGGCTTTCGAGTATCAACTTGAACGGATATGCCTCTACATAGTATGAAGAATCATCTTTTTTTTCCAGAAAACCTGTGACAATAAAATCGGCATGGATAAAACCTGAATTTACAGAATTAATATTATTCCTACAATTAAAAAACGTAGCAAAAAAGGAAGTTAAAAGTAAGAAAAGATAGATATATTCCCTTTTTATAAGAAAAAAAGCAAGAAAGCAAATTAAAAGAGCTATTGCTATCCATAAAAACGAAGAATAAACAAGGAAGGAATTAACAAGAATTAATAAATAAAGCACCACCGGCATTTTAATTATTCCATTTTTTTCTACTTGCCAGAAAGTGACTAATTCTTGCTTCAAAGAGTAAAACAACAAGCACAAATATTCCGGTTAAACCCACCACATTTGCTACATCCACCAGATTTTTGCAGAAAAAAACAATCAGAATAATCTGTATAATTATGGCAAGGAAAATAGAAATGTCATAAATCCTTTTATTCTTTATTACATAATAATTAACAAAGTAAGTGATATAAGCATAAGGAATAAAAATGGTTGAATAATAAGGTAAGAGATTTTCAAAACCATAATACTGGCCTTTCAAAATGTAAGCAGAAATAAATGGTGAAAACAAAAAGAGGACAAGCACAAAACCTGCAAGAAAGATAGAAAGAAAAAGGACGGCAAGCCTATTTGCCCTTTTTAAATCGTCCGTCTTTGAGAGGATGGGCAGGAAAACAGTGGAGACAGATAAGGCAATGTAAAATGGGGCTTTTCCAATAACACTCACTGAAGAGTAAATGCCTGAAAGCTCGGGAAGTGAAAATCTTACAATTATTGAATCAATGTTTGAGAGAATTATAAACCCGCTTATAGCTGGAAAAGTTTTAAGAAAGGAGATGAAAAATTTCCTTACATCAAATTTGTAATCAATATCTTTCCTGATGGGTTTTTTATTTGACCTGCTGAATTCCAGAAGGAGAATAATGATAGTAAAAACATTGGCAATAATAAAACTTGCCAGCACACCAATATAGTCTTTCGTATAATAAACAATCAGAATACCAGATAGGAGTTTTATCAAGGTTGGAACTATCTGGAGAATAGAATAAAAGAAAAATTTCTCCCTTGCCTGAACAAAAGAAACAAATGTATTTATAAAAAAGGGGAATGTTGTCATTATAATAAGATAATAAAAATCCATATCAGTAGTTATATGCATTAACCTTTTTAACAATGGTAGAGAAACAAAAAATATAAAAATCAAAGCTAAAGCAGAAAGAGAAAGATAAAAGAAACAGCTTTTTATATACCCATAAACCAGTTGCTTCTCTTTTCCATGCAAGATTAAAGAAGCCTCTCTGGTAATAACAAACTGAAATGTGCTTGGAATAAGGCTTATAAACATTGACAGGATAATTAATGGATAAACTATGCCATACTTTTCAGGACCGAGCATTCTCTGCATTGCTATGTGAAAGATAAAATTTATACCACCAACAAAGAAATTGGAAAAAGAAACGAGCGAGGAGTCAAAAAACTCCCTTCTTAAAAAGATTTTCTTCAAAAAATCCATCAGTTTAAAATCCTTATATTTGAAAGATTGTTTTTTGAGATTATCTGAATTCCAAAATCCTCAAAGTTAATTTTATAAAAATTTTCAGAAACAGAGGTAACAATACCAAACCCAAAGCTTGTGTGAAATATCTTCATACCGCTTGAGATTTCATCAATGCTTTCTGCCTCTTTCAATTCATTAAAGTTTTTCCTTGTGGGATTCTTTGCCATAGATCTCTTTTCACAAACATACTCTACACAATCCTCTGGAATGTCATCTATAAAACTTGATGGGGAACATTCTATAATTTCTCCATAACTCATTCTGTTTCTTGCATATGAAATAAACAATCTTTCCTTTGCCCTTGTTATGGCAACATAAAATAGCCTTCTCTCCTCATTCATTTCTTCTACAGATTCACTTGAAGATATGTGTGGTAATAGCCCTTCCACCACACCCACCACAAAAACTACTGGAAATTCAAGTCCTTTCGCATTGTGTATTGTCATAAGAGAAACATAATTCCTCTCACTCTCATCTCCAATCTCATCAGCACTTGTCTGGAGAGTTATATCATTTATATAATCCACAATGGTAGCATCCGGTTTCCCGCTCTCATAAACCTTTATAGAATTGATAAGTTCCTCAACATTTTCCCACCTCTCTTCTCCATTTTCTTCATATTTGAGAAGATAGTCCCTGTAATTAATGGAATCAATGAGAATCTTCACAAAATTGGCAGGTGAAATTTCCTCTTTGCTTTTGTTTAAATCCTTTGCTATCTCACCAAGCTCTATTAAAGAACTGGTACAGCTTTTATTTACCCTATCGAGATTTTCTGCATTGCAGATTATCTCAATGATTGGAAACCCCTGATCATAAAGCATTCTTATCTTATTAATAGTAGCTTCCCCTACTCCTCTTTTCGGAACATCAACAATCCTTTCAAATGAAGCCCAATCATCTGGATTAATTATGAATTTTATGTAAGCAAGTATATCTTTAATCTCCTTTCTTGCATAAAACCTCTGTCCACCAAAAACTTTATATTTTATATTTCTGAAAAGCAATTCTTCTTCAAAAATTCTTGATTGTGCATTTGTCCTGTAAAATATTGCAATGTCATTATAATCATATTCGCCAAGTAACTCATCGATTTTATTCACAACCCATCTTGCTTCTTCCTTGTCCGTTAATGCCTCATAAATTTCAATCTTTTCTCCAGATTCTTTCTCTGTCCATAGTCTCTTTTGCATTCTACCATAGATTTTTACAACCACATTATTTGCAGCTTCAAGAATTATAGGTGTCGATCTGTAATTCTGTTCAAGTGCAATTACCCTTGCATTGTATCTATCTTTAAAGTCATAAATATTGTTAATATTTGCTCCTCGCCAGCCGTAAATGGATTGATCATCATCTCCCACAACACATATGTTTTTATTCTTCTCTGCAATTAGACTTAATAGCTTGTACTGGGAAAGATTTGTGTCCTGAAACTCATCTATCATTAAATAATGCCAGAGGTTCTGGTACTTTTTTAAAATCTCTGGATTCTCTAAAAAAAGCTTTATAGGCAAAATAATGAGATCTGAAAAATCCACTGCTTTGCTCTTTCTCAATCTTTTTTCATATTCATCATAAACCCTTAGAACAATCTCATCAAAGTTGCTTGAAACCATTGTTTGAAATTTATTTACATCTATATTATCATCCTTTAATGAAGATATTTTATTTAATACAATAGCAGGTGAAATCTTTTCCTTGCTGTAATTAAACTCCTTCAGGATTGTAGAAATAAGAGATTTTGAATCAAGCTCATCATACACCACAAAATCTTTTGGATAAGAAATAAGATGAGAATTCTGTCTTAACAACATCAGACCTGTAGAATGAAAGGTTCGTATCCAGACATTAGAGAGATCATAGCCAACAAGGTTTGAAATACGGCTTTTCATTTCAAAGGCAGCTTTATTGGTGAAAGTTACTGCGAGTATATTCAGTGGCTTTAAGCCCTTCTCTCTTAAAAGATAGGCAAATCTGTGGGTTATTACCCTTGTTTTTCCCGAACCTGCTCCTGCCAGTACAAGCAAAGCCCCCTCTGTATTTAATACAGCCTCTCTTTGCCTGTCATTCAATAAATCTAAAATTGGATCCTGCATAGAGACCTTAAATTTATTTTAGGATAGAGACGCAGAGCATGCGTCTCTATCTTCTCACACTATTTATAGATATTGTAGAAAGCAGAAATGCCGGGGAATTTTGCCATATCTCCAAGTTCTTCTTCAATTCTTATAAGCTGGTTGTACTTGGCAATCCTGTCAGTTCTGGACATAGAACCGGTCTTGATCTGACCTGTATTTAAGGCAACTACAAAATCGGCAATTGTAGTGTCCTCTGTCTCACCGCTCCTGTGAGAAACTACAGCTGTATAACCAGCCTGTTTTGCCATCTCAACAGCATCAATTGTCTCTGTAAGAGTACCAATCTGGTTAAGCTTTATGAGAATAGAATTTGCAATCCCCTTCTGTATACCTTCCTTCAAAATTTTTGGATTTGTCACAAAAATATCATCACCTACAAGCTGAATTTTCTTACCAAGTCTTTCAGTCAACAATTTCCAGCCTTCCCAGTCATTTTCTCCAAGTCCATCTTCGAGGGAAATAATTGGATATTTTTCAACCATTTTTTCATAAAAGTCAACCATCTGCTCTGATGATAAAATTTCCTTTGATGATTTCCAGAACTTATAACCCTTCTTTCCATCTTTTTCTGCTTCACTCCAGAGCTCGCTTGCAGCCGGATCTAATGCAATAAAAATATCCTTTCCGGGCTTATAGCCAGCCTTCTCAATTGCCTCAACAAGAAGTTCAAGAGGCTCTTCATTGCTTTTTAGATTTGGTGCAAATCCCCCCTCATCACCAACGGCTGTGCTATATCCTTTTGATTTAAGGATGGATTTTAATGCATGAAATGTCTCAGCAAGATAAATCAAGGCATCCTTAAGTGTTGGTGCACCAACTGGCATAATCATAAATTCCTGAAGATCAACGGTATTGTCCGCATGCTTTCCACCATTCAAAACATTTGCCATTGGAATTGGCATTACCTTCGCATTTGTACCGCCAATATATCTGTAGAGTGGTAGACCAAGATAGTTTGCTGCGGCTTTTGCAACTGCAAGCGATACACCTAAGATTGCATTTGCTCCAAGCTTCTCCTTGTTTGGTGTACCATCAAGCTCAATCATTGTTGTATCAATCTCAACCTGATTGAGAGAGTCCATACCGACAATCTCTTCTGCAATCGTCTCGTTGACATTCTCAACAGCCTTTAAGACTCCCTTACCAAGAAGCCTCTTTTTATCACCATCCCTGAGCTCAACAGCCTCTCTTTCACCGGTAGAAGCACCACTCGGAACTGCTGCCCTACCCACCGTACCGTCTTCAAGAACAACATCTACTTCTACTGTGGGATTACCTCTCGAATCAAATATCTCCCTTGCCTGAACATCAATTATTGTGGACATATATTACCTCCAGATGATTTTTAATCATTTATTTTATATATAGATCATAAAAAAGTCAAAATATCAGTTAAAAGTTGAAAGTTAGGAAAAATAGTGAAGCTGGGGATTAAAAGCAAAGCTTTTTGTTTAACAACAGATTGTTGGTTAGAGCCAATTGGCTGACGGATTGGTACAAATAGTTAACCATTGGATTTAAGGAGCAAAAGCTAAAAGCTTTTGGTACAATGTTAATGGCAATGAGAGATATAATATTCATTTTCACAGGCGAACACAGGAGGTGAAGTTTTGTCCAATTTTGCTTAAGGCATATGTTTCTATGGCTGTAACCTCAGCCATTTTTCTTATAAGTTCAGGATCTCTGGTACAACCAAGCCCTATATTGTGTGGAAAAATTACCGTGTCCACTGTCTTGCCATTTCCATTCACTGCATCAACACCATAAAGCAAAGGGATTTTAAGCCTTGTAGATAAGGCTATGGATTGGTAACTATCTATCATTTTTGCCCATTCCTCCGGAGTGTTCGTAGCTGGCTTTGAGTCTCTCCCGCTTAATAAAGCACCAATACAATAATTTTTTATTTCAACAGGGCTTGCAAGATAATCCTTCTCCACCATTATCATCTGTCCAATTTTTTCGTCGAGTGTCATCCTTGAAAGAAGTTCTTCAACTCTCCTTTCTACCTCTGGATTCAAATCCTGAGAATAGAGATTGATAAGAAAGGCAGAAAGAAAAGCAAAAATGTAAAGATTAAGGCAGCCTCTTTGCCAATTATCTTTCTCACATAAGTCAGAGCAAGTATAGCTATACCAAGAACTGAAAGGAAAGATAAAAACCTCAAGGCAAATGGACTATACCCGAAAAACCTGCTGTATAAAGAAAGCGTAACATAATAAAGTGGTGGATGAGAATCTGTCGCTGTTATTTTCACTATTTCCGGGAAGGTGTGTTTGATAATCATTGCAGAGTATGATTCATCATACCAGAGTGACTCCTTATTCAGTCCTGAAATGAGATATAAACTTCCGCATATCACAATAAAAAGCCAGATTAAAACAAAAACAACTATGGGTCTTTCCCCTTTCATTTAATCTCTCATCTGTTTTTCTCAAATTCAATAATGGCCATTCCACCTTCATCTAAAAGCTTTATAATAAATTCGTCCGAAGGATTTTCGATAAATCCTGTATTTACAAGTGCCGCAAGACCAAAAGTAAATATCCAGAGTCTGAAAAGTATCTCCTCAAGCTGTTTTTCATCAAGCTCCTTTAAATATTCTACTTTTTTCATCACCTTAATGATTTCTGCTCCTGTAGCTCTTTCAACAAACTCACTTCCGGATTGTCTTTTCATAAAACATTCTCTGAATAAGACCCTTTCCTCAAGTGCAAATTTTATGTATCCAATACCTGTATCAAGAAAGGACTCCCCAGTATAATTCTTCAACTGATAAGTAAGAAGGAGTTCGTGTGCCTTTTTAAGCAAAATTTCTTTTAGCTCTTCTATTGACTTAAAATGGCAGTAAATAGGCATTGTAGAAATACCAAGTTCCTTTGCTACACGTCTTGCTGTTATTGCATCAAATCCCTCTTTTCTTAAAACCTCAAAAGCCTTTTCTATAATCTTTTCTTTTGAAATTATGTTCTTAGGTGGCATGCTTCTTCTCTCCATCTTACTTTGCCAGAGGAAACACAAAATAATAACTATAGTTATATAACATAAGTTATATTATAATACACTCTTTTTTCTGTGTCAATAGATTTTTGAAAATTTTTCGTTTTGAGAAACAAACTCTATGAAACTTTTAACATTGTCACTTTTGTCAACATTAGCGTATTTCTTGAAATTTTGTCTAAAATATATTACTCTAATATAAACTATATGGAGAAGATATGCCAGAGATAGGTATCGAAGATGTAAAAAAAATCGCAGCCCTTGCCAAGTTGGAGTTCTCTCCTGAGGAGCTTCAGGATTTTACAGAGCAGTTCAAAAAAATTGTCAGCTTTATCGAAAAGATAAGCGAACTTGACACATCCAATGTAAAACCTATGGTTTATCCAGTAGAAAAC
The DNA here is from genome assembly GCA_049968515.1 of Brevinematia bacterium. Lineage (GTDB taxonomy): Bacteria > Spirochaetota > Brevinematia > Brevinematales > JAOACQ01 > JAOACQ01. The sequence goes on from JBMFQR010000003.1 coordinate 37,528, forward strand.
AAGAATATAACAAGGGATGATGTTATAAAAGCCTCGGCAAAGATTGAAGACATTGAAGCAATAGCACCAGAATTTTCCAATGGATGTATTGTCGTTCCAAAAGTTATAGAATATTAGTTACATATGGAAAAAAACACCTTCCCCTTTATAAAAAACGAAATCAGCCCCAAAAATATAGACAGCCTGAGAGATTTTCTACTCGATATTGAGAAAAAAAAAGTTGTGCTTGATATTGGATGTGGACATGGAGATTTTTTAATCAGGTGTACATTGAATGATAAAGAAACTCTTTTTGTGGGAATAGAAATATCAAGAAAGAGAGCATTTAAAACTTCGGAAAGATTAAATAAAAGAGGTATTGAAAACTACAGGGTAATAAATGGGGATGGCGAATTTATACTTAAGACCTGTTTCCCTGATAGTTCTATTGATGAGATAAATGTCCTCTTTCCAGATCCATGGCTTAAGAAACATCAATGGAAAAATAGAATTTTCAAGCCTTCATTCATAATCCAGCTTATAAGGGTATTAAAAAACAATGGTGAAATATTTTTTGCAACAGATGTAAGGGAGTATGCAGAAGAGGTTTATAGCCTTCTCAGGGAATTTAAGGAATTGAAAAATAAATACTCCAATCCATTTGAGGTAGATATTTATCCAGACTTTCCCACATTATTTTTTAAGAAAATGAGCCCTTTAAGACCGATAAACTACATCTGTTTTAAAAAGATAAAATGAATTTTTCAATCTCAAGAAAGGCAAAATCAACACTCATGGTCTTTGATACAATTTCAACTCTTTTAACCAGAGAAAGCACACTGCTTATGAATTTCAAATCTACCTTTGAAGAATAAAAGGCAAGCTTTTTAATTTCAAATGGTTTTATTTTAAGTTTTTCTTCCAGATTGGCTTTGTTCTTATCACCTAAAAATGACCACATAAGCTTTGCAGTCCTATAAATCATATAATTAATTTGAATTGCCGATTCCTTTGAGTCCTTTAAATCCTGAAGCGCAGTATAAGCCTTTTTCCTGTCCTTCGTGAAAATACCATCAATCAAATCAAAAACACTATATCCCTTCTCACGGGTGAAAAGTGAACCAATAACCTCCACTGTAAGCTTTTTATCCTTCTCATAATATGAAAGAATTATATCAAGCATTTTTATTACAGATTCAAAATTATCACACGATAAATCAGATAGGTACTCCACAATGTCCGGTTCATATAATACACCTTCTTCATTCAGTCTCTTTCTTATATAACTTAGTATATCATTCCTGTAAAACTTCTTAAAATCAATCACATCTATTCTTTCATTTTCTCCAAAGATATTATCCTCAAGCAGAATAACAACAAATGTATCTGACACATCTCTTGAAACAAAATTGATAAGCTTCTCCTTTACCTCCCTTTTAATAGACGAATTACATCCATCAAAATTCTTTATCACAAACAACCTTCTTGTAGAAAATAAAGAATATCCTTCCAGTTCTCCTGAAAGAAAATTGGAGCTGGCTTCATCAAGATAGATAACTTTTACATCATCACCCTCAAAATTCTTAAGGATTTCCTCTAGATAAGTTAGCTTTAAAATCTCATTTTGTCCTGTTAGTACGGTTAGTTGTTTCAACCTTTCCTCCAAGAATGATTACTTTATCATCAGTCTTTGAATAATCACTCTGCCACCCAAATTTTACCCTTTCTGCAAGGTGTCTTGCAGATAAATCGGAAAGATAAAGAAGAACAGCCTCATTGTTATACCTGTTGGTATCAAAAACCAGCACATATTCTTTAATTGTCTTGTCCTTCTGTAAATAATTGCGAGAATTATCAAGCAAAGAAAAGGATAACTCGAGCGTATAAAGTAGATTATAAATATTTGTAATTTCTGTCGATTCCTTTGCATTAATTGAATCTATTGAGACAAACAAACTGGCAAAGTTAGTTTCATCACCCTCATATTCCTTTAGCCTCAAGCCATATGATTCAAAATAGAATTCAAGCTTTAACTTAAAAGGAGTGAAAAATTCTCTCTCATACTCAATAAGATTTGTAAGATTTAATCTAATGTTCTTTATGTAGTCCGGCAATCCCGCATCCTTGCCAATAAGCTCGACATTCTTGCTGGAATATAATACCCTTTCTGGCTTGTTTTTCCACGTTGTAGAGCATGAAAAAAACAGAAGCAAACAAAATAAAAAAAGCATATGACTAATCCTTTGAAATCTCAAGTATTCCAACCCTTCTGGTCTCATCTGTCACATAAAATCTCTTTGAGACCCTCGCAAATTTAAAAGGAATAAAAACCAGAGCTATGACTTGATGTTCATTGGTAACCACAAGTGCATTTCCTCTATCAAGTCTACTTATCCTGCTATCTATGAAAACATCACTGAGTTTTTTGGTTTTACCTGTATCAATTTCTATTCTATCCCCTTTTTTCACATTTCTCAAAAAAATCTTATCAGAAAAATCCATATTGAAGAATACTTTATTCATGCAGGATTTAAAATCTTTAATTTTCACTTCATTCTTCAATGCCACATAAAATTTAAATCTGAAATTATTTATCTCAAAACACCTTTCTTCAGAATCAATTTCAAAAATAAAGTCTGCCTCTTTTAGCCTTTCCTGTCCAGCCTCAAATATTAAGTCCCCATAACTTGTATAAATGTTTAGCTTACTGGAAAGATAAAGTGATTTTGTTCCATTTGTCGAATATTCTTCAATCACTTTATCTATAACTCTCAAAGGCAAATAGAATTCATTCCCTGCAACCTCACTAACCACATATCTCACAAGTCTCCTTTTTAACGCAAGAGGTGGACTTAAATCAAAAAATGCCTTTTTTATCCTGTAACCCTTATCAGAAATTAGAAAGGTAGAATATCCCTTCATTTTTTCACTCCAGAATTTTTCCTCCTCCCAGATGATTTTATAGAAATCTTCTATCTTTTCTCTAAATAAAGGGAATCTTTCTTCAATCAGTGGAACAATTCTTTTTCTTATAAAATTCCTTGAATATCCAGTATCCATATTTGATGAATCAAAAACAAAATCCATTTTCTTAATTTTTATATAGCTTTCGATCTTTTTCTTTTCAATAAAAAGAAGGGGCCTTATTAAATCATATTCTGGACTAAAAAAGCTCTTTTTTATTGGAATACCAACCAATCCGCTACCACCACACCCTTTAAGAATTCTATAAAGAATAGTTTCAAATAAGTCATCAAGATTATGTGCAGTTGCAAGCCTGTTGATTTTAAAATCCTTTATAACTTCCTCAAATTTTTTATATCTCAGTACTCTTGCAGCTTCCTCAATTGAAAGTTTATTGTTAAAAGCAAACTCCCTGACATTTACCCTGAAAGAAAAAAAAGGAATGGAAAGCCTTTCTGCTAAAGATTTACAGAAAGCCTCGTCCCTATCACTTTCATCTCCCCTTAACATATGGTTGATATGACATAAAAACAACTGAAGAGAAAAGCTCTCCTTGATGGAGTAAAAAAGATTTGTCAATAAAACTGAATCAGCTCCACCTGATAAACCGATAAGAACTCTATCATTCTTTTCAAGAAGGGAAAATTTCTCAAGCGTTTCAAGAAATTTATTGTTTACATAATCAATGAGGGAATTACTTTCAAGACTACTCATTATATAAATTCATTGCTTTTTCTATCTCACCCTTAATTATTAATTCTATTGCATCACAGGCTTTTTCCATTGCTGGAATAATTACCTCCATTTCCTCTGGAGTAAACTTATCAAGAACATATTTTTCAAGCTCAACTCCGGGAGGTGGTGAACCTATACCAACTCTCACTCTCGGGAAGTTATCTGACCTGAGAAACTGAATAAGTGATTTTACACCATTATGCCCGCCACTTGAACCATATCTTCTCACCCTGATTTTTCCGGGAGGAAGATTCACATCATCACAGACAACAACAATATTTTCCGGCATAACCCTGAGAAAACTTGCCATATAAAGAACGGCTTCCCCGCTAAGATTAACAAATGTTTGAGGCTTTAAAAGAATAACTCTTTCTTTATCAATCTTAATACGTCCTACCATTGACTTTTTCTTTTTGATATCAACTGCAGTCCCATAACGTGCAGCAAGCCTGTCCAAAACCATAAAGCCTAAATTATGCCTTGTTCCTTCATAGGTTTCTCCTGGATTACCCAGACCTACTACCAGCTTCAATTTATCACCCCCAGTGGAAAACTTATTTTACTTCCACCAAAGTTGTCCCTTCATATGTTAAAATCTTATAATTACCCTTTGGTAAATCTCTAACAATTATATATTGCCCTACTTTAAGATTGGAAATGTCAACTTCAATCTCATCAGGAAGCTTTTCTGGAGTTACAAGTATCTTTAACTTCTTTGTAAATGTGTAAAGGCTTCCACCTTCTTTAACACCAACTGGAGTTCCCTTGTAAACAACAGGCACCTCCGTTATAAATGGCTTGTTAGGAGCAATTGCATAGAAATCAACATGTAGCAATTTCCTCGTTATCGGATGTACCTTATAATCTTTCACAACAACCTTGTAGCTCGTTTTATCAATTACAAGATTGAGAAGATGATGTTTACCATAAAGTTTAAGAATCCTTTCAAATTCCCTGTAGTCAATACAAAGGTATAGGTTTTCCTTAATTTCAGGTCCATAAAGAACAGCTGGAATTACCCCCTCATCTCTTAATCTTTGAGAATATGATTTTCCAACCTTTTCCCTGAGATTAGCTTTGATTGTTAATTCTTTTTTAGCCATAAATCCTCCCATTAATTGCAAAACAAAAAAGCCATTTTAAACCTTTTTCTCCCAGAAAAATAGAGAACTTACTGAGTGATTTAAGTGTATTCTTTCAATTGCTTGTCCAAACAATTCATTAACAGATAAAACAACAAGTTTATCACCTATTTTCTTTTTTTTCTCCTCTTCAATTAAAATTGTATCTGTAACAAAAATCTTATCTATGACAGAAGCCGCAAGTCTTTCAGGTGCATTGCCTGAAAAAACTGCATGAGAAGAGTACACATAAACCTCATCAGAGCCATGTTCTTTAATAATTTTTGCAGCCTGACATATTGTACCAGCTGTATCAATCATATCATCTATCACCAATGCCTTTTTACCTTCAACACTTCCTATGAGGTGAACCACCTCGGATTCATTCTTTTTTTCTCTCCTCTTATCAAGGATCGCCATACCCACACCGATCTGCTTGGCAAAGTATCTTGACCTTTCCACTCCCCCGGTATCCGGAGAGACAACTACATACTTGGAGGTGTCAATTCCCTTCAGAGTATTCAAAAAGATTGGTATACCGTAAAGATGATCTACCGGAATATCAAAAAACCCCTGAATCTGGGCTGTATGGAGATCCATCGAAAGAACCCTGTTAACACCAGATACTGTTAGCAAATTAGCAACCAGCTTTGCTGTAATTGGCACTCTCGGTTCGGCCTTTCTATCCTGTCTGGCATAACCGAAGTACGGTATTACCGCAGTTATCCTCTCAGCTGATGCCCTTCTTAAAGCATCCACAATTATCAAAAGCTCCATCAGATGCTTGTAGCCCGGATTACATGTGGATTGAACTACAAAGACATCCTTTCCCCTTACGTTTTCCTGTATTCTTACAAATATCTCTCCATCCTGAAACTCGGTTATCAATATATCCGTAAGATTTATACCAATATAATCTGCAATTTTCTTTGCAAGAGGGGGATTTGACCTCCCCGAAATAATACACAACTTGCTTATTGGCACATCATACTCCAAAAACAAACTAACGACACTGGGGTGGAAGGATTCGAACCCTCGAATGGCGGGACCAAAACCCGCTGCCTTACCACTTGGCTACACCCCAACACACAGTTAACTAAAAAATCAAGCACAATCTATAAAGATAAATATAAAATATAATACTACTCTGATTGATATGCTTCTAAAATAGCATTCTGCATTTTCTCTCTAAATTGAGAATTAATAGGATGAGCTATATCCTTTAATTCCCCATTTTTCGTTTTTCGAGATGGCATTGCAATAAAAGGCCCATTATTTCCCTGAATTACCTTGATATTGTGAATAACAAAGCAATTGTCAAAAGTCACAGAAGCATAGGCCCTCAACTTATTCTCTCCCTGCACCTTCTTAATTCTGATGTCGGTAATCTCCATAAAGTTTATCCTCCTGAAAATATTTAAAGAACATCTAAAATCTTAAAAGTCTAAACAAATATCGGTAATTATGTGTAAAATCTGAAACAAAGGCCCCTCACAAAAAATTTAGCTTTATCGTCCAAAGAAGTTTCACTTTTAGGAGGATAAATTTCATCTGTAGTAAGGTTCATCTTTTGAAACAAAACAATGTGTCATTTGTTTCAGATGCAAAAAATCTTCCTCTCTTTGAGTTTTCTCTCCATAAACTGCAACAAAAGAAGAACCACTACCACTCATAAAAAAAACATCACAATTCAGTAAACTTCTCAAACTGCTATAAACCAGTTTAAGCTCAGGAAAACCATCGAGCACAAATTTTTCAAACTTATTATACACTATTTTCCTTAGAAAATCAACTGTTAAACAGGAAATATTTTCAAGAGAAGGCAAATTGAATGAAGGCCTTTTGTCCTTTACTAAAGAATATGCATAAGAAGTCTTTACATTAATATGAGGATAGATGATTATAAAATAAATATCTTTTAGTTTAATATTAAGTTTTTCTATTTTTTCTCCCTTTCCGCCAACTCTGCACAGACCACCATAGAGAAAAAATGGCACATCGCTTCCTGTTTCCTTGGCAATTTCAAGTATTAAATCCCTTTTAAGGCTATATCTGTCAGCAAAAAATTGCAATACTGCTGCCGCATTTGAACTGCCACCGCCGAGCCCAGCACATAGTGGGATATTTTTTTTTACACGGATATGGAAATATTCCTTAAAAGAAACCCTTTTTCTCAATAGATTGATTGCCCTGTGAATTGTGGAATCTTGAGATAAATCCGGGTACTTATCAAACTCTATCCTATCTTTATCAAGGGTTGAAACCTCAATATCAATCTCATCACAAAGAGTAACTTCCTGAAAAAGACTATCTATAAAGTGATAACCATCTTTATCATCCTGTCCCACAATGTCAAGAAAAAGGTTTATCTTTGCCCTTGAAAATAACTTCATAATCCAGCCAGTTTACTATATCTTTAAAAACCCTTTCTCTGCCAGTTTCATGCAGACACTCATGCCTGAAATTTTCATAAATGTTTACTTTTATTGAACTAATACCCCTTTTAACATATTCCTCTGAAAGCCAGCTTATAGTTTTCAGGTTATCTCCAACTGGGTCACGAGAACCAGCTATTATTAAAACCCTTAAATTTTTAGGAATTAAAGAAAGTCTTTTCTTTCTATGGATAGTAATTAATCCCTTAAAAATATTAAAGAAAAAGTTAAGAGAGCAAATTCTTCCACAATAAGGATCATCCAAATATTTATCAACCTCAACTTCATCAGAAGAAAGCCAGTCAACCTTTGTTCTGTTTGGTTTAAATCCAGAATTATATGGAGCAAAGGTAAGAAAATTCAATAGTTTGCTCTTGTGCCTTCCTCCGAAAATAATTTTCAGAAGGTAAGAAAGTATAAGACCAGAATAAGCCTTCAAGCCCATTTTTCCAGTTGTACCAGAAAGAATAACACCATCAATATTGCTTCCATATGTCTCGATATAAGCCTGTGAGAGGAAAGAACCAAAGCTATGCCCGAAAAGTATTACAGGTAGTCTAAATTCTTTTTTTATAAAGTCAGTAATCTCCCTGAGATCAAGAACCATCCTGTTAAAAGTGTCAGTTTTTTCAGTTATTCCAACCATCTCAACAGATTCCGAAGTTTTTCCGTGCCCCCTGTGGCTGTGTCCTACCACAAAATATCCATTTTCTAAGAGAAAACTGGCAACTTCATCATATCTCTCGATGTATTCCATCATTCCATGAGAAATCTGAACTACTGCTTTTGGATTGAAACTTCCAACCCACTTAACACAATGTAGCTTCTTACCATCAGAGGCACTAAAATAAAATTCTTCTCTCATAAAAAATCACCATAATTTTTTATTTTTCCCATTAAAACAACAACCTCATTAAAATTCTTCATACTGGCAAAAGGAATAAAATTACCTTCTAATTTAACGCCATTAAGCTCAATATATTTTACACCCTTTTCAATACCAGCGGGATTCTTAACAGAAATCTTCAACTTTTTGCCCCTGAATACTCTCTCTATGTAAAACTCTTTCCAGTCAGAGGGAACGCATGGATCAATTCTCAAGCCATCATAATCCGGTTGAATTCCAAGTATTCCCTCAACCGCAGCAACCTGCATTGTAGATGCTGTACCGGTTAACCAGTGCACATTTGCCCTGCCATGATGAGGACTATCTTTACCCTCTGTAAACTGGCAGTGAATGTACGGCTCTGATTCTCTTATTTCGGCTTTATCATTCATTTCTGCCGGATTATTCTCCCTGTAATACTTATAAGCTCTATTGCCATTACCAAGAATTGTTTCTGCTCTAATAAGCCAGCCCTGTGTCTGGGAAAAAATTGAGGAGTTCTCCTTCAAACCCGGCAGGAACAATATCATCCTTGCAACCGGAAAACCATATGTTAGAAATGGTGGATAGCATATCATAGCACCATAATCTGTATTCAAAATCTTCTCAACGTTATCAAGAACTATCTTTCCCTCTTCTTCGGAAGCAAGCCCACTTAAAACAGCCCAGCTCTGGGGATTTAACCAAAAGCTCGCCTCTTTATTGTTCCTTGAACCAATAACCTCATCATTGTTGAATCCTCTCACAAACCTGTCTTTTTCCCACGCATACTTTTTAATGTTATTCTTTAATTTTTCAAGCTCACTGGTAGCCCAAACTACATCTTCCTGTTTTCCAAGCTTCTCTGCAAACTCCTTAAATATTCTCAAAGCCAGATAGAGTTGCAATGAGGCAAAAACACTCTCTCCCTCTTCACCGAGACGCAAACAATCATTCCAGTCAGCATCAAGACCAAGCACAAGACCATGTTTACCAAGTTGCTTCAAACTGAAAAGCAAAGCATTTCTTAAATGTTCGTATACACTATCTTCTCCTCTATCAGAATAAGGGATAACCTCTTCAAGAAATTTTAAATCTCCAGTTTCCTTAACATATTGCTGAACTGTCGGAAATAGCCAGAGTGCATCATCACAGCGATATTCAGTATAGCCAGTTTGCTTAACATAGTCCGGATTTTCAAGAGTCTGATTCGTGCCGGGCCTATGGTCAAACAAAACGAGAGGTAAGCCAGCTCCATTCGAGACCTGTCCCGAAAGCATATATCTCAATCTTTCACCTGCGGACTTACTATCGAGATGCATAATTCCCTGAATGTCCTGAACTGTATCCCTGAAACCAAGACCATTTCTTAAACCAATATACATAAGGGATGCTGCTCTCGACCAGAAAAATGTGATAAAACACTGATAGGCATTCCATATATTCACCATCGTATCAAAATTTTCATCCGGGGTTTTCACCTTTAAATTTTCAAGTTTTGAGTGCCAGTATCTCTTGAGTTCATCAATCTCCTCATAAACCTTTGAGGTATTCCTATATTTATCCATTATCTTTCTTGCAAAAAACTCATTACCTCTTCCTAATAGATAAACCACTTCTTTTTCTTCACCATCAGCTAACTCAAGCAAAACCTGCATCGAATTACAACTGTTACCACCGTAGTTCAATGAATTACTACAGCTTCCCTTTTCTACAGCAACTGGATTTTCATATCCCCTGTATCCACCTATAAAAACCTCTCTATCACCATCATAAGATATAACATCTGCCCCAACCACTGCTGTAAACCTATTCTCTCTTTTCCCACCCAGTCCGGGATCAAGCTCTATTTTTTCTCCTATAGACTGTGCATTCTCATTCAATGTCTGTATCATCAGATTGTCTTTATAATACGTTCTGGAAATAAAAAGTGTATACTGCAAGTTAACAAGATCCTGATTTTCGTTGGATTCATTGGTCAACTCAACATAATTAAATAAAGAGAGCTTTCTCTTTCTCCCGGAAATATTCTTTATCTTTATTGCCCATACTTCATAATGCTCATTTAATGGAACATAATATTTTGTTTCTGTTTCAATACCTTCATATTTTGAAGAAATTATCGTATATGCTATACCATGCCTGCAAATTGATTCATATTTTTCAAGGTTTTTCTTTACGGGCATCCAGCTTGAAGACCAGTAATCACCACTCTCCATATCTCTTATATAGATATACCTTCCCGGAAGGCTACCCTTTATCCCATTAAATCTATCTCTTATTAGTCGACCATTGGCTCCAGAGCCCACAAAGCTATAACCACCAGCATTATTGGTGATAATTGCACCATACACTACAGAACCGAGATAATTTACCCATTGACGCGGCGTATCCGGTCTGGTAATTACATATTCTTTTGCTTCATTATCAAAATAGCCAAACCTCATTTTAACCAATCCTCCACAAGAAAAATTTTATTTAACAATAAATATTTGTAAGAGAGATAATCAACCAATCGTTTTTTGCATTGCCACCTCATCACATTGCATTATTTTTGAACAATTCAAACAATCCCTCCAGATCTTTTGCGGAAAGGAACTCTTGTCAACGATGGAATAACCAAGCTTTCTGAAAAACTCAACCTGATAGGTAAGCACAAAAACCCTTTTTATTCCCTCCTCTGATAAAAGTTTTTCTGCATTCAAAACAAGCTCCTTACCAATCCCTTTGCCCCTGTAATCCTCTCTCACAGCGAGTGATCTTATTTCAGCCAGTGTCTCCGTAAAAAACGAGACTGCACAGCAACCAACCACTTCATCCTTAATAACTACAACAAGATAATTTCTTATGCCTTCAATTATATTTTCTTTTTTCCTTGATAACATCAAGCCTTTTCTGGCATATGAATTTATAAGCTCCTCAATATATATCGCATCGGTAAGCTTCGCACTGCGTATAGTAATCCCTTTCATTTATGCACTCAACATACTATCCAGAACTTCTTTTATCCTCTGTTTGGGAACTGCCCCCACAATTTTCTGATAAGGTGTCCCCTTATTGAAGAAAATCAAAGTAGGAATATTAGTAATATTATAGGTCGTTGCAATTTCGGGATCATTATCAACATTTATCTTCACAATCTTGGCCTTTCCTGCATATTCATCAGCAAGCTGATCAAGAAGTGGTGCAATCATTCTGCAGGGAGGACACCACTCTGCCCAGAAATCAACAACGACTGGTATTGAGGATTTTAAAACCTCACTTTCGAAATTACTTGCGCTTGCATAAACCACATTTGACATATAAACCTCCATTTAATTTAAAAACATAGCTCTCTTATTTTCAAAAAGACACTCTCAAGCAAAGCCTCATCCTCAGATTCACCAATAATTCTAATAACTGGCTCCGTATTTGATGGCCTTATGTGTATCCAGCCTTTTTTATTCCCCTTGAAATTAGCCCATAGACCATCAATCACAGAAATATCTGAAAAATCTTTACATAAATAATTATAAACCCTTTCACTAATTTCTTTCCAGTTTTTTGAGACAGAAATTTTATCTTTTTTCATAAAGAACTTTGGCAATGATGAAACCTCTTCAGATATTTTTTTTCCGTTCAGCGCAAGCATTTCTAATATTATTGCAATTCCAGTGAGGCTGTCTCTTGCAAGATTTATTTGAGGATAAATCACCCCTCCATTCCCTTCCCCTCCTATTATTGCTTTGTACCTCACAATACCTTCAACCACATTAGCTTCCCCAACCTTTGTTCTGTAACACTTACAACCATAGCTTTTAGCAATCTCCTCAGACATCATAGAAGTTGAAAGATTTATAACCACATCACCCTTTTGCATTGATAGTATATGTTTAACACAAAGAGCAAGTGTAAATTCTTCACTGAGAACATTTCCATTTTCATCTACAATCACAAGCCTGTCAGCATCCGGATCCTGTGCAAAGCCGATAGTGGCTCTGTTTTTTAAAACAATTTTTTTCAAATGAGTTAGATTTTCAGGGGTTGGTTCTGGTTTTCTGCCAAAAAAGCCATTAACCTCTCCATTAACCATAACAACATTGCATCCGAGTTTGTTTAGAAGCTCAAATGTGATTTCTCCACCAGCACTGTTTACCGGATCAAGAACAACTTTAAAGCTTTTTGCTCTTATAACATCTGAATCAATATGCTTCAAAATGGAATCAATATGAAACTTACAAATATCGCCATAATTGAATTGTTTTCCTACCTTTTTATACTGCACTGGTTCAAATTTAAGATCAATATAAGAAAGCAATTCATTCAATTCACTTTCTGAAAAAAAGTATCCCTTCCCTGAAACAAATTTTAAAGCATTCCATTCTTCAGGATTATGAGAAGCTGTAATTATCAAGCCACCATCAAATCTTCCTCTTCTTACTTCAAAGAGAACAGTGGGAGTTGGTATTATCCCACCATCATAAACGTCTATGCCGTAAGAAGTAATAACATAGTTGGTAAGATTTAATATTAACCCTCCGGTAATTCTGCCATCTCTTCCTACCAGTATTTTTTTTGCCTTTCTCTTTAATAAAAAATTTGCAAAAGCGTTCAGATATTTAAAAAGAACTTCAAAGGTAAGGCTTTCATTCCATATGCCCCTTACGCCCGAAATACTGATTTTTAATTCACTCATAACTCACCTTTTTTTATCTTTATAGCTTTTGTATATAAACTCTCATACTCTCGGGCACTTTTCTCCCACGAAAAATCTCTGCTCATTGCATTTTTAATCAACTTTTTCATATGATGCTTTCTGTCAAAGTATGTGCTTACTGCCCATCCGACAGTATAATAGATTGCCTTGGAACTTGCCTCATAAAACTTAAATCCAGTTCCTTCACCAGTTGATTCATCATAGTTTTCAACTGTATCGTCAAGTCCACCCACAGCTCTCACAATTGGAAGCGTTCCATACCTCATAGAATAAATTTGATTTAGTCCACATGGCTCATATAGAGAAGGCATAAGAAAAAAATCACTTCCAGCCTCTATAAGATGTGCAAGCTCTTCATTATAGCCTATATAACTTCCTATTCTGCCGGGATATTTTGAAGGAATATAGTAAAAAAAAGACTCAAGACTCTTATTACCTGAACCGAGAACGACAAACTGAACGACCATATTATTCAGAATATCATCAAGACATTCCATTAAAAGGTGTAGCCCTTTTTGCTCAACAAATCTGCTCACTATCCCGATTATTGGAATATTATCGTCCTGCTTTAATCCCATCCTCTTTTGCAGCTCCCTTTTACAGATTTTCTTTCCGCTCAAATCATCCTTTGAATAATGTGCTGGTAAAAAAGAATCCTTCTCGGGATTCCATACATCATAATCCACACCATTAAGAATACCAATATATCTATCACCCTTTGCATTAAGATAGGGTGCAAGTCCAAAACCACCGAAAGGCTCTTTTGTCTCTCTGGCATACTTTGGACTTACAGTTGTAATAAAATCAGAGAAGTATATCCCCGCCTTAAGAAAATTGATTGCTCCATAACATTCAAAAATATCAGGTATAAAATATTCTCTACCAAAACCAAGATATGGGTAGTTATAAGCCGGATAAATTCCCTGATAGGCAATATTATGTATGGTCAAAATACTTACAGTGCTTGTAAAGACTGGATCATTCCAGTGCCAAACTTTCAGGTATCCAGAAGATAGTGCTGTCTGCCAGTCATGAGAATGTAGGATATCAACATAAAACTTCTTTTCTCTACAGATTTCCATCGCTGCGCGTGAAAGAAAGGCAAATCTTCTCGGATTATCTTCATAATCATTAAAGGCATTGTCATGATATATACCATTCCTTTCAAAATAAAGGTTAAACTCAACAAAATAAACTGTAACACCTTTGTAGTCAGTTGAATAAACAGAACACCACTCCTCTTTATTGCCCATCCAGACACTCATAATGGAAATATCTTTTTTTGCACTAAATCTTTCAATATCGATAAAACCATATTTAGGAATTACAACCCTTACATCATGACCCATTCTTCTCAAAAAAACTGGAAGAGAACCGACTACATCGGCAAGTCCTCCTGTTTTGGCAAAAGGAGTACATTCTGAGGCTATCATTAAAATATTCAACTCTTTCTCCTGAAAAATGTTAAGAAGGCATTTTGCCATTGCTTCTTTTCGAGGCAGATCTGGCAAAATGTAGAAAGAAAATTATTTTAACATATGAATTTTTTTTTCACAAGAAATATAGGTGGATTTGCCCATGCTAAAGAATTTCAAAAGCATCCTTTCAAAAAAATAGAATTGTTTAACTCAGTTAAATTTTATTTTGACATAAAACACAAAACTCTATATAATATTACATTCCTTATGGAAGGATGTCCGAGTGGTTTAAGGAGCGTGCTTGGAAGGCACGTGTACGCCAAAAGCGTACCGGGGGTTCGAATCCCCCTCCTTCCGTTTTAAAATTCTTGTGGATATTCTCTATGCAAAAAGAATCCTTTTATATTTCAAAAAATGGGATTGGTATTGAATTTTGCATAGAAGGTAGTTTTATCTCATCAATCTCTCTTAAGCCTGCAAAAACAGATTTTTTTCCTTCAGTAAAATCAGATTCCTTTTCAGAACTCATTAAGATGCTTTCTTTCTATCTTGATGGAAAGAACGTTGATTTCTCTTTATACTTAGATAAACTTTTCTGGCAAAAATGTAGTAGTTTTCAGAAAAAGGTATATGAGGCACTTTCCAAGGTCAAATTTGGTCAATATATTTCATATGAAGAACTTGCCAAAACGGCTTGCTCAGGAAATTATGCAAGGGCAGTGGGAAATGCAATGTCAAGAAATCCTTTTCCCCTTATAATTCCCTGTCACAGAGTATTACCAAAATCTTTTCCTATGACTAAAAAGCTTGGGGGATTCAGCTGTGGTTTAGAATTAAAAGAGAAACTCTTAATGATAGAAAAGATTCTATAAGGAAATAACATGAAAGCATATTTGATAAAAAGATTCTTGCTTATATTTCCAACTCTCTTTGGTATAACACTTGTATGCTTTTTGATTATGAATGCAGTTCCGGGTGGACCTGTTGAACAGGCAATATATAAGTTGAAACAGGCACAAATGAAAGAGGGAAGCAGTTCAACAAAAGGACAGAGTGCAATATATTCCGAAGAAATAGAAAATATTAGAAAATACTATGGGTTTGATAAACCTGTTATAGTAAGGTATTTTAGCTGGCTTTTCAAAATAATAAGAGGTGATTTTGGTTATTCATACATCTATGAAAAACCAGTTCTTAATGTTATAGTTTCAAGAATACCAATTTCGCTATTATTCGGGCTGACTGGTTTTTTTCTCAGCTACCTGATATGTATTCCCCTCGGTATAAAAAAGGCACTTGAAAACAATAAAGCATTTGATCACTACACAAGCTTCATCATCTTTGCTGGCTATTCAATCCCATCCTTTGTAATGGGCATAGTACTTATAGTTCTTTTTGGGGGTGGAAGTTTTTTTAATCTTTTTCCTATAAGTGGCATAATCTCTGATAATTTTGAAGAGCTGTCTTTGTTTGGTAAAATACTTGATGTCCTTCATCATATGGTTTTGCCAATATTTTGTTATATGATTGGAAACTTCGCTACTCTCACTCTTTTAATGAAAAATTCTATGCTTGAAGAATTACAAAAAGATTACATAAGGACTGCAATGGCAAAGGGTATGAGTTTTAAGATGGCCGTGTTCAGACACGCCTTACGTAATGCCCTCATTCCCTTAGCCACAAATATAGGAATGATTCTTACAGTCATCCTTTCGGGTTCTGTATTGATTGAAACCATATTTACAATAGACGGAATGGGTCTCTTAGGGTATGAGGCTATCTTAAACAGGGATTATCCGGTGGCACTCGGATTAACTTTTATTTCAAGCCTTCTTGTGCTTACCGGCAGGATTTTATCCGATATAGCACTTGTAATTGTGGATCCGAGAATAAGGTTCAGATAATTGTTGCTTCTGGCAGCTTTAGATAAAGAATTGTAAGGTAATAATTATGGAATTTTTTTCTCCTATTACGAAAAAGAGAATCGAAAGATTTAAATCTCAAAAA
Source organism: Brevinematia bacterium (assembly GCA_049968515.1). Lineage (GTDB taxonomy): Bacteria > Spirochaetota > Brevinematia > Brevinematales > JAOACQ01 > JAOACQ01. The sequence continues at coordinate 53,748 of JBMFQR010000003.1, forward strand.
AGGGCATATTATTCCCTTGTAATAATACTTTTAATTTATTTCATTTCTCTTTTTGCTGATATAATTGCAAACAACAAGCCCATAATAATGAGATACAATGATAGGTATTACTTCCCCGCATTCAAATTTTATTCAGGTAACAACTTTGGAATGAGTGAAATGGACATTCCGGATTACAAAAAAATTGTAAAAAGTGAAAGCTTTAAAAAAGACAGGAGGAATTTTGCAATATTTCCATTAATTCCATATTCTCCAAACGAAACAATGGAGGATCTTGCCTCTCCTCCACCATCCCCTCCCTCATTAAAAAATCTGCTTGGAACAGACGATAGAGGCAGGGACATTCTGACAAGACTAATCTACGGATTCAGGATAAGTTTTAGTTTCGCTCTTCTAATTACTTTTATCAGTATAAGCATAGGTGTATTTATTGGCGCACTACAGGGATATATAGGAAAAATTTTTGATATTACGGTTCAGAGAATCATTGAAGTCATATCAGCATTGCCCTTTCTTTACATCATTATCATACTCGGAAGCTCTATTGGAAATAGTCTTTTAATGTTAATTATTGTCTTTTCTCTCTTTGATTGGATAGGAATTTCATATTACATCAGGGCAGAATTCTACAGATTGAAAGAAATGCCTTTTGTTGAAGCCGCTAAATCCATTGGACTTTCAGACACAAGAATAATGTTCAGACATATACTTCCGAATGCCCTCACGCCAGTTATTACATTCCTGCCTTTTGACCTTATCGGTGCTATATTTTCGTTATCTGCACTTGATTTTTTAGGTTTCGGACTGCCAGCTCCTACGCCAAGCATTGGAGAATTATTAAGGCAGGGAATAGGAAACATCTCGTCATACTGGCTGTCTCTCTTTCCAGCCCTCTTTTTGTTTTTAATTCTTTTGCTCATTGCTTTCATAGGTGAGGGCATTAGAGAGGCTTTCAGTCCAAAAACCTTTTTCAGAATAGAATGATTTATCTTTTATCTATGGATTTATTTCTTCTTTTGTTCCTGTTGCTTCTGTTTCTGGGCTTTTCTAAACTTATCAATATAACCTCTTTCCATTGAGATCAATGCTCTTATAGCACTATCATTGAAAGTTATTCTGTATTTCTGCTCAAGCTCTTTATCCCATTCTGCTTTAATTGCTTGAACATTTGAAGATGCAATCTGATTTAGAATATTACTTTTCACATCTTCAAACTTTGAAACGATTTTTTTCCCTTTCTCTTCTTTTGTAAACTTTTGCTTATTGTTGTTGTAAAAGCTTCTTAAATCTTTTTCAGTTATCTGAGATTTTACTTTCTCAAGAAGCTCATTATCATAACTCTGCGTCACAAGATTTTTTGTATATCTATCAAGATTGTCTTTATAGTCTTTTTCAAATTCTTTAGTCTTTTCATAATTCTGACTTTTTGCTATATCTCTAAAGTAAAGAAACCTTTTCAGATTTCCCATCTGCTCTTCAAACGAATTTATGTCAAGCTTTTCCAAAAACATAGGAACGTAAAAAGAGATAACTTCCTTGCATTCTCCCCATGTATATGTCTTCCCATAAACACTTAAAATCTTTGCCTCATCAGGTATGCCCTTCACATCATAGTTTTTTCCTTCCGTTGTAATTTTTTTATTCGCAACATCTAATGTAAACAATTCCTTCACATTTTTCTGTTGATCTGCATCCTGAAATCTAAAGGCTAATGTCCTTTCAAGTCTTTGATATGTATTTCCTGGAATCTTTGATTTTATCTCAGAAAGAGTCCTTTCTTTTGCAGGGTCAGTTACATATACAACATGAAAACCATATGTCGTTTTTACAGGTTCGCTAATAACTCCAGCTTTTTTAGCAGAGAAAACAGCATCTTCAAACTCCTTAATCATTGTTCCCTCTGTAAAGTAACCAAGATCACCACCATTTGCTGCACTGCCCGGATCCTTTGAAACCTCTTTTGCAGTCTTGGCAAATTCTTTTGCAACATTCTTTGAGCTCTTCAGACTCTCGATAATGTTCTTTGCCTTCGTTTCTGCTTCCTTCATTTCCTGTTCAAACTCATCGGCTGATTTCTCTACCTGCTTATTGCTAACCTCTTTATATCTTGGCACAAGTAACAAAATGTGTGAGGCCCTTGCAACTTTATACCTGGCCCCCTTACTCTTTTCCATTATCAGACTCTGCCCCTTTCTAATCAAAGCACCATCATAAATATTTCTTTTTAGCCTCTCATAATCCTTTTTAAAGTTATCATTATTGGTTATTCCCTTCTCAATAAGATCGGCATATCTCATTTCAGACATCAGATATCTGTACTTTATTACATCTTTGTACCAGCCGAGATCCTTATCCACCAAACTCTGGTCATACAGGGCATAATTTAAAAACTCATTCTTGATGTCTTTAAGCTTTAAAGTAAAATTTGACTTCCCGAGTTTGCATTCTGCGACAACTTTCTCATCCTTAGAACAGGAAAGTACAAAAATAAAAGTAAAAGCTACCACGACTAATATTGAATACTTCCTCATAATTTCTCCTTTAAGCATATTTTTACCTATTTATCTTAACTGAACAGAAAAAAATTATCAAATTTCAGAAAGTTTATTCAATCTCTTTGATAATAAAATATCCTGTCAACAAAATCGCATCTGTCAGAATAAAAAGAGGTGTCCCTATCAATAGGCCGGAATTATTAAAGAGAATTTTGTTCCCTCTCCATACTCACTCTGGAAACTGATATTCCCTCCATAGCTATGGACAAGATTCTTTACCATATAGAGACCAAGCCCAGCTCCTTTTTGATTAAGTGATGGTGCATACTGACCTCTATAGAATTGCTCGAATATCTTTTCTTTCTCTTCTTCTTTAATCCCCTCACCCGTGTCTATTATTTCAAATTTATACCTTTCGCCATTAAAGTTCACCTTTATTGTCACCATTCCTTCTGGTTTATTATAGAAGATTGCGTTTGAAATCAATTCATCAAGCATTGTTTTAAATAATGTATAATTTCCTTGTATCTTTTCAGCATCATCAGATATAGATATTGAGATATTGAGTTTTTTGGCTTCAATTTCCTCTTTGTAATTCTCAATTATTTTATTGATTAAACCTTTAAGGTCAATGTCGTCCTTAAACAATTCATCAGTAGAGGTCTCAAGAGAAACAAAATTTACTACCTTATTTACAAAATGCAAAAGTTTTTCAACCCTCAGAATCAATGCAGAAAGTATTTTATTTCTCAACTCGAGGGGAAGATTGCCACCCTTATATAGTGATTTTAGTTCGTCAATTATATGATTTAAAGGAGAGGTCATATACTCAGTCATCTTGTTGATAAATTCATTCTTAACATTTATAAGCTTGATAAGATTTCTGTTCTGTCTTTTGATTTCAGAATATAGTATTGAATTATAAAGGGAAATCGAAGCCTGTGAACAGAATATTTCACCTATTGCAAAGTCTGACTCTGAAAATGTATCAGTTTCTGAAATCATATCCACATATACTATACCAAGAAGCTTATCTTTGTGCATAAGTGGAATAGACATAAATGAAATCTTTTTCTCAGTTTCTCCATTCAATGGATGGTTTATTACCAGGTTGCTCTCCTTTGTTCTGGCAGTCTCATAAATACTATTATACGAAAATTCAAAATAATCCTTTTTTAATTCATCTTGAGTAAAATTTAAAAAAATTGTGGGAATCAGTCTATTTGACTTTCTTAAAAAAATAACCCCTCTCTCTGCCCTCACAGAATCTATAAGATATTTTAATATCTTGTGAAGAAGAATATCGGTATTTAAGATGAAGCTTAGATTCTTATTAATTTCAAGAATTCTTCTTATCACATTTTCCTTGTGTAATAATTCCTCATAAGAAAGCTGGCTTACTGCTTCCTGTGCCTTTAGCAACTTCTCTGTCTCAAGCTTTTCTGTCATACTTAATTCTTCAATGTTCTCATATGCCTGAATGGTTTTATCTGCATCCATTTTTTCATTAAGAATTATCTCCTGCAGAGACTCATAGGCTTTAACTGTTTTATCAGCCTCCAAAAGCTCCTGATTGAATGCATCAGTCAGTCTATTGTAAGCTTCTGCGATTTTTTCAAGATGTTCTATCTTCTCATCCTTTTCCTTAAGCAGCTTCTCAAGTTCCTTGACCTTCTTAACGTAATCCATTCTTAACCTCTTTAGATTAACTTATCGGATATTAATATTTACAAAATTGAATTTTTCAATAATTTATACAGCTTAAAAAATGATCTTTTTTTACTTCTTTGAGTTCAGGTGAAATATTTATGCATTCTTTTTTTCTTTCAGGACAAATATTGAAAAACCTGCACCCCTTCTGAACAGGATTTTCAGCCTCTGTAATGTTGTCACCAAGATTTTTTCTCTTCAAAGGATCTAAAGAAAGTATGGAGGAAAACAAAAGTCTAGTGTATGGATGAATAGGATTTGAAAACAATTCCTCTGTTTTTGCCAGTTCAACTATTCTACCAGCATACATAACAGCAATTCTTTCAGAAATTGTCTTCACAACGGCAAGATCGTGGGCTATAAACAGATATGAAAGCTTTAATGTCTTTTTCAACTCAATCAAAAGTGAGATTATCTGTGCCTGTATTGAAACATCGAGAGAAGATACAGCCTCATCGCATATTAAAAGCTCAGGATTCAATGAAATGGCTCTTGCTATAGCAATTCTTTGTTTCTGCCCTCCTGAAAATTCATGGGGATAGCTGTATAATGAAGTCTCTGAAATACCCACCCTACTCAACAGCTCTGTTACATATCGCTCAGCCTCTCTTTTTGATCTGACAATCCCATGTATCAAAACACCTTCTGAAATTATATCAAATATGGTCTTTCTCGGATTAAGTGAGCTATTGGGATCCTGAAAGACAATCTGGACCTTTCTTCTCAATGGAAAAAGTTTCTTATTCGATAAATGCGTAATATCAACATCATCAAGTAGAATTTTGCCTTCATCAGGCTCAATAAGTCTCAATATGCAGCGAGCAAGTGTAGTCTTTCCACATCCAGACTCTCCTACAAGCCCCAGTGTTTCGTCCTTCTTTATTGAAAATGACACTCCATCAATTGCTTTATTATAAAGCTTACTTTCTCCAAATATCCCTTTACGAAGAGGGAAATACTTTTTCAAGTCTATAACTTCAAGAATATTATCCATTGCGTTCTCCCGATTTATCATATAACCAGCAGGCTACAAAATGGGATTTTTCTATTTCGTTAAATGGGGGTTCTTCAACCTCACAGACTTTCATCTTCTTTTCACATCTTGTATGAAATGGACATCCTGATGGGATACTTGAAGGTTCTGGAGGTATTCCGGGAATACTTTTAAGTTTTGAACCTTTCTGAAGAGAGGGAACAGACTCAAGCAAGCCTTTTGTGTAGGGATGAAGTGGCTGTCTGAACAAATCCACAACATTAGCATATTCTACCTCTTTGCCCGCATAAATTATAAGCACATTCTGGGCTATCTGTGCAACAATACCAAGATTGTGAGTTATAAAGATCATGCTTAACCCATATTCTTCTTTAAGCCTCTGTATGAGCCCGAGAACCTGTGCCTGAATTGTCACGTCAAGTGAGGTTGTTGGTTCATCTGCAATCAAAAGCTCCGGTTTTAATATTATTGCCATTGCAATCATGGCACGCTGTCGCATCCCGCCTGATAGCTCATGAGGAAAAAGCTCATACTGCTGAACAGGATGCTTGAATCCGACATGCTTAAGAATTTCGTAAACCATCTCCTTTGCAATTTTCATATCTGTATCAGTATGAAGCTTTATAACCTCAAGTATCTGATCTCCTATCTTTTCAACTGGATTAAAACTTGTCAATGGTTCCTGAAATATTATTGCTATTTCCTTTCCCCTTATATCATACATTCTTTTAATGTCAGTTGATAATAAATCCACATCCTTCCAGAATATTTTTCCATTGATTTCAAAGGGAGGAACCGGTAAAAGCCTCATTATGGAAAGAGCTGTTATACTCTTTCCACACCCTGACTCTCCTACTATACATAGAGTTTCGTTTCTGAAGAGATTGAAAGAGAGATTTCTTACGATTGATAGATTTTTTTTATTTTCTTTAAGGTTTATTTTGAGATTTTCTACCTTGAGAAGAAATTTGTTCTCCATAGCATCCCTTATATTCAATGGTTAGACTATCCTTATCAAACAGCCCGATTATTAATATTATAAATTGCCGGTTAATTTTTTACAAATATCATCCCGAAATCCTCACTAAATATCTTACCATTCTCCTTCAAGGTAAAGTGAAAATCTATGCTCGTTTCTTGGCATAAGATTTTCAATCCTTCTTCTGTCATAACTATATCCTGCTCCAAGGGCAAATAAGCCAGCTATCTTTAACTCGGAAAACACTGCATATTCACTTCCAATTCCATAGTAAGAATTTATAGAGAAATCACCCCTGAAAAAATCCTCTTCTGTGTAATACAGGTCTGAATAGTAGCTTTTTGCCTTATAAAAAATTACCCTTCCTTTAAGTTTCAAAAAATCGGTCAAGTATAATCTGAGCCTTGATAAAAACATATTTCCCATTTCTTCTCTGTCAAATTCAAGAAGATTCTGATATCTTAATTCTAAGATTATTCTGTCCCTCAAAATGCCAGCATCTATATATGCAAAGCTTCTTAAATTTCTTGTCCTTAATATATCGGAGTAGCGAGATTTAAGTTCAATAGAAAGTGTAGAAAATAATGGATTATCAATATCAATGCCAGCTCTGATTTCATACTTTTGGTAAGTCTTTTCGTTTGTGGAATGTATATATAAATTTAGATATAGCTGTATAAAAAAGCTTTCAAACTCATACCTTATTCCAGCAAAGAAACCAGCAACATCTTTTTTGTAATCAATTATCTTCTGTCCATTTATTGAATTAAAATTGCTTTCTGAATAATAAATTAGTGTTGAAATTCTTATTGTTTTAGAACCAGCCATAATACCCTGCAGTGTAGAAAATCCATCAGAGAAAGAGATTTCTCCATATGGATGAAAAGTCTCACCTTCTATGAAGTCATAAAAAAAGCTAAACTGATTGGTATAAGAGTGTATGTAGTTGTAAACCACACCAACTTCAAAATTTTCTTTGTATAGCAGAGAAGAGGTAAAATTGATAATTGAGTTGGTTTTTCTTATTATCTGCTCTGCAACCGAAAAAAAAGGAAAAAGATTATCATTTATCTTTAGATTAAAGGCAAATCCATTAAGATAGTCATAATTTTTATCATTATCAAAATCATCGGTCAAACTCTTATATGAAACAATTCCCTTTCCCCTTTTATAGATCGGAGGCTGGTTGATTTTATCTATTGCAGAAATGCTGCTCGTCCCGAAAAGAAGACTTTGACCAAAGGATAGCTGATAATGCCCGAAAATTGCCTTAATAAAATCATCCTCATATTTAATGTTATATCTTGTATTTGTAGCATATCCCTCATCAATTATGTTTGAGTAGCTTTTCATTCCAAAATAAAGCTGTAGGTTTTTAACAATCATTTCAGACTGAAACGCCTGATAATTTGTGTTGGTATTATTAAGAGTTCTCTGCTTTGTTAGTATTCTGTAATTAAAATAAATCTCCTTATTTGTTATATACTTAATAGTTATGTATGGTAGTATGTCTTTTATCTCCGCACTTGTAAGGCCAAAATTTGTAAGCTCATAGAGAGAGGTAAAATAGTTATTTCTTCTGTATTCTTCAAAAAGAATAATGTTGGTAGGAGTAAGATTTAATACTTCCTGTAAATATTCAATTCTGGTAGTGTTAATGTCCATTGGATTAACCAGAAGATCCTGATAAAAGATTATCTTTTCTTCATCAGTAATAGAAAAGAGCCTTGTAGAGATGAGAAGGATGAATAAGAAATAGAGTTTTTTATTCAATCCTTGAAACATAAATATCAATTCTTCTGTTGTAGGCCCTGCCTTCAGGAGTAGCATTAGACTCGAGAGGCTCATATTCACCACGTCCTTCTGCATACATCCTTACCGGATTTATGCCAAGTGCCTCAAAATACCTTACAACAGAAGAAGCTCTTGCTGTCGAAAGCTCCCAGTTTGTTGGGTAGATTTTTGCCATTTCTGAAGTTTTAGGAATGGGGGTGTTATCAGTATGTCCGACCACCTCAATTTTAACATCATCCCCCGTCTCTTTAAGTAATAGCCCAACCTTTCTTAAAACCTCTCTACCTTCCTCAAAGTCAATCTCTGCACTTCCCGGCCTGAAGAACAAATCACTTGAGAGGCTTATCTTGTAACCTTTTTGTGTTTCCTGAATTCTTACCTTTTTTGCCTTAATTTCTGGAATAAAGAACTGAGCCGCCTTTTGCAAGGCTTTTGCAAGTTTTGCACCTATATCCTGTGAAGGAAGGCTTTCAACTGTATTGCCAAATTCAGCAAGAGGCCCCTTCGTAAGTGTGTTTCCACCTTCAAGTGCCCCGAGAGAACCTTTAAAAGCAGAGAGTATTAGCTGCATTTCGGTAGTTGCCGTGTTTTTACTGAGGGTTGCAATAAGCATTATGAAAAATGTTAAAAGAAGACTATTCATATCACCAAAGGTAGTCATCCATGCTGGTGTACTATAAACAATCTCCTCCCTTTTCTTTTTTCTTGGCATTTTACCTTCCTGTCTCTTCAGGTTTTGGCCTCTGTGAAGGAGCAAGGAATGAATTCAATTTTTCTCTTAAGATTGTAGGATTATCCCCTGCCTGAATTGAAAGAACCCCTTCGAGAACAATCTCCTTTTGAATAACATCATATTGATTCCAGAGATACAGCTTTGCGGCGGATGGCAAGAAGAAATGGTTTGCCATAATTGCACCGTAAAGGGTGGTAATCAAAGCAGTAGCCATATTCTTACCAATACTTGACACATCCTGCATACTTCTTAACATAGCTATAAGACCAATCAATGTTCCTATCATTCCCCACGTAGGAGCAAAGTATCCCCAGTCATCAAGAATCTTTTTTGCCTGGGCATGTCTCGCCTCCATCTGATCAAGTTCTGAATACATTATGTTTTTTACTATTTCGGGGTCAGTTCCATCAACCACAAGTTGTAAAGCTCTCTTAAGAAAAGGATCAGGCACCTCTGCAACATCATCCTCAAGAGAAAGAACTCCTTCTCTTCTTGATTTCTCTGCAAATGTTATCAGAGTCTCTATTGTAGAAGATGGGTCAAAGGTTTTGTTCTGTAAAACTAGCCCGAATAAGGTCTTGAGCATTTTAATTCTTGCAAATGGAATACATATCATTAATGAGGAAAACGAACCACCAATGGTAATAAAAACCGATGGGAGATCAAAATAAATAGAGAGATCACCTGTGTTAAGCCAGGCTCCCCACATCCAGAGTATTGTACCTGCTATCATTCCTATTAATGTACCTTTTTCCATATGGCTATCTCTCCCTTGATTTTTGTAATGCTGATATAATGGATTGACTTAGGAAATCTATAAACATAGATTTAATCTCTAAGGTTTTTTCTTTTACTACCATTCTCCTTCCAGAATTGAAGACAATTACTGTGTCTGGAGTCTCTTCTATTGTTTCAATTAAAAAAGGATTGACATTTACCTTAGTGTCATTTAATCTTGTAAGTTCTACCATAATTACCCTTATTAAGTTTTTCGGATATTTTGTAAATGAATTAAGTTTTTGAAATTAAAAATCAACAGAGACGAGGTAATCAATGCTAAAACTTTATAAATATCCAAAAATATGCTATTATAAAATAAAACCAATACAAAGAGGGTAATATGCTTTACAAGATCAATCCAACAAAAACAAATGCATGGGGTAAGCTCGAAGAGCATTACAAAATAATGAGAAAAGTTCATATGAAAGATCTATTCAGAAGCGATCCAGAAAGATTCAAAAAGTTTTCAGTTGTTTTTGAAGATATTTTAGTAGACTATTCAAAGAATATAATAACAGAAGAAACAATGAGTCTTCTTTTTAATCTTGCAGAGGAATGTAGACTGAAGGAATCAATTGAAATGATGTTTACAGGAGACAAAATAAATGAAACAGAAAAAAGGGCAGTCCTTCATGTTGCCCTGAGAAATAAGTCAAATACACCAATTTATGTGGATGGAAAGGATGTAATGCCAGAAATAAACAGCGTTCTAAAACAGATGAAAGAATTTTCAGAAAAATTAATTTCTGGTGAATGGAAAGGTTTTACAGGAAAAAGGATAAAGGATATCGTAAATATAGGAATTGGTGGTTCTGATCTCGGTCCTGTGATGGCGACAGAGGCATTGAAGCCATATAAAAAACCAGAAATAAATCCACATTTTGTCTCAAATGTTGATGGAACCCATATAGCAGAAACTTTAAAAAAACTAAATCCAGAAACAACTCTCTTTATAATCTCCTCAAAAACCTTTACCACTCAGGAAACAATGACAAATGCAAATACCGCAAGAAACTGGTTCTTAAGTTATGCTAAAAATGAGAAACATATAGCCAGACATTTTGTTGCTGTTTCAACAAACGAAAAGGAAGTGGTTAAATTTGGAATCGACCCTGCCAATATATTTGTCTTCTGGGACTGGGTGGGAGGAAGATATTCCCTCTGGTCAGCAATAGGGCTTTCTATAGCCTGCAGCATAGGATTTGAAAATTTTGACGAACTTCTGAGCGGTGCCCATGCAATGGACAACCACTTCAGATACACCCCCTTTGAGAAAAACATACCAGTAATACTTGCATTACTTGGCATATGGTATAACAATTTCTTTGGGGCCGAAACTTATGCCATTCTCCCCTACGATCAGTACATGCATAGATTACCAGCCTATCTTCAGCAGGGCGATATGGAATCAAATGGCAAATGTGTTGATAGAGAAGGCAAAAGAGTAGATTATCAGACAGGACCAATTATATGGGGAGAACCGGGAACAAATGGCCAGCATGCCTTCTATCAGCTAATTCACCAGGGAACAAAGCTTATACCTGCTGACTTTTTAGCCCCTGCCATAAGTCACAATCCGGTGGGTGATCATCACGAAAAGCTGCTTTCCAATTTTTTTGCCCAGACAGAGGCTCTGATGAATGGTAAGACCGAAGAAGAGGTTGTTGCTGAACTCAAAGCTTCTGGAAAGAGTGAAGCAGAAATAGAAAAGCTAAAACCATTCAAGGTTTTTGAGGGAAATAAACCAACAAACTCAATACTGTTTAAAAAACTCACTCCACGAACACTCGGAAGCCTTATAGCAATGTATGAACACAAAATCTTTGTGCAGGGAGTTATATGGAACATTTTCAGTTTCGACCAGTGGGGGGTAGAACTCGGCAAACAACTTGCTAACAAAATCCTACCTGAACTAAAAGATGATAAAGAGGTTAAGTCCCATGATCCATCGACAAATGGGCTTATTAATGCATACAAAGAGCTAAGGAGCAAATAAGTGAGAGAAAAAGAAAAAATGCTTGCTGGAGAACTTTACAACCCTATGGAAAGAGAGTTAATGAAAGATAGATTAAGAGTAAGAAGATTGTTGTATAGATATAACCATTTTAGACCAACTCAATTCAAAAAAGATTGAAACTATTAAAGAAGATTATAAAGTTAAAAGGAACTGGGTATATTGAGCCACCATTTTATTGCGATTATGGATATAACATAGAGGCGGAAGGATTTTTATTTGCAAACTTTGGCTGCATAATTTTAGACGTCAACAGGGTTATAATTGGAAAGAATGTACTGCTTGGTCCCAATGTTCAGATTTATACAGTAAATCATCCTCTTGACCCTGAGGAAAGAAATAAGATGCTTGAATACGCAAGACCAGTTGTCATAGGAAATAATGTCTGGATTGGTGGAAATACAACAATATGCCCCGGAGTTAAAAATTGGTAGTAACACCAAAATAGGTGCTGGAAGTGTTGTGGTAAAGGATATACCGGAAGGTGTTCTCGCTGCTGGAAGTCCATGCCGGGTAATAAGAAGTCTGTAAGTTTAATGTATTGCCATAAACAAGATATTAAAAATTAGAGTAGGCTCACATGCATTTTTTAGATGAAAGTCATCTGTTTCTATTTCTTGTCCAGCTCGGAATCATAATTTTGCTTACCCGTTCGCTGGGAGAGATATTCAGAAGATTCAATCAAACAGTTCTTACTGCAGAACTTCTTGTTGGAATATTATTGGGTCCAACCATTTTAGGCCGCTTTTTTCCTCAAGTATTTGAAATCCTATTCCCCAGGGATATAATTCAACAAAACATGCTTGAAACTGTTGCATGGATAGGAGTACTTTTCCTTCTTTTAGACACCGGGCTTGAGATGAATTTTTCATCTGCATGGAAACAGAAAAACAATGCGTTGATAATTGCAACTTCTGATATTATAATTCCGATGGTTATTGCTTTCATACCATGCTACTTCATTCCAGATAGTTTTCTTATAAATCCAGACAAAAGGATAGAGTTTTCATTATTTATGTCTGTAGTAATGACAATAAGTGCAATGCCAGTTGCCTCAAAGGTAATGCACGATCTAAAATTACTAAAAACAGATCTTGGATTTTTGACAATGTCTGCACTTGCAATAAATGACATCATCGGCTGGGGATTATTCACCATAATACTCGGTATCTTTGCCCAGAATATATTTAATTTTGGTAATGTTTTGATTGTTTTGCTTTCAACTGTTGGATTTACTGTAGTGGCTTTGACTTTTGGAAGATACTTTTCTGACAAAGCCATTGATTTTTTTCACAAAAATAGCTTTCCTGAACCATCAACTTCATTTGCATTTGCTTGTTTTATGGGAATTATATCAGGTGCAATTACGCAAAAAATTGGAATACATGCTCTATTTGGTTTTTTTGTAGCCGGCGTGATTGTTGGTGAAGCTAAAAAATTAAGGGAGGAGACAAGAACCACCATTTCGCAGATGGTTCATGCACTTTTTGTGCCTGTTTTCTTTGTAAATATAGGTCTGAAGCTCGATTTCATTTCAAATTTTAACATTTTCCTCGTACTAACAGTAACACTGGTTGGTATAATTGGCAGATTTTTTGGAGCGTGGATTGGGGTCTATATAAGCAAAGTTCCTTCTATAAACAGAAACTTAATTGCGATCGCACATACGCCGGGTGGAATGATGGAAATAGTTGTAGCTCTTATAGCTCTTGAAATGAAACTGATTACCCCTGAAGTATTTGTGGCTATTGTATTTGGCGCCGTTGTTTCTTCTATAATTATGGGACCATGGATGAGCCTTGAACTTATGAGAAGGAGAAAAATAAAACTTTCAGATTTTATCGACTTCAAAGAGGGAATTGTCATTTTAGAAGGATTTGATAAGAATGAAACAATAAGAAAACTTGCCGAGAAAGCCTCCCAGATAGAGAAAAGCATCTCTGCGGATGAACTTTTCCGTTACATCATAGAAAGAGAAGAGGCATTCTCAACAGGCATAGGTAACAGGATAGCAATACCACACATAAGGACAGACTCAATTAATAGCCCACTTCTTTTGTTTGGTTATTCCAGAAATGGCGTAGACTGGAATTCACCTGATGGACAACCTGTAAACTTTGTATTCTTTCTTATCTCCCCTACCACAACAAATGACCTGCATATTGAAATACTTTCAAGAATAGCAAGGATTATGCAAAATAAGGAAAACTATGAAAAAATATCCTGTTCTACTGACCCAATGGAAATTTCAAGAAATCTAAAAATAATATTTGAAGCTGTGAATTAATCATCCGGAAGTTACCCAAAAAGTATAAAACCACCATAATTACAAGTAGAATCAAGCCTTAAAGACTGCTATGTTCTTAAGATATCTCCAGAAAAATATTTTAAGTGGCTTTTAAAAGCAATGTAAAAATTTGACAAAAACTAATATATATAGCAAAATCTAATTGAAGTACAAATTATGAAGATAAAGACTTTATTTTTCCTCTTTATTATCCTTTGCCTGCCACTTTATGGAGCAGAATTAATTCCACAAAAGGTTATAATACAGATTTCAAAAGAAAGCCCAAACCATAATATGGAGCTAATAGTCCAGAAGCTCATTCTCTCAAAATCCTCTTCGAAGAAGGATATTTATATATTTTCTGATGATTCAACCGAGCTATCTGGCTTTGGAATCTCACAGGTAAACGCACGGGTTTTGCTTTCTATAAGTGAAAATGGAAATCTTTACAATTTGTTTTTAACTGATATTACAAAAGAAACCAATATTTTCTCCACAAACATAATTTTTACAAAAGGTGATTTTATAAAAAATGTAGAAGCTATTTCTGAAGATATTATAAGCATTTTGAGTGAGAAATATCCTCCCAAAGAAAAAAAACAACTTGTTACTGTTGAGACAAAAAAGAAAAAAGTGAGTGAGTTTCAGAAGGAAAAACCTTCTTTCTCTGCAGAAGTTACTTTTAATCTTGATAGACTAAAGTTTACAGATATTTACTTCTCGTACTTTAATTCGGCGGGGGATGGTTCTGATCTGAGTTCTTCATATAGCTTTGCACCATCGGTTAAACTTGAATTTGAATATATGTGGTTTTTGCTTTCACTTAAAGGAAAACTAAGAATTGGAGAAGATTATAATTATTCTCTATTTCTTTTACCTGCTTTTGGCTTATTTGGAAACCTGTTTTTCCTTGGAACATACATAGAACTTGATTATGGAGAAGCTAAAAAACTCGGTACGATTAAAATAAATATTACGAATTCGTTTGAAATACCTTCATTAGAATATTACAGGTCGGTACTTGGAATTTATTTAAGATTTAATGCGACAAAAAACTATTACTTTTCTATGGGTATAGGTATTATTCCACTCGGAACTTTAATATTACGTTCAAATGAAGGCAATATATCTATTCCATTCTCACGAGGAGATGGACCACCAGACATAAATATGGAATTTGTTTTCAGGGTGCTCGGAAGATTTTTTCTATCCTTTCAATTTGGAAATTATGAAGTAGCAGTCAGAAGAGAATGGGGTTCTGATAAGTATGAAGATCCAGTAAAAGTAGGAAACTCAGGGGGTGATATATTTATTAAAAATTTAAGAATTTCAAGTTCTTATATAGGACTGGGGATTAGATATGAATTTTAAAAGTTTTATTTTAACATCCCTTTTCTTATTAATACTTAATGTTTGTTTTTCTGAAAGCAAATGGAATATAATTCTTGGAAACTGGCGTGACTTATCGGATTACAAAGACAAATCTATAAGCGTAATGTTAAAAAAATCAATTCTTTCCCAACTAAAAAGGGAAAAAGAGTTCGAGGTAAGAGATATAGAAGAGAATGACATATTTTTTGATAATGTTTCGGAAGCTCATAACTATTGTATTTCAAATAAATCAGACATAATAGTCTATGGTTACTATTACGTAGAAGGAAAATCTCTTTATGTTATCACAGAGGTATGGGATGCATTGAAAAAACAAATCAAAATGAGAAATGAGGCAAGAGGAGTTGTAACAATTGACATATTCGATACCATTGA
Organism: Brevinematia bacterium; assembly: GCA_049968515.1. GTDB lineage: Bacteria > Spirochaetota > Brevinematia > Brevinematales > JAOACQ01 > JAOACQ01. Next base: position 69,301 of record JBMFQR010000003.1, read on the forward strand.
TCAAATTGCATTGAATATAAAAGAGAAAATAAAAGAGGTCTTGCCTTCACTGACATTTGAGGAGGAAGTAGAAATAAAAAAACTCAGGCAGACAGTCTACGAAAAGGAAGAGGTTAAAATTGAAAGAGTTTTTTACTCAAAGATAGGATTTAACTTTGAAACTGGACATAAAAAAGTTAACTTTGCCACTGCTTATAACAATGAAGTTCCGATCCAATGGTCAACAATTGAGGGAAACTTCCCTGAGATTTTTCCAATACTTGGCTTTATGATAAGAATCTGGGATATAAGAGTTGATTTCTCCGGAGGTTCTATGCCAGGCTGGCCTGTATATAGAGTTGAAAGGAACGAAATTTCTGACACAACACTATATACCATGGTAGATTCTTCAATTTCGTACTACTTACCATTCTGGGGGAAAAAATTTGCCTTTGGAGTGGGTATATTAATTGCTAACACATTAGCATCTGCCTGGATAAGAGATGGAGAAACAAACCTGAGTATCGAAGGTGGTGAATTTAATCCACTTACTCTAAAGTTTTTATGGAATCCAGACAGGAATCTTGAGTTTGCCTTTTCACTCAAGCCTTTTTTAAACCAAAGCGAGACTTATGTTACTGAAAACGAGAGAAAAGAATACAAAGAAGTTAAATATAAGATTCCTCTTTTTTCAATATCAGCAGCATTTTTCTTTTTAAAAGAAGCAGGCATAGAAGGCAGAGTTGTTTACTCAAGTGCTGAATATATTAGGGGGAGTTTTGCTTCCGACAACACAACAAAGCTGGATCCCCAGTCACATTCATTTTCTGAAATTTTATCATTATATTTAGGGATAATATACAGAGTTGATTTTTTAGAGATAGAAAAAGAAAAGAAAAATGAATGAAGAAATTCTTGATATTTTTCTAAAATACATAAAGTATGAAAAGGGCTTTTCAAAACATACGATAAAATCATACAATATTGACATCAGTGAATTTCTAAATTTCCTCGAAAAGGAAAAGGTTAAAGATATTAAAGCAGTCTCATATCAGAATATCTATAGCTTCATAACAGACCTCGGCAAAAAGGGGATTGCACCTTCTTCGCTCGAGAGAAAAACTGCGGCATTAAAGACATTCTTTAAGTTTTTAAAAAAGCAGGGGCTTATAGAGAAAAACCCAGCAGAGCTTATTTCTTCTCCAAAGAAAGAAAAAAAGCTACCCTCATTTATGGAAAAGACAGAGGTCTTTGAGCTTATCAATCTTATTCCAGAAAGCGATGCCTTTTCAGTAAGAAATAAGACTATGATTATGCTTCTCTATGCAACTGGAATAAGAGTTTCCGAACTTGTAGGATTAAACCTTGCTGATCTTGACCTTAAAGAAAAGACAATCCATGTCTCTGGCAAAGGCAAAAAGCAGAGAATTGTCCCACTGGGAGAAAAGACAAAGAGAATGCTACTAAAATATTTAGGCTACCGTAGGGAATTTCAGTCTAAAAATGAGGCTTTATTTGTTACAAAAAGCGGAAAGAGGATACAGGATAGGGCAATTCGCTACATTTTAAATGGATATATAGAAAAGCTTGCTATTCAGAAGAAGGTCTCACCCCATACTTTAAGACATACTTTTGCCACTCACCTGCTTGACAATGGAGCAAACATAAGGGTCATACAGGAAATGCTTGGGCACTCCAACCTTTCCACCACACAGATATATACACATCTTTCCATAAGCAAGCTTAAAGAAAGCTATGATAGGTTTCATCCCCATGCTTAAATACACTGCCTTATCCCTGCAAATGAGAGATTCCTCATACTTTCTTCACCTCTTCTGTATGAGTAAAAAAAATCTCCACCACAATAACTACATATATCAAGATAAGCAAGGTTATTTTCACTAATCCCGCAGTCTGTAAGGCCATCCACAACTATGTTCAGGAGATTCAGGTATAGATTTCCACTAAAATTTTTGAAATATCTTTTAGGAAAAAATTCAAACATTTCACTACCAACAATATAACAGCAATCTCTGATATGGGCACCTATAATAATAAAAACATCCTTCATTAAAACTCCAAAGTCTCTCTTAAAATGCTGTAGCATATTAAGATGAATACCTTTATGAATCCCCCGCCAGCCAGCATGCACCACACCACAAACTTTTTTCCCTTTTGATAAATAAATTAAAGGAATGCAGTCAGCAGTAGAAACTCCTATAAGTATATTTTCTACATCCGTAATAAGCCCATCACCCTCAACCTTCGAATCTTCAAAATCTCTCATATTATCTTCATCCAGAATGCAAATCTTATCAGAATGAACTTGTCTTAAAGTTACAATGCTTCTGAAAGAAAGACTTTCAAATAGAAGCCTTCTTGACTTATCAACTATTTTTTTTTCTTCTTCTGTTTTTATGGTATGATATGAGTAATTAAATTGCAGATTTCTGGTTGTAATCCCACAGGCATAATCTGGAAGATCTGTCTTATACTCAAGATAAAAGCCTTTATTTTCAAATTCTACACGAAACATCTGTAAAAATTTTTCAATCCTTATAAAAAATCTTGAACCCACCAAAAACCACATTGAGCTCAACATCCATAAAATAAGTAGACTTCTCTCCTTGTTTTAACTCTTTTTCACCAAAATAAATTGCTTCCCCCTCGGGAAAGGAAATTCCACCGAATGCAACAGAAGTCTTAAGTCTAAAAGGTGTATTCTTCTTTAAAATTAAGCTCCCACCACCAAATATGGTGTTTATTTTTATAACCTTGTTTTCGGTAAGCTCTCCTACATCTGAAAGGTCTATTTTACCACTCCCGAAGATTATATTATATTCCTTTGTCTTTTCAGAATTGTATTTAAACTCACCTTCTGAAAAAATAACATCCCTTTCGGTTGCTTTAGGTTTAATTATTTTGTCGCCAATTATTATCTTTACACCTATGTAAATAAAAATAAAAGCAACAAACAACCTGAAAACAGGAATATCAATATGAAAAACAGCCTTCAAAATCACGCTTAACCCAAATATAATTAGCACAACTCCCCAGAAAATTCCATTCCAGAGAAAATCCATAGCTCCCTCCTTTCAAAACTTTGTCGTACTGTCAAGAGTTTTCTACCGAAAACTTTATAAACTTTCAACTTTCAACTGAAAATACATCAACATACTCATCGGTCTTGTCTCTAAATAGGCTTCTTCTTACTTTAAATATACCATCTTTTCCCTTTACCTTACAACTATACTCAAAAAATTTTTTCTTTCCATCTAAAAGAAATTCCTTTGAAAGCCTCTCTAATTCTTCAAAATCTACTAAAATTTTTTCTTTTATTTCTTTGGCACTGAAAACATTAAGATACTCTTTCGCAAATTCATTTATAAAAATTCTATTTTTACCATAATATATTACAGGAAAAGCCATTGAATTAAATAAATCATTTAATATTTTCTTTTCCTCCATTTCGCACAGTAATAATTTTTTATTATTGTGAAAGCAGTGAATTATTTTTAAAACCAACTCAATCAAACCTTTTGAAGAGTCTGTTATGTATTTTTTCAGGCTATTCTCAGTATTGAAGAAAATCTCAATATCGATATTACCAAAATTATATCTGTAAACAAAATCTGTAACAATAAATTCAGTTGTGGTAATCTTTAAGTCTTCAATGTATAACAAAACACCCTTACAATCCTCATCAAAAACCTTCTTAAAATCATCAATGGTAAGTCTGAATAATGTCTTAAAATCTTCTTCTCTCTCAAAAATCCCACAAAAAAGGTTGTTAAAAAATTCCATTCCTTTTGCATAAGTTGCAAGATGCTCAAAAATCTCGGATTTTACAGTCTGTAACTTTTCCTTTTCCAGTAAAACAGTCCCCATTTCATTCTTTAATACATCAACATAATACTGAAATGAAACAATCTCCCTCGAAAGCCTCTCATTTTCAGAAATCAAATTCTTTCTGAGTTTTGCCTCTTCAACAAGTTGCTTCTTGTTGTTTTCCACATCTCTCATAAGTTTGCTCTGTTCTTTTGACAAAAAAGATATCTTTTCTTCAAGTTCTGAGTGCATAGAAAAGAGGTTTAAGGCTATTTCGATTGAGATTCGCAGGCTAAAGGGATCAAATGGCTTCTCTAAAAAGCCAAAGACTGGAAAACTCAAAGCCTTCTTCATTGTTTTTTCATCTGTATAGGCTGTGACAAAAATGGATGGGATTCTCATCTCAAAAAGCTTCTTTGCAAGCTTTATTCCATCTATTCTACCCTTTAAATAGATGTCTGTAATAGCAATGGAAATATTCTTCTTGTTCCCACTATTTAGCTCATCAAGTAAATCTTCTCCCCTTTCGTAACTTCCAACCACATCATAGTTAAAACTCTTTAAGGTTTCTTCCATATCTCTTGCGATAAACTGCTCATCCTCGATAATAACTATCGAAGGTCTGGTTTTATTCATTTTAGTTCCCCTAAAAGGTACTGACAAAAAAGTTCTTATTTTATTAATTTCAAAAACTCATCCTCACTCATTATTTTTACCCCAAGGCTTTTTGCTTTCTCAAGCTTTGAACCCGGATTTTCCCCAACAACAAGAATGTCAGTGGATTTTGACACAGAATCAGAAGGCATACCCCCATATTTTCTGACGAGCTCCATAAATTCATCTCTCGTAAAATTTGTAGCCTTACCTGTAAAAACTACCCTTTTACCACTTAAAGGACTGCCAGAAATAACCTCTTTTGTCGTGTATTTTATACTCACTCCTGCACTAAGTAAATTCCTGATCAACTTTATATTTTCTTCATTGGCAAAATAATTCTCCACGCTTTCTGCCACCACCTCTCCAACCCCGTAAACCTTTAACAATTCATCCCTCTCTATATGAAATAGCCTTTCCACAGGGCTGAAATTTGAAGCCAAAAGCCTTGCCGTTTCCTCTCCAACATAGGGAATTCCGAGTGCGTATATAAACCTGAAATATTCTACACTCTTTGAGTTTTCTATTGCAGATAAGAGATTATTAATGCTCTTCTCTCCAAATCTTTCGAGATTCTCTAACTCAGAACGCCTTTCCTTCAGTTTAAAAATGTCCACAAAGCTCTTTATATAACCAAGGGAATAAAATCTCTCAATGATTTCTTCACCCAGACCCTCAATATTAAAAGCATTTCTCGAAACAAAGTGTTTCATTGCTCCTTTTACAATGGCTGGACAGGAAGAATTTACACATCTTAAAGCAACCCTTTCCCCTGACTTGAATAGCTTGCTTCCACATACCGGACAATTCTCTGGAGGTTTAACCGGTTTTGCTTCATTCTTCCTTTTTTCTTTTATAACCTCAACAACCTTGGGTATAACCTCTCCAGACCTTTCCACTACAATTGTATCATTATAATGCAAATCAAGTCTTTTAACCTCATCAAAATTATGCAGAGTTGCCCTTGTTATCCTCGCCCCCGCAAGAAAAACCGGCTCAAAGATAGCAGTTGGTGTAATCGTCCCCTGCCTGCCCACACTGAATTCAACATCTTTAAGTATTGTAGTAGCCTTCGCTGGCTTAAACTTCCACGCAATAGCCCATTTTGGAGCCTTTGCATCATAACCAAGTCTCTCCTGAAACCTTAAATCATCAACTTTAATAACAACCCCGTCAATTTCAAAAGGAAGAACATCCCTGTTGTTTTCAAGATTTTTGTGAAACTCGATAACCTCCTCAATATGTGATGTCTTTTTTATGTGGTCGGTCACAGGAAAACCCATACTCTTTAAATAAATCAGTCTCTCGTAGTGGGAAAAATTACTACTCAACTCCTCCACATCTGCAGTAAGTGTCCTTACTCCATAGGCATAAAACCTTAACTTTCTTGAGGCGGTAATCTTGGGATCAAGCTGTCTTACACTGCCAGCCGCCGCATTTCTCGGATTGGCAAATAGCTGTTCACCAATTTCTTCTCTTTCCTTATTTAGCTCGATAAAATCCTTCCTAAACATAAGAATTTCACCATAAACCACAAGCTCGGAAGGAAACTTCCCCTGCAACCTCAGTGGAATACTTCTTATAGTCTTTACATTATTTGTAATAAGTTCTCCAACCTCACCATTTCCCCTTGTCGATGCAAGCTCTAAAATTCCATTTCTGTAAATTAATTCAATGGCAAGACCATCAAACTTTGGCTCACAACAAAATTCCACACTGCCAGTAGAAATATCCTTATAAACCCTTGTTACAAACTGCCTGAATTCCTCTTCATTCATCGCATTAGAAAGGCTATACATTCTGAAAGGATGGGTAAAATTCTCAAACTTTTTTAGTGGTTCTCCCCCTACCCTCTGAGTAGGAGAATCAGGGGTGATAAATTCTGGATTTTCTTTCTCAAGTTTTTCAAGCTCCCTCATTAAGAGGTCATATTCATAATCGCTAATTAATGGACTATCAAGGACATAGTATCTATAGTTATGAAATTCAATTTCCTTTCTTAATTTCTGAATTTTTTCATAAATATTTTCTTTTGATTCCATTGAATTCACCCTTTATTAAGCTCTTTAAGTTTAAAACAAAATAAAATAGTTTTCAATAAAAATCTGAATTTATCAATTATTTTTCATTAATATATTTGCATAACCTCGCACACTGCACTATAAAGTATAAAAAAAAATATTAATCTCTAAAATTTAAGAACATTAATGCCGATATAAGAAAAGGAGTTTTTTCGTTTTTACTTGATTTTTTGTTTTTTTATTGTTATTATATTAACGTATAAGGGGACGACTGGCATTCGACTGAGACAACGGGAGTTTTAGGCTTCAGGCAGGGCTGAAGTATCCCTTAAAACTGCTTCAAAAAAGAAGTGCAGAAGAATCATATTCTTATGCAATGGCTGCTTAATTAAAGCAGTCTCCTGCAGGTAGTCTTTTCCTTCGGGACTAGCTGCGGGTCATATTTTGAAGGATAGGTTCTGGGTTGCCACAACCCAGAGCTGAAGTTATGTGGCTCGGGAAAAGAAGGGTTTGTTTTATTTCCCCCTTTTCCGACAACAAAATAAAACTAAGCCTGTGAATAAGGCTTAAAATTTCTGGTCTCAGGACGCGGGTTCGATTCCCGCCGTCTCCAGAAACCTTTTTGGAGGTTTCAACTATGAAAGTGGAGAATATTAACTTAAATCCTCTAACAACTGAAAATCAAAAACCCAAAAATGTCGAAAAAATTGCGAGGGATTTTACAAAGGCTTTTAACCTTAAGGACAATTACAATCAGGGCATAGAAATTCCCAATAATTCATCAAAAGAAATGATCAAAAACTTTGCCGAATGGTATTTCAAGCAGGGACAAATTTACGAAAAAACAAAAAGTTATATGCAGGCCATCTCCGCATATGAGAAGGCAAATTCTGTAGAACCAGACATAAAAAAAGCTACTTCTATTGAAGAAGCAAGAAATAAAGCATATCAGAAATAATCTCTCCACAATAAATGGTGCTAGTTTGCCTTTACTGCACAATTGATTAACATATTCTCACACTACAAATAATCTATTTTTTGACAAATATGCACAAATAAATTAGAATATACAGGTTCTTTAAGAGCCGCTAGCTCAGTAGGTAGAGCATCGCCCTTTTAAGGCGAGGGCCCTGGGTTCGATCCCCAGGCGGCTCAATCAGAGGTGTTTTCCCGGTGCTCTGTATAATTAAAGGTTACACAGGGTGCTATCGATCTTAGCCGGGGTTTTTCAGGTGTTATATAGTTTGGAAAGTATAATTCATCCAATTTCTCTTCCCTCATTTCAGATAGAGAATAACCTTTTTCTTGCTCCAATGGCCGGGTTTACGCACAAGCCTTTTCGGGAACTTGTAAAATCTTTTGGCGCCGGACTTACTTTCACCGAAATGGTAAGCGTTGAGGGAATACTTAGAGACAACAAAAAAACCTTCAGGTATGTTGAACCTGATGAAAATGGGGGTTTCTCTGTTCAGTTGTTTGGTTCTCCAGAACCTCAGAAATTTTATAAAGCTGCTCTATTTTTGAAAAGGATCTTCGACATAAAGATGGTTGATATAAATTTTGGATGTCCGGTGAGGAAGGTTTTAAAAGGTAAAGCCGGTGCATACCTTTTGAATTTTCCAGAAAAGATGGCTGATATTGTCAAGGCTGTTAAGGATGCAGATTTAATTGTATCAGCAAAGATAAGGAGCGGTTTTAATTCTGTCAATATAGAAAAGACTATCCCTGCACTTGATGATGCAGGAGCAGACATAATTATATTTCATTCGAGGCTTGCAACTCAGTTTTATGGAGGAAGAGCTAACTGGGAATTATTTGCCATAGCAAGAGATTTAACCAATAAAATTCTTATTGCCAATGGTGATATAAAGTCTTTAGACGATGTAAGATATATTATCACAAATTACAGGGTTGATGGTGTAATGATAGGCAGAAAGGCACTTGAAGCCCCATACATTTTTGAAATTATAAGACACTACTTTGAAAGCGGGGAATTAAAGAGATTCTCCCGGATGGAAATTATGGAAATCATAAAGAAATTTGTATCTTGCTATTGCAATTACTATAAAAAAGACAGCATTAAAGAAATCAGGGGTTTATTAATGCACCTTGTAAAAAATTTGGCATCTGCGAGAGAGTTAAGAAAGAAAATAGCCGAAATTGAAACGATTTCGGAATTAATGGCTCTCATTGAAAAATATAAGGTAGGAAAATATTATGATTGATATGACAGAGGGAAACATTCCATTAAAAATATTGAGGTTTACCATTCCATTGCTCTTAAGCAACGTTTTTCAACAACTATACAACATTGTTGATGCCATAATTGTGGGACAATTTGTAGGAAAGCAGGGTATAGCAGCTGTTGGGGTAAGTTTCCCAGTTATGTTCTTGCTAATTGCCCTTGTAATGGGAGCAACGATGGGAACTACTGTCCTCATTTCGCAATTTTTTGGGGCAAAAGATATTGAAAATTTAAAAAAGGCAATATCCACAACATATATTGTTATTTTCGTGTTATCAATAGTAATGACAATAACTGGAATCCTTTCATCCTCTCTCTTGCTCAATATTTTAGGAACCCCAGCTGACGTAAGGGAAAGTTCAAGAACCTATCTTTTGATAATATTTTCTGGAATAACATTTTCATTTGGTTACAATGGGCTTTCTGCCATACTCAGGGGACTGGGAGATTCAAAAACACCTCTATATCTTTTGATTTTTGCTACGTTTATAAATATTTTTCTCGACCTTTTGTTTATAATCCCTTTTAAAATGGGAGTTGCTGGTGCTGCTCTTGCAACTATTATAGCACAGGGGTTTTCATTTCTTACTGGCATCATTTTCCTTCATAAAAAGAACCCTGTTTTCAATCTTAAAGGCAGGATTGTTTTCGATAGCAATATATTCAAGAAAAGTCTTTCCATTGGAATTCCGTCTGGAATACAGCAGATAATGGTTAGCATTGGAGCAATGGCATTAATGAATATTGTAAACCGATTTGGTACAGATACTCTTGCAGGCTTTACTGCCGCCACAAGAATAGAATCTCTTGCTACAATGCCAGCCATGAATTTCAGTATGGCAGTAACAACATTTGTAGGACAGAATCTGGGCGCAAAAAAAATGGAAAGGGTAAAAAAGGGCGTGAAAAGTGCTCTACTTATGACTCTTGGTGTAAACCTCTTTATCTCGGCTTTAATAATCGCTTTTCCCAAATACCTTATTTCACTTTTTAATAGGGACCCGATGGTTGTAAAAATAGGTAAAGAATACCTTTATACAGTCGGACCATTTTTCTTTACATTCGCTATAATGTTCATATTCAATGGGGTATTAAGAGGTGCAGGTGATACATTTATCCCTATGTTTTCTACAATATTTTCGCAAGTTATCCTCAGAATTCCAGCTTCAGCATATCTTTCAAAATTACTGGGAACAAAGGGAATCTGGTGGGGAATTCCGATAGCCTGGCTATTTGGAATGCTATTTTCATTTACTTACTACAAAATTGGCAACTGGAAAAAGAAAGGGATAACAGCCGCTATATATGAGAAAGAAGAAATACTCGAAGACCTTGAGAAACTATAAAGCGTATGTAGTAGCAATGGGCTGTCCAAAAAGACAAAACTTTCATTCTGAGTGAAGCAAAGAAAATACAATCTTCTAATGATATTAAGATATACTTCATTATCATTCAGAATGACGGCAAAAAAATTTCCAATTTCTTGGAAAGGCCATTGCTACAATAAAACTGATTTCTGCTTGAAAATTCAAAGCTTCTTCAGTATAATAATGCTAAATGTCAAACATGACAGAATACGAAAATAACTACCTCTTTTTCTCAATTATAATTCCAGCTCACAATGAGGAAAAATACATCAAAAACACCATACTTTCCCTAAAGTGTATTGATTATCCTTTCGAGAAGCTTGAAGTAATAATTGTTGAAAATGGATCAACCGACGGAACAAAAGAGATAATACAGAATCACTCACCAGAATGGTTCAGGGTAATCAATATTTCTGAAGATGGGGTTTCAAAGGCGAAAAATGTGGGTATTGAGAACATTTCTGATAAAAGTGATTGGGTAATTTTTCTGGATGCGGATACATTTTTTCTGAAAGACTTTCTGAAAGAACTTAATGAATTTCTGCAAAAAAACACAAGGAAGAATATTGGCTGTGGAATGGTTTCTATTTTGCCATATCCTGATTCTAAACTGGCAAGAGGCTGGTATCACTTCTACAACTTTGCAAACCATGTTGTTAAAACTACCCGCTCCATTCAGGTTATAAGAAGGGACTTGCTTAAAAAGATTCGATTTGATGAAGAGCTGACCTTCGATGAAGACACATTCCTACTCAGGGAGTGCCAGAAAGTCTCGAAATATTTCTTTATGAAGACAAAGAAGGTTTTTTCATCCACAAGGAGATTTGAAAAAAATGGCTGGATAAGGCAATTGTTTGAATGGATTTATTTAGCCTCTCTTCCCTATGAAAAGAAGAAAAAGGTGAGATATAAGGTTTTAAGATAATTTCATTTAATAAGAAATCTTTTTATCAACTCCATTATGCCACCTGAAACCACTGGAATGCTGAAATTGTCATCAAGCTGCGCAGGGATTGCCTCTGTAACAGTAGCTATGAAAGCTCCCGTTAAAACCACGGGCAGGGAAAGCAGCCCGGTTATCCACATAAAGAAAGCAACTGTAATGGTTGCAGAAAGAAATGCCAGCGAACCTTCAAGTGTCCTTTCACTTTTCTTAAAAATTTTTTTTCTTCCAGAATTTATTCCCACAATTTTTCCAAACATATCTCCCAGCGAAACAAAACCAAGAGCCGCAAAAGCCACATTCCTGTCAAAAAGCACAAAACAGAGGAAAATGCCGAGCAAAAAATTGGTCATAGAGGATATTTTTCCTTCCTCCTTTTTCTTAAAAAATCTTATGCTGTTAACAATCTCCATCTGAAAAACATTTTCAATTTTTGGAATGAGAATCCTAAGCATATCTAACAGAAAAAACACTGCAAGAACACCACCAACAAGAAAAAGAAATGTCATTTTAGGGAGAAGAATTCCAAGCGGTATAAACAACAAAGCAAATGGTCTTGCAATAATCCTCCAGAAAGTTTGCTTTTCATTATAGAATTTATATTCATCCCTTTTTAAGTTTTTGAATGCCTCCACGGTAATTACAGAACTCAAAGCAAGGAAAAATATTAAGTCAAAAATAATGTGAATTTTAAGTATTACATACAGAGCTAAAAAGGGAAATATAGTAACCGTAAAAAAATCACCCCTGTTGTGGGTAGCAATATTCAAAAGCAAAGCATAGATTACAATATATGCAAAAAGAGAAAAAACTTCGAGAGGTGTAAGATGGCAAACTATAATTTTTAAAAAGATGAATAAGAAAAGTCCGATAGTTGCAGCAATTCCTCTGCCACCTTTAAAGTTGAGAAATATCGAGAATTTATTACCAATAACAGCAGCAAATCCAGCAAGATAGCTGTAAGAAAATGGTAGCTTGAATAACTTATAAGCTATAAATAAAGCAAGAAGACCTTTCGACACATCGTAAATTGCGGTAAGAATGGCTATAAAAACTCCGGCATTTCTCTTCACATTTACGACACCGGGATTACCATCACCATATTTTCTAATGTCAATTCCTTTAATCCATAGAGGTAAAAAATAACCAGGAAGAATTGAACCAATAAGATAACCAGAAACAACCGAAAGAGAAACTTTAACTAACTCCATTTTCCCCTCACATTTCAAAACTATTTTAATTATATCCACTTTCTGAAAGGCAGTCAAAGAAATAAAAAGAACTATAACTAACTTGGAAAAGTTGTATTTTTTTTGATTTAAAAAAATTTTTTTTGTAAAATATAAAGGGGTAAAAAGATGTTTTTCAGAGTTATAGTTAATTCTATAAAGAAGTGGTGGAAAAATATAAACCTGTCGATTGTCTCCTCCATTATATCAGCAATAAATCCATTTTTTATACTGCTTTTATTTTACTCGAATTTACTAATTTCACTGAATTTTGAACCCTTAAGGAAATATCCTGCACAGGTTATGAGTTTCTTCCTCTTTATGATTTCAATTGAGAGCTTTTTTCCCACAACATTTACAATGATAACGCTTCAAAAAAATGTAATGGAAAAAGACCACCTTTCCTATAAAGAATTCTTCTCTGGCTTCTGGAGACTTACAGGAAGATATTTTCTCCCATGGCTTGGACTTACACTTTTCTTTGCAATCTCATCAATTCTAATAATCTGGACGGGTGGGTTTTATTTTCAGTTTATTCAAAATATTGTATTAAAAACTGCAATACTGGTCTTTGTCCTGTTTATTTTCTCCATTTTTATAATGACTCAGTACATTTTTTTCCCACTTTATGTATACGAAGAGGAAAAAATAAAAATTTCCAATGCCTTAAAGTTTGCAATGGAGATAACATTAAGGAATATACATCTCCTCTTGCCTTTCTTTTTGTTTGACACTGCTCTGTTTTTTACCCTGATGTTTTTGCCTTATTTTAACTTCTTCCTCGCAACAATACTTTATTTTGGCTTTGTTAATTATATCAGGCTATATCTTTACTATGAAATAATAAGAAAATATACAACTCAAAAGAAATATGCCACAACCTCATACACAAAGACAGGTAATGCACCCTCTCCCTGGCTTGATCTTTTAAAAAGCAAGAAGGATCTATTGAAAAAGTAGTACTTTTTGAATTTAAAAATGTCACTTCTTACCTTTTTAAGCCTTCAAAGGCCTTACCACCACCCCTGAAGAATTTCATAAAGAACTCATAATACTCAAGCCTCAAAACCTGAATGCTGACAATAAAACCCTCAAAGCCAATAACAAAAAGGTTTCCAAAAAGTATAACAATCCACTCGATAATGGAATTTTTAAACATAGCTGCTATTATAAAGACTGCTATCATTAAAGCCTGATGATTCAATGCAAATGCCCCCACACGCATAAAAGAGATGGTATTTGTAAGAAAGGTCAGTACTGCTTCGACTACCTCAACAATTATCATTATTGGATTAAGTGATACTTCTTCCTCATTTGCATGCTTGAAAAATAATCTATCAAGTGGTTTTTCAAATGCAATCAATACAAGGAAAAAGGCAGGAATATAAAGCATCCAGCCGCTGAACTTTTTCATAACACCGAGAACTAAAATTGAGAGAAAGCTCCAGTAAAACCCCATACCCGGTATTCCCATAGAACTAAATAACAATCTCCCAAAGTTCCTCTCCCTGATACAATTAATTATGTTAATAACAATGCCGAGTGAAACCATCCATACCCCAAAACCTATCGCAAACAATAAAATTTCCATTATATGTGTAAGAGGTTTAAGCCAGATGGTTCTTATAATATGATCAAAACCAAATAGTTCTCCATACAAAATTCCAAAAAATGCAGAGGAAAGCCCGACATAACATATTATCTTTGCAAAAGCCCTGATGTAACTGAATCTTTTCACAAAAAGCCCAAGTAAACCTATTAAAAACAACACAAGCCCCTGTCCAAGGTCACCAAACATAACCCCATACATTAAAACATAGCTAAATGCCACAAGAGTTGTGGGATCAACCTCTCTATATGAAGGCACACCAAAATTCAAAACAAGCCCCTCGAAAGGCTTTAAAAATGATGGGTTTGAAAGCATAGTAGGTGGTGTCATACCTTCTTTTCCCATAGCCTCATAGTCTGGAATGCTTGTAATGACACATTTTTTGTCTGTCACACTCTCTATAACTGACTTTAGCCTTTCAAGCTTTCTATCGGGAATCCAGCACGAAATTAAAGCTACATCTCTCGAAGAAGCCATCTCTCTCTCAAGTCTGGCAAGTGCAAGGTAATATCTGATACTTTCTGTCAGAACATCAAAAACAGGGATTGATACCCTGAGAGTTTCTTTTATCTTACTTTCATACCATATTTCCTCATCCTGTAAACCTATAACCGATAAGCCAAGCTTTAAGAAACCTTCCTTTTTATCATTAGCTTCTGGAAAGCCAAAATCCTTAAAATATGCATTTTTCAATACACTTTCTATTTTTTCACTGAATTTTTTAGGATAAATCAATAACAATACTGCTTCCTTGCCTATCTCACCTAAAAATCTTAACTCACATGAAAAATCCTTCAGTGCATTAACCAGTGCCTGCTTGTTTATAAAAGGTATTGAACCAAAGTATATACCGAAAAATTTGAGATTTTCATACTCAGATAGGTCAAGGTTAATTTGGGAAAGAAAGAAGTTCTTTCTTAATCTTAATTCTTCCTCGACTTTTCTCTTCTTTACATCCTCAAGCTTCTTATTCAAATCATTTATCTTGTTTTCTATCCCTGCAAGCGTACTTTCTATTTCTTCTTCTTTAAGAATGGTAAATGTTTTTGATTCCTCAGTTTCTATCTTTTCCCAGAAATTCTTTACCATAGAATGGAGATAATCCACTCTTTTTTCAAGCTCTTTTAACTTTACAATTCTTTCCTCTACAGGTATTTTCTTAAAGAAGAAAAACTCTTTAAGCTTATTCTCGCTTAAGTTTATACTTTCAAACTCACCAAACTTGAGAAGCTCTCTCTTTACAGCTTCTTTGTGATGATTCAATATAAATATGTCCACCTTTCTCATTCTCTCGGGAAAAAACATAAAAGCTCCCATCTTTAAAACACGAGAAATTTCATAGTATCTTCAATATTTATCCCCTCTTTTTTAGCCTCAAGCAAAGCAAACCAGTTTTTCGCATTCAGGTAATGAAGAATAAAAAATGAGAGAAAAAGCCCTATATCAAAAATCTTAGATTTCATGCCCTTTTTTGCCCTTTTAATCAATTCCTTGAAAAAATAATACTCAAGATAATCTTCATATGAAATTTCTTTATCCTCTGGCTTAATAAAACCCCATTCTATCAAAAGTTTGAAAAACTCCTCTTCACTACCAGCATCTAAAAGTTTCTCATATTTTGATTGAGATAAAACACCTAAAATTTCTGGAAGCAACACCATACATTCATTCTTTCCAAGATTAAAGAAAAATCTTGCCCTGTAAATTGAGAGTATATGCTTTGCCTCAAGAAAGTAAAAGAGATACCTTTCCACCCCCGCCTTTTCAAAAGGAGAAAGAGTATCATAAAAATTTTTCAATATGGCCAGAAGATAATTGTCAATCCTTATATCAAAAAAAAAGGTGTTTGAAGTTTCTTTAACTCTCGGAAATGTATCTCTTGCAATCGCATAATACTCTGTCCCGCTTAAAAAGTCAAGAAGCTCATCAATCGTATTGATATTTCTCAAAAATTCAACCTGAAACTTATTGCCAGTTTCAAGCTCAAACAAAAGATCAAGATAATCCTTTCTCTCTAAAAGAATAATCTTTAAAGCAAACTTGAGATTCTCCACCTCGTAGAATTTCAGCCAGATTTTAAAAAACTTTTTTGAATTGCCATACATAAATCTTTCAACACTTTTTAAAAAAAGAAATTCCTGTTGCTTTATTGCCTTCTCTATCGAAATGATACTCTCATCCTTTAATGTTACCTTTTTCAGCTTTAATTTTACAAGCTCGATAAGGTCTTTTAATTCCATATTAAGTGCTTCTTTAATTTCATCCTCTTTAAGTAATGTGCCACGCCATGCCATAATCTTTGGATAAATTGCAACGTATTTAAATCCCAGCATTCCAACCTCATTCAGAAAATAACATCTTTATAACTTTCTGTTTAATCTTTTCTTTTTTCTCATTAAATAGAGCTGTTTTGTCATTAAGCTCTTTTTCTATTTCTTTTCTAAGACGTTTCTTAAGCTCTTCCAGTTCCTTATTCAAATTTTCCATCTTAGCTTTCTTTTCTGCCTCAAACTTTTCCTTAAATTCCTTCTCAAGAAGTCCAACCTTTTTTGATGCTTCCTCAAGAATCTTTTCTACCTCTTTCTCAGACCTTTCAACCTGATCCTCTATCTCAAGCTCTACTTTTTTTATAGTCTCAAGCACCTTTTTCATAGCTCTTCTCCAATAACTAAAATGCTAATATCAGTATGCAACAATAAATCCCTCTCTATCTTTGAAAGAATGTCCTTTAAACATTTTCCTCCAGTTTTTTTTGCCACAAACAAAACCTTCTCATCTACATTATCATTCTTTATGTAGTTAACAATTTCAAAAAAAGGTTCTCCAGTCAAAATAACTTCCCTTGCTTCGACACCCATATTTTTTGCCTCTTTAATCATAAAATCCAGATATTTCTCAATATCTTTTTTCATAGTGTCATTATATCTACCAACCTCTTCCTCAATAAAAACTCTGTATCTTTTCAGTTTATTAACAAGCTCAATATTTAAAATACCTATAAAAACAACCTCAAAATTGTGTCTCTTTGCAAAAGATAAAGCCTTTTTGTATGCCTTTTTGCCCTCAGGAGAACCTGTTATGGGAATATAAATTACGCTCAAAGTTTCCTCCTCACTTTTCTTTAGAAGCCTTAACTCTCTTCATTTGAAAAAATGTTTCCCTTTCTCTCTCCTCAAGATTTTCCTGTATAAACTTTATAATCTCTTTAAATTCTGGGATAAATATGTTTTCAAGTGCATTAACCCGTCGCTGTGTTTTCTTAATTTCATAAGAAAGTCTCCATGCTTTAGCTTCAAGTTCTGCAACCTCTATGAGTAATGAAAGCAACTCTCTGGATTCCTGCTGAAATTTATCATAAATTCTATACCTTCCAACACTAAAAAAACTTCCAGCTTCAAACCTTTTTTCACTCTCTGTTTTCTGTATAACTGGCAGATTTACCCCCATTATGCTCTTCTCTATAATCTTAAGCTCACCAAAACTCTTAGCATTATTAAGAATCATCTGCCTCAATACAATTTCTCCAAACTCAAGTTTTAGCAATTTGAATTTATAATACATCTCTTCAAACTTTTTATCTAACAAAGCTCTTTTTTCCTTCACAATTTCTGCAATTTCAAGAAGGTGCATTACAAGCACCTCTCTTTTCTCCTCAAGCAGGTCATGTCCTTCTATAGAAAACTCAAGCTGTGCCTTAAATTCGAGAAGGTTGGTTTTTGTAGGAGATATCTCTGCAAGATTCATTCTACTCCCTCTTCCTCAATATAGTATTTTTCTATCTCCTCTTCTTTTAATCCTGTTAGTTCAGTTTTTGGAAGTATGGAAATAATCTTCCAACCAAGCTCAAGACTTCTTTCCATGCTTCTATCTTCTTTAAATCCCTGCCCGATAAAGTTTCTCTCAAACTCATTGCCAAACTTGAGGTAGGCTCTGTCTACAGCCCCAAGCTCTTCCTCACCGACAATTGAGGCTATAGATCTTACCTCTTTAACCCTCGCATAGCTTGCATAAAGCTGCATAAAGAGATGGGGATGATCTTCCCTTGTAAAACCCCTCCCAATACTATCCTTCATAAGTCTTGAGAGAGAAGGTAGAATATCTATTGGTGGATAGATACCCTTCCCGTAAAGTTCACGTGAAAGAACTATCTGTCCTTCTGTAATATAACCAGTAAGATCAGGCACTGGGTGCGTAATATCATCGTTTGGCATTGTAAGAATGGGAACCTGTGTTATAGTACCTTCCCTGCCTTTTACTCTTCCAGCCCTCTCATAAATTGTAGCAAGATCGCTATACATATAGCCGGGAAAACCTTTTCTTGCAGGTACCTCCCCCCTTGCATTCGCTATTTCTCTTAATGCTTCACAGTAGCTTGTCATGTCAGTAAGTATGACAAGAACATGTTTGCCTTTATCAAAGGCAAGATATTCAGCCACTGTCAGTGCAACTCTCGGAGTAACAATTCTTTCTATCGGGGGATCATTCGCAAGATTTAAAAACATAACCACGTTCTCCAATGCCCCCCTCTCCTCAAAGTTATTAATGAAGAAAAAGGCATCGTCGTTCTTTATACCCATCGCAGCAAAAACTACCGCAAAGTTTCCAGCCTCCTCTCCCGGAAGTTTTGCCTGTGCCGCAATCTGTGCAGCAAGTTCATTGTGTGGAAGACCGGCCGCTGAAAATATTGGTAGCTTCTGCCCCCTCACAAGCGTATTCATTAAATCTATTGCACTAACACCTGTTTCAATGTACTCCCTCGGATACTCTCTGACAACCGGATTTATCGATTCTCCATTAACGTTTCTATATGTTTCTGGAATTACATCAAAAATTCCATCTATCGGTTTCCCCGTCCCATTAAAAATTCTTCCAAGCATTTTTTCAGAAAGACCTATTTCAAGGGGTTTTCCTGTAAATCTGACCCTCGAAGTCTTTGAGTTAATACCGCTCGTGCCCTCAAACAACTGAACCACAACAAACTCATCGGATGACTCAAGGACTTTTCCTCTTCTTTCACTGCCGTCTTCAAGCTTTACCTCGACAACCTCATCATAACCAACATTCTTTATGCCTTCAATAACAATAATAGGCCCCTTTATCGAATTTATACCTATATGCTCTCTTGAAATCTCAAACATTTTACCCCCTACTCGAGATATTCCTTTTCAATTGATTTGAATTCTTCAAACATCTTTAATTCTATTTCATCAATCTTCTCAAGACTATCATTTGGAACGGAAATTTTTATCCTCAAAATTGAGGAAATGATATTCATATTTCTGATAACAAATATCGGGACTCCTGATTTTATAAGCTCCGAAGCCCTATCAAAAAATTTAAGAATCAGCCTTAATATCTTCAGCTGCTTTTCCGGAACCGAGTATGTATCAATCTCGTCATAAGCACTCTGCTGTAAAAACCCTATCTTTATAATTCTAGCAACATCAAGATAAAGCTGTTCAGAATCAGGCAGAGCATCAGGACCAATAAGCTTGACAATCTTCTGTAATCTATCCTCCTTCTGTAAAATCTCAAAGCTCTTTATTCTTATCTCTTTATAATCTGCTGCAATATTTTCTACCCACCACTCGTTTATCTCATCTGCATACTGGCTGTAGCTTCTCATCCAGTTAATTGAAGGATAATGTCTGCTTGAGGCAAGAAATTTGTCAAGTTCCCAGAAACATCTTACGAATCTTTTTGTATTCTGTGTTACAGGCTCTGAAAAATCACCTCCGGGGGGAGAAACTGCTCCTATGATAGTAATTGACCCTTTGTGTCCTGATTTTGTTATGCAATAAGCAGCCCTTTCATAAAAGGCAGCAAGCCTTGAACCAAGATAAGCTGGAAAACCTTCCTCTGCCGGCATTTCTTCAAGCCTTCCTGATAATTCTCTTAAAGCTTCAGCCCATCTTGAAGTAGAGTCAGCCATAAGTGCAACATCATATCCCATATCTCTGTAATATTCAGCAATTGTTATACCGGTATAAATTGAGGCCTCTCTCGCTGTAACCGGCATATTCGATGTGTTTGCTATAAGAACAGTTCTTTCCATCAGAGGCTTTTGTGTTCTTGGATCTATAAGCTTTGGAAAATTTTCAAGAACTTCTGTAATTTCGTTTCCTCTTTCTCCGCAACCAATATAAACAATAAGGTGTGCGTCTGCCCACTTTGCAAGTTGATGCTGCGTAATTGTCTTACCGGTCCCGAATCCACCGGGAATACCAGCTGTCCCACCCTTTGCAATCGGAAAGAATACATCCACAATTCTCTGTCCGGTTAATAATGGAAGAGAGGGTTTTAATCTCTTTGCGACTGGCCTTGGAATTTTCACAGGCCACTTGTGATACATTTTTACTTCTATCTCCCTATTTTCTTCATCCTGAAGAATAATCACAGGGTCATCTAATCTATAATCTCCCTCTGGAAAGACCTTAATTACCCTACCTTCCAATTCGGGATGAAGTAGAATCTTATGATTTAAAATACTGGTTTCACTAACCTCACCAACTATCTGTCCACCATTAAGTATATCATTTTCATTAACAAGTGGCTTGAAGTGCCACTTTTTAGCTCTATCAAGAGAGGGAATATTTATACCCCTTCCAATGTAAATCCCGCTCTTTTTTGAAATACCTTCCAGCGGTCTCTGTATACCATCAAACACATTGCCTATAAGGCCGGGTCCAAGTTCAACAGAGAGTGGTAAACCGCTTCCATAAATTTCATCCCCTGGTTTTACACCACTCGTATCCTCATACACCTGTATTGTAGCGATGTCATTTTCAATAGCCAGAACCTCCCCCACAAGATGAAACTCAGAAACATAAACAAGTTCCATCATCTTAAGCATTTCAGACAACTTTGCTGAAATAATAGGTCCATTAACTTTAAAAATTTTACCTGCAGCCCTGCTCATAAAAATTCCTTAACAATAATAAAAATTTATGTGTACAGCCAGAAGCATTGCACATAAATTCTTATGTTTTTAACTCTCTTATTATTCCGAGAGGTGTTTGTTCACATCCCTGTCCCAATGGATTATCTCTTAAAATCATATACATCTTTTCTTTGTCAATTCTTCTGTCTGAAACACCAAGTATTCTACCGCCAAGATCATTTAAATCTACTATGAGAACATCCACACCAAGCCTTTTACTTACCTCCTTAGCAACTCTGTCAGGATGCAATGGCCCTAAAACCACATACCTATTGTACGGAGGAATCGTGTTTAGTGTGGGACCATCTATTGAAGAAGCTCTATAACCTGCTATTCTGTAAAAGTCCCCTCTTCTACCAAAGAAAGTCTTTGTTATGAAACTTACGAATGCTGCAAAAAGAATTCTTACCACACCACACTCCCTTAATGCCATTTCCATTGTTTGTGGAATTCCAAGTCCGATGCCATGCTTTGTTTTAGTAACATACCTTGATAGAAAAACAGCTAATTTTCTTGGTTTAATAGAATCAACCGGATAAGCCCTGTTCTGACAAATAGCTACAGCCTTTTCTGTGATAAAAAGAATGTCACCCTTTTGCAGATAAGGTTTTGCATATCTTTCTGTAACTTCGACAATATTTTCTCCATTTTTTATGACATGAGTTTTTATTGGTATTCTCGTAAAGATTTTTCCTTCATACTTTATTTCTGGTTTTTTTTCTTTCATTTTTAATCTCCAAGCTCGCTAACAATTATTTTCAAAATCTCTGGTTTCAGCTTTGTAAAAATGTAGTCTAAAGAGGCATCAATGTAAGTATCCTCTGTCTTTATTATAATGCCACCGGTAATATTTGTAAAAGAGAGCTTTTTTACATTCTTTAACCTTTTCTTAATCTCAGAAAAAATCTTTTCATCTTCAAAGGAAAGTAATACCTCAACCTCTTTACCTTTTATATCCTTTTCTACACTATTTATTATTCTACTGATAAAATCAAGATAGCTACTTCTATCTTTTTTTATTTCTGTGATTACATCCAGAAATATCTCGTCAATAAAAGATCTATAAAGATTTGAAAGCTTTTCCTGTTTTTCTCTCATTATCTCCATCTCAAGTTTACCAGAAAGCTTTTTTCTTAATGAAGAAATTTCTCCGTCAAATAAGACTCTTTCCTCTGAATAGTGTTTCTCAAGCTCATTAATTCTCGATACTATAAGATTATTTGCTTTTGCCTTTGCTTCCTCTATTCTCTTGTTGACATTTGAAAGTGTGTCGGCTCTTATCTCTTCAAGCATCTCTCTTATTCCCATATAAATACCCTAAATCTTAATTCCTATAGCACCACGAATATAATCAAAAAGATTGATTTTTTCTTTAACCTCGCCTTTCATAGATGGGATATCAATCACCAGAGGCAATTCTCTCGAAAATCTCAGCAGATCTACATCTTCCCTTGCAAAGGTTGCGATCTCTTCGGTTACTATCAAAAGTCCGCAATTTTTAGTTCGTTTTATTTTCTTCAGTTCATTAAAAAACTGATCCCTCGTTTCAACAATCCTTGTTTCAATTCCCTGTAGTTCAAAAAAAGTTGCAGTTTCACTATCCCCAAAAAATATTGTCTTCATAATTAGATATATTTATTGAGTATCATAATTGCAATAATTAAACCATAGATGGCAATTCCCTCAGCAAGTCCCACAAAAACCATAGCGGGTCCAAATATTTTGGGATTTTCAGAGATAGCACCCAGAGCTGCTGAACCTGTCACGGAAACTGCAATTCCAGCCCCCAGTGAACCCACACCCACAGCAATTGCCGCAGCAAGATAGGCAAATGATACAACCCTGTCACTTGCAGTTGTAATAACTGCTTTTTGTTCTGAAGTGGCTTCCTGCGAGTAAACCCTGTTTGCAGAAAATATAAGAATGCCAGCAGAGATAGCAAATATCGAAATTAAGCCCGATATCACACCAAACTTTAACATTGACTTTAGACTCTTTTTTGTACTAAAAAGCTTTTTGCCTAACACGCCAAGCAAGATCACAGAGATACAAAAAACTACCAGAATGGATACACCAAATATCAACATTTCTTTCCTCCAACTATAGCTTTAAAGAATATTATACTACTTTTTCAGATGTTTAGCAAAATTTTTGCACAATCTGGCAAAATGAAATTTTCTTGTTGCTTTCTTATGGAAAATATAAGAGCTGTTAGTTGTTATAATGTTTAAAAAGTGGGAAGCTGGATAGAAACTATAAATCATAAACAATAAATTATAACATGAAGTACTTCGTCTTTTCAGTTAAAATTATTATAAACTCTATTTATTTTTCTTATAAACAGAAAACTGAAAAATTGTGAAAATATTAAAACAACCCATTAATTAATAAAGAAAAGTTACCAAACGAGTTATTAAAAAAATATACGAAGTACTTCGTTTTATCAAACTTAAATCCTAGCAAAAATAAATTCCTAAATTTCTCAGATTCAAGCAAAGCTTGTAAATACTCATTCAAACACTCTAAATAGATACAATAATTTTTCATTTCTTCTTACTCTGAAGAAATTTTTTATACTCCAGAAGCTTTTCATCATCGGGAAACTCTTTCAAACCCTCACTCAAACATACTTCTGCAGTTTTAAAATCTTCTTTCTTTATCCTATCATAAACCCTTATTCTGTAAATCAATCTGAGGTTTTTTAGAACATTTGCATCCTTGGGACTAATTCTTTTAGCGATTAATATATAGTCTTTTCCAGCCTCATAATTTTCTTTCTCAATCTCTTCTATTCCTTTGAGTAGATAAAAATCCTTTCGTAGTTCATCAATTTCCCCGGAAGCAATATTTTTTCTTCCTCTTTCAAGTATCTCTATACCTTTATCAAGCTCCTTTTGCTTATAATATTTATGGGCTGTAGTGATGTAATAATTAACAAGCAGCTTTTTCATATCGGCATCATTTTTCATAAGCTCATACCACTTCAAAACCTCTTTCTCATTATCTGCATCACTTCTTTCAATAAACAAGTAGAAACTATTTAAAAGAAGTCCTCTGATATTTGAAGAATTAGGCAATTCGAGAAGTGCTTTTTTAAGCATATTATAAAGCCCATCAAAGTTAATCTTTCCAGAAGTCTGCTTGTTGTAAATATTTATGTAAAGATTCTCTCTTATCTGGGAAGGAATATACATCCTTTTCTCCTCTTCCTTCAAAATATTCATTGCAACATCCTCATTTGAAATCTTTACGACAAATGAAAGATAATTATCAAGGACATCAAGGTAAGTGTTTGTAAATGCATTTTTTTCTGGCAAAAATCTTACTGCCTCATAAGAAATATCAAGTGCCTTTTTAAACTCTTTTCTATCTCTTAAAAAAACAATATATCCCTGATATGCAGCCAGAGTATTGCTTGCAACAAGCCTTAATTCCGGAGAGATTGAATAGGCTTTTATGCCATTCTGAAAGGCTGAATAGTAATTTTTATTTCGCATATCTGATGCGGATAAATTGGCATAAAGGGAAGCTAAAATACCTTTTTTATCTGTAATCTCAATCTTATTCGTCTCTCTCGTATAGTCGAAACCAGTAAGCTTTTTAAAAATCTTCTGTGCCTCTGTATTGGTTCTTATATCAAAGCCATATGGGGTTGTATTTTCCACATCTATCTCCCTTCCATCAATGTAAAGCAATGTGAATATATGTGTTGGTAATGTAATTGCTTTAAAATTATAACCAAAATCCTCAAGAAAAATTGAATAAAGCATTGTGGATGAAAGACAATTGAAATTTCCTTTCTTAAGCAAAACATCAATGTTATCATAATATAAACCATAAGACTTTATAAAATTTTTGTGCATTTCTTCAAAAATAAGCCTTGCAAAGCTAATTCCATCCTTTGCATCAGCCCTTTCAGAAAGCGATCTTTCAAAGGTCTCAATTATATTGGTGAATTCATCAATATTTTTCACGCCACATGCAACAAGAGATGAGATTTTAAGGGGATATTTTTCTGGTTCTCTCACTATCATATATTCAAGACTATCAACTGGAAGATCGAGAAACTCTGAAACAAAAGAAAAAGATAAGGAAAACTGAAAAAACAAAAAGAATATAATAAAAAATCTATTCAAATCTTCACCTTAAAAAATTATGCTTCAAAAAGAGTTTTATCTCTTTTATATTTTTATAAGACATAACGAGAAAATTTACCATCAATAAAGCCAGATAATAAAATTCAAATTTTCTTAATAACATATAAACAAGCACACATAAAAGCCCCACAATTGTAATAACAGCATCATCTTCCGAAGTAATATTCTTCTTGAAAAATCTTATTCCCACTTCAAATAAAGCAAGTAAAATTCCGTAGACGAGGGATATTTCAAAAAATGTCAGTGCAGACCACACTCCAAAAGTTACAGCCACTCCCTTTCCACCTTTAAATTTAAGAAAAGGCGAAAAGGCATGCCCCAATATTGGAGCCAGCCCGATGATAAAAATCTCCCATCCTGAAATATAATTATGGTAAGTAAAAATAGTAAGAGGGAAAAGCCCCTTGAAAAAATCAAGGAGGGCCCCTATCACACCTATCCTGAATCCCAGTGCTCTTCCAAGATTAAACGCTCCCGGATTGGAATCACCAAAAAGCCTTATATCTTTATTAAACAAAGCACCAATCCAGTAGGAGAACATCATCGCACCTATGAAAAACTCAAATAAAAATAGAATAAGCGTTTTCATAGATATTAAATTATAATAAGCCCAACGAAATTAGTCAACTCTATAAGAGACTCAATCATTTCTATGGTTTAATTCTATCTTTAACTAATTTTGAAAACTCACCAGCCGGCAATGGTTTGCTGAAAAGATAACCCTGAACAAAATCACACTTCATTAATGATTATGAAAAGTATATTCTGAAAAACCCTATATCCCTAACATTTCCTTCGCATGTTCTAAAGATGCTTCACTTTCACCACCAAGCATTCTGGCGATCTCGGAAATCCTCTCGTTCTTATTCAGTAACTTTGCCCCTGTATATGTTTTATTATCTTTTATGGATTTTGAAATGAGATAATGATGAGTTGCCTTTGAGGCAATCTGTGGAAGGTGAGTGATTACAAAAAGCTGTTTACTACCAGAAATATCAAGCATCTTAAGTCCAACATTGTTGGCAGTTATACCTCCTATGCCAATATCTATTTCATCAAAAATAAGCGTCTCCACAGGATCACTTTTAGCAAATATGCTTTTTAATGCAAGCATCACTCTTGAAATCTCACCGCCGGAAGCTATCTTTCTTAAAGGCTTTGGTTCTTCACCCGGGTTTGTACTTATTAGAAACTCAACCCTGTCTATACCCCTTTCATCAACCCTTATGGGAAGATTATTTATAATAATATCACTTTCTTCATCCTTTACATACTTTATATCAACAATAAATTCTGTCTTTTCCATCCCTAAAAATTTTAACTCCTCTTTTATTTTCTTACCCAACTCAAGCCCTATACTCTGCCTCTTCTTCGATAATGCAAGGGAGCTTTCTATAACCTTTACCTTCAATTCCTCCACATCTTTCTTAAGCTTGTCTATATCCTCCTCTCTGTTTTCAAGAAACTTAAGCTTCTCTTCACAATCCTTTGCATAGTTATTGAGTTCTTCAACTGAATTCTTTCTGTACTTTCTCTTTAAGCCTTTTATCAGTTCAAGCCTTTCTATAACCCTTTCAAGCTCATTTTCATCAAAATCAAGCTCTTTAAGATAATCAGAAATGAGATGGGAAGTTTCATCTACCTTTGTTAAGGCATCTTCAAGAATCTGTGAAAGCTCAATATATCTATTGTCAAAATTTTCAATTGAAGAAAGCAGATTTATCACCTTGAGAAGCCCGGCAGAAACATTCTTATCATTGTCATAGAGAATATTTCTTGCTTCACCAAGACTCCTCGAAATCTTTTCTGCATTTTCCATTCTTTTCAGAATATCGTTTAATTCCTCTTCCTCATCTGCTGAAAGGCTTAGAGAACTGATTTCTTTATAAGCATGCTCAAGAAAGCTTCTCTCCTCCTCAAGTCTATTTTTATTATCAATCAGAAAATTGAGGTTTTTTACCTTTTCCCTTAGCAAGGTATATAGCTGCCCAAAAGCTTTTACCTCACCCTCAAGCCCTCCATAGCTGTCCAAAATGTCCAAGTGCACCTTCTGCTGTAACAAAAGCTGGTGATCATGCTGTCCGTGAATATCCACAAGCCAGCTACCTATTTCCTCAAGCTTGCTCAGAGGCTCTAAAAGCCCATTGATAAAGACTCTGTTTCTTCCTTGAGTTGAAATTTCCCTCCTCACTATCAGGGACGAATCAAGTTCGATTGAAAGACTCTTTACTTTTTCAATAATATCCTCATTCTTAATTAAAAACTCTCCTTCGATAATAGCCTTCTCCTCCCCACTTCTTATTATTGAAGAATCACATTTTTCTCCCAGAAGTAACCCGATAGCTCCAACAAGCATCGACTTTCCAGCCCCTGTTTCTCCAGTAAAGACATTAAAGCCTTCATTAAACTCAAGTTCAAGATTGTCTATTACGGCATAATTTTTTATTGAAAGCCTCATTATCATATATGCCACCCTAACTTTTCTCTCAAAACCTTAAAAAATTGCTTTTCTCCATAATCATATATTTTAACAGATTTTTTTTCTTTTTTCACAGTAATTACATCATTTACATTAAGTAAAAAATTCTCCTGCCCATCTATTGTAAGATTGGTGTCAGAACCACCAGATAGAAAGCATATCTTAAGCTCCTTCTCAATTCCGGCAACTATTGGTCTTACTCCAAGAGTATGAGGGCAGATGGGAGTTATAATCATTCCATTTACATCCTGCAAAAGGATGGGACCACCAGCCGACAGATTATATGCAGTTGAGCCCGTCGGTGTTGAGACGATAAGTCCATCGGCCCTGTATTGTGCAAGTGGTTCTTCGTTGATATAAACAAGGATTTCAACCATTCTTGACAGAATACCTTTCGATATAACAACATCATTTAAGAAAGGGGATTGAAAAACAATTTTTCCATCTCTTAAAACAGTGGCCTTCAAGATTGCTCTTTCTTTAATGAGAAAGTTATTTTTAGCAAGTTTATCTATGGCACTGGAAAACTGCCCGGCAGAAATTTCCATCAAAAAACCCATTCTTCCGGCATTTATACCCAAAATTGGCAAACCAAATTCATAAAAAAAACGCGCCGTAAAAAGAAAAGTCCCATCACCACCAACCGCAATTACCATATCATAATCTCTAAATTTGAAAGGTTCTTCTACATCTGTAAGAGTGGTTTTATTATTTAGCTGGAAAAATGTAGGGGAAACCATCTCAGTCTCTATATTTCTAACCCTCAGTATGGATAAAATCTCTTCAACAATTGATGAAATATTTTCTTTTTTTATGTTTGCTACCAGAAGAACTCTACTTATCTCTTTCATATTTATCCGTGTTTAAAAAAATTAAATAACTTTTTCAAAAAATTTTGTCTGCCGAACTTTTCAGAATAATCTTCAATAGCCTCTTCTATTTTTACCTTCTTATCTTTTTCTTTTAAAAAATGCCAGTGATCCATTATCCATATATAGAGATCCCCCGGTTCTCTTTCTGGAAAATCACGCATTATCCTTTTTTTCTTAATCAATTTTATTATGGGAAGATACATTTCATTATACCAGCTTTTAACTGCTTCTTCCCAACTAACTTCTCCCTTTCTTTTCTCACCAAGAAAATATCTGTAAGTATTTATATGCTCAACAAGTCTATAATATCCCCAGGGATTTGTCAATTTTATAATTACACCAGGAATAATCTTATCAAACCCTGTTTTCTCAAGAAAATAGTTATAGCTTTCAGCTATCAAAAGACCTTTCTGGGAAAAATCCTCTATCTTTACAGGTGTAAAAAGCTCTGTTATCTCTGCGTCAATGAATTCCTGCCCCATCTCTCTTGCCACAGAAACCCTGTGATTTCCATCCCTAACAACGTAATGATCACCAATCTTGTAGACTGAAATGGGAGGCAAAATTATATCCTTTTCTTTTGCAATCTCTATATTCTGCCACCTGCTACTTGTATTATCCTGTTTCGGAAGAAAATCCCTGTCAAAATCTCTGTATCTTCCCTCACTCCCGATAATTTTTGAAATGGGAATGGAATGTATACCCCTGTATACCATTGCCTTTGGAGGAACAAGATATTTTATCTCATCAAGCTGAAGAAGTTCATTTTCTCTATTAAGTAATTTTGATAGAAGTTCATTTATGAAAGCCTTTTTTCTGGCTCTTTCAAATCTTCTCTTTGCATTAAACCTTAAATCATACTCATTCACTATTTTTCCACCTCTATTATCATATAGTCATAACAATTAATTACCTTTGTCTTTCCTACCATTGTAATTCTTTCTTCTCTATTATCATAAATATGAGAATGTCCATGTATGAGATAGGCTGGAGAAAACCTCTTTATAAAGTTCAAAAAACTTTTAAAACCCTTATGTGCCTTATCATTTCTGTCATGAACCCCAAAAGGTGGTGAATGTGTCACAAGAACATCAAGGTATCTGCCCCGGAAAATCCTGTTCAAAATTAAGCCGGGAATTAGACGAAAAATCTTCCTTCTCATTTCATTTTCCCTGTATTGATGCTCTCCTTTGTTGTACTCCATTGAACCTTCAAGTCCGGCAAAGGTAAAACCCATATAGTTTTCAATTCTTCCATCAAGGTTTACACCCCCCATCTTAATATTTTCCTTTTCAAATAAACTGTTCATAGGTGGATAAACGACCTGATTTAACACTCTGCCCTTTTCCTTAATGTCATAATTGTCATGATTACCACAAACAAAAAAAAGAGGTTTTCCGAGTGTTGTAGCTATAAAATCAAGATAATATATGGGAACATCTCCACATGAAACGATAAGATCTACCTTATCCTTGAGTTCAAGAACTTGTGGACTGTAAAGTTTTGGATTGACAACATCGCTGACAGCTAATAATCTTAATTTCACTTCTCTCTCTATGCTTCTTCAATATGAGCCTGTATGAATTTTTCAAACTCTTCCCGGGACATTTTATCCTTATAAAATTCCCACATTGCGTCAATGGCTTCTTCTTTCGACGGAAATTTTACTCCCTTCATTGCTCCATCAAGCGTTACTCTATATGGCATTGCTTACCTCCCAATGGTTTAAGTTTAACTTAACTTAAGCATTTTTTCAATAGAAACCCTTGCTTTCTCAATAATATTCCTTTCAATTTTAACTTCATATTCTTCTTTCTCAAGCGAATTCAGTACTTTTTCAATTGTAATCTTTTTCATATTCTTACATTCCATACGCTCTGCGGGTTCAATAAAATTCTTATCAGGAAACCTCTTCTTTAAGGCATAATTTATGCCCCATTCTGTTACAACAATAAAATTTTTAACTTGTGGATTATTTTCTACAAATCCAAACATCTGACCCGTACTACATACCCCATCTGCTATTTGAACCACCTCCTTATTACATTCAGGATGAGCTATAATTAGAGCATCTGGAAACCTTTCCTTAACTGCAATTACATCTTCTACATTAACATTCTCATGTACTATACAATATCCTGGCCATAAGATTATCTCTTTATCTTTAACCCTCTCCTTTATATATCTACCGAGATTCTTATCTGGCAAAAACACCACTCTTTTTGAATCCAGAGAATTTACTATCTTTAATGCATTGGAAGAGGTGCAGCAAATATCAACATTAGCCTTTACCTCAGCAGTTGTATTAACATATGCCACAAATGTTGCATCAGGATATCTCTTCCTCCACTCTTTTACCATCCTCTCATTTGCAAAACTGGCAAGTGGACAGCCTGCATTTCTATCCGGAATAAGAACCTTTTTGTCCGGATTGAGTATCTTTGCGGTTTCAGCCATAAAGTAAACACCACAAAGAATAATCAAAGAAGCATCTACCTTTGTAGCCTGTTGCGCAAGTCCTAAAGAATCCCCCACAAAATCAGCCACATCCTGCACTTCAGGAAGCTGATAATTATGTGCCAGAATTATGGCATTTTTCTCCCTTTTGAGTCTCAATACCTTCTGATAAATATCTTTCACAAACACCTTAAAAAATGTTAATATATTAATTATATTAACATTTTTTTAAAAGTCAAGAGTTTTAAAATTTTAATTAAACCTTTAGAGGTTGTAGCACTAAAATCCCCTAAATTATTCAATTTAGAGGAAAATTATTCCGATTAAATAATAAAAAACTGGAGAAATTATGAAAAAATTTATCTTCATAACCATTCTAATTTTCAATATATCTTTTTCTCTTACACCTGATGAAGCCTTAAAAATACTTGAAAGAGCAATCATTTCATCAAAAAAAACTCATATAAAGGTAAATCAAAAGATCGCCACCATATTGATCTGCTCAGAAATGGAAACAAGAATTGATAATATTTTCAAATTACCAAAAGAAAAACTCTATGTAGTAAGTGTGCTTGGAAATGTAGCATTAGAACCAGAAATTGCATCTGTCGAATATTCACTTATACAGCTTCAATCCCCACTTGTTGTAATAATGGGACATTATAATTGTAGAATTATTGGCGAAATCCTAAAAGGAAAGTCTACAGAAAAAAGCATCAACTCAATTGTAGAAACTCTAAACAATTCAATTGAAAGAGCTGGAATGATTTATGGGACAAATTACTCAGAAACCCTCTTCAAGCAATCCATTGTTTTGAATGTTTATAACTCAATGGAAAATCTGATTAAAAACAGTAGGATAGTAAAAGAACTCATTTCTATGCAAAAAATAAAGGTTGTAGGTGCAATATACAACGAAAATAAAGGCAATGTAGAATGGCTTGGTGAGCATCCAATGCAAAAGGAAATAATGGATGGAAGCTATAACTCACTTGAATTTCTTGCATTCTATAAAGAAAACCAGAAAAAAACAGAAGTCAAACAACCTTCGACTCCACAATTAACCGAGGAAAATAAAAATCAGGAAAACAAAAAAATAAAGACCAAAAAAGAAGTAAGTGGCAACAAGTCAGAGGTAAAAGTAAAAGAAACAAATATTGATTTCTTGTTTGATAAAAAAATAGCATCTCCCCGAAAGCCAGCATATATCACTATAAGGATATCCACATATCCAGAGGCAAATATTTCAGATCTTACAGTCTATGCTGAAGAATTAAACACAAAGAAAAAGTCTCTGGTCTTTAAACTGCCAGAGTTAAAGATAATCAATGGAACAGCACAGGCACAATTCTACTTCGCCGGAAGGATTTTCAAGAGAAATCTCTATCTTAAAAAAGGAACTTACAGAATTGTAGCAAACATAAGCATTTTCAAGGACAGAAAACTCTTAGAAAAGAAAGTATTTCCAGTAAGTAGAGAAGAAAATGTAATCAGGCTGTATTAACCACAGGGGCTGTCCAAAAAGTCGATACAGTCATTCTGAGCGAAGCGAAGAATATGCTATTTTAATTGGTATCAAGATATTCTTCATTTCATTCAGAATGACGGCAAAGAAATTTGCCAATTTTTGGACAGCCCCCACAATGACTTCAATTTCCATCACAAAAATCACTTGACATATTTTATCTTCTTGTTTTATAATAAACTAAAAAAGGAGTGGGCTTCTGGCTATCGGTACGCCACACAATAACTTCTTTATCCAGTTTTTCTCTGACAAAAACAATCTTGTAGAGTTAATAAAGTTTGTTTTACCT
>JBMFQR010000004.1:0-93884 GCA_049968515.1 Brevinematia bacterium
ATCCTACCCTCCGATAAAAATTTAATCCACTTCCTATCGGAAGGTTAAATCTTTTTTCACTATAATATAGTAATCTTTAAGAATAAAATTTAAACTTTAAAGGTGGATAACATTTTAAAAAGCTTTTATTGCTCTGTCAAATTAATAATCTGAAATGCAGTTTGAGATAAATAACCGAATTTTTATAGGGAGTCCGACATTTAATTTGATTAAAAATTGACAAAAAAGTTAGTTATTATTATAATAGTTAGTATAGACAAATTTTATTAGTTGGAGTTAACGATGACACAGAGTCTTGAGGATTATCTTAAGGCTATCTATATGTTAACCCTCGACAGAAAGGTTGCCAGAATAAAGGAGATTTCCGACAGATTATCTGTTTCAAAGCCTTCTGTAGTTCAGGCAATAAAGGAACTGAAGAAGAGAAATTTTTTAAATCAGGAGTCCTACGGCTACATTGAATTGACTGAAGTGGGTACTAAAAAGGCAAAAGAAATTCTAAAAAAGCATATTCTTTTAAAAGAGTTTTTTGTTAAAGTACTTGGCGTTTCAGATGAGAATGCAGAAAAGGATGCCTGTAAGGTTGAGCATATTTTGTCGGAAGAGACATTTTCAAAGATAATGAATTTTACTTCAAAATTTAAGTGTGGAGATTAGGCATGCTAAAAAAACTTCATGAGCTTTCGAGAGATGAGAGAGGAATAATTGTAAGAATTACAGGCAGCCCTCACTTAAAACAGAGGCTTCTTGAACTCGGGATAAGGGAGGGAAAAGAGGTTTTAAGAAAGGCTGACGCACCAATGGGAGATCCGATTTCCATAGTTGTTATGGGAATAAATTTGAGTTTAAGAAGGCAGATTTCAAATCATATCTGGGTGGAGGTGGAGGATTGATGGAAAGATTTAGAATTGCCCTTGTTGGTGCTCCAAATAGTGGAAAGACAACACTTTTTAACATTCTGACAGGTTCAAGGCAGCATGTTGGAAACTGGCCGGGTGTAACTGTTGAAAAGAAGTTTGGCTATTTTGAGTATAAGGGGTTTCAGTTTGAGGTTGTTGATTTACCAGGGATATATGGGCTATCTCCCAACTCTCTTGAGGAAAGAATTGCAAGAAATTTTATCATTGAAGAAAAGCCAGACCTTATCATCAATATTATCGACGGGACAACACTCGAAAGAAGCCTTTATCTGACAACCGAGCTAATTGATAGTCACATAAAAATGATTCTTGCGATAAATATGTTTGATGAAGTTGAGGAGAAAGGAATTTCAATAGATGTTAAAAAGCTCGAAACTCTTCTCAAATTTCCAGTTGTTCCTCTTGTGGCAAAAAAAGAAAAAGGGATAAATGAATTGCTAAATCGTGTGTTGGAGGCTCTTGGTGAGAATCCTTTGGAAAGAATCCATATCGATTATGGTAAGGATATTGAAAAAGCCATTACTAATATGGAGTGTGAATTTTCATGCTATAAGGGAATTACGCCAGAGTATTTTTTAAGATGGATTATAATACAGATACTTTCAGGTGATGAGGAAATAGTTAAACTTGCAGGTCTTGAGAATTCAAGCGGGAATATCATTGAGAAGGCTAAAAGTTACAAAGCTGAGCTTGAAAAAATCTTTAATGAGAATCTGGTTGATATTTTGAATGAGAGAAGGCTTGGTTTTATTAATGGAATTGTAAAAGAATGTGTGAAATATAATGAAGGCTTAAATCGAGTTGACATTACTGATATTATTGATAAAATAGTGTTGAATAAATATTTGAGTTTTCCTTTCTTTGGAATAATTTTATGGGTGACATTTCAGTTAACATTTAGCTTGGGGGGAATCTTAAGCGGCTTCATAGAGAATTTTATTTCTTTTTTATCAATGATTACTTCGCAATTTCTGGGGAAAGGTATCTTAAGAGACCTTCTGGTTGACGGTATAATTTCAGGGGTAGGAGGCGTTCTTGTCTTTTTGCCACAGATACTTATACTTTTCTTTTTTATTGCACTGCTTGAAGATTCTGGTTATATGGCGAGAATAGCATTCATAATGGACAGGTTGATGCATTTTTTAGGATTACACGGCAAGTCTTTTATCTCACTTTTTATGGGAATTGGATGTAATGTTCCTGGCATAATGGCTGCAAGGACTTTAGAAAGCGAAGATGATCGGAAGATAACAGTAATGATTAATCCTTTTATAAGCTGCTCTGCAAGACTTCCAGTTTATGTGCTCATTACTGGAATGTTTTTTCCAAAGAATGGTGGAAGTGTAATCTTTTTTCTTTATATTACTGGAATAATCGTAAGTATCTTTACTGCAAAAATGTTAAAGCTACTCTTCTTCAAAAAGGAATCCATCCCTTTTGTAATGGAATTACCACCATACAGACTTCCCACTACAAAAAGTCTTTTGCTTCATATGTGGGAAAGGGGCTCAGTTTTCTTAAAGAAGATGGGCGGTGTTATTCTATTTGGTTCTATAATTATATGGGCACTCGGGTATTTTCCAGAGGTTAAAGTTTTTCCACCTCATATTAAGGAACTTGAGTCGATAATAGGCTCTGAAACCGATGAGATCAAAAGAGAAAGTCTGATTGAGAAACTGGAGGTAGAAAAAAAATCTTTTCGGCTTCAAAACAGCTATATTGGAAAGATTGGAAAGTTTATTCATCCATTTTTTAAACCTCTCGGTTTTTCCTGGAAAGAGGGTGTTACATTATTAACAGGGATTGTTGGCAAGGAGGTTGTGGTCAGCACTCTTTCAGTCCTTTACAACGTAAAGGAAGGAGGAAATGAAGAATTAAAGGAAAAGATGACCTCCGAAGGAATATCAAAAAGTGTTGCTTTTGCATTTTTAGTTTTTGTATTGCTTTATGTTCCCTGTCTTGCAACCATTGCAGCAATTTTTAGAGAAACCTCTTCTGTTAAATGGACTCTTTTTTCACTTTTTTATGGAATATCTGTTGCCTATATTCTCTCACTGTTTTTCAGGTATGCAATAGACATATTTATCAAACTCTTTGCATAAGAGGTTAAGATGATAGAAAGAATTATTGGTTATGCAATAATTGCACTGGCAATAGTTGCCTCAATAGCATATATCACAAATGGAGTAATATCAGTATTTAGAAAGAAGGAATCTCCCTGCAGTTGTTGTGGGATAGAAAAGACCTGTAAAAAAAGAAAGGAATGATGAGGTTTTACTCTGATTTAATGATTGTGACTGTAATCTCTCTTCTTTCTCTTGGTCCATCAAACTCACAAAAGAATATATTCTGCCATCTTGAAAGTCCCAGTCTTCCATTTATTACTGGAATATTTACATCAGGACCTAAAAGGCCGGATTTTAAGTGGGCATCTCCATTTCCATCCTGATAGTCATGCTGCCATACTCCGGGAGGAATAAGCTTTCTTAGTAGTGAAAGCATATCATACTGCACACTCTCATCCCAGTTTTCCTGTATAATTATTGCACACGTGGCTCCCCTACCATATACGTTTACAATTCCAGTCTTTACACCGGAAGATTCCACAAAGCCTCTAATTTCGTCGGTGATGTCGTATAATCCTTCTCTTCTGTCAGTTTTTATGGTTAATATCTTTTGCATAGGTTACCTTGTATGCAGATAAAGAGGTGTCCCTCTCTAACTACAATCTTATAAAAATAGTGGTCAGCATTTTTATGACTTTGAGCAGGTTTCATAAAACAGCGAAAGGATCTCCTCTACTTCCTTTTTTGTTTTCTTTCTGGACTTCATTAGATTGTTTATCTTTTCAACTGATCTTAATACCGTGCTGTGGGTTTTACCCCCAAAATGCATACCTATGTCAGCAAAAGATAGATTTGTATATTCCTTTGCTAAATACATTGCAATCTGTCTTGCATAGGCTATGTTTTCAAGCCTTCTCTCCGATTTTATTTCATTTATGGTAAGATTAAAATACTTTGACACAGCCTTTTGAATATCAACTATCGAAATATTTTTTGGAACCTCTACCTTGATCTTGTCTCTTAAAATTTCCTTTGCAATATCAAGCGAAACCTCTTTTTTCTTAAGGCTTGAATATGCTATAACCTTGGTTAGAGAACCCTCAAGCAATCTTATATCACTTTCTACATTTGAGGCAATATAGTCTATTACATCTTCAGGTATGTAAACCTTTTCCTCTCCAGCTCTTGCAATCAGTATGGCTTTTCTCGTTTCATAATCTGGAGTTTCTATCTTTACAGAAAGTCCAGAATCAAATCTTGTCCTTAATCTTTCTTCTATGGCAGAAAGACTTTTTGCAGGTCTATCACATGCAAATATAAGCTGTTTTCTAACATGAAAGAGTTCATTAAAGGTATGAAAAAGTTCTTCAAGTGTGCTTTCCTTCTTCTGCAAAAACTGAATATCGTCTATTATTAAGACATCAAAGCTCCTATACTTTTTTCTAAACTTTGCAGCCTCTCCATTTCTAATTGATTCAATAAATTCATTGGTGAAATTTTCGCTTGTGGTATAATAGACTGAAAGATCTGGCCTTTCGGTCATTATCTTGTGTGCACTTGCCTGAAGCAAATGTGTCTTACCGAGTGCTGGATTCCCATATATGAATAATGGATTATAAGATTTTGATGGATTTGTTGCTACCTGTATTGCAGCTGCATGGGCAAAGTCATTATGTTGTCCGACAATAAATCTATCAAAGGTGTACTTGGGATTAAGATTGTTTGAATATTTGTGCTTTTCTGATCTTTTTACCTGAATGGCTGGTGTAGATGTGTTTTCATAAATTTTTTCTGAATAGCATATTTCCACATGAAAGTTATACTCCTTCTTGAAAATTTCCTTTGATATTCTTCTTGCAGCTTCAAGATAATTATCTGTAAACCATCCGCTTGTAAGTGGGTCCGGGGCAATAAGCACAACAACTTCATCATTTCTGATCTCTTTGAATTTGATCTTATCAAGTATGGCATTGTTTAAGGATGAATCAAAAAGCTTTAAAAGTTCAGAATAAATCTGGTTCCATACTTCCATAAAGCCTCCCTTTTTCTAATTTTTAACATAAGATATTAATATTAATCCCTTGCCTCAATATTTTTCCTAGCTCTATAAACTTTCAACTGATGACTTTATCTATTTCAGTTTTAAGTTAGATAAATGGGAGCAACGAATTATGATACCCCCTCCCGAATACAGACAGATGTTTTAAAAGTCACTTAGAAATTAAAAGCACTCTATTATAACTCAGTTTATAACAAAAATTCAACTAAAAATTTCTTATTTGAAAAATAAGACTTTTTGGGCATCTGTCTTTTGCACACACTGAAGTGAAGACCATTTCCATATCTTCCATATAAGAACTAAAAATAAGAAAATTTTTATCTCTTTTCAAGACAATAAGTTAAAATTAACGAAAACTTTTCATTTTCTTGACAATTGACTAACTTTAAATCTCTTTTTAAAATAAAAGGGAGGTATTTTTTGAATTTTAAAAAAGTGAGTTTTGCACATTAATGCACAATATGTGCAAAACTAATTTTTTTTAAGGAGAATTTTTTTGTGGAAAGTAAAAAATTTTTTTTAATGGCACTAAGGCTTGCAGAATCAGTAAAAGGGCTTACTTCACCGAATCCAGCTGTGGGATGTGTTATTGAAAAAGGAGGAAAGGTTGTTGGAAGAGGAGCCACTCAAAGGGTATGTGGTGATCACGCCGAGATATGTGCCTTAAAAGAGGCAAAAGGTTTCGCACGTGGTTCTACTGTGTATCTTACTCTTGAGCCCTGTGTTGATTATGAGGGAAAGAGGACACCATCCTGTACAGAGGCTCTGATTAAAGCGGGTGTAAAAAAGGTTGTGCTTGGCACAAAGGATCCCAACCCTTATGTTAACGGCAGAGGTATTGAAAGGCTTAAAGAGGCTGGTATAGAAGTTGAGTTTTACAATGAGTATGAGAGAAAGCTTATTGAATTGAATGAGGATTTTTTTAAGTATATAAAGACTGGCTTACCATTTGTAAGTATAAAGGCAGCTATGACCTTAGATGGAAACATAGCCACCTATACAGGGGATTCAAAGTGGATAAGTTGTGAGGAAAGCCGCAGGTTTGTACATATTTTAAGAAATAAAACTGACGCAATACTTGTTGGTGTCAGTACAGTTCTCAGGGACAATCCAGAGCTAAGCGTGAGGCATGTTGAGAAGTTGAAGGATCCACTCCGCATAGTTATTGATCCTTATGGAAAGGCAAATGAGGACTATAATGTTATGAGTGATAAACTTCCTACACTTTTTATAACAACCAGAAATATTTCGACTTCTTTCATAAAACTCTGTGAAAAGCATAAAAAAGAGATTTTAATGCTTGATCTTGAGGATGATGGTCTTTTTTCTTTTAGAAAAATCTTTTCAATCCTTG
Source organism: Brevinematia bacterium (assembly GCA_049968515.1). Taxonomy (GTDB): domain Bacteria; phylum Spirochaetota; class Brevinematia; order Brevinematales; family JAOACQ01; genus JAOACQ01. The sequence goes on from JBMFQR010000004.1 coordinate 6,400, forward strand.
GCAAAAGGGGGATAACATCAATTCTTGTGGAGGGTGGAGCGGGAGTTTTCTACAATCTTTTCAGAGAATCGGTTGTTGATAAGCTTTATCTTTTCATCTCTCCAAAGCTCCTTTGTGGCAGGGGAATTCCCCTTCTTGATGGTCTGGGAGTAAAGAAAATATCGGAGGCAATTAAAATTAACAACTTTTCTGTCGAAAATATAGGTGAAGACATTTTATTTAAGGGATATATTTCACAATATGGAGATGATATTAAGTAATAGTCTCTTTTTTAAGGGAAAAGAGACTTTTTTGAATAATCTATGGAAGGATTCAGAATATTTCTTTTTTCAGTCCTACAAAGTTGAGAAAAACCAGAAAGCTCTTGGATACTTCCTTTACCTGAATCTTCTTAATTCAAAATATGAGGTGGTTTCAAAATTTTATGATAATAAAAAATTTGAGTTAAGGGGCTTTGGTCTCTATCCATCATACTGGGTAAAGTATCTTGAGGGAGATATTAATGAGGCTTTAGAAATCTTAGAAAAGATGGCAGAGGAAGAGCATTATTTTTTGAGAATCTTCGCTATAAAGGAGCTTGTTAAATTTGGGAGGATAAATGGAGAAGACTTAATTAAAGATAGGTTCAAATACTTCGGGCTTTCATATGATTTTCCTCTTGAGGAACAAAGAGCCTCTTTGTATCTTGATTACCTTTCAAAAAGGCACCATCTCTCATTAATACAGGCAAAGTCACTTCTAAAAGATTATCCTGAAATTGCGGATGTATACCTTGATTATCTTGAGATCTGCTTTTCTGTTGGTTCAGAGGATACAATAAAAGAAGCTTTATCTAACGAAGCAATAATTGAAATGGCAAAAAAGGATTTTAGAATAATGTTTTTACTTGCAAGGCAGTTTTTCAAAATGAAGGAGCTCGAAAAATCAAAGGAATATCTTATGAGATTATCAAATTATTTTAAGCATAACCCTTTGATTTATTATAATTTAGGCAATATTCATTTTATCACGGGCAAGTTTACGAAAGCCATAGAATTATATGAGAGGGCAACAGAGCTTGCACCTCTGCTTGAAAAAGCCTTTTATAATCTGGGTATTTCATATTACAGAATAGGTGAGATAAATAAGGCTATAAAATGCTTTGAAAAGGCCATTTCTATAAGTCTTGACCCGAGAGCAATCTATAATATCTCAATCTGTCTTATTGAAAAGAAAGAGTATGAGGATGCCTATCACTTTCTGAATAAAATTCCTAAATGGTATAACTCAAAGTACTCTCCATATTTCTTAAAAGAAAAGATAAAGGATGTCCTTTTTGAGGCTTCTATTTCTTAGCATACTTCCTTCTGTAAAACTCTTTCCCGTATCTGATAAGTCCTACAAGTGGTATGCTTGATGGACAGCTATAAGCACAGCAACCACATTCAATGCAATCCATAAGTCCTATATTGAAGGCATCTTCTACCATAAAGTTGTCACAGTAGCTTGCTATCTCTGTTGGTTGCAAGCCTATTGGACAGACAGTGACACATCTTCCACATCTTATACAGGGATAATTTTTTACCTCATAGGTTTTTGATTTTGGCAAAAAGACGATTCCGCTTGTGCCTTTCATAATTGGCATTGATGTATCGGTAATCTCAATTCCCATCATTGGGCCACCTGCAATGATGTAGTCAAAATCTGGTGGAGTACCAAACTCTTCAATCAAAGACTGAACAGGAGTTCCAATTCTTACCTTGTAATTTCCAGCATTTGTGAGGTTTTCACCTGTGTATGTGATTCCCCTTTCAATCAAGGGCTTACCATAAGCCACTGCCTCATATATTGCATAGACTGTTGACACATTCTCAACAACTATTTTCACATCCATTGGAAGCCCGCCGGAAGGGACTTCTTTTTTTGTTATGGCCTGTATTATCTGTTTCTCACCCCCCTGTGGATACTTAGTTTTTAATAATTCAAGTTTGATTTCCGGTTCTGAAACTAAAAGCTCTGAAAATGCTTGATAGGCATCAAGCTTGTTTTCTTCTATGGCAATAATGGCATTTTTTATTGAAAGGATATTTAAGATAATTTTTATACCTTCTATTATTTCTTTGGCTTTTTCAAGCATCATTCTGTGGTCTATTGTCAGGTAAGGTTCGCATTCTGCTCCATTTACTATAAGAAGGTCAATCTTTTTCCCCTCGGGAGGAGAAAGTTTTACGTGTGTCGGAAAAGCAGCCCCACCAAGACCTACGATTCCAGCATTTTTTATTGCCTCAAGAAAGTCCTTCTTTCCCCAGTTGCTGTAATCCTTTTTTCTTTCATACCAGTTTCTTATCGTGCCGCCGGATTCTATCTCAACAATATCAACATTCTTCTGCGTAAACGTATTGCCTTTCTTTATTGAAATGACTTTGCCGGAGACACTTGAATGAACATTTGCAGAGATAAAACCCACTGCCTCACCTATAAGATCTCCTTCATTTACCTGATCACCCTCTTTAACAAGAAGTTTTGCCGGTGCGCCTGTATGCTGGGAGAGTGGAATTCTAACTATCTTCGGGTAATGAGTCTTTTCTATGGGCTTTTCTTCAGTATACTTTGCTTCTTCAAGAAGTATTCCACCTCTTTTGAAGGTTTTTGTAATAACCTTTTCCATAACTTTTCTCCACAAAAGATTACTTTGTTATAGCTTAACTTAACTATTAAAAAAAGTCAAAAACAAAAAGGGATGGGGTTTCAAAAAATCTTTTCATTTTGCATATGAAGTGTTTTATTTTTCTAATATGAGAAACTCTGTTCTTCTGTTTTTTGCTCTGCCTTCTTCTGTAGAATTGCTTGCGATGGGTTTTGTTTCTCCAAAGCCTTTTGCCTTAAGTCTTTCAGGACTTATTCCATTTTTAATGAGATATTCCATTACGACCTCTGCTCTCTTTTCTGAAAGTTTCTGGTTGTATTCTTTTGTACCAATGTTATCAGTATGCCCATGAATTTCAAGCTTTATTCTTGGATTTTTCTTTAATTGTTCCACAATTTTATTTAGTGTTGAAACTGATTCTCTGCGAAGATATGCCTGATTAAATTCAAAATAGATGTTGGGTATTATTATTGGTTTGCCAACCTCAATTTCTTCAAGCTTTATATCGGGCAATGGTGGAGGTGAAGACTCTATTTTCTCTAAAACTTCCTTGGGTTTTACCTCGGGTTCTACTTCAATAGCTTCACTTTTTGAAGATGATTGTTTTTTTTCTTCTGTGGATATAGATTTCGGGGGAATTTTATCTTCCAGTTCATCATCCCAGTCTTTTAAGCCTTTTGTTGAGGATTGTTTTTTTTCTACCATTGCAATAGCAGGTTTTGAAGTTGAAGATTCTGTGGTTTTTTCCTCTGCTGCTAGCATATAAGTTCCATCATTACCATATACGATGGGCCTTTCGTAGTATGTCCCTATAGCATAAAGGTAATTTCCGGCCGGCAGAAACAATGTTCCACGTGATACGGCTATCTGAGAAGGACCACCGGGAAATGGGGGGTAAAATTCCCAGAGGGGAGACCTTTCGCCGAATCTGTATGCTTTGACACCTGTAAACAATATATCTTTTTCCCCTACTTTTTTTGTATAATTATAAGCCACATAGAGTTGATCATTCACAGTTGCGAAATAGGGGGAGGACTTTTCGCTAGTATCTATTTCGTAAATTATGCTTGCGTTCTCAGGTGACAGCACTACAATTTTTCTGTTCCCAAGTGTAATAAGTATCGCTCTATCTGTAAAACTCGGGCTTGACGTTATATAATCATCAAACTCCTTATGATAAATTTCAGCCCCATCTGTAAGTGAGAGACAGTAAAGTTTTTTGCCCGATGGCATAAAAACCTTTCTCTGATAAACCACAGGTGAAAAAATCTGGAGTGGAATATCAATCTCTTTTTTCCATAGTATTTTTCCAGTGAATTGATCAAGACAGATTATAAAAAATCTATTGTTTTTTAGATCCCTTGACTGGGCAAAAATTTTATCATCATAAAATGTTGGAAAACCACTGTAGCTTTCAATCTCTGGATTTGACCATACCACATGCCCGTTTATTATTTCTCTTGCAATAAAATTTTTTCTTGTTCCATAGTAAATGTTATTTCCAGAAATGATTGGGTCTGCATAAATTCCATCAATTACAGCCCTTGTTTTTTCGCTTTCCTGTAGCCCTGCTCTTGCCCATATTATTTTTCCATTGAGTTTGTTGATACAATAAATAGCTGTGGCATCTGAGACAAAAAGCAAATTATTTTTAATTACAGGGTATTTAACCTTACCCGGAACACCAGCCTTTCCTAAAAAATGCCCTGATACCTCAAAGAGATCAAGTTTCCACAAGAGCTTGCCGGTTTCTTCTTCAAGACAGTATAAGATCTTGTCAATATCACAAAAATACACTCTTCCATCAGAAACAATGGGATTAAAAATGTAGTTTGAGGCCATATATAGCCACTTGAGATTGTTGTTTTTGACAATAATCTGGTCATTATTTCCTGTAAAATATAGATTACCTTTATAAACCGGCCAATCAGATGGGTAGAATGTAGAAAAAAAGATTGCAACAAATATAAAAATTTGCAAAAAAAAGGTCATTTTCTCTCTCTTTTTAATATTTCGGAAAAGATTATCTTAAAAGTTGAGAAGATTTCCATTCTTATAAAAAGCTACTTGATGCTGTGAAAAAATTTTTAACTGAAAAATATAAAAAAAATCTTGACTTTAAATAAAGATAAAATTACTATTAGTATTATGGTTTAAATTTGTTGGAGGTAAAAAATGGGCTTTTATATTGGAATAGCTGTTGCAATTTTAATCTTTTTGTTTTCAATGATAAAAATTGTAACAGAATATGAAAGACTTGTTGTGTTCAGGCTTGGCAAGTACTATAGGGTGAAAGGTCCGGGAATTGTGATTATAATTCCGGGCATAGATAGAGCCGTGAAAGTAAGTTTAAGAACTGTAACGATGGATGTTCCTCCACAGGATGTCATTACAAAGGATAATGTTTCTGTAAACGTTAATGCTGTTGTTTATTACAGGATTTTATTTCCGGAAAAGGCAATAATTGAGGTGGAGAATTTTGATTTTGCAACATCGCAGATTTCACAGACTACTTTGAGGAGTGTTCTTGGTCAGTTGGAACTTGATGAGTTGTTGACAGAAAGAGAAAAAATAAATACCGAGCTTCAGAAAATAATTGATGAAGCAACTGATCCTTGGGGTATAAAGGTTATAAAGGTTGAAATGAAGGATGTTATCCTTCCGGAGGAAATGAAACGTGCAATGGCAAGACAGGCAGAGGCAGATAGGGAGAGAAGGGCCAAGATTATTGCTGCCGAGGGTGAATTACAGGCATCACAAAAGTTGCTTGAAGCTGCAAAAAAGATGTCAGAAGATCCTCTTACTGTACAGTTGAGATATCTGCAAACTCTGAGTGAGATTTCCACTGAAAATGCGACAACTATAGTATTTCCGATACCTATTGACCTTCTTGAGAGCTTCAGAAAAAAGTCATAATGTCTTAAGTAGTAAAGACTGAATGCCGATTTATCTAAAAACTAAAATTGTGGAATAGTCAATGGCGGAAGGATACAAAAATTATAAAGAGGTTGAGATAGAGACTGCAAGCGGCTTAAAGCTTGTGGTTATGCTTTATGCCGGAGCAATAAAATTTTTAAATATTGCGAAGGAAGGTATTTTTACAAAAAAGCTTGATGTGGCAAACAATAATATTATTAAGGCACAGGATATAATTACGGAATTAATGACCTCACTTAATTTTGAGGCGGGTGAGATTGCTCATAATCTATATAGCCTATATATTTATATGAATAGAAGATTACTTGAGGCAAACTTAGAAAAAAACCCTGAGATTCTGAGTGAGGTTATTAAGTTACTTGGAATCTTAAAAGAGGCATGGGAAGAATTACTTAAAAGTCAAAAAGATACTCCTCCGGAAAGAAAGACGACAAAAGTTAATATTTCCGGATAAGTTAAAAAACATTCTATAAATAACGAGGTGTAAAATGGCTGAGGAAAAAATTGAATTACTGGATGATTTTCTTGTTGATATGGATATAGAAACAATTACACTTGAAAATGTTAATAATAAAGATTTTATTGAAGTGGAAGAAGCAGAAGAAGAAATTGGAATATCAGAAGAGACAAAGGAGCTTAATGGTTTTTCAAAAACTCAAGGCATAGAGATTGAGAATTTAAATGTTACTCCTGCAGGTGAAGGTGGAGGTGGAGTTACCATAAGCGCAGAGAATGTAAATATCTATCAGAATGTTTCAGAGGGTGTTTCTGCAGGAGGTGTTGAAGTAAAGCCAGTGGAAGTAGCTCCTTCGAGGACAGTAATAAAGCCAGATAGTGTTTCATTGGAGATAAAAGATGCTCAAATAAAGATAGATGAGTCAGAACTAATTTTGAATGAACCACCTGAAGTGAAAGTCTCTCAATCAGAAGCACAGCCAGAAGAAATCAGTCAGGATGAAGAGCTTATAACAATTTCTGAGGCAGATCTTGATGCAGTTGTCAAAGATAATAATATAACAGATCTTGAAAATCTTGGTGAACAGACCGAGGCTGAAATGGCTTTTTCGACAGAGGAAACAATAGGCGATATTGGTGAAGATAAAGCTCTTTTTGCTGGTGAAACTGAAGAGGTTGCTACTATTGATGAGATAGAAAAGCTTGAAGAGCCAACCATCCCGGTTGAGGGAGAGGTTGTAGAAGAAGCTGAGGAGACACCTGTTCAGGAAAGTCTTGGAAAGGAAGAAGAGGATATAATAGTTTCAATAGATGGAAGTGAGCTTGACAACCTCATCTATGGAGAAGAAGGTATATCAAAATATGCACAGGCTGCTTTTCAACCGCAGACTACTCCGGAAATGATTTCTGAAGAATCCCCACTCTCAGAAGCAGTTTCTGAAAAAGTAACTCCTGTTGAGTATGAAGAGGAACCACAAGCTTTTTCAGGAGAGATTGAAGAGGTTGTAATAGAAAAGCCGGAAGAGATAGAGTTGACAGAGATTCCCACCGTTAGTGAAACTATTGAGCAAGAGTTGGGAGAAGTTCAGGCTGAAGCACTTGTAGAGAAAGTTATAGAAGAAGTGCCTGAAGTAGAAATTTCAAAGCCTGTAGAGGAAATTTCAACAGAGCCTACTGTAGAGGAAGCTATAGAAGGAGTGTCAATGGCAGAAGCATCCTCGTCTCTTGAAGAGGTGAGTCTGGAAGGTATAGAGGAGATAAAACTTGAAGAGATTCCTATTGAGGGGATTGAAGCTGGAACTGGAACAACAGGTGAAGCAAAAATTTCTTCCGTTCCTGTGATAGAAAAAGAAGAGGCTGAAGCTGAGACAGTAGTAGCTATGCCAGTTGAGGAAGAAAAAGAAGAGGAACTTTTAGCTCCTACTGAAGTGGCACAGGAGGAACTTAAACCACAGGAAGAATTTACATTTGATCTTTCTGTTATTCCTGATGTTGCAGAGGTTGAGGAAGATGAACCCATCGCTCTTTCTCTTGATGAATTGAACAATATTCAGGTTTCTGAAGAAACCATGGAATATCAACCAGAGATTTCTGCTGAAATACCCATTACTGAGGAAGAAAATGTTGAAGTTCCACTCGAGGAATTTTCGCAACAATCTGAGGACTTTATTAAAGAACCTGCTTCTCTTGAAGTTTATGGTCTGGAGGAGGGTGAGCATCCATCAGAGGAGCTTCAGATTGCTGAGGTGGAAGATCTGCTTGTCGAGCCAAAGATAAAGGGTATTTCTGAAACTGGTGAAATTGCTATTGAGGAAAAGATAGAGGCTTTAAGTCCAGAGACAAAAGAAGAGTTAAGAACGGTGCTTAAATATCTTGATAATCTTTTAGAAAATCTCCCAGAAGATAAAATCAAGGAATTTGCAAAATCTGAATATTATGATCTTTACATTAAGATTCTTGATAAACTTGGCATTTAACCGGGTCGAGGTTTTTGATGGGATTAAGAAAAAAGGCTCAAAAATATCTCGAATTTTTGATATCCGATAGACTTGACAGGCTTGATGAAATATATGAGGGACAGAATCTTACCAGAGAAGAGCTTTTAGAGATAAAAAATCTTATTGCAAAGAAAATATTTCAGAATGAAAGAGAACTGGGAAAAAAGATTGATATTCTTAAAAAGATTCTTTCGATGAGTAAAGAGCTTGAAGAACTAAAATCAAAGGCTGAGATGATCGAATATCTGATGAAGAAATTAAAGGAAAGTTTTTGTGTTAAGAAGGCTTTGTTTTTTTCGGTTGAAAATGGGGATTGTGTGGTGAGAAAGTTAATTGGTCTGGATGAAAGTTTAATGGATACAAAAATAGATTGGAGCATTCAGGAGACACAGGCTCTGGCAAAGGGAGAAACAAATATTTTTGAGAATGATTTTTCTTTTCATAAGTTTGTATCAGATATAGAAAGCTATCTTTTAGTTCCTATACTCCTCAATGGGAAACTTCTTGGTGGATTTGTAATTTTTCTGATGGAAGAAATGAAATGCTTTTCCACAAAAGAGAACATCCAGATATTTGAATGGATCGCTGCTCAGTTTAAATGTCCTTTCTTTTTATGTAACAATTGATGCTGTCTGAAGTTACCAGTATTTTTTATTGATAAGGCTTCCCAGAAACTAACTTTTTTGAGACAGCTCTTGTATTTTATAAAAAATCACAACTCAGGTAATACTAAAGTATTAGATTCCTCTCTTTTAAAAAATCATACTTTCGGGCGATTGACATTTTTTTTAGAAAAAATAAAATAAAATTGATTTTAAGAATTTTTTGGAAAATATTAATAGAAGTGAAAACCCTATTAAAGGAGGAGGTTATTTATGAAATGGAGAGTTGTCAAGGTGCTTACCTTGCTATTTGTACTGGTAGCTTTCTTTGACTGCGGTGCAAAGAAAGGTGGTGAGGTTGAGGTGCTTCACTGGTGGACAAGTGGAGGTGAAGCTGCATCTGTAAAGGTTCTAAAAGAGCTTCTTGAGAAAGAAGGGTTTGGTTGGAAGGATTTTGCAGTGGCCGGTGGTGGTGGTGATACTGCAATGACAGTGCTTAAATCGAGAGCGGCTGCTGGCAATCCACCTACTGCAGCACAGGTAAAGGGCCCACAGATTCAGCTCTGGGCACAGGAGGGATTTTTGGAGAATATGGATGAGGTGGCTCAAGCAGAAAAGTGGGATGAACTTATTCCAAAGGTTATTGCTGACATAATGAAGTATCAGGGCCATTATGTTGCTGTGCCGGTAAATGTACACAGAATCAACTGGATGTGGGTAAATCCTGAAGTTTTCAAGAAAGCTGGTGCAACGATTCCAAAAACATGGGCAGAGTTTGAAGAAGCCGCAAAGAAGATTCAAAAGGCTGGTTTAATTCCACTTGCCTGGGGTGGTCAACCATGGCAGGAAGCCACTGTATTTGAAACAATAGTTGCTGGTGTTGGTGGCACAGAATTTTACAAAAAGACTATGGTAGAGGCTGACCCTGCTGCAATAAACAGCCCTACAATGATTAAGTGTCTTGAGACATTTAAGATGTTAAAGAAGTACATTGACAAAGGAGCTCCTGGAAGAGACTGGAATCTTGCTACTTCTATGGTTATAAAGGGTGAGGCTGCAATGCAGTTTATGGGTGACTGGGCAAAGGGAGAATTTACTGCTGCTGGCAAAAAGCCCGGTGTGGATTATGAAGCTCTTCCTGCTCCCCAGACTGAAAAACAATTCCTCTTCAATGTTGATAGCTTTATTATGTTTAAGGTAAAGGATCCAAAGAACAAAGAGGCTCAGAAGGCAATGGCAAGATTGATACTTCAGCCAAAGTTCCAGGAAGTTTTCAATGTTAATAAGGGTTCTATACCTGTAAGGGTTGGAATGCCAGAGGATCCATTCGATGCAGTTGCCAGAAGGTCTATGAAGGACTTTGTGAATAGTGCAAAGACAGGGGATCTTGTTCCAAGTATGGCTCATGAAATGGCTGTAATGCCAGCTGTTAGAGGTGCTATTGTTGATGCTGTTACAGCTTTCTTTAACTCTGATATGTCAGCAAAAGAGGCAGCACAGAAGATGGCAGATGCAGTAAAAGCAGCGAAGCAATAGAATTTTTAAGGGTTGCCCGATTTTATGGGCAACCCTGTTTTAATTTTTATTTCAGGAGTTTAAAATGTCAGTAAAAGCAGAGGCGAAGGAAGTGAAAGCTAAAATTTTCAAGAAGGGACATACTTCTAAAGGGATTTCAAACTGGTTGCCAAAGCTTCTTGTCAGTCCTTCTTTTGTTGCAATGGTGGTATTTATTTATGGGTTCATATTTTGGACAATATGGATATCTTTTACAGATTCAAAGCTGATGCCAAATTATAAATTTGTGGGTCTTTCAAACTATATTACTCTTTTTAAAGAGCCGAGATGGTGGGTGGCGTTTAAGAATCTTTTTATCTTTACATCTCTTTTTGTGCTTTTGTGTATTATTTTTGGGCTTATACTTGCTATCTTACTTGATCAAAAGATAAAAGGGGAGGGGGTTTTTCTAACAATCTATCTCTGTCCGATGGCTATATCTTTGATAGTTACAGGTGTTGCATGGAAGTGGATATTGAATCCAGAACTCGGTATTGAGAGGCTTGTTCAACAACTTGGCTTTGCAGAGTTTCAGTTCCGGTGGCTTGTTGACTCAAACTTTGCAATATATACTGTTGTTATGGCAGCAGTCTGGCAATCTACAGGTTATGCAATGGCACTTTTTCTTGCAGGATTGAGGGGTATAGATAACTCTCTGATTGAAGCGGCGAAGGTAGATGGTGCAAATATGTTCCAGATTTATACGAGGGTTATTATTCCTTGTTTGAGGCCAGTATTTTTAAGTTGCGTGGTTATACTTTCTCATATTGCTATTAAAACTTTCGACCTTGTTATGGCATTGACAAAGGGTGGACCGGGGTATGCTACGGATGTCCCGGCTACTTTTATGTACTCCTTTGCGTTTAATAGGGGCAGGCTTGCTATTGGTGCAGCGAGTGCTGTGATAATGTTTGTAATTGTTATTTCCTTTATAGTTCCATACTTATATATCGAAAGGGAAGGGAGGTAATCCAATGAGTGAAAGAAATCCAAATATAAACAAATGTGAAAAATCCAATGTTATTTTTAGCAAAATAGTACTTTATATTATCCTTACAATTGTTGCGATCTATTTTTTGATTCCATTCTTTGTGATGTTTTTGACATCAATAAAGACGATGAATGATATTCGGACGGGTACACTTATCTCCTGGCCGAGAGAGTTTTCTCTCGAAGCTTGGATTAAGGCATGGAGTACGGCAAACATAGGTGCTGGTGGAGCTGGAATGAAAAGATATTTTCTTAATTCGATAATTATGGTTATACCTGCAGTGGCTATTTCCACAATTATTGGTGCAATAAATGGGTATATCTTTTCAAAGTGGAGGTTTAAGGGTAGTGAAGTCTTCTTTTCTCTTTTAATGCTTGGTTGTTTTATACCATTTCAGGTAATATTGTTGCCAATGTCGAGAACTCTTGGACTTCTGGGTTTAGGGCAGAGCATTCAGGGTCTCGTACTTGTACATGTTGTTTATGGGATACCTTTTACTACATTGTTTTTCAGGAATTTCTATGTATCTTTTCCCACCGAGCTTATAGAGGTGGCAAAGGTGGATGGAGCTGGATTTTTTAAGATATGGGTTGAAATTATACTTCCACTTTCTGCACCTGTTTTCGCTGTTACAGTGATATGGCAGTTTACACAGATATGGAATGACTTTCTCTTTGGTGTCTGTTTTTCAGGCAGTGGCAGTCAGCCAGTCACAGTTGCTTTGAATAATTTAGTTAATACAAGCACCGGGGTAAAAGAGTACAATGTTGATATGGCGGCAGCAATAATAGCTGGACTTCCTACACTTCTTGTGTATTTTCTTTCCGGTAAATACTTTGTTAGAGGACTTACAGCCGGAGCACTGTCCGGTACATAGAGCAAAAAAAGTGTGCGGGTTATAGCCTGCACACTTTTTCTTTTAAATCAGGTCAATCTGTTGAATAATTTTAAAAAATATCTTAAAATAATTGGGTAAGTTTTAGTGAGAAAGGGGAAAATAGTATGAGTATTTTTACTGCCATAAGAGATGCTTTTATCAATGATCTGGCAATTGATTTAGGTACTGCCAATACATTGATATATGTTAGAGGGAAAGGAATAGTTCTCTCAGAGCCCTCTGTTGTTGCCATACAGACTGGTACCGGTAAAGTTATGGCTGTCGGCAGAGAAGCAAAAAATATGCTTGGTAAGACGCCGGGCGATATTGTGGCGATAAGACCAATGAGAGAGGGTGTTATTGCTGATTTTGAGGTTGTTGGCAAAATGCTGAAATATTTTATCAGCAAGAGCCAGACCGGTAGGAAGCTTGTCCATCCGAGAGTTGTGATCGGAGTACCCACCGGCGTTACCGAGGTTGAAAAGCGAGCTGTCAAAGAGTCAGTTGAGCAAGCAGGTGCTACAAAAAGCTATCTTATAGAAGCACCAAAAGCTGCAGCTTTAGGCGCCAACATTCCCATAGAAGAGCCAGTAGGTCATATGATAATAGATATAGGAGGTGGGACGACAGAGGTTGCAGTGCTTTCTCTCGGAGGCATTGTTATATCAAACTCTATAAGAGTGGGAGGAGATAAATTTGATGAGGCAATAATGGCACATCTCAAAAAATATCACAACCTTGTCATTGGTGAAAGGACGGCGGAAGAATTAAAGATAAAGATTGGAAGTGCATATCCTCTCAAGACAGTTGAAACAATGGAGATAAAGGGAAGGGATGCAATAAGTGGCTTGCCGAGGGTTTTAAAGATAGATAGTGTTGAGGTGAGAGAGGCATTACAAGAGACTGTTAATAAGGTTCTTGAAGCTGTGAGGCAAACTTTAGATCAGACACCACCGGAGCTTGCCTCTGATATAATAGAAAGGGGTATTGTAATGGCTGGTGGTGGGTCACTCTTAAGAGGGTTATCCAAGTTTATTTCCAAAAACACTGGTGTTCCTGTTTTTCTTGCTGAAAATCCACTTACATGTGATGTACTCGGGGCTGGTAAATTTCTTGAGCAGATAAGAAAGTATGAAAGTCAGTATGTAGAGTAGGGTCATTTTAATATATGCAATTTTTGTATTTTTACAGGAACAAAAAGATATTTACATTAGTTATTTTGCTTTTTATTTCTTTTGGTCTTATGTTTCTTAATATAAGGGTTCCTGTCGTTCAATTCAGAAGGGTACTTTTCTTTATTTCATATCCTTTTGAACTTCTGTTTAACTGGGCTGGAAGCACCACAGTAAAGTTTTTTACCTCATTCAGGAAGGTTGAGGAGCTTGAGAAGGAGCTGTCGATTACAAAGGAAAGACTTATAAAATATCAGGAACTTCTTTTGATGTTTCAACAGCTTGTGAAAGAGAATGAGGAACTGAAGAAGTTACTTGAGATTCGGAAAACCATCCCATTCAAAACATTTTATGCCAGAATTACTTTCCGGGATCCATCATTTTTGAATCAGATTTTTGTTATTGATAAAGGTGCAAAGGATGGGATTAAGGCAAATATGTGTGTTGTTTCCTACAATGAGAATGGAGAGATTTTTCTGGTTGGCAAGGTTATAGAGACCTCTCTTTTTTCCTCCAAGGTGAAGGTTTTGAATGCCTCAGATTTTTATATAGGTGTGACTTTTGAGAAAAATAGATATATTGGAATTATGAAGGGGGGTGGTATCTTTCAGAATTGTGTTGTCAACTATATTCCCGTCGATGCTCAGATTGATATTGGCGAAAATGTATTGACAAGTGGAGAGAGTGAGATTTTTCCGGGTAATATAAAGATAGGGAAGGTTGTTGCATTTGGAAGTTCTGTGAGAGATAAGTTTTTCAAGAAGGTTTATGTGAGGCCTGAGCTTGTTTACTCAAAGATAAGGGATGTTTTTGTTATTCTGGAATCCCCGGCTGAAAAAAATCTTGATGATAAAGTAGAGAAAAATGAAGAATGAAATCTGGTTTTATGTAAAATACGGAATTTTGATTGTTCTTTTATTATCAATTCAATCGACTTCTTTTCTTTCTATTTTTGATATTGCACCTGATTTGATTTTAATTTTAACACTTATACACAATCTTTACTTTGGTGGATATAAGGGAATGTTTTTTGGCTTTTTTATGGGTATTGCTGTGGATAGTATGTCTGGAATTCCTCTCGGACTTAATTCTTTTGTGCTTACCTTTATAAGCTGGTTTCTTGATTTTTACAGAAAGTATATATTTGTCTCTGATATTTTTTCTTTTTCGTTATTTATTATAATTGCTACAATTATGAAATATGCTCTTTATATATTGTTTTACTGGATCTTCAGGATTGAAATCTTGGGCTGGTATCTACTTCTCAAGTTAGCTGGAGAGATTTTCTATAATGTGATAATTGGTATACCTATGTTTTTTTTATTACCTTACATTTTCAGAAAAAGAAGCACCCTGATCTAAAAAATTATTTTTTGTTTAAAAATTGAAAAATAGTTATTTTGGGTGTAAATTTATATTGTGGTTAATGGAGGTTTTTATGAAATTTAATAAGATCTTTGCCTGCACATTACTTCTTATGGGGCTTTTTCTTTGCTTTTATGCTGAAACTACAAAGTTGATAAAATCAAAGAATGACTTTGGCGGGAAAACATATGAAACTGTTTTTAAAGAAGGAGATAAGCTTTTTGAGCAGTTTAAAATAAATAAGGCAGTTACACATTACGACCAGAATAATGAGATAATAATGGTGGAATATTATTTCACAAGAGAATTTGTTGCAAAGAAGAATTATGAGAAGAAGATAGAGTATTACGGGAAAAACAGAAAGGTCAATAAGGCAGAGTATTTTTATACAAAAAAGTTTGCTGATGAGAAGGGTGTATATAAGGTAATAGACATAATTGATGCAACTGGTGAGGTTGTGCAGGTTTTATTTTTCTATACCGATAAACATATAAGCAAGTATGGATTTGACAATGCAATAATGTATCTTGCAAAAGGATATATCACAAAGATAGAATACTATTACACCGATGACTTTGCAAAGAAGCATGGCTATAAGATGAGAGAAGATCAATACCTGTATGATTCCAATGGTAACAAAAAGGTTACGTTTTCTATCCTTTATGATGAAGAAAACAAGGAGGTTAAAAGGATAGAAAATCCCACCAATTTAATAGAGCCAGAGAGATAATTTTTTGACTTTTCTGTAATTTTATTTCAAAATAATTTTGCTGTTAGGTTAATGTTGGTTCTGTCCAGAAAGGCCAAATAGCGTAGCACCACTCTGCGAAGCCAGCTAAAAAGGCGGGATAGCATAGCGACAGACTGCTGAAGGGCGGTCTGGGATTTACAAATAAAGGGATGAATTATGAAAGACCTCGAAACACTTTTTCTTATAAATTATGGCTTATATATAGCCTGTTCGGTGAATAAAGAGGGCAAATTTAATGGTTTTATCGCAAATGCTTTAACTCAGGTGAATTCTGAGCCTCCGACTTTTGCCATTGTTGTAAACAAAAAAAATTTTACCCATGAGTATATTAAGGAAAGCAATCTTTTTTCTGTGTCTATTCTCTCTATCAATACACCGCTTCCTTTCATAGGAAAGTTTGGCTTTAAGAGTGGCAGGGAAGTGAATAAATTTGAGAATGTTAATTTCAGAGTTGTCGAGAATGGTTTGCCAGTAATTATAGATTATACGATAGGTTATTTTACTTCAAAGGTTTTCAAAGAGGTGGATATGGGCACACATACCATCTTTGTTGGCAATTTGCTTGAAGCAGAAATATTGACTGATGAAGAACCTATGAGTTATATTTATTATAGAAAGGTTAAAAGGGGAGTTACTTCAAAGAATGCCCCCACTTATATAGAAAAGAAAATGGAGGTAAAAATGGAAAAATATGTCTGTAAGGTTTGTGGCTATGTGTATGATCCTGTTGTTGGAGACCCCGATTCTGGAATAAGTCCGGGTACTCCATTTGATAAATTACCTGATTCCTGGGTATGTCCTGTTTGTGGGGCTGGAAAGGATCAGTTTGAAAAGGAGTAAAAAAGGAGCGTTTTATGGCTTACAGAGTGCTCGCTGAATATATATATGAGGTTGGTGCTATAGACTGGAACAGGCGTAGCTTTGATGAACTTGTTCCTCTTCATGAAGGTACAAGCTATAATGCATATCTCATAAAGGCTAATGAGAAGATAGTACTGATAGATACTGTAGATCCAAAAATGACTTCTGTTCTTTTAGATAATCTTGGTGAGCTTAAGATTGACAGGATTGATTATCTTGTGTCGAATCATGCAGAGCAGGATCATTCTGGAAGCATTCCTGATATTTTAAAGCTTTATCCGATGGCAAAGGTGGTAACCAATCAAAAGTGTAAGCAATTTCTTATGGATCTTCTTCTCATTCCTGAAGAAAAGTTTATTGTTGTGAATGATAATGAAAGATTATCTCTCGGAAATAAAACACTGAGATTTATTCTTTTTCCCTGGGTTCACTGGCCAGAAACGATGTTAACATATCTTGAAGAGGATAAAATACTTTTCTCGTGTGATCTTTTTGGTTCACATGTGGCTGATTCAAGGCTTTTTGCTAAAAAAGAAGATGAAATAATGGTTTATGAAGGTGCATTAAGATATTTTTCTGAAATAATGTATCCTTTTAGGGACAATATTCGAAATCAGTTTTCAAAGGTTGAGGAGCTTGAGATAAGATATATTGCACCTTCTCATGGCAAGGTTTATGAAAATCCTTCCTTTATAATGCAATGTTATAAGGAGTGGATTTCACCTGATGTTAAAAACAGGGTGGTTATAGCTTATAATTCAATGCACCACAGCACTGAGGCAATGGTTAATTATCTTGTTGGTGAGCTTACAGAGAGAGGGATTCCGGTAGTTCCATTTCACCTTTCTTTTACTGATGTCGGAAAGCTCGCAATGGAGATTACGGATGCAGCGACTGTAATAGTCGGCACTCCTCAGGTTCTTGGCGGAATGCATCCCTCTGTGGCTTATGCTGTTTACTTTTACAATCTCTTAAGACCAAAGACAAAATTTGTCTCAATAATTGGTTCTTATGGCTGGGGTGGCAAAATGGTTGAGCAGATAGAGTCTATGCTTTATAACCTTAAGGCTGAAATACTTCCGCCGGTTATTGCGAAGGGATATCCGAAAGCTGAAGATTTTAAAGCTTTAAGTGAGCTTGCTGATAAAATACTTGAAAAGCATAAGAGCATCGGGGTGATTAAATAAAATTTCATTCTGTTTTTAAAGTCTTTTCACCTTCTTAAAAGCTTGGTTTTTTCTATCTTAGTGTAAAGCTCATTATGTTTGATTTTGAGGTTATATTTTCTATATAAATATAAGCCTTGTTACTGCTCGAATAAGTTGTAGATGTAAAGTATATCATTGGTGGATTACTATCAGGTGTAAGTCTATCATTATTTCCATAATAAAATGTATCGTTCGAACTTCCATAATCAACCCTTTTTCTTAAATCAAAACCATTCGTTCCATCTGCCTCTACAACCTCAACCCCGTGTATTCTGTATAAGCCAGCATTGACTATGTTATTGGACATATAATAGTCGGTTGTAAAATTTTCATTTATCCTCAATATTAAAAGCCCTTCACCGGGCAGATATTCTGTCCAAGTCCCGGGTATTTTAACCTTGTTTTCTATAAGCAGATATTGTCTGCCTGATGGATCTGGGAGGGTTACTTTTATGGCTTTCTTACTTTCTTCTATATTGGTGAGTTCGATTATAGTAAACATATGGGGAAAATCAATGGGAAATTCAAAAATTTCTTTGTCTGAATCTGTTTTTTTATTGTCTGGAAATAAAAAGCAGGATAGATTAAAGAGAGAGAACAAAGAAAACATAATAAAAAGCCTTTTTAGTGCTTTTAGTTTTTCTTTTTTGAATTTTTCAAAAATTATGTAAGTGATAATTGAGATTAAAATTGCAATATAACTAAAACTATCTTTAAGACCAGCAATCAGCAAGGGCTCTTCAACTGTTATCCAGCCGAGCCTTGCCTTTTCCCAGGAAAGGAGGGGTGCTGGTTGCTCCCCCAGCTTTTTTGGACCGAGCCACGCACCGTAACTCATAAGGCTCCAGTCACCAACTCCATGAGTCAGGTAGCTCGTGTCATATAAATCCGGTAGACCAAAGATATGACCAAGTTCATGTGCAAAGACACCAATTGCACTATCACCTGGGTTTTCAATATACTCAGGCTGGATGGTATAATCGTCAATTACTTTGCCATTGTTTGTCCTTGGTCCGCTTCCATCTCCCCAATCTTTTGCTTCCGAAAGACTCCATCTGTGTGACCATATATAGTCTGCGTTTGTAGAGGCAACCTCTTCCCCCATCCCGGCGTGAATTACTATCACACCATCTACCCTGCCATCGCTGTCATTATCGAACTGGCTAAAATCCACTCCATTGCTTATTGCCATATCAATTGCTTCTCCTACAAGCTCTCCAGCATGAAGGTCATCACCATTGTAGTCATTTTTACCATAGTATTGATAATTGCTTTTGGATGTATATATTCCATAAACAATTAATGTGAGATTTAACTTTCCACCCGACATATCGTAGTAATATTTTTTAAGTGAAAGCTGGTTTTCATTTGTACCATTGAGTAGATTTGAGAAAAAAGTTGTAGTTGAGACACTTTCATTTGATAGATCTGTAAATTGTATAAGTAAGACTGGAAATTTTATATTTCCAGATGTTTTAGTTGTCTTCTGTGGTGAATATTCCCTTTTTGTTATGCCTAAAGTTGTTAGTTTTTTTGCAGCATATCCTTTTACCTGACTTAAAAATATAGAATTGGTTATTATAGATGGATGTGGGGGCATTGAAAAACCCAATCCTGAAATGAGTAGCATTAGAAAAGAAAATTTTTTCACTTTTTCTCCAGACTTTTAGTAATGCTTTATTATTATACTATGAAAGAAATAATCTTGTGAAATCTTTTTGAATATAATTTTAGATGTATTGTCTTTCCAAGTCAACAGTCTGAGGAAGGTTGGCTTTAAAGTCAATTAATTTATTTTGGAGATTTATAAGGCTATTTCACTTCGAGTATTTCCACTCCATTCCAGTTCTCATCTACACCATATTTTATATTTCTATCACAGCGGGCGATATATTCTTTAAATACTTTATCGGAAGGATTTTCCTTTTGTAGTTTAGTAAGGTTTTTCTTTGCTGTCTTAAAATCTTTAGCATAGTAATATTAAAGGCATTTTGAGAATTCAATAGCCTGTTCCCATTTCAGTTTCTTTTGTTTATCGTCATCTGCGTTGTATATTTCGTATATCTCAACCGGCGTACTTTTGCCTTTGACACACACCTTATCAAGGAAGCGGTAGAGATATTTTTCTTTGTTTTCTACTCTTTCGAGAGAATAGTTACTTATGATAATCCCCACTCCATACAGCTTTGTTAGGCCCTCAAGCCTTGAGGCAAGATTGACAGCGTCGGAAATGACGGTACCTTCCATTCTTTTCTCTTCACCAACCGTGCCGAGCATTAGCTTTCTATCATGAATGCCTATGCCAATATCTATTGGCCTATAGTTGGAGTTCTTTCTGTGCTGATTATATTCGATAAGTTTATATCTCATAGAAATTGAAATTGCAGCGTTTAAAGCGTCATCTACCTTTTGAGGGAAGAGAGCCATAATTGCATCACCTATGTACTTATCGATAAAGCCATTATTATTTCTTATTTCTGGTCCAACTCTCTTAAGATAGGAATTAATAAATTTAAAGTTTTCTTCTGGCGTCATACTTTCTGAAAGACTTGTAAAGGAACGAATGTCAGAAAAGAGAATTGTCATTTCTCTCTCAACACTATCACCAAGTTTTACCTCTATAATGCTTTTTTTGAGAGAAAATCCAGAAAGTCATGAGGTACAAATCTGTCATAGGCATTTAACAGAGCTACAATTTCATTGCTGTAATCTTCTATCGTTTCTGCCATAATGTTAAAACTGAATGCAAGTCTTCCAACTTCGTCCTTACTATTCAGATTCTCTCTTATTGAAAAATCCTTTTCACCGAATCTTGAGACAACCCTGTCAAGATACCTTATTCCCTTAGTAAAAGATGAACCAATGAATATAGAAAGTATTATTGAAATTAAAAGAGCGGCTATTCCTATCGCAAGGATTACATTAACAGTGCTTTTTAAAATCTCCCTGACATTTTTGTCTGTGACATCGATTCCTAAAAGTGCTACCAGTTTGCCTGTTTTTGGTTCAAAGATTGGAGCATAAGCACTTATGGAATTTACCTTTTCTTCATAATCAAAGTAGTATTTTTCTTCCACACTTACCTTTTTTTCTTTAATTGCCTTCTTCATTACAGGATATGTGGAAATATCAAATTCCTGATTGAAGTGGGAAATATTTTCATCACTACTTTGGCTTTCGAGGGCTTTTAATGTATCGGCATCAACTATATACTTTGCCTTGTTTTCAGCTTCACCAGGAGTAAAAATATAGACAGAAGATATAATTTCAGGGCTTATGTCCCTTATCCAATTAAGGGCATCGCAAATATTTTTATAATCTTCAGACATTTCAATCTTTTTAACTTCTTCATCGGATAGTTTTGATGAAGAAAGCCTTATGAGGTGTTTAAGGTTAGAAATATCAATACTTTTGACACCAAGTTCAGCAATATTTCTAACTCTGTTTTGCAATTCCTTGAATAGTCTGTTGTCAAGAACTTTATATATGGCAAAGGTAGTGAGAAGAATAAGTAGGGATACAATTATAAAAAAGAGCAAACATACTTTTAACCTGAGGCTAAATCCACCTTTAAAATGAGTAATTTTTTCAAGTTCTGCCATATATACCCCTATGTTTTTATTTTAACAATTATATTATGTAATTTAAAATTTTTCAAGATGTCAGATATAATTATAATTTTTTTATAAAAATGTGAGCAGCACAGAAGGTGTAAAATTGTCATTCTGGTCAAGTTTAAGAGTAAATATTCTTAATTTCATTCAGAATGACCTCAAAGGAATTTGCCTTTTTGGAGGCCTCTCAGTATTATAAATAAAAAGTAATCTCTAAACTATTCAAATTTCTGGAGATTTTTAGATGGAAAAAAGAAACATTCTTTTGCAACTTGCCTATGATGGAAAGAACTATAATGGCTGGCAAAAACAGAAGAATGCGAAAAGTATTCAGGCTGTTATAGAAAATGCTTTATCCGAAATTCTAGGTGAAAGGGTAATCTTAATTGGAGCAGGAAGGACCGATGCAAAAGCACATGCCATAAATTACACAGCAAATTTTCATACTCATAATTTTTCTATTCCTGCGGAGAAATTCAAGCATATTTTAAATTCTAAACTTCCGCCAGATATTTTTGTTATTGACTCGAGAGAAGTTTCTCACACTTTTCATTCGAGGTTTTCAGCAAAAGCGAGGGAATATGTCTATATTGTTTTAAATAGTCCATCTATTCTACCTCATTTGAGGGATTATGTTTATAATCTACCAGAAAGAATAAACATTGAAAAACTTAGAGAGATCACCAATATGTTTACTGGAAGGCATAACTTCAAAAACTTTTCCATAGGATATGAGAATGAAGATAAAAATCTTGAGAGAATTATATATTATTTCAGGGTAGGGGAGGTGTTTTTTTTAAACCAGAGGCTTATAATTTTTTTCATAAAAGGCAATGGATTTTTGAAAGGAATGATAAGGTGTCTGATTTCGGTTTGTTTGAATTATGAGGCTGGAATTCTAAAGAGGGAATGTATAGATTCTGCCTTAAAGAATGAAACTCACCTCGAAAGTAAATACAGAGTTCCAGTGCCGGCTTCAGGGCTATATTTTAAGAGGGCATTTTATGACAGTAAGTTATGATACAAGTTCAAGAGCAAGTTTTACAGCACTAACAGCATCTACAGAATAATATGCATTTATACTATCTGCATAACTTTTTGTTACTGCAGCTCCACCTACCATCACCTTAAAATTTTTTCCCTCCCGTTTTTGTAATTTCATAAATTCTCCCATTACTGGCATTGTTGTAGTCATAAGTGCTGAAAGCCCTATTATATCGGCATTAATCTCAATGGCTTTTTTTAGTATTACTTCATTCGGAACATCCTTACCGAGATCGTAAACCTCAAATCCATGATTTCTTAACATTAAAATAACAATGTTTTTGCCTATATCGTGTACATCACCTTTAACCGTTGCAAAGACTATTTTGCCAGTAGACTTTTTCCCTTCCCTCTTTAACAATGGCTCAAGAATTGAGAAGGCGTTTTTCATTGTTTCTGCAGAAAGTATGAGTTGAGGTAGGAAATATATCCTTTCTTCATAGAGCCTTCCTACTTCAGTAATTGCTGGAATCAAAAATCTGTCCAGAATTTCAAATGGTTTTAATATTTTAAGTGCCTCATTTATTACTGTGGCGATGTTTTCTCTGTTTCCTTTGAGGACGGATTGATATAGCTTTTCCTCGATTGGTAGATTTTCAATTTCTTCTGTATTTACAGGATTAATTATAATAGAGGTTTTCTTTTCATTTTCTTCAGAAGAATAAATCCTTATATAGTTTGTACCGAGCTTATCCTTATTCATAAGGAAGTCACTTGCTTTTATTATTCCCATCAGTTCTCTGTCAAAAGGATTTGCTATTGCTGAAACAAGGCCATTGCCAATTGCCATTGCAAGAAAGCTTCTGTTTATGTTTGCCCTTGCCGGTAATCCAAATGAAATATTGGAAAGACCAATAGTGGTGAATAAGCCAAGTTCTTCTTTAAATACTCTTATTGTTTTCAGTGTTTCCTTTGCTGAATTCTGGTTTGCACTGGCTGTTAAGGCAAGTGGATCAGCAAGAACATTCTTGGTGGAAATACCATTCTGTTGCAAGATATCGATGAGCTTTTTCATATTTTTTATTCTTTCTTCTGCCAGATGAGGAACTCCTTTAGAACCGAGTGGCAGACATACTACAGCACAGCCGTTTTTCTTTATTTCGGGAAGTATAGAAAGCCTTTCTTCTTCAAGAGAGATTGAATTCAGTATGGGCTTTCCGGGATAGATTTTCAATGCCTCTCTTGCAGCTAAAGGATTGGAGGTGTCTATAGAAATCGGTGTGTCCACAATAGATGATAGAATGTTGATTCCCTGTTTAAGTAAAATGATTTCATCAGCGTCAGGAATGCCCATATTTAAGTCTAAAATATCAGCCATTGCCTTTTTTTGCTTAATTGCTTCTTCTTTAAAAATTTCAAATCTGCCAGATAAGATATCTTCAGAGAGTTTTTTCCTTGCAGTAGGATTAAGCCTTTCGCCAATTACTGCAAATGGCCTGTCGAATCCTATTGAGGCAATGCCAAATCTGCTTGAGAGATAAAGATCCTGTGAATTCTTTTCAATCTTTCTGGCTGGGAGGTTTGAATACTTTTTTCTCATCAGAAAGATGTGTTCTGGTGTAGTTCCACAACAACCACCGATTACATCAACACCAGCCTCAAGCATCTTTGTTGCAATGTCGGAATACTCTTCTGCACTTATATCATAGACTGTAGCTCCGTCCTTAAGCTGTGGCAAACCGGCATTTGCCTGTGCAACAACAGGAAGATTTGTAAATCCAGTGGCTCTCTTTACTACGTTTAGCATATCAGATGGTCCTGTGCCGCAGTTTGTACCAATAATGTCTGCACCTAATGCCTCTAATGTAATAAATGCAGATTCTGGAGGTGTGCCGGTGAGCATTCTGCCATCTCTTTCAAACGTTACGCTTGCAATGATGGGTAGATTAGAAACCTCTCTGGCTGCAAAAATTCCAGCCTTTATCTCAAGAATGTCAATGTGTGTCTCGAAGAATATGCAGTCAACTCCACTGTCTGCAAGAACTTCTATCTGCTCTTTGTATATTTCTACAGCCTCATCAAATTCAAGTTCTCCGAGGGGATAAATCAGCTTTCCCGTAGGTCCTACATCGCCGGCTACTATAGCTCTATCACCTGCTGCCTTTTTTGCTATTCTTACCGCCTGAGAATTAATTTCCTTTAATTTATCTTCCAGCCCAAACTCTTTAAGCTTTATCCTGTTTGCACCAAATGTATTTGTAATGATGAGATTGCTTCCAGCCTCAATATAGCTTTTATGCACGCTTTCTATAATCTCTGGATTCGTAAGATTCCAGAGATCCGGACAATCTCCACCCTTAAGTCCATATTTCTGGAGAAAAACTCCCATTGAACCATCACTGAAAGCAACTTTATTAACTGCAAGTTCGTAAAAATCCTGCCATTTCATTCCGACTCCTGAAATAACTATTATAACATTTTGGATGTAAATTTACAAATCCCTGAGCCGAAAAATCAAATGAAATGGCTATAGGAGCGTCAAGGATAATGATGTATAAGTTTATCACAACCTGAAGGAGGATCATTAAAATCGCTATATATTCGTATTAGGAGAGCCGGGGCAATACTTTAGCTTTTTAACCCTACCAAGCTTTTCTGGGACAGCTTCCTTAAAGTCAAAATTTTCAAAACCGCTGAATTTTTTGATAAAATGGTTTCTATCAATTTCAGAGTTGTTTTTAACATCTGAAATGCCCCAATATATGTATTCCACGTCAAAAGAAATAATGGGAGTGAAGTTTCCGAGATATAGAATTTTGCCACTTATAGCCTCAAATGGATAATTTACAGACTGGCTATCATAAACTTCATAGGTGCTTTCAGAATAGTAATCAACTGACACAATTTTATAATTTCCGGGCTCAAGCACAAATATAAAATCCCCACTTTCATCTTCAAAGGCAAAATAAGTGTGGGGTGAGATTTTTCCCTCTTTTTGAATATTTAAACCGATTCTGCCACGAAGAAAGCAAAAATTAGTTTCAAAAGAATATGTGCCATAAAGTAAAGAGATGTTTGTATCTGCTTTAATGTCTTGAAGTTTTGTTAGATCTACTTTATGATACAGTGAGGTACAGGAAACAAAAAGAAAAGCAATAAAGAAAACTATTTGTTTCATATCCTCTTCCAAAAAATAAAGGTTCTGTAAAAGCCTCTTTTACTTTCTTTCTCGTTGTCTAACTATTATCCCCCAAAGCGGTAACATTTTGGTGCACTGGCGGCAGCCAGTGCACATCTAATATAAGATTATTTTAATTAAATAATAGTATTTGTGTCAAGAGAAAAGTGAATTTTCTTACTTCTGATATACCCTTATCCAGTCGAAGCAGAGATACTGGGGAAATACTGTAGTGGCATCTGGGTAGCCGGGCCAGTTGCCACCAATGGCAAGATTTATTATGATGTAGAATGGCTGGTGAAACTCTGTCTTTCCAGTGCCGGTTATGTCCATTGCAAAATAATAAGTTCCATCCACACCTATTTTAATATAGGTTGACGTCCATTCAAGCTCATAGATATGAAACTGGAGAGGATTCGATATTCTAGTGCTTGTTCCATATTGAGCATGTTGTCCTCCCTCATCCCAGTGAAGTGTACCATATACGAAATTTGATGGATTACCTATCTGCTCCATTATGTCAATCTCGCCACAGGCTGGCCATGTATAGTTATTACCTAACATCCAGAAAGCCGGCCACACTCCCTTGCCGTATGGAAGGGCAATTCTACCAACTACCTTGCCATACTGCCATGATTTCTTTCCTTTAGTTACCATTCTTGCAGATGTGAAAGAATTATAGGTGTAATTATTGTTTACTTTTATTGCCTTGATAACAAGCATGCCATTAGTTACAAAAGCATTCGGTCCACCAGTGCCATTATCAGTATAGTCCTGATATTCATTGTTCCAATACTGTGACCATCCAGTTGCTTTCGTTTCATAACTCCATACAGATGTATCGATACCGCTTCCATTAAACTCATCACTCCAGACAAGATAGTATCCTATGCCGGGGTTGTATTCTCCACCGTTTGTGCTTGGAAAGGTGAAAGTTGCACTCGAACTTATACTGCTATTGGCAGAGGTTGATGTACTCGAATTGCTTGTTAGGCTTGAGTTTTCACTGCTGTTGGCGGATGAGATACTACTTGACGATGAGATACTACTTGACGAAGAACTCTTACTCTGACTTATAATATCGCAACTGAAACTGAAAGTTAGAAACACTGCAAAAAAAATGTGAAGCCTTTTTTCTTTCATACTTTACCTCCATATATAATATTATAACATAAAAAAAGCTATATAGCAAGAGTTAAAATATAAAACTTCAGGGACTGTCAAAAAATTTTTCCCCGACCTGATAGGGGTTAGGCCGGGGAAACGGTTGAGGATGATTTTTATAGAGAAGGAGTCAAATGTTTACTGAACATTATCTTCCAAAAAGCTATATGTCCCATAAAAAGAGGGCTGAATTTCTTTTCTTCTGGCTGCTTTTTCTGGATAATTTGAGTTATAAAGCTCCATTATCTTTTTTATAAACATCACATCAATATTATGACCACCTCTATAAGAAATTATATAACCCTTGACTTCAAAAGGAAGCAGAGCAAGCGCACCAAGTAGATCCAGAACTTTATGTCTTACAGGTTCATCGTCATATCTTGATTGGTTGATACACTTGTTTTCCTTTTTGCTGAAAACATGAACATTCTCAAAGTTTGCACCAAGTATCAGCCCCTGTCTGGTATACTCGTCTATATCCTCTATAAATCCGAAAGTCCTTGCATTTGCAATATGCCTTATATAGTTATCGGTCGAAAAATCAAAGTTTATATTCTGCATCCCTATTGGAGAATTCGGAAATGAAATAGTGTAGTTAATCTTGAGACCATTATATGGCAGTACAACTATAAATTTATCCTCTAGTCTTACCCATACAGGAGAGATAACTATGAACTCCGGTTTATCGGCAGATTGGGGGATTATCCCTACCTCATTTATTTTTGTTACAAAATCTCTTGCACTTCCATCAAGGATGGGAATTTCTTTCCCATTCATTTCAATAATGCAGTTGTCAATCTTAAGACTTGAAAGGGCAGATGTAAGATGCTCCACAGTCTTTATGACAACCCTTCCGTTACTCAAAGAAATGTTATTCTTTGTGTCGATAACAAAATCAGGCAAGAATGGTATAAACTCTTTATTTCTTGTGTCATTGTAGACAAAGACTATCCCTGTATCTTCAGGAGCTGGCTTTAAAATTATTTTTACCTTATCTCCACTATGAAGTCCCACACCTTCAAAAACTGCCTCTCCCTTAATTGTATTTTGCTTTCTCATAAAATCCTCTGCGGTTATATAGCAAGAATTATACCAGATCAAATTAACTTTTGTTTTCCTGTAGGATAAAGAAATTAAGTAAGATGTATGAAAATTTAAAGTTATAAAGGTGTGAAAAAAAAGCAACACTTCACTGTGGATTATTTCTTAAAAAGTCTTCAAGTATCTTCTGCGCAGCAAATTTATCCACCTTTGATTTGATTTCCTTACTTTTTTTTCCCATAGTTCTTAATAAATTTTCAGCATAAACTGTGGAATATGATTCGTTAAAATAGATAATTTCTACGGGAAGGATGCTTTTAAGTTTTTCTCCAAAAATATATACTTTTTTTTCTGACTTTTTTGAGTTTTTGAAAACTGGCAGTCCTATTACAATTTTATCAAATTTGTAATACTCATAAAGTTTTTTTAATCTTTCAAAAAGCCACTCATCGTTCTTTAGGACATCAAGTGGGGAGGCAATAATTCTTAATTCGTCGCTTATTGCAATCCCGATTCGCTTTTCTCCATAATCAATTGCTAAAATCCTGCCCATTTTTTAAATCCATAAGAATTTTTTCTGCTACCTTTCTAAGTATAGGTGGAGAACCAAGTTTTTCCTTAATTATCCTGCAATTATTCAAAAAGATTTTTCTTTCATCTTCACCCATATTGATTAATCGAAGAGCCTCATCAGAAATTTTATATTCGTTACATTCCTTCTGGAGAAGTTCAGGAAAGACCTTTTTATCAAGAATGATATTTGGCATTCCAATCATCTTCTTCTTTACAAGAAGACTTCCCAGAAAAAATGATAAATTTGAGATTTTATAGCATATTATAACTGGCTTTTCAAATATAGCACTTTCAAGTGTGGTAGTTCCGGATGCAGCTATGATTAAATCTGAAGCCTTCATTATTGAATAGGCCTCATTTTCAATAAGTTTAATGTTGTTAAGTCCATATTTTTCAATCTTTTTTGAAATTATTGGGAAGAAATCTGGATGGGCGGATGAGACAATAAATTCTGCCTCAATATTTTTGGATATTAAATTAACCGATTTAAGCATAATCTCCGTGAGATTATTCACTTCCTGATATCTGCTTCCGGGAAATATACCTATTATTTTTTTCTTTCTGTCAATTTTATATTTTTCATAAAAACCTTCATCAAACCTGAAATTTTCAATATTTTCTAAAATTGGATGTCCGTAATAAAATGCTTTATCGGTATATTTTTTATAAACAAGATAATCATCATAGAATGTTACAAAAAGAGCATTAACATATCTTGCTAATTTTGGTGCATTCCATTTTCCCCATATAGATACATGCGGTGGAAAGTAATAGTAAACAGGAATTTTTAATTTTTTGCAAAATTTTGCTAGTGGAATATTAAAACCCTGGTGATCAACAAGAATAACTGCCATTACTTTGTTTTCTTTAAGATAATTTGTTGTAATCTTCCAGATTTTGCTATGGAAGTTCATAAATCTTAATGAGTCGGTCAGTCCTATTGCACTGTGTGTGACAGTTTCTTCAGAAATGAATCTCACCCCCTCCCTTAACATATTTTTACCACCATTTCCCACAAAAATTAGGGAGGGATCAAGCTTTTTCAGTTCTCTTATAAGATTTGCAGAGTGTATATCCCCTGAAATCTCACCTGCAGAAAAAAATAATCTTTTATTCATAATGACAATTCAAAATTCCTCTTTTTGAAGCTTTCACAAACTCAATAATGTGCCTGACATACTGGTTTGAACTGTATTCTCTTTCAAGGATCGCAAGAGATTCGCTTCTTGTCCTTGTTATATCATACAATATCTTATAGGCTTCTTTTATAACGTTTCTATCTTCCTGACCTATTCCCCTTCTCTTTAAGCCAACTGAGTTAATACCTCTGTATTCTGCAGGGCTACCCTCAACAAGTGAGTAGGGGGGAACATCCTGTGGTATTTTACTGAGTCCCGAGGCAATTGAATATTCACCAATTCTTGTATGTTGATGAACTGCCACATTACCAGAAAGAAAGACAAAATCTTCGACTGTGACATATCCGGCAAGCAAACATCCATTCGCAAGAACGACATTTTTGCCAAGTTTGCAGTTATGGGCAACATGGCTATTGGCCATTAGAAAACACTCATTCCCCACTATGGTTTTTTCTCCACTTCCTCCACTTACGGGAGTATGGATTGTAACGCCCTCTCTTATTATACAGTTTTCTCCGATTTCAATAAGTCCCTTTTCTCCATTATATGAATAGTCCTGTGGTGCTTCACCTATTGCAGCAAAAGAAACTATTCTTGTGCCTCTGCCGATTTTTACCCATCCAGTAATTCTTACAAGAGGACCTATCTCACAACCATCTGAAATTTCAATATCACCATCGATGACACAGTAAGGATGAATTTTCACATTATTACCGAGTTTCACATCTTTTCCCAAAACTGCGGTTGGATGGATATCAGTCATTTTTGTTCCTTTCAAGCTCTTTTTTCAGTAGTTCTTCGACTAAAGCAAACCTCTTTTTATTTTCTGGAGTTAGTTCCATAAGATTCTGATGCGATTCTAATAAAAGCTTTATACTCTTATAATTTTTTTCAAGTTTCTTTTCGATTTCTTCTGTCAGGGAGATGTTTTTAAATTTTTCTCCCTCCTGAAGTGGTATAATTTCAAGCAGTCCCATATTTGAAAGAATTTCTTTAACCTTTTCTGAAGGATTTAAGATAATAACATCCGATTCTTTTGATTTCTTTTTTAACTTTTTTTGAACAGATATGATAATGCCAATGAATGAACTATCAAGATAGGTAGCGGAGGAAAGTTCAAAATATACGTCATCAACCTTTTCGGTTTCTATTTTTTCGGATAGATACATAAAAAGATCGGAACAGAACTCCATTGTTCCTTTTCCGTCTACTTTTATTATATAGCTATCCTTTGCTTTACCAACAAGAACCTTTGAGGGCTCAGCCATAATTTCTCCTGTATGATAAGCCTTGTCTAAAAATCAAATTCTTTACTGGAGTATTGAGAATTTGAAACATTTTGATGAAAAATCTCGTCAATTTCATTTTTATTGAGTATTTTTGCTTCTCCTGTAAAAACCATCCCCTCTTCTCCCTTAAATTTTTTTGTCCAAAGATTTCCTATAAGCTTTCCGGTGGAAAGAATATCGACCCTTTCAGTGCAATAGATACTACCTTTGACCTTTCCTCCAATTCTTACAGATCTTGCATAAATGTCACCAATAATCCTTCCCTTTTCACCCACAAGAACTGTACCAAAACTCCTTATTGTTCCCTTGAAGTCACCATCAATCCTTAAAAGACCATCAGAGCGAAACTCTCCAGAAAAGGAATTTTTAATGCCTATAACACTGTTTGAAAAAATCTGGCCATTGCCCTCTTTTTCATACTTTATTTCATTAAGTGCTTCATTTTCTGACACATACTCCCCCGCTTTTTTATTAAAAAAGTTTTTTTATTGCAACATCTGAGTGAACGGGAGAGGATCAATTGGTTGTCCCCCCACTCTCACTTCAAAATGTAAATGGTAGCCTGTGGATTTTCCTGTCGAACCCACAAAGCCTATTGTTTGTCCCCTGCTTATAACTGCGCCGGGAAAGACTCCAGAGTTAAAGCCCATAAGATGGCCATATCTTGTGGAAAATCCATACTTGTGCTCAATTTCGACCATCCAGCCATAACCACCCATCCATCCGGCAAACTTTACAACCCCATTTGCAGCAGCAAGCACAGGAGTGCCGGGGACAACAACCATATCCAGTCCCTGATGAAATTCTCTTGTCCAGGGATAGACCGGATCCCTTCTGTAACCAAAGAAGGATGATATGTAAGCCTTCATTGTCAGAGGATACTGGGATGGTATCTCTTTCAAAAGCCTTTCATATGAATTCTTAAAAATGCCGACCCTGTAAATATCATTTTCCAGTGTTTTAAGCTCATTTTTTAACTTCTCTAATTCATTCAGCTCCCGTGGAAGATCTTTTGCAGTAGCTTCTTCTCCAACCCTCAGGTCCTTAATCTCACTTTTGGTTTCTTCTTCTCTTTTTATTACCTTCCCTATGTCTACCTTGAAGGCAGTAAATCTTCTTGAAAAGCTGTCTATGGCTTTCTTGTATTCTGCGATTAATGCCTTGTTGTATTCGCTCTGTGTTTTCAAAAAGATTAGCTGTCTCTGTGTTTGCTGATTATTAGATATGGCAATAACGGAGGAAATTACTATCACAATGAGGATAAGTGAGAAGAAAAACATAATATAATTTGAAATCTGTATATTTATAATTCTCTTTTCAGAATGGGGAACAATCATTAAGGTAAGCTTTTGTGAGCCTTTCTGGTGAATTCTGTAAGTTATTTTCTGTATTTCTCTCTTGAAGTTAGTAGATACCTCTTCACACTTTTCTTTAAACTTTGCCCATTTTGATTTTTTATACATTTCAGCCTTTGATTTAAAGGCTGGTTTTTTTATTATTTCTTTTGCCATATATTTTCCTCCATAAAGAAAATTTTAATTTTTTGAAACACTTCCTCATTATAAGCCCTTCTATTATAAAATCAAGTTAAAACAAATTCAAGATTTTTTTGTTAATTATTCCTGAAATATGCTATATAAAAAATTGCCAGTTAATTCGGGTCACCGGGACTTGAACCCGGGGCCTCCTGGTCCCGAACCAGGCGCGCTACCAAACTGCGCTATGACCCGCAATAAGCAAAAAATTTTACTGATAAGTTCTGGCGCCGCAGAATATGACAGCTATTTAATTCTAAAAAATATTTTGTTTTATGTCAATTTATATTAAAATAAATTGCGTGGTTTCTATTTGTTATGAAAAGTTTTAGTATTTTTCCTTATCTTTTTCTCCCTTTGACAGTAAGGATTCTTGAGGTTAAAAAGGTAGACTTTCATTATGATTTTGAAATGGGAATAAAGTTTAATTTAATAATTGGAAATGAGAGATTTGGTGAGATATATCTTCTTACAAATCAAGAAATTGATGATGATAATTATCTTTTTTACAAAAGATTACTGGATGAAATTACCGATACAAAATTTTTGAGAACATTGCTTAAAAAGAAGGTTCATATTCAGAATAGAGGTTTCATAGGGAAAGATTTCCATTTTGAAAAATCTACTGGCTTTTCTTTTGAAAAGTCAATGAAAGATTTTAAGTTGCTTGCTGATTTTGTATTAAATGATGGAATTCTAAAGAAGTTTTTTGATTATTTTGAGATTAAAGAGGGAGATATATCCTTGCTTGAAAAAAAGATATATCAGCTTCTTGTGTCTCCTACAGTGGACATAGAAAGATATCTTTTTCAGCTGCCGGATAATAAGCTTCAACTTTTACTCAATCATATTTTGTCGAAAAAAATAGCCTCAGTTGATATGCTTGCTTCCTACATAAGAAACTTAAAAGAGGGGGGTGAAAAAATAATCCGGAATCTTTCGAGCAGGGTAAGAAAAGAGGTGGAAGAAAAGGTAAGAAGTGGTAGAATATTTTCTACATACAGGTGGGCTGAGGAGGTAAGTTACATTATTAATAGAAATCTCCTTGTTGCTTCAAGAGAACTGGATATATCGCTACCATTTTTCCAGAGGTTTGAATTTATTAGAAAAGCCTATGAAGTAGCAATATTGAGAAAACAGATAGAAAGAAAGTCCTTGTCAGAGTGGCTGATTGAATTTTCTAAGGAAAAAAGAAATAAGGTTATTCTTTCAACTCCTCGAAAAATACTTGTTGAGGCATTAACATTTGTTGACAGAAAAGAAATTGAAGAGATTTTTTCCGGGATAATATCTAAAAATGGAATAAAACTTTTGATAGAGGATGTTGAGTTTGCTTTTCAGTTAAGCGAGGAAGAAAGATTTTACTCTCTTTTGAAGATTTTCAGGATTTTGAGAGAGATATATTACGAAGATATGTTATCAGGGCTTGATTTTGAAGTAGAAGTTAGAAAAATTATAAAATCTCCTTTGGATCTTGAGCTTGTTGTTGATGAGATAGGATTTGCAAAAGCTTTATTTGCCTTGAAGGGACTTGAAAAGGAATATATTGAAAAAATTATGAATGGCATATTAAAAAAGATATATGATGATTTGATAGCTGGTAAAATAATGATAAAGGAGCATTATGATTCAAGGATAAAAGAATACAGAAATTCATTTTTAAGGACATCCTTGATTCTTAAAGATGAAGGAAGATTGAGTGATTTTTAGTGGATTTTTTACCCACTTTGTTTTAAAATATAAATGATAATATAAGAATCAATTAACGGGAGTTAAATATGAAAAAGTTTTTCTTTCTTGCCTTCATAATCTCTTCTGGATTGATGGCAATATTAACTTGCTTGTTTGTTATTCTCTATTTCAGAGTTTTTCCGCATTTGTGGGTTTATGTTTATCCACTGAGCTTTGTTTTCGGTATTTTTCTGGGGATACTTTTCTACGTAATAGTTAAAAAGTTTGTTGGTTAAGAATCCGGAGGTTTTTTATGAAGATTTTTAGAATTGTTTCTGTGATTTTATTGACTTTTATTACTGCTTTTTTAGTGCTCGGCAATGTTTTTCATAAAAACATAAGAAGGTATGTTGATGGTTCATATGTGGAACTTGAGTTGAATAATGAGATGATGAATGGTTTTGAAAAATTAAAAAAGGGCAATGCGGATTTTTTGCTTTATGTATACACAGATAAGAAGGTTTATAGAAACCTTGAAAAAATAACCATAGTGGCAAGGATTGAAAGAAAATCTCCCCGTGAATTGGTTGAGGGTGCAAAACTCAAAGTTAGCCTTTATGATAAAGCAGGGAATATCATAAGAAATATAGATGGGAGTGATAGTGTATTGCTTGTATATGATAAGAAGAACAAACTCTGGAAGGGGAATTTTTTTCCTATTAATACGGGGCTTGCGGGAGAAATAAAAATTGAAGTAACTGCATATATAGACACTCCTGAGGCAAGTGTATCCACAATTTATTCCGTATTTGTGGAAAGATCAAATTCCTTATATGTTTTACCTAAGGGACTTTCTTTTATGGGAATCAATTCAATTGAACGTATTTCAAAAAGGATAATACTTTCTCTTTATGGCAAAGAAGTTGATTGGACTTATATACCTGAGTGGTTGAATACAATTTCTGCAGATGGTGTGCTTATGAATGTTGGTCTGACCACAAGTTTTCAGGAGGAAATTACAATGACCTCCCCATGGAATAGGGAAAAGCTTGCTGAATCTGATGCCCT
This sequence comes from Brevinematia bacterium, assembly GCA_049968515.1. Taxonomy (GTDB): domain Bacteria; phylum Spirochaetota; class Brevinematia; order Brevinematales; family JAOACQ01; genus JAOACQ01. The sequence continues at coordinate 41,053 of JBMFQR010000004.1, forward strand.
TGCAGAAAGATTATCTCAGAGAGGAATGAGTTTTGCAGGTTATATTAAAGCCTTGAAGATTGAAGGGGCATATGTTGATAAAATTGGTTATAATCCCTCTTTTAATCTTACTGCCGATGGATTTTCAGAGGGTGGGTGTGTTTCTCTACTGGATGAGAATAGGAAAAACTCTCTTATGAAGCTTTTTGTTTCCCTTATTCAGAATAAAAACTATACATATGTGGGTTTGTCGGATCTTTACCTTTATAACGGAGAGGGTATTGAGCTTTGTGAGGTTTTCTTTAGAGATATACAATTTGCTTCCTCTGAATGGGAGGATCTCGATTTTACAAATAAGATAAAATTTTTCAGTGAAAAATTAAGGAATAAGGAGCTCTTAGAGGTCTTTGAGAGGTGGAAAAAGTATTATATTGCAGGGTATATAAGGGAGATTGTTGAGGCGTCAGGACATACAAAACCGGTGTTTTATTATGTTGACTATGAAAACTTAAAGAAAGATTCTTCATTGATTGATGTTCTATTAAATAGTGGTGTTGATTTTGTTGTGGTTAATTTTAATATTCCTTACTTTGACCTTTTGAAGGAGATAAATGCTCTAAGGAATGATTATCTTTCCCTTTATGCAGATAAGCTAATTTTTTCATATGAGATTGACTACAAAAAAAATCTGGAATCTTCAAGTCTAAAACAGGGTGGAATTGAAGTATATTTTAATCTTTATGTTACAGCTATAAAGGAGATGAGCAGGAAATTTAATGTTAAGGGAATAATGATTAATGACCTTTACAATGTTATGTCTGGTAAGCGAGGGCCATATTCTCCCCTCGAATGGATGTTTGGTGTGGGCAAGATAATATATAACTTTAAGTCAATTAACTCTAAAATGGCACTGGATATAGATTATTATTTTCCTATTAATATTGAGTATGAGAAGGAATTTGGGGTTTATTTTAAAATGAAAAATCTATCTGATAGGGTTGTAAGAAACCTGAAGGTTGATTTTATAGATGATGATGGTAATGTAATAAGCAAGGAGAACCTTTCGGGTGAGTTAAAAACAGGAGATTTTCAGGAGAAAAATTTCAATCTCTTGATAAAGGAAAGAGATAAAAGTATGATGAAAGACAGCCATCTGATTGGAATAAAACTAAGCTGGGAGGAGAAGACAGAAAAAGAAAATCCTATCTCAAGAAATTTTCTTTTCTTTGAAAACTTTAAGATTGCCTCTGTAACTAATTGATTATCTTTATTAAACCTTGTATCTCTTTTCCCTTTGTGCATCCAAAAACTATACTTCAGTTTAAATAGAAGTTGCCAAAAAGGTTTTACTTTTTATTTTTTACAAAACTATTCTCTATATCTTTTAAAAAACTGGCTAAATTCTTTACTTTTTCGCTTTCTTTTTCTATGTTAATTAAATATGCTCCATCTGTATCAATTTCTACAATTGCTCTATTTTTGCTTCTTTCATTTTTAAGTTCTTCACCTTCGATAGTCATAAAAAATACCTTTATGTGCTTTGTTATTTCACTTTGAAGCAGTTTTAATTTCCAGTATCCTGTTTGAGCTATTCTTTCTCTTAATGTCGTTTTGGAAGAAATGATAAAGAGAACTTGGATTATAAGCAACAAGATCTACATCTGGCAAATGCATTCCAAATTTTCCAAAATTAACCACTAGATTTTTTTTACTTTCTCAAGTTTATCAGAGAGTTTTTCTTTATTTAATTCATCTCCCTTGATAAGCTGGATATTAAAGTTTTTCAGTTCATCCTGTAAGTAATTTAAAAGTATCTCTTCCAGTAATCTTCCTTTGAAAGGCTTCCATGATTGTTCAGGGTCCCTGACTTTTTTATTAATCAAAAAGAAATATCTATTTTTTTCTTCTTCCAAAATTTTAGAAAGATTGGATATTCCTTCTTTTTTAATTCTTTCAAATATTATTGTTTTTAATTTTTTTAACTTGTTATTCTCTTTCATAAAAATCCCATTTAATTTTCGGGTTTTTCTTTTTTTCTCTTTTTGTTTTTTTAACGATTATTAGATATTTAAACCCCCTGAGAAAAAAATTATGCTGGATTGTTTTACTATGCCAGAATGGAGTGTTAGAAGCCTGATTTCTTCTTACTACACAAACTATATCAACAGGTTCAAAAAATTTTGTTAATCTTTCATAAATCTTAAAACCTACTGGAACGAATATTCCCCTTTGCCCACTGATCTCCTATCAGCCAGCCTAAAACTTTGTTAGTTTTTAGTACTCTATGGCATTCCTTCATTACTTTTTCAAGTTCATCATAAAATTTTTCATCAAGTGCAGATATATGTCCAATGTTGTCGGGATGTTCGTTGTATTTTATGTTATCTCCATAGGGTGAATCTATAAAAATCATATCGACTGTCTCATCCTCCAGCGGTAAACTTCTTGCATCACATTGTTTAATATCATCTCTGGTAGGTTTTATATCAAAGGCAATACAATTTCTTTGCTCTTCTTTACAAACATCGATAGTTGTCCCGCTACCAGCCATAGGATCTAAAATGGTATCCCCGGGTTTTGTGTATCTATGAATCATATTGTAGATTATGAAGGCTGGGGTTACACACGGATATTTATTATTTCCTTTCGGTGTATCACCATAGCTTTGCTTTGGATAATCCCAGAGAGTGGTGGAAAAAATTATAGGTCTATATTCTTCATCAATAATTTGTTCTTTTGTTAAGTTTTTCTTTTCTACTATTTTTCCCGAAAGAGCGTCTATTATAAGTGCACATCCCTTTTCAGTAAAGATATTTCTCCAAGAAATATTATATGTTTTAAAAAACTTATCTGCATTTTCAAGCTTTTTTAGAGTGTCCGATAACTTAACCTTAACAAGGTAAGGATATTTACCATTGAACAAATCTGTGTTTTTATCATAGAATCCGTCTGATGTAGCTTCAAACACTCCAAACAACTCGTCAGTGTCTAAATTGTATAAAAAAACAAAATCTCCTTTTTTAATGCTTAATATTTTGCTTCCATAAATTTTACTGGTACAAAAGGTAAGGGTTTTAAGGCATTCATTCTGACTTTTATTAGTGCAGGCAAGAATAAACCCTTTTTCCTTTTTGCTTTTGGTTTTTTCTTTTGAAATCTGCGAGCTACTATCTATATAATTCTCTCTTGATTTTGTAAGAAACATATTTTGCTCCGATGTTTTTTATCATTCAGCAAGTATTATTATTAAAGCAGAAATTACAAAAGACAACAAAATGTGCAAATATAAATTGTCGTTCCAAGTCAATATTTGGAGTAGTTTCTCCAAGAAAGAGTTGAAGCATTTTAACCTCCAGATATTTTCGGCATAGAGGGAGGTTTTCTTTTATCCAGCTTTTCTACTTTTAAACTTTGAGTTGTATTTCCACTCTAATTATTGTAACGACAAACAAATCACCTTTCCCAGGATGTGTAGAAAGATAAGTTATCTTTAAAAATTTTGAGAAATTTTGCTTTTTATTTCATAATATTTTTTAATCTTAACGCTAAATGCAGGAGATGTTATGGAAGAAAGGAAAGATTTTGATCTTTCTGATGAAAGACAATCGAGATTGAGAAAATTATCTATCTGGAGAGAGAAAGGTATAAATCCTTATCCCAATTTTTACAGGCCAGAGAATTATTCCACTGACATAAAAGAAAGGTTTGTAAAAGAAGGTGAAAAGGAATTTGATGTTAATATTGCCGGTAGAATTATTCTTTTAAGGGATTTTGGCAAAGCTATCTTTGCCACATTGAAGGACTTTAAGGGGACAATTCAGATTTATGCAAGAAAGGATGTAATTGGAGATGAAAAGCTTGAGGAATTCAAGCTACTTGACATAGGTGACATTATAGGTGTCAGGGGAAGTGTGTTCAGAACGCATAAAGGAGAAATTACTGTTCTGGTGAAAGAGTTCACGTTGCTTTCCAAGTCTTTGCTTGGCTTACCAGAAAAGTGGCATGGTCTTACGGATGTGGAGACACGCTATAGACAGAGATATCTTGACCTTATTGTCAATGATAAGGTGAGAGAAGATTTTGCCACAAGATTTAAAATTATTGCATATATAAGAAACTTTTTGAGTAAGAAGGGCTTTGTAGAGGTTGAAACACCGATGATGCAGACTATTCCCGGCGGGGCAACTGCAAGGCCATTCGTAACTCATCATAATGCTCTTGATATTGACCTTTATTTGAGGATCGCACCTGAGCTTTATTTAAAAAGGCTTATAGTTGGGGGATTTGAAAAGGTTTTTGAGTTGAACAGAAATTTTAGAAATGAGGGCATAGATACAAAGCACAATCCAGAATTTACAATGCTTGAGCTTTATCAGGCTTATGCTGACTACAACGATATGATTTTAATTTTTGAGGAATTGATGAAAACTCTTTCCATTGAGATAAAGAGTAAGACAGAAATTGAATATCAGGGTCAAACTCTTGATTTCAGCAAATGGAATAAGATAAAGTATGTGGATGCTTTAAAAACTTATGCAAATATAGATGTAAGTGATATAAAAACTCCTGAAGATGCAAGAAATTTAGCAGCTCTGAAGGGGTACAGCAATTTTCAGGGGTTTGAGGGAAAGTGGGAGATAATAAGTCATTTGTTTGATGAGTATGTTGAGCCTCATCTTCAACAACCCACAATTGTTTATGAGTATCCTGCCGAGATTTCACCACTTGCAAAGTATAAGGAGGATAATCCAGAGTTTGTTGAGAGGTTTGAGGCTTATATTTGCGGGAGAGAGATTGCAAATGCCTTTTCCGAATTGAATGATCCTCTCGTTCAGGCAGAAAGATTTTTTGAACAGGCCAGAAAGAAGGCAGCAGGGGATGAAGAGGCAATGTATGTGGATGAAGATTATCTCAAGGCACTTGAGGTTGGAATGCCACCAACAGGAGGAATGGGCATAGGAATTGACAGGCTTGTAATGTTCTTTATAGATTCAAATTCTATTAGGGATACTATACTTTTTCCTACTCTTAAAACAAGGGATTGAGGAGAATTTATGGCATTTATAAATGAAAATTTTTTAAAGTTGAACAGAAACTATCTTTTTGCCGAGGTGTCTAATAGGGTTAAAAAATATCTGGAGAAGAATCCTAATGCAAAGATAATAAGATTGGGTATAGGTGATGTTACTGAGCCGCTTACTCATTCGGTTATTGCTGAATTAAAAAATGCTGTAGAAGAAATGAGCAAAAGAGAGACCTTTCAGGGTTATCCGCCATATGAGGGTTATGATTTTTTAAGAAAGGCAATTGCTGAATTTGATTTCAAAAGGAGAGGAATTGATATTAAGCCGGAAGAGATTTATATTTCCACTGGTGCTAAAGAGGATACTGCAAATATACAGGAGATATTTTCGATTGATAGCAGGGTTGCCATACCCGATCCTGTTTATCCAGTCTATGTTGACAGCAATGTTATGGCTGGCAGGGCAGGTATCCAGAAAAATGGAAGATATGAGGGCATAGAGTATTTACCGTGTACAGTGGAGAACGATTTTTTACCCTCTTTGCCAGAAAAGAAGGTAGATATAATTTACCTTTGTTTTCCAAACAATCCTACCGGTCAGGTAATTACGAAGGATGAACTAAAAAAGTGGGTGGAGTATGCTGTTGAAAATGAAGCAATAATACTATTTGATGCTGCTTACGAAGCCTATGTGAGAGAGGAAAACATACCTAAAACTATCTTTGAGATTGAAGGTGCAAGAAAGGTGGCAATTGAATTTAGAAGCCTTTCCAAAACTGCTGGTTTTACCGGGACAAGATGTTCATATACAATTATACCTGAAGAAGTTTGCCTTAAGGACAGAAGGGGCAATAAATACCCGGCTGGAGAATTGTGGCTTAGAAGGCAATCAACAAAGTTTAATGGGGTAGCATATATTATTCAGAAGGGTGCTTATGGGGTATTTACAGAGAAGGGGCAGGAAGAGATAAAAAAGCTTATCTCTTACTACCTTGAAAATGCAAGGATTATAAGAGAGGGGATTGAGGCTCTCGGATTGAAGTATACTGGTGGGGTAAATTCTCCTTACATCTGGTTTATGATTCCTCAGGGTTTTAACTCGTGGGAGTTTTTTGACTATCTTCTCGAAAGATGTAACATTGTTTCCACTCCGGGAAGTGGATTTGGCAGATGTGGAGAAGGTTATATCAGGCTTTCTGCCTTCGGAAAAAGGGAAGATATTGTCGAAGCAGTCGATAGGTTAAAAAAGCTTGAGATTTAACCTAATAAGCTCAAATGAAATTTTGCTATTTATTCAAGGGGTTTATAGCTTGTAAAGCTCGGCTGATGATATTGTCTTAACGTTGTTTTTCTTTAGTTTTTCCAGAACATCATCAGGGTTGTCAAACCTGAATATCAATATTGCCTTGTTCGGGATTTTTGCCAGAAAGGCGTACATATATTCTACGTTAATAGAATTTTCGTTGAAAATTTTTAGTATCTCTGCAAGACCACCGGGTTTGTCATCAATTTCTATTGCTATCACATCGGTGGAAGAAACTGTAAATTTGTTATCCTTTAGAATTGAAATTGCCAGATCAGGTTCATTTACAATCAACCTTAATATTCCAAAATCGGATGTATCGGCAACAGATAGTGCCCTAATGTTGATATTGTTTCTTCCGAGAAGATCACATACATCATATAGCCTTCCAGCCTTATTCTCTAAAAAAACAGAAACTTGTTTTACCATAGCTTGCCTCCTGTTAAATTTTTCGATTGTCTATTATTCTTTTTGCTTTTCCCTCACTTCTTTCAATCGTTCTGGGTTCTACAAGCTTTACATTTACAGATATGCCGAGAGTGCTTTCTATTTCATTCTGAATCTTTCTCTCTATCATTTCAAGTTTTTTAATTTCATCGGAGAAGACAGCTTCATTGACTTCTACCATTACTGTAAGGACATCAAGGTTGTGTTCCCTGTCCACAATAATTTGATAGTGTGGTGCAACCTCTTCTATGGAAACAAGGACCTCCTCTATCTGTGATGGAAATACATTTACTCCTCTTATTATAAGCATATCATCTGTTCTTCCCATTATCCTGTCAATTCGTGGGTGGGTTCTTCCGCATTTGCATTCTCCGGGGATTATTCTTGTCAGATCTCTTGTCCTGTATCTTATCAATGGGATTCCCTTTTTTGTTAGAGTTGTTATCACAAGCTCTCCTGTTTCTCCATCCTTTACTCTTTTGCCTGTAGCAGGGTCGATTATTTCAGGATAGAAGTGATCATCATAAATGTGCAATCCAGCCTGCTCAAGACATTCATTTGCCACACCCGGACCGATTATTTCCGAAAGCCCATAAATATTTATTGCTTTGATGCCGAGCTTTTTTTCTATCTCATTTCTCATTCCTTCTGACCAGGGTTCGGCTCCAAAGACACCATATTTTATCTTGAGGTCAGAAATTTTTATTCCTTTCTTTTCTATTTCCTCTGCAAGGTAGAGGGAATAGGATGGTGTGCAGGTAATAATATCAGGGCCAAAATCCTGAAGAAGGAGAATCTGCCTTGCAGTGTTCCCTCCTGAAACGGGGATTACTGTTGCTCCAATCCTTTCTGCTCCATAATGGATACCAAGCCCACCTGTGAAGAGTCCGTATCCATAAGCATTCTGAATAATTGATCTCTTTGTGGCCCCTGACGCCACAAGGGAACGTGCCATAACCTCCGACCATATTGAAATATCGCCTTCAGTATATCCCACAACAGTTGGTTTGCCTGTGGTTCCGCTTGAGGCGTGAATTCTCACTATGTTTTCCATAGGCACAGCGAAAAGTCCAAACGGGTAATTGTCTCTTAAGTCATTCTTTGTGGTGAACGGAAGATTTACAATATCCTCGATTGAATTTATATCGTTTGGATGAATGCCCATTTCTTTAAACTTCTTATTGTAAAATGGTACATTCTCATAAACATACCATACCTGTTCTTTCAGTCTATAGCTTTGAAGGGATTTCCTTATATCCCTTTGCATCGTCTCCATTTCTATATTCCAGATGGGATAGGGAAACTCTTTTGACATATGAAACCTCCAACTAAACATTATAATTAAGTATCAAAAAAAGTCAATTTAATTTTCTTTCCAGAAAACAAGAGATATGAACATTATAATAGCTTTTTCAACTCAAGTTTTAAGACTGACATTCGTCCGGATAATGATGCTTTATTACCTTACCTTCAGAAATATAAACCACATCTTCACATATATTTGAGGTTATATCAGCAATCTTTTCAAGGTTTCTTGCTATTCTCAATAAGTGTAAGGATGGCTCTATTGTTTTTGGGTCAGAGCTCATAAATGAGATGAGTTCCCTTAATATCTGATCCCTGAGATCATCAACAATATCATCCTTTTTTAATACCTCATAGGCCAGACATACATCCTCATTTATAAAAGAATATATACTATCATCAATCATCTTTAGTGTTTCCTCTGTCATTCGTGGAATATCAATATAAGGCTTTATTTTTGGTTTTCCTATGAGTTCAATTGCACTTTCTGCAATATTGACAGCCTTATCTCCCATCCTTTCAATGTCAGAGACCATTTTTGAAATCATCATCACTATTCTCAACTCTTTTGCTTCTGGTTGATATAATGCAATTAATGCAATGCACTCTTCCTCAACGGCTATTTCTTCCTCATTTGCTTTTGGTTCTAATTCTGTTATTACTTCTCTCGCTAAAGACTCATCTTCATTCAAAAGACTATCTATTGACTTTCTTATCATTTCCTTAATCAAGGATACATAAGAAAGCATTCTCTTTTTTAAGGAATTCAACCTGTCTTCTAACATTTTGTGTTTTCCTCCTGTCTTTCCTGATTATAGCTTTGGACTTCTTTTGTGTCAAAAACTCAGGATTATTATATAACAAAAAAAGTTCAAATTCAATAGTTTATCCAAATTTTCCTCCAAGATATTCTTCTGTCCTTTTATCTGAAGGAACTGTAAATACTTTTTCAGTCGGGCCATATTCTATCAATTCACCGAGATACATAAAAGCAGTATAGTTTGATACTCTACCAGCCTGTCCTATATTGTGGGTAACTAAGATTATTGTTACATTTTTCTTTAGCTCTACAATAAGTTCTTCGATGTGAGCCGTGGATTTTGGGTCAAGGGAAGAGGTTGGCTCATCAAGCAGAAGAACCTCCGGGTGAAGAGCAAGAGCCCTTGCAATACAGAGCCTTTGCTGTTGTCCGCCAGAAAGGAATGTTCCCTTCTTGAAAAGCTTGTCTTTTACCTCATTCCATAGCCCTGCCTTTTTTAATGAATCTTCTACTATTTCATCTGCCTCGGATTTTTTTAGACTGACACCATTAAGCTTGTAACCGGCTATTACATTGTCATAAACGCTCATATTGGGAAAGGGATTTGGTTTCTGAAAGACCATACCTGTTTTCCTTCTCACAAGCATCGGATTTAAAGAAAGTAAGTCTTCACCATGTAATAAAATTTTCCCCTCAACTTTTGTACCCGGAATGAGCTCGTGCATTCTATTGAAGCATCTTATCATCGTGGATTTACCGCAACCAGATGGTCCCATTATTGCATGAACCTGATTCTGGTAAAATTCTATTGAAACATTGCTCAATGCTTTAAAATCTCCATAGTAGACATTGAGGTTTTCCACTTTTAAGATAGTATTCAAAACTTGACCTTCCATTTCTTCATTACCACCTTTGATATAAAATTCATCAGCAGAACAAAGGAAACAAGCACAAGGGACGCTCCCCATGCAATATTTTGCCAGTCCTCATAAGGACTTGTTGCATATTTGAAAATTATATGAGGAATGGCTTCTACTGGTTTGAACAGACTTAACGAGAAAAACTGATTTCCGAATGCAGTAAAGAGCAGGGGAGCGGTTTCACCAATTATTCTTGCGATAGAGACGATAATTCCAGTTACAATTCCACTTAATCCGCATGGGAGAACTACTCTTAAAACCACCTTGTAATAAGGTACACCTAAAGCAAATGCTGCCTCTTTTACACTGTAGGGAATGAGCTTCAGTGTTTCCTCTGTGTTTTTTATTGTGACAGGAAGCATCATTATGGCAAGAGCTATGCTTCCAGAGATTGCAGAGAATGTTTTCATTGGCATTACAACCCAGACGTAAACTACTATTCCAATGACTATCGAGGGAATACTTTGAAGTACATCAACAAAGAGCCTTACCAGTTCAGCTACTTTCGATTTATTTATTTCTGCAAGATATATTCCTGTGAGTATGCCCGGAGGTATTGATAAAATGCATGCAAAAATTACAATTATAAATGAACCAGCTATTGCATTAAGTATACCACCACCTTTTTCACCAGCAGGTCTTGGATTATGAATAAAGAGATCTATGTTTATGTTTGCAATACCTTTTTGGAAGATATAAAATAAGATAATTATAACAGACAAAACTACAACGAGAGAGAGCAGAAAAATAAAGACAAAAAATATCTTCTCTTTAATAATATTCAGTATTATTTTCCTTTCCAGCTTTTTTCTTAAATTCACTTAACCTCCTTTTATTGAAACCCTTTTTACAATAATTCTTCCTATAAAGGAAAAAAGAAAAGTTATCAAGAAAAGTATGAGACCGAGTTCTATAAGAGATGATACATATATGGTGTCTGTAGCCTCAGTAAATTCATTTGCGATAATACTTGCAATGGTGTGAGCCGGGCTGAAGATATTTTTAGGGAGGAAATAGGAATTTCCTATCACCATTGTTACAGCCATTGTTTCTCCAAGTGCTCTGCCTAAAGAAAGCAAAAAGCCAGCTATTATTCCTGAACTTGAGTATGGGACAATAACCTTTTTGATTACCTCATACTTTGTGGCGCCGAGAGAATAGGCAGCTTCTTTTAGTTCATTGGGCACCATACCAATAACCTCTTTGGAAGTAGAGGCAGCATATGGAATTATCATAAGAGTAAGTATTATTGAAGCTGTGAAAATACCCACTCCATAAGGAGTTGTGCCAATTTTAGTCTGAAGTGTCCTGACAAGCGGTGAGAGTATAAATAGCCCCCACATTCCATAAATTATGGAAGGGATACCTGCAAGCAGTTCAAGTGAGGATGAAAGCAGATTTGATAGCCAGCCCGAAGGAAAGTATTCTGTGAGAAATATTGAAACAGAGAATGAAAATGGGATGGAGAGTAATAATGCAAGTATTGATGTCAGAATTGTCCCAATTATAAATGGCAATGCTCCAAATTCTCCACTTACAGGATCCCATGTTGTTTTTGTAAAAAAAGCGAGCCCAAATTTTTTGATTGATGGGATGGAGAATAACAATAGAGAGATAAAGATCATCGAAATCAGAAAAAGAATAAAATAACCAAAAATAGATAAAACCTTTTCAAACCAGGCTGAGTCTGAAATCATATTCTTCAGTTTATCTTTCAATTCCCCACCTCACTCAACAACATACTAAGAGTATAAAAGCCTTTTGTTAACGAAAAAATAAGGAAATATTAATTGTATCTGCAACTTGCTTGGCGTTGCAGATACAAGCATATCTATTGTTTTAAAGATTTATCTTTGTAAACAAGAGATAAAATCCTTTCTTCTACCAGAGGCATAATGTTTTCGGGCAATGGAGCAAAGTCATAAATCTCATTAAACTTCTGTCCATTATGGGTCATCCACCAGAGCAGCTCTACAATTGCCTGTGCCTGTTTTATGTTTTTTGTTGAGAGAGACAGATCTTTATATACTATTATCCAGCTAAAGGTAGAAATAGGATAAGCATTTTTGTTTTTTGAATTTATAATACCAGTGTTGAGAATATCTTTTTCTGTTGTTCTGGCAGCCTCTTTTATATTTTCTATTTCTGGCAGCACAAAGTTGTTTGCTTTGTTTTTCAGGTATGCTATTTTAAGATTGTTTTCCGAGGCATAGGATTTTTCCACATAACCTATGGCTCCCGGAGTTTGTTTCACATAAGCTGCAACACCTGTGTTGCCTTTTGCACCAATTCCAGTAGGCCAGTTTAAGGACTTACCTTTGCCCACTGTTTTTTCCCATTCCGTACTCACAGCACAAAGATACTCACTGAATGTATATGTTGTCCCGCTGCCATCGGATCTTTTTACTACTACAATCGGTAAGTCAGGAAGGGTAATGTCAGGGTTTAAATCTGTAAGTCTCTTGTCCTTCCAGTTCGTTATTTTTCCGAGAAAGATGTCTGCAAGAACATCAGAAGATAGTTTCAGTTTATCCACATTGGATAGATTATAGACAACTGCCACTGCTCCGATGCAAACAGGAATGTGTACTATTTTGGCCTTTGCATCTTTAAGTTCATCCTCTGTCATTGGCACATCTGTTGCCCCAAAGTTCACTGTTTTATTGATCAACTGGCGTATTCCACCACCTGAACCTATTGGCTGGTAATTAATTTCTACAGAGTTGTTTTTGCGATATTCCGAAAACATTTTTGAGTAAAGTGGCTCTGGGAATGTAGCCCCTGCTCCCATAATGCTTATTGTACCTGAACAACTTGCCATTGCTAAAAATGAGATTAATATAAAGATCTTACTCAAAATATTCATAAAATCTCCACTTAATTTATGCTAATTATACATCTTTATTTATTATAACATTGGTTGGTAAAAGTTTCAAAATTAAGTCAATTATCTAACTTGACGGGGCTTTTTTCTGAATTTATAATAAGATGTATTTAATTGAAGGTAAGGTATTATGGATAAGTTAAGAGAATTTATGTTTGAAATACTCAGTTTTGTGAATAAGGGTGATGTTACAGGGTATCGTTCTGATGAATATTCTATTGATTTTGAGATGGATCGTTTAAAATCTGTGGAAAACACGAGCAGTTCTGCTGTGGGATTGAGGGTTTTTAAGGACGGCAGAGTTGGAAATTCATTTATAAATAGCTTCGGTGTTGAGGATAAAGATACTTTGTTAAAGAATGTTTTTGATACCTTGAAATTTGGAGATAAACAGGACTTTAATCTACCTGAAAAACAAGAATTGCCTGATGTAAAGATTTTTGATGAAAATTTTTATGCTGTAACCAAAGAGATTCTTATAGAGAAAGGATTTGAACTTTTGAAAAGGCTTAAAAAGATCGGTAAGGATGTGAAAGTAAATATACATTTCAGCAAGGGTGTTATTGAAAATCACCTTCTTAATACGGGTGGTTTTGAAGGAACTTATAAAGAGAGTGACTTCTCTGTTCTTTTGAATTTGACTGAGGTCGAGAAAAATGGAGGAATTCTTTCAGTAAGTGAGATGGATAGTTTTAATCGTGTTGATTTAACTGAACTTGATAGAATGTGTGACAGGCTTGAGGAAAAGTATGGCTTTGCGAGAAAGAAGATGAGAGTAAAGTCTGGATATTTTCCCGTTCTTTTTTCTCCTGAAGCATTATCTTTAATACTTGAACCTGTTGAGATTGCTGCCAATGGTAAAACTCTCTACAGAAAAATCTCTGTCTTTGAGAATAGGGAGAATGACATTGTTGCAACTGATATGCTTACGATTTATGATAACCCACTTTATGATTTTGGGAGTGGAAGCTACCCATTTGACGATGAGGGGGTTGTTCCCCGGAAGCTAACTGTTATCGAAAAGGGGGTCTTTAAGAATTTTATCTTTGACCTTTTTACTGCAAGTCAACTCTCAAGAGAAAGCACAGGACATGCCAGAAGGAGTGTTTCTTCACTTCCTTCTCCTTCCTTTTCCAATATTTTTATAGAGACAGGTAGTAGTAGCTTTTCTGATATGCTTTCTTCCATTGATTATGGGCTTCTTGTTTATAGCTTTCTTGGTGAGGGAATGAGTAATATACTTGCAGGCGATTTTTCGGTAAATGTTGAGTTTGGTTTCCTTGTTGAGAAAGGCAGGATCAGGGGAAGAGTAAAGGATGTGATGCTTGCTGGAAATGCATTTGATGCTATAAAAAATATAAAGATGATAGAAAATAGACAGTATAAGCATGGCAGCTTATATGCACCACATATTCTTTTTGATAATTTATCTGTGATGGGATGAAATGAGATATATTTCTGTGTGGATTATTTTTTTTCTTTTTACAGCGTGTGCCTCAAAGACCTTCTTTGTCAGGAAAGAAGCTATATCTTTTGGAATGAGGTTTTTTATTTTTCTGGAAGAAAAGAATGGGCAAAAGTTTAATGGTAAGGGGGAGGGGGTTCTTTCAGAAACATCTTTTAAGTTCAATATTTATGATAATTTTTTTGACAGATTACTTGCCACAGTTTTAGTTACGACGGATGAAGGAATAAGTGTTTATGTTTATAATGAGAGGACGGGTTATTTCATAAAGAACAATGAGCTCGGGACTATTTTTACGAGGAATTTCTATCAACTTTTTAAGAAGGAGAGAGGCGAGGGGCTTTCTATAGAAAAGGCGTTTAAGGATAATGAAAAGGATTTCAATGTAAAATGTAAGGTTTTAAAGGTTAAAAATTCACTCCCGCAGAGGGTGCTTTTTGAAATAAACTCTTTTGATAATGAGGGAGGACATATTGTATTTGATATACTGGAGGCTGGTGATATACCTGTAAATGTCCCGGATAGTTTTAATTTTTCAGATTATTATGATACTTCCAATCTCTTTGAATTTTTGAGGAGTTTGCAATGAAAAAAACAAAAATTGATGAAATAAGGGAAAGAACTGGCATAAAGGAGTTAAGTGAAAAAGAAAAGAAAGAAATGTTTAAGAAATTTGTTGAAGCAGGTGGCAGGGTGGTAAATCTTGATGAGGAGGAGAGAAAAAATATACTTGTTGGTAAAAGGTCTGGCAGAGGTGTGGCCATTGCTACCCAAAGGGATGAGACTGAAGTTGATGGGAAGAATAAGGCATATTCAAAGAGGATAGTAAAACTTGAGAGGAGCAAGGCTTTCAATCCTTTCAATAGATGGATTGAGAAATTTTCTTCAAGGATAGATTGCTTTGTTAATGGAATTTTGACTTTTAGTGGTAAGGCTTTTGCTGAAAGATTTCGAAAACTTTTTCTGGTAGATTTTCAGAATGCTTTGCTTGGAAGCAGAATGATACTCGCCTCGGTTTTATATCAGGACAAGTTTGCGTCACAGGAAATCAAAAAAAAGCTTTTACTTGATAACACTTTTCCTTATTACTATGAGCTTATCTATAGATATGACAATATATATACAGAAGAAAGATATGAGGTTATTGAGAGAATGCGATTTTCTCTTGATATAGTTGAGGATTTAAGACCAGTAATTATGGATATTTTCAAGGATATCATGATATTACAACCATACTTTGTTTCTCTGAAATCGGCAATTGAAAAGGCGTTATGGCTTGAAAAGGAATTGAGAGGTATTAATTCGACAGTATACTTTGAAAATCTGCATAAGCTGAATGGATATGTGGATTTTGTTTTTAATAAGGTTTATCCAAAGCTTTTTATCCTCGTTGATTATTTTTACAGGGATAGAACCAATTTAAGAAAGAAATTCAGGGAATTTTTGAATTTTGGAGAACAGGATACATTGGGATATTATACGTTTAACTGGAAGAAGGAGTTGTTAAAGTCTATAAAGGAAGAGGAGAAAAAAGGCTCTGAACAAAAAGAAAAGATTGGTTCACAAGAATCGGTAGAAGAGGTAAAAGAGGAGGCACAGGAGGTTTCAAATGTTGTTGCTGAGGGAATCAAACTTATTGTGAAAAATATTAATCCGTTAAAAAGCCTTAAACAATATTTAGAAAATAAAGATTTGAGGGCAATTTTTTCTCCGAGGGATAAAGTTTTTCTTTCATTCCTCGTACTTGATTACTTTGACAAGGAATTCTCTTTTATTTTCACTTCAAATAAGGTTGAAATTGGTATTGCATTTATAGAAGGCAATAGAATGGATTTAAGAAAAGAACTTACCAATATATATTATAGAGTAAATGGAATATTTGAAAGGGTAGATGAGTACCTAAAGGTAATTAAGGAGATAAAAAAAATTGAGAATGATAGTTTCTTAAGTTTTCAGGAGAAGACAGGGCGTTTAAATCAATATTCTATCGAAAGAAGCCAGCTTTCAAGAATGATAAGAAGGGATATGAAGAATCTTTTTGATGAGTTTTCAAATAAGCTTTTGTATCTGATTTCTGATTATAATGGGGAAAGAAAGATTTTGCAGAATCCAGAAGATATTATGGAATTTGATGTTAAGATTGATGGAGAAAGATTTTCTAATGGCAAGAAAGTTATTGATATAATAGAAGCCGCCTATAAGTTTTGCAGCGGTGCGTTGTTTCTTCTTTCGGATGCAGACCTTGGAGGTCTTGGAATTTTTCTTGAAAAGCCGATTTATCTAAATTTTGATTTATCAGGAGAGGGTAATGTATAATTATATGGGAGGGATTTGATGAACAAGATATTTTTTATATTTTTAATCTTTCTATATGGTCTTTCATTTTCTTATGAGATTTCTGAATTTCCCCACGTGAGTAGGTATGATGAAAGATTGAAAAATATATCAGATGAAAGCTTTCTTTCGAATGCATTAGATGATAGTGATTTAGATCTTGTTTTCTCTGCACTTAAGAGAGTTGGAGAACTCAGATTGACAAATTTAAAATCAAAAGTTATTGGATTGATTGGGATTGCAAACCCACAGGCAAATATTTCAAGGTCAAAGCTATATGCTAATTATAGAAATATTTTCTATCTTGGTATCCTTGTTCTTGGTAAGATAGGCAGCAGTGAGAATGATGCTGCTTATCTGGCAGGCTTTCTCAGGGATACAAAAAAGGATGTGCTTGGCACGGTTTGTATTTTGCAGGCACTTGGAGAGTTAAAGGGGAACAAAAAGGCACTGGATTTTCTGCAGGAATATTCACTAACTGTGGGCTACAGGACTGATTCAAGGGTTGTCAGAAGTCTTGTTGATGCAATTGTTGCTCAGGGGAAAAAGAGTTCAAACACCTATCTGATTAGCTTGAGGGGAAGGGTTTCTCAGGAAGATAGGGTCTATGTCTCTGATGCGATAATGAAATTAAAAAAGATGCCAGATTAAGTAATCAGGCATTACATGGCGTTGCATTGGCAACGCAACCAAGTTCTTATGTTGTGGAGATTAGATGGGTGATTTAATTTATGAGAAAAAGGAAAAACTTAGAAAGGAATTCTTTCAGAAGCGTTTGCTTTTATCTAAAGATGAAGTTATAGAAAGGTCAAAGAAGATTATTGCTGGTCTTAAAGAAAATTTTCTCAATAATAATGTGTTTCTGTTTTATGTTCCAATAAGAAACGAGGTTGATTTACTTTCGCTTGCTAAAGAGCTTTTTCTTAATGGAAAGACTGTGCTTTTTCCCCGGGTAGTAGATTATGAAAGAATAGTTCCTTATGTTATAGAGGATATTAACTTTGATTTCAAAAGGGGAGCCTTTGGCATTCCAGAGCCAGATACAGAGCCATTTTACTCTGAGATTGATGTGGTTTTTGTTCCTGGCATTGTTTTTGGTAAAAATGGCTACAGAATTGGTTATGGAAAGAGCTATTATGACAATTTTCTTTCAACATATCCTATCAGGGAAAGTGTTGGCATAGCATTTGATTTTCAGGTGATTGATGAAGTGCCTTTTACTGAAAAGGATTTTAAGCTTGGTTTTATACAGTCAGAGACAGAATTATATAAGGTAATTTAATATTATAAGGATTATGATATGAGTTATATTGTTAAACCTTTTGCAAAAAAGAAGGTTAAAGCCGAATTGACGCTACCGGGTTCAAAGAGCATTACAAATAGATGCCTTGTAATTTCAGCACTTGCAAGGGGAAAGACTGAATTAAGCAATGTTCTTTTTTCTGATGACACATTTTATATGATGAAAGTTTTAAAAGATCTCGGTTTAAAAATTGATGTTGATGAAGATAAAAGGAGGGTTGTTATTGAGGGAGGAATGCTTCCACATGGTGAACATTCTTTTTTTGTTGGAAATGCAGGAACAACAATGAGATTTCTTTCATCTTACCTTTCTCTCGGAGGTGGAAGTTTTTTGCTTGATGGTGATGAAAGGATGAGAGAAAGGCCGATTCAGGATCTGCTTGATGTACTTAATAAGCTTGGTGTAAATATTTTTAGTGTGAAAGGAAATGGTTGCCCTCCTGTAAGAATAAACTCGAAAGGAATAAAGGGTGGTAGGGCTAAACTTTCTGGGAAAAACTCAAGTCAATATCTTTCTTCTGTTTTGATGTCTGCACCATATGCAGTGGGAGATGTTATTCTATGTGTAGATGGAGAAATTACATCCAGACCTTATGCTGAAATGACATTGAATATTATGAAAGAATTCGGTGTCAGTGTTAAAAATTCTGGCTTTAAAGAATTTGCCGTAACTCCCTCTGAGTATATTTCTTTGTCGTCTTATTACATAGAACCAGATGCCTCTACGGCTTCATATTTTTTAGCAGCCACAGCTATTCTTTCTGGTGAAATTAAAATCAGGGGGTTGGGTAAAAATTCGATTCAGGGTGATACAAACTTTATTAAAATTCTTGAAATGATGGGATGTGAAATTGATGTTGGTGAAGATTTCATCAAACTTGTTTCTGATGGAAATCTTGATGGAATAGAGATTGATATGAATGATGTTCCGGATCTTGTTCCTACCCTTGCAATTATTGCTTTGTTTGCCAGAACGCCAACTAAAATATTTAATGTGGCAAATTTGAGAATAAAAGAGTCTGACAGGTTAAAAGCTTTAAGCAATGAGATTAAAAAGATTGGTGGTAAGGTTAATGAATTTGATGATGGACTTGAAATTTATCCTGAAATATGTTATAATTCTTCGCTTATTTCCACTTATAATGATCACAGAATTGCAATGGCTTTTTCCATTGCAGGTTTGAAAATAGGTGGGATAGAGATTGATAATCCGGGTTGTGTTTCCAAGTCATTTCCTGAGTTTTTTAACTTTTTAGAAAGATTTTTTAATTGATTTTTTGACTTTTTTTTGTTTTTAGCTTATAATAAAAAGTTGTGTTTTCTTGTTGTTATAGTTCTTGAGTTTTTTTGCCCATATAGCTCAGTAGGTAGAGCACTTCCATGGTAAGGAAGGGGTCGGCGGTTCAATCCCGCCTGTGGGCTAAATTATAATAAGAGGATTTTATGGAAATTGTTACACTGGAATGTGAAGTTTGTGGTGAGAGAAATTATTCTACCAATAAAACAAAGAAAATGTTGCAGCAGAGGCTTAAGCTTAGTTTGAAGAAATATTGTCCGAGGTGTAGGAAGCATACTGTTCATAAGGAAGTAAAGTAGTTTTGAGTTAGTTAGTTTTTTAAGTGAAATAGGCTTCTATCCTGTAAATTGAGTAAAGTTTACTCAGACAGGCAATTTGAAAGACAACTTTATCATATTAGATAAAGTTACTTAGGTAGGCAGAGTGGATTTGTAGTATAAGTGATAAAGCTTATTTAGATAAGCCAGAAAGTTGAAAGACAACTTTATCATATTAGATAAAGTTATTTAGGTAGGCTGGTAGCTCAATTGATAGAGTGGATTTATCATTTTTTAAATGATAAATTTATTTTTTATGATAGGCTGGTAGCTCAATTGGTAGAGTAGCGGTCTCCAAAACCGTTGGCTGTGGGTTCAAGTCCCGCCCGGCCTGTATTAATAGAATGGGGTTTTTATGTTGAAGATTGTGAATATTGCCCTTCTCGTGCTGATTGGTATAGGAGTTGTTATTGCTGTAGTATTCAACTGGAATTATGTTAAGGAAAGTTTTGCAGAGCTTAAAAAGGTCAGCTGGCCATCGAGAGAACTTGCCTGGAATTCTGCAATAGTTACAATTGTGTTTATTGTTGTTTTTTCTCTTTTTCTTTCTTTGCTTGATTATCTATTGAATCTGATATTCTTGAAATTGGTTGGTTAAATATGGCTCGTGGTTGGTTTGTAATTCAGGTTTATACTGGATATGAGAAAAGAGTAATGAATGAATTAATAAGTAAGAAAAATAATACATTTTTGAAGGATATAATTTTTGATGTTTGTGTGCCTGAAGAAGAATATACCATTGAAAAGAATAAAAAAAAGGTGGTAAAGAAAAGAAATCTTTATCCGGGATATGTACTTGTTGAACTTGATCTTCCCGAAGATGATGCCTTATGGAAAAAGGTATATGTAGAAATTAAGTCAATAAATGGCGTTGGTATGTTTCTGACAGGAGGGGGTGGAAAGAAGCCAGTTCCTCTTTCATATGATGATGTAAAGACTATATTTGAGAAAACTGGTGAGATAAAGGTTGATCTCGCAATACTTGAAAGTGATTTTTCTGTTGGTGAAAGAGTGAAGATAAATGAGGGGCCCTTTAAAGATTTTGAGGGTGAGGTTCAGGAGATAAATCTTGAGAAAAATAGCTTAACTGTAAGGGTGGAAATTTTTGGAAGGTTAACTCCAGTTGAGCTTGAATTCAGCCAGGTCAAGAAACTTTGATAAATTATTTTTAGGAGAAATAAATGGCACCAAAAACTAAAAAGGTTAAAGCAGTTGTGAAGATGCAACTTCAAGCAGGACAGGCAAATCCTGCACCTCCGGTTGGGACTGCTTTGGGACCTCATGGAATACAATTGATGGAATTTTGTAAACAATTCAATGAGTCTACAAAAGATAAGGCTGGCTTTGTAATTCCTGTGATAGTAACAATATATGAAGATAGAAGTTTTACATTTATTACAAAGACACCACCTGCTTCAAATCTTATTAAGAAAGAGCTTGGTATAGAAAAGGGTTCTTCAGAACCAAATAAAGCAAAGGTTGGTAAGATTAAGAGGGAGCAATTAAAAAAGATTGCAGAAATAAAGATGAAAGATTTGAATGCGAAGGATATAGATGCTGCGATTAATATAATAGCGGGTACAGCCAGAAATATGGGTGTTGAGGTGGAGGATTAAGATGAAGGTTCTTGTAAAAAATAATGTTGTGTATAAAGGTGGAAAAAGAATACTCTCACTGATAGAAAAGTTTGATCTTGAAAAATTTTATCCTCTTGATGAGGCTTGCAAATTGGTAAAGGAGACAGCCACTGCAAAGTTTGATGAGACTATTGAGCTTTCTTATAAGTTAAACATAAAGCAGAAGCATAATATAAGAGATGTTGTTTTGCTCCCTCATTCAACTGGAAAGCAGTGCAGGGTGCTGGTTTTTGCAGAGGGTGAGAAGGCTGTGGAAGCAGAAAAGGCTGGTGCTGATTATGTTGGTTCTACTGAACTTGTGGAGAAGATTGCTGGTGGCTGGCTTGATTTTGAAGCCTGTATAGCCACGCCGGATATGATGAAGAATTTAAGTAAGATTGCACCTATTCTTGGTAGAAGGAAGCTCATGCCGAATCCTAAAACCGGAACAGTTACGATGGAGATTGAAAGGGCAGTTAAGGAAGCAAAGGCTGGAAAGGTAGAAATAAGAAATGACAAAACAGGAAATATTCACACGATTATTGGCAAAAAATCCTCTTCAGCAGAGGTTTTATATGAGAATGCACTTGCCATACACAGGGTTCTATTGAAGAATAAACCTGCTGACCTGAAAGGAGATTATATTGCTACAATGGTTATTTCTGCTACTATGGGACCTGGTATAAAGGTTGATTTTAAAAAGCTTTCAATTTAAAAGTCTTTAAATGTTGAGGTAAACTATGTCGGTTAAAGAAAAGAAAAAAGAACTTTTTTCAGAGATCAACACTTATTTTGAGAATAATTATGGTGTGATAATGGCAGATTTTAAGGGTTTAAGTGTTGCCGAGCTTGATGAGATTAGAAGAAAGGCTGAAAGCGAAGGTGGTATACCGAAAGTTGTAAAAAATAATGTCTTTGAAAAGGTTCTTGAATCAAAAAAGATTGAAGGGTTTGAGAATGTTTTGAAGAACAATACCATTGCGTTTTTCTCTCGGGATGATCTTATTAAGGTATTAAAGCTGCTTGTTAAATATAGCAAGGAAAATGATAAGTTTCTTATTAAAGGTGTTTATTTTGATGGTAAGCTGTTTGAACAGAATGATGTTGTAGAACTTTCAAAGCTGCCATCAAAACAGGAAATTCTTTCTATGATTGTTGGAAACTTACAGGGAGTTATCTCCAGCTTTGTTGGTACATTAAATAGTGTTGTGACAACTTTTGTTGGAACAATTAAAGCTCTGGAAGAAAAAAATAGTAAAAATTAGGTTTGTTAAATTTTCATATAAGGAGAATATAATGGCAGATAAGATTCAGGAAGTGATTGACATCATTTCAAATATGACTGTGGTGGAGTTAAATGAACTCAGAAAGGCTTTGGAAGAGAAGTTTGATGTTAAAGCAGCTGCTCCTGTCGCATTTGCAGGACCTATGCCGGCACAGGGTGGTGGGGGTGCTTCTGCTCCTGCTGAAGAAGAAGCCTCAACGGTTTCTGTATTTATAAAGGATGCTGGGCCAAAAAAGATTGAAGTAATAAAGGTTGTAAGAGAGGTTACTGGCCTTGCATTGAAAGAAGCCAAGGATCTTACTGAAAGCGGTGGCAAACAACCGGTAAAAGAAAATATTTCTAAGTCTGATGCTGAGGCTTTAAAGAAGAAGCTCGAAGAAGCCGGAGCTGTAGTTGAAATCAAATAGAGATTTCATTTCTATTAATTCTCACTTTTTTTGTTTTAAGGCTTATAGTGGCGTGTTTTGACTTCCTCTCCTTTCAACCCCCTGAAGGGGAGGAAGCGTTTTTATTTTTTCCGTAAATTTAGTTGTAGAGGTAGGATTTATGGAAAGTCTTTTTTTTAATAGAAAGAGTTTTTCTAGAAATAAAGATAAGATTGCGTTGCCAGACCTTCTTGAGATTCAACTTTCATCTTTTAAGGATTTCTTGCAGTCAGACAAAAAGATGGAAGAAAGGGAAAATAAGGGTCTTGAATATGTTTTCAGGAGCTTTTTCCCCATAGAATCTCAGTCCGGCGATATAGTTATTGAGTATGTAGGATATGAACTCGGGGATATAAAATACACTGAGGAAGAATGCTTTGACAAGAATCTTACATATAGTGTTCCTATAAAAGCTATTTTCAGAGTAATTGACAGAAATACTGGTGAAGTGAAGGAAAAGGATATTTATATAGGCGATTTCCCCTTGATGACAGAAAGAGGTACTTTCATTTTTAATGGTGCTGAGAGGGTAATAGTAAATCAGATCTACAAATCACCTGGTGTTCTATTCAGTTATAAAAACAAGGAATTTTCTTCCAAGATTGTTCCAGAAAAGGGTTCATGGCTTGAGTTTATAATTGATGCAAAAAAGGATCTGATGTATGTCAGGATAGATTCAAGAAGGAAGATACTCATCACAATGTTTTTAAGATCACTCGAAATGAGCGTTCAGCAGATTATTGAAACATTCTTTAAGGTTAGAAAAATTGATCTTTCAAGGATAAACAAGGAAGAGGCTATTACAAGACTTGTGGGTAGATATGTTGCTGAAGATATATATGATGATGATAAAAATCTTATAATTGGAGCTGTTGAGAAACTTTTCCCGAATATTATAAACCAGCTTTACTCAAAGGGTAAAACTATAATTAAGATAATTGATCCAAAATCTGTGGTTGAAAATAGACCACTTATAAATTCACTCGAAAAGGATGATACAAAAGATTCCGTGAGTAAAGCATTGAAGAAGGTTTACAGTGTACTTCATCCCGGAGAAGCTGCTCCTATGGAGAATATCTTAAAAGAGCTTAAGAATATGTTTTTCAGTCCCAAGATGTACAATCTTGGAGAGGTTGGAAAGTATAAGCTTGTTCTTAAGCTTTATCCTGATCTGAGTCAGGAAGAAAGAAATACTTTGATAGAGCAGAAAACACTCTCTTATGAAGACATTGCAAGAACCATTAAACTATTGATAAAGGTTTATAATAGAGAAGTACCACAGGATGACGTGGATCATCTTGGCAACAGAAGAGTAAGGAATGTAAATGAATTGCTGGTAAATCAACTTTTCCTTGCTTTCAGTAAGGTTGAAAAATCTATATTTGACAAGCTTTCTTCGAGAGAGATTGAGGATTTGACACCGCAGAATCTTATACCTATTAAACCGATTGTTTCGGCAATCAGTGATTTCTTTGGAATGAGCCAGCTTTCACAGTTTATGGATCAAACCAACCCGCTTTCTGAACTTACTCATAAGAGAAGGCTTTCAGCATTGGGCCCGGGAGGTTTATCAAGAGACAGAGCTGGATTTGAGGTGAGAGATGTACACAATACACATTATGGCAGGGTTTGTCCCATTGAAACTCCTGAAGGACCGAATATTGGATTGATAGTCTCTCTTTCTACATATTCAAGGGTTAATTCTTATGGTTTTCTTGAAACCCCTTACATTGTGGTTGAAAACAAAAAGGTGACTGATAAGGTCTTATATCTTTCTGCTACTGAGGAAGAAAATTACTATATTGCCCAGGCTAATGTAAAACTTGATAGCGAAGGAAATATTATAGAGGATTTTGTTCAGGCAAGATATAAAGGTGAGTTTGAGCTTGTTCCAGCCGAAAGAGTTCAATTTATAGATGTGTCGCCCAAGCAGATTCTTTCAGTTTCAGCTTCGCTTATTCCTTTTATTGAGCATGATGATGCAAACAGAGCTTTGATGGGTTCAAACATGCAAAGGCAGGCTGTTCCTTTGCTTGAATCAACTGCTCCAATTGTAGGCACAGGAATGGAAGGCCCTGTTGCAAAGGATTGCAGGGCGATGTTGATTTCTGATGTTGAGGGGACGGTAAAAAAGGTTGATTCGACAAGCATTACCATTAAGACAACCAACAATAAGGA
Organism: Brevinematia bacterium; assembly: GCA_049968515.1. Taxonomy (GTDB): domain Bacteria; phylum Spirochaetota; class Brevinematia; order Brevinematales; family JAOACQ01; genus JAOACQ01. The sequence continues at coordinate 65,893 of JBMFQR010000004.1, forward strand.
AAGGGTTTATAAACTTATCAAGTTTAGAAGAACCAATCAGGATACAAGTTTTAATCAGAAACCAATTGTAAATGTTGGTGATAAGGTAAAAAAGGGCGATATTCTTGCTGATGGTTTTTCGACAGATAAGGGTGAGCTTGCTCTCGGAAAGAATATACTTGTAGCCTTTATGCCATGGAATGGTTATAACTATGAGGATGCTATTCTTGTCAGCGAAAGATTACTACAGGATGATGAATTTACATCAATTTATACGACGGTTTTTGAGTGTAAGGCGCTTGAAACCAAACTTGGAAGTGAGGAAATTACGAGAGAAATTCCAAACGTAGGAGAAGATGCATTAAAGAATCTTGATGAAGAAGGAATTATAAGAGTGGGGGCATATGTTAAGCCTGGAGATATTCTTGTGGGTAAAGTGACACCTAAGGGTGAGCCGATGGAGACACCGGAATTCAGGCTTTTACACGCAATCTTTGGAGAAAAGGCAAAGGATGTAAAAGACACTTCTCTTAGAGTTCCTCATGGTGAGAGTGGTGTTGTTGTAGATGTTAAGGTTTTCAGTTCGGATAAGGGAGATGAACTTGCGCCTGGTGTAATTAAACTTGTGAAAGTTTATCTTGCAAAGAAGAGAAAGATTAAACCGGGTGATAAACTTGCTGGAAGACATGGTAATAAGGGAGTTGTTTCAAAGGTTCTTGCTGTTGAGGATATGCCGGTACTTCCCGATGGGACTCCTGTGGATATTGTTTTAAATCCTCTCGGTGTTCCGAGCAGAATGAATGTTGGGCAGCTTTTTGAGTCTTTGCTTGGTTTAGCTGGCTGGAAGCTTGGAGTAAGGTATGAGTGTCCGGTTTTTGAGGGAGCAACTCTTGAGGAAATAGAGGGAGAGATAAAAAAGGCAAATGAGAAGATTGAAAAAGATATATATATGGAGAGAAAAAAGCTCGGTGAGACAGATGAAGAAATAAAGAAATACATTGAGATGTGTAAGATGCCTCTCAATGGTAAGTTTATGTTAAGGGATGGGAGAACAGGTGAATATTTTGAAAGACCTGTTTTTGTGGGAGTAATGTATCTGATGAAGCTACATCATATGGTTGATGATAAGATTCATGCACGTTCGGTAGGTCCATATTCTCTTGTAACCCAGCAGCCTCTGAGAGGCAAGGCTAATTTTGGAGGACAGAGATTGGGAGAAATGGAGGTCTGGGCACTTGAAGCCTACGGTGCATCAAACCTGCTTCAGGAAATGCTAACGATTAAATCCGATGATACTGATGGAAGGGTAAGGATTTATGAGGGAATTATCAAAGGGAAATATACATCTTCTCCTGGAATTCCGGAATCATTTAATGTTCTTGTTCAGGAATTGAGAGGGCTTGCACTTGATATTCAGGTTTTTGACAAGAATGGTAAACGTATACCTTTAAACGACAAGGAGAGAGAATTACTTGAAATGAAGGTTCATTTAATTTAAAAAACTTTATTTAAAGGAGATTTAATTTATGAGGGGACCAACATCATTTGGTGCAATTTCTATATATCTTGCTTCTTCAGATCTTATAAGAAGCCTTTCTTATGGAGAGGTAAAAAAGGCAGAAACCATTAATTACAGGACATTAAGACCAGAAAGGGATGGCTTGTTCTGCGAGAAAATATTTGGTCCGACAAAGGATTACGAATGTTCCTGTGGCAAGTTTAAATCTATAAGGTATAAAAATATTGTGTGTGATAAGTGTGGTGTTGAAGTGACAGAAGCTAAGGTTAGAAGGTATAGAACCGGCCATATTGAGCTTGCTGCACCAGTAGCACACATATGGTATTATAGAATTGTACCGAGCAAGATCGCACTTCTTCTTGATGTAAGTCCAGCAGATATACAGAGCGTTCTTTATTTTGAGAAATATATAGTTGTTGATCCAGGAGAAACTGACCTTCAGCAAAATCAGATTCTTACTGATGAGGAATATGACGAGTATAGAGAAAAATATAAAGAGGCTTTTCTTGCTGAAACCGGTGCAATTGCATTGAAAAAGATTTTGAAGAATCTTGATCTTGATATGCTTATTTCTGAATTGAGAAGCCTTGTTGAAAATAAGTTTAAGGCTGATAAAAAGGTTTTAAAGAGGCTTGAGCTTGCAGAGGAAATAAGGAAATCCGGAAATAAACCTGAATGGATGATACTGGATGTGATACCAGTAATTCCACCTGACCTCAGACCAATGGTTCCACTTGACGGTGGTAGATTTGCTACATCTGATATAAATGATTTATATAGAAGATTGATAAATAGAAATAATAGATTAAAAAAGCTAAAATCTGTTAATGCACCTGATATAATAATAAAGAATGAGATGAGAATGCTTCAGGATGCAGTTGATTCTCTTTTTGATAATTCGAGAAGGTCTCATCCTGTTACAGGAACGGCCGATAGACCGTTAAAGTCACTATCTGATATTTTAAAAGGGAAACAGGGGCGTTTCAGACAGAATCTTCTTGGTAAGAGGGTTGATTATTCCGGACGTTCTGTTATTATTGTGGGGCCAAATCTTAAACTTCATCAGTGTGGCTTACCAAAGCTTATGGCACTTGAGCTTTTTAAGCCATTTGTGATGAGGGGGCTTGTGGAGCAGGGCTATGCACATAATATTAAGGCTGCTAAAAGAATGATTGAAAGTGAACATGAGCTTGTATGGGGAATTCTTGAGCACGTCGCAAAGAAGCATCCTGTTTTATTAAACAGAGCACCTACCCTGCACAGGCTTGGTATTCAGGCTTTTGAGCCAGTCCTGATTGAGGATAAAGCCATACAGCTACATCCGCTTGTCTGTCATGCATACAACGCAGATTTTGATGGTGACCAGATGGCTGTTCATGTTCCACTTACTCCTGAAGCCCAGATAGAGGCATGGATGTTGATGCTTTCTTCAAGAAACCTATTGAATCCTGCTAACGGGAAACCTATTGTCTATCCAACTCAGGATATGGTGCTCGGTATATACTGTCTTACCAAACCAGCACTGGATAAGCCTGAAAAGTTCAGGTTTTTTGATAATCTTGAAGAGATTTTGCTTGCAATTGATTCAAAAAAGCTTTCCTACAATGACTGGATAAAATTTAAGTTTAATGGTGAGTTTATAACCACAACTGTTGGAAGGGTAATATTTAATGAAATAGTACCGGACAATCTAAAATTTGTTAATGATACTCTTAATGCGAAGAAAATAGAAGGGTTGATAGCATCCTGTTATGAGTGCTTTGGAATAAAAGAGACTGCAAGATTTCTTGATGATCTCAAGAGTATTGGATTTAAATATTCCACAATTTTTGGAATTACAATTTCACTTTCTGACCTTGTTATTCCGGAAGAGAAGTATTCCATTGTGGAAAAGACTGAAAAAGAGGTGGAGAGGGCAGAAGAGAACTCAAGGAATGGATTGATAACTCATGATGAGAAATATAATCAGGTTATAGACTACTGGACAAGTGCAAATGAAAAGGTGAAGAAGCTTGTTGAAAACAGATTAAAGGAAGACCAGAAAGGATTCAATTCTCTTTATATAATGATGGATTCTGGTGCAAGGGGTTCAAGAGAGCAGATAAGACAGCTTGTTGGTATGAGGGGACTTATGGCAAAACCATCCGGTGATATTATCGAGCTTGCCATTAAGTCTAATTTTAAAGAGGGTCTTTCTGTTATTGAGTATTTTATTTCGAGCCATGGTGCAAGAAAAGGACTTGCTGATACAGCCTTGAAGACAGCTGATGCTGGTTATCTCACGAGAAAGCTTGTTGATATTGCCCAGGACGTGGTTGTCACTATGGAGGATTGTGGTACTGTCAGAGGCATAAATATGAGTGCAATAAAGGAAGGGGATGAAATATTTAAAACTCTTTCTGAAATGATACTTGGAAAGGTTCCTGTTTCAAATATATATGATCCGAGAAATGGTGAATTGATAGTTAGGGCAAATGAGATTATCAATGAAGAGATTGCCAGAAGAATAGAAAGTTCAGGCATAGAAACTGTAATGATAAGAAGTGTTATTACCTGTGAAGCACATTTTGGCGTATGTGCAAAATGTTATGGTTGGGATCTTTCATCAAGAAAGCTTGTGAACATAGGAGAGGCTGTTGGTATAATTGCCGCAGAGTCTATAGGTCAGCCGGGTACACAGCTTACCATGAGAACATTCCACATTGGTGGAACGGCAGCCACCCAGCTTGAAGAAAGTGAGTTGAAACTAAATTATGATGCATATATTCTTTCAATACCTGAGAATGTGATTGTAAGAGAAGGAGAAGGTTCTGTCAAAGAGGTTGTCGTACCGAGAAAATCCTATGTAAGGGTTAGAAAGGTTTTGAATGTTATAGAGATTGATAAGATTAAAGAGGGTGTCAATCTCAAGAAGATCGATGGTATGGAATTTATGAGTGAGAAGGTTATTTTTACCTTAAAGGATGGCACGGAGGTGAAATTTGGCAGAAAGGTTTTAGTTTCCTTGAATGATAACTATGTAATGATAATGGAAAGCAATGTTTATGAGTATCCTCTAAAGATAGGGAGTATATTGTATGTGAAGAATGGGGATTTTGTAAAGAGGGGTGAAAAGATTGCCGAGTTTGATCCTTATAATGAAGTTCTTATAAGTGAATATGAGGGTGTGATAGGCTTTGCTGTTGAAAAAGTTGATGGTATAGAGGAGAAGAATAAAAATATTCTTGTAGTTTATGGAGATGATGGCAGGGAGCTTGATAGATTTGTTTTGGTGTCCGGGTACGACATTGCTTTTTGAAGAAGGACAGAGAGTAATGCCCGGGAATATTATTGCCAGAAGACCTATTGCAAAAAGAAGAACAAAGGATATTATTGGTGGTTTGCCGAGAGTAACAGAGCTTTTTGAATCCAGAAAACCTAAAAATGTAGCTGTGATTTCAAAAGTTAATGGAGTAGTTGAGAATATTGAACAAAAGAAAGGTAAATATATAGTCTGGGTGAAGGCGAAAAATGGGGTTTTGTTTTCCCATATCATACCTGCTGGAAAGAATATATATGTTCGTATTGGTGATAGGGTTCAGGCTGGTGAAGCTTTATGTGAAGGTGTTGTTAGTTCGCATGATATTTTAAGGGTTATGGGATATACAAGAGTTAATGAATTCTTGCTTTCAGAAATTCAGGCTGTTTATAGACTCCAAGGTGTTGATATCAATGATAAACATATAAGCGTTATTATAAGGCAGATGCTTAAAAAGGTTGAGGTTGTTGACCCTGGTGATACTGAATTTATTCTCGGTCAGAATGTTGATAAGGTTGTTTTCTATAGAGAGAATGAGAGGGTCAAGAGAGAGGGAGGTCAGCCGGCCAGATCAAGACCTATACTTATGGGTCTTACTAAGGCATCTCTTTTTACGGAGAGTTTTCTTTCTGCAGCCTCTTTCCAGGAAACTCCAAGGGTTTTGTCCTATGCAGCTTTAAGAGGTGCAAAGGATAAACTTGAGGGACTTAAAGAAAATCTTGTTATTGGCCAGTTGATACCTGCTGGTACCGGAATTAAACATTATCAAAATATAAAGGTTTCTTTTTCCAGTGGCAGGGAATAAGGAATTGTGGAATAAATTAAAAATTTGACAATTTGAGATAAATATTTTATAATCTATCTCACTTTTTGTCTCTTTTAGTTTATATTTGAAGTGCAGGAGAAAGTATGCCAACAATAAATCAACTTGTTAGAATGGGTAGAAAGGCTTTAAGAGCAAGGTCTAAGTCACCGGCTCTTCAGGGGAATCCCCAGAAGAGAGGTGTGTGTGTTCGTGTTACTACAATGACACCAAAGAAGCCTAATTCAGCTTTGAGGAAGATTGCAAGGGTAAAGCTAAGTAATGGTATAGAGGTTACTGCATACATTCCAGGTATTGGTCACAACCTACAGGAACACTCTGTTGTTCTTGTGAGAGGCGGAAGGGTAAAAGACCTTCCCGGTGTAAGATACCATATTGTTAGAGGTACGCTTGATGCTTTAGGTGTTGAGAAGAGAATGTCAAGTCGTTCCAAGTATGGTGCTAAGAAGCCTAAATCATAAATTGGAGTTTTGAATTTATGCCGAGAAAAAAAAGGAAACTAAAAAGAAGAGAAGTTGGACCGGATTTGAAGTATAATAGTATACTTGTACAGAAGCTTATAAACAGGGTTTTGAGGGATGGGAAGAAGTCTATTGCGACTGAGATAGTTTATGGTGCACTTGATTATCTTGCACAAAAAACCAATGAAGAACCTCTTTCAGCCTTTGAAAAGGCTTTAAATAATATAAAACCACCCATAGAGGTTAGATCAAGAAGAGTTGGAGGTGCAACCTATCAGGTTCCTGTAGATGTTAGACCTGAGAGGCAAATTTCTCTTGCGTTGAGATGGCTTGTTACATTTTCGAGGCTTAAAAAGGGTCAGTCAATGAGAGAGAAGCTTGGCAGTGAGCTTGTGGATGCATACAATAACACAGGTAGCTGTGTGAAAAAGAGGATTGATACTGTTAAGATGGCAGAGGCGAACAAGGCTTTTGCTCATTACAAGTGGTGAGGAGAGTATGGCTGAAAAATCGTTCTCGCTTGATAAGGTTAGAAACATTGGAATCGCTGCTCATATAGATGCAGGAAAGACTACTACAAGTGAAAGGATTTTGTTTTATACCGGTAAAACTCATAAGATTGGCGAGGTTCATGAAGGTGCAGCCGAAATGGACTGGATGATTCAGGAGAAAGAAAGAGGTATAACAATCACCTCTGCTTCGACTACGTGTTTCTGGAAGGAGCATAAAATAAATCTTATTGATACACCGGGACATGTTGATTTTACGGCTGAGGTGGAAAGATCTTTAAGGGTTTTGGATGGAGCAGTGGCTGTTTTTGATGGAGCAGAGGGAGTTGAGCCACAGTCCGAGACTGTATGGAGACAGGCTGATAAATACAATGTTCCGAGAATAGCATTTGTTAATAAGATGGATAAGATTGGTGCTGATTTCTATAAGTCAGTAGAATCGATGCATAAGAAACTGGGAGTGAAGGCGGTTCCAATCCAACTGCCAATCGGAAGTGAGAGTAGCTTTCAAGGAGTTGTTGATATAATAGAAAGAAAGGCATACATTTGGCCGGATGATGATTCCGAAGGCTTGAATTTTAATGAAGTTCCAGTTCCTGAAGAATTAAAAAGCAAAATGGAGCATTACAGGACACTTTTGGTTGATTATATATGCGATGGAAATGATGATATGATGGAAAAGTATCTTGATGGAGAAGAACTTTCGGTAGATGAGATAAAATCAGGACTTAGAAAGCTTGTTGTTGAGTGTGAGTTGTTTCCAGTAATTTGTGGTTCTGCTTTGAAAAACAAAGGAGTTCAACTGCTTCTTGATGCAGTTATTGATTATTTACCTTCTCCACTTGATATTCCTCCTGCTAAAGCAACTTTGAAGAATGAGGGTAAAGAGGTTTTATGTAAGGCGGAGGCAAAAGAACCTCTTGCGGCACTTGCTTTCAAGGTTATGGTTGATCCATTTGTTGGAAAGATAGTATATATAAGGCTTTATTCTGGAAGGATTGAAAAAGGAAGCTATGTTTATAATGTGAATAAAGGGCAGAAAGAAAGAGTTGCAAGGTTGCTAAGAATGCATGCAAATAAGAGAGAAGAGATTGATTTTGTTGAGGCGGGTGATATTGTTGCAGTAGTGGGTTTGAAAGACACTGTTACAGGAGATACACTTGCTACTGAAGATAGACCTATATTGCTTGAAGCGATTGATTTTCCTGAGCCAGTTATATCAGTGGCTATTGAACCCAAGACGAAGGAAGATGTTGATAAAATGTCTGAAACATTAAGAAAACTTCAGGAAGAGGATCCGACATTTCGTGTCAAGACTGATGAGGAGACTGGACAGACTCTTATTTATGGGATGGGAGAATTACACCTTGAAATTATTGTGGACAGAATGGTCAGAGAGTTTAAAGTACAGGCAAGTGTCGGTAAGCCTCAAGTTGCTTACAGGGAAACCATAAGGACTAAATCACAGGTTGAAGGGAAATATATAAGACAGTCTGGTGGTAGGGGTCAGTACGGACATGTAATAATAGAAATTGAGCCGCTTAAACCGGGCGAAGGGTTTATTTTTGAGGATAAGGTAGTTGGAGGAAGGATACCGAAGGAGTATATTCCCGCTGTCCAGAAGGGTATCGAAGAGGCAATGAACAATGGAGTAATAGGTGGTTATCCAGTTGTGGATATAAAGGTTTCTTTACTTGACGGTTCTTATCATGAGGTTGATTCTTCTGAAATGGCTTTTAAAATCGCAGCTTCTAAGGCATTTAAAGATGCAATGGAACAGGCCAATCCTGTTTTACTTGAACCGATAATGAAGGTTGATGTTTTGGTTCCTGAGGATTATCTTGGGGATGTTATTGGGGATTTGAGTTCAAGACGGGCTAAAATAAATGGAATGGAGCCGAAAGGTAATGCAAGACTTGTTACCGGACATGTTCCGCTTGGAGAAATGTTTGGTTATGCCACTGTATTACGTTCATTGACACAGGGAAGAGGAACCTATGTGATGTTTTTTGATCACTATGCAGAGGTTCCACAAAATCTCTGGGAAGAGATAATAAAGTCTTAATTAAAATAGATGTAAAAAACTTTAGGAGGAATAAAATGGCAGAGGGTAAATTTGAAAGGACTAAGCCCCATTTTAACATTGGGACAATAGGTCACGTTGACCATGGAAAAACGACTTTAACTTCAGCTATAACTAAATATCTATCTTTGCTTGGAAAGGCTAAGTTAAAGAGGTATGATGAAATTGATAATGCCCCAGAGGAAAGAGCGAGAGGTGTTACCATTAATACTTCGCACGTTGAGTATGAGACTGACAAAAGGCACTATGCTCACATTGACTGTCCCGGTCATGCTGACTATATTAAGAATATGATTACCGGTGCAGCCCAGATGGATGGAGCTGTTCTTGTTGTTGCTGCAACTGACGGTGTTATGCCTCAGACCAGAGAGCACGTTTTGCTTGCAAGACAGGTGGAAGTTCCTTCAATTATAGTCTTTATCAATAAGGTGGATCAGATATCAGATGCTGACAAAGAGCTTATTGATCTTGTTGAAATGGATATAAGGGAGCTTCTGAACACCTATAAATTTCCTGGCAATGATGTGCCGGTTATCAGAGGTTCTGCTCTTCAAGCAATGGAATCCAATTCAACTGATCCAAATGCTCCTGAATTTGCCTGTATTAAGGAACTTACTGAAGCAATGGATGCATTTTTCAAGGATCCAGTTAGAGAGCTTGATAAGCCTTTCCTGATGCCAATTGAAGATATATTCTCTATTACTGGAAGAGGAACAGTTGCTACTGGTAGAGTTGAAAGAGGAAAAATAAAGGTTGGTGAAGAAGTTGAGATAGTGGGATATAAGGAAACGCAGAAAACCACTGTTACCGGTGTTGAAATGTTCAGAAAGCTTCTTGACGAAGGAATTGCTGGTGATAATGTTGGGCTGCTTTTAAGGGGTATTGAAAAGGATGCAATAAGGAGAGGTATGGTTGTGGCAAAGCCGGGATCCATAACACCTCATAAGAAGTTTAAGGCAGAGGTTTACGTTCTGAAGCCAGAAGAAGGTGGAAGAAAAACACCATTCCATGTTGGATATAGACCTCAATTCTATATGAGGACTGCAGATGTAACCGGAAATATTGCTTCGATTGTAGGGGCAGATATGGTTATGCCCGGTGATAATGTGAATATGACAATAGAGCTTATTGTAAATGTGGCTCTCGAAAAGGGTATGAGATTTGCTATAAGAGAAGGTGGTAGAACAGTTGGAGCTGGAGTAGTAACTGAAATTATAGAATAAGAGGTTGAAAGTGAATAGGATTAGAGTTAGACTTAAATCTTATGATGTCAGTTTGATTGATAAATCTGCAAAATCTATTGTGGAAGCGGTTAAGAACAAGGGTGGGACAGTGAGCGGTCCTGTCCCACTTCCTACTAAAATTAAAAAGTATACAATCTTAAAATCTCCACATGTTAATAAGGATGCCCGTGAGCAGTTTGAGATGAGATTTTATAAGAGGTTGATTGATATTTATGAACCGAGTTCTGATTTAATTAATGCTCTTATGGAATTGCAGCTTCCTGCAGGTGTTGAGGTGGAGATTAAGCAGTAAATTTTTCTGTTGGAGTTTTAAATGAAGGCTAAGAAAGTGGGAATTGTAGGAAAAAAGATTGGTATGACACAGTTGTTTACTGATGAAGGTCTTATTGGTGTAAGTGTGATAGATTTTTCTGAAATGGAGGTTCTGGGAAAAAGACTTCCAGAAAGAGATGGATATTCAGCAGTTATTCTTGGCTATGGAAGGAAGAAAGATGGAAATTTTAGATGGATAAAGGAAGTCAGGGTTGAAGACACTTCAATTTATGATAGTGGTGCATATCTGGATTTACTTTCAGATATAAAGCTTGTGGATGTTATTGGCTATATGAAGGGTAGGGGTTTTGCCGGTGCAATGAAAAGACATGGTTTTCATGGTGGGCCTATGTCTCATGGTGCAAAGCACTGGCATAGAAGGACCGGTTCTGTGGGTGGACACACCTATCCTGCAAAGACCTGGAAGGGTCAGAAGGGGCCAGGGCATTATGGAAACAGCAGGGTGTGTGTGTTAAACCAGAAACTGGCAATGGTGGATAAAGAGAAAAAGCTTTTATTTATAAAAGGTGCTGTTCCCGGTGCTAAGAATGGGTTTGCTATGGTAAGAGATGCGATTAAGGGGTAGAAAATGAAGTTGGATGTTTTTGAATTTGATAAAAAGGTTGGAGAGGTTGAGCTTTCTTCTCTGATAGGTAAGATCAGTGAGGCTGCTTTGTATAGATGTGTTGTTGCTCGCCTTGCAAATGAAAGAGAGGGAAATGCCTCTACGTTAACAAAGAGTGAGGTGAGTGGTGGAGGTAGAAAGCCCTGGAGACAGAAGGGGCTTGGTAGGGCAAGGGCTGGTTCTATTCGTTCTCCTTTGTGGAGAGGTGGTGGAGTTATCTTTGGTCCAAAGCCAAGAGACTATTCTCAAAAAGTTAATAAGAGAGAGAAGATTCTGGCATATATCTCCGTTTTTACAAAGCATTTTCAAAATGGCAGCTTAAAGGTTATTAGAAAGTTTAGTCTTTCTTCTTTCAAGACGAAAGACTTTCTTGCTCTTGTCTTGCCATATATAAAGGAAATTAAGGGGAGAAAGGTTTTTATTGTTGATGAATATGATAAAAATCTTCTTCTGGCTTCAAGAAATTTGCCAGATTTATATGTCTTAACAAAAGATGCACTTGATATTCTTCCACTATTTTATGCTGATAGTGTTTTTCTTTTTGAAAATGCGGCACTTTCTATTGATGAAAGATATAGTAAGCTTTTAGGAGAGTGAAGTTATGAAAGATTTAAAAGGAGTTTTGCTTGCTCCTATTTTATCTGAAAAAGCATCCAATAGTAAATCGCAGAAAAAGTACGTGTTTGAGGTTTTAAGACAGGCTAATAAAATTGAAATAAAAAAGGCTGTAGAGGATTTATATAAAGTTAAGGTAAAGGATGTGAATGTTGTTAATGTAAAGCCCAAGCCAAAAAGAGTAAGATATAAGTATGGGTTATCAAGAATGTATAAAAAGGCCATAGTTACTCTTTCCTCTGGTGAGATTGATTTTTACAAATTATAATTAAGAGGTAGTTATGGGATTAAAAAGGTTTAAGCCAGTTACAGCTGGATTGAGACACAAGGTTGGTTATGACTATGAGGAAATTACGAAAGATTTTCCTGAAAAAACCCTGATTGCCGGAGTAAAGCGTGGAAGGGGAAATGGAAGAAACCATCATGGAGTTATTACTGTAAGGCATAGAGGTGGTGGAAATAAGAGATTTTACAGGCTTATTGATTTTAGAAGAGATAAATACAATGTGAAAGCAAAGGTTGTATCTATTGAGTATGATCCAAATAGAAGTGCTCGCATTGCTTTACTTCACTATGTTGATGGGGAGAAAAGATATATTCTTGCTCCTATAGGTCTTAAGGTTGGGGATTTTGTTGAAAGTGGAGAAAAGGTTGAGATAAATCCTGGCAATGCTTTGCCATTAAGAAACATACCAGTAGGTACGGTGGTTCACAATGTTGAGTTGAAGCCGGGTAAAGGAGGTCAGCTTGCGAGGGCTGCTGGCACGTCTGCAAAACTTGATGGAAAAGAAGGAAAGTATGCAATATTACGATTGCCATCGAATGAGATTAGAATGGTTTTGCTTGATTGTTATGCTACAATTGGTGAGGTTGGTAATCCAGATAATACCAATGTTTTTTATGGAAAGGCTGGGCAATCGAGACATCTTGGTATAAGACCTTTCGTGAGGGGTGTCGCTATGAATAAGGTTGATCATCCCCATGGAGGTGGAAGGGGTAAACAGAAGGGTTATAAAACCCCTGTGAGTCCAACCGGTGTACCCGCAAAGGGTTATAAGACGAGGAAAAATCAACTTACAGATAAATATATTCTTTCAAAGAGAAAGTAAATTACTTATAATGGGGTATTATAATGGGAAGGTCGATAAAGAAAGGTCCTTATGTAGATGCAAAGTTGTATAAGAAAGTTGTTGAGATGCAGAATAGTAAAGAAAAGAAGCCCATAAAGACCTGGTCAAGAAGATCAACTATAATTCCAGAGATGGTTGGGCTTACAATTCAGGTTTATAATGGAAAGATTTTTATACCTGTTTATATTAATGAGAATATGGTAGGACATAAACTCGGGGAGTTTTCTCCAACGAGAATATTTCGTGGGCATTCTGGAGTAAAGAAAGCAGAGAAAACAGAATAATCTTTGGGGTTGAAATATGGAATCAAAAGCAGTTGGTAGAAATTTACGCATTTCTCCTATGAAGTTGAGAAAAGTTATTAACATGATAAGGGGGAAGAGTGTTCTGGAAGCTGTTTATATTTTAAAAAATCTTCCAAATAAGGCAGCAAGAATAGCATTAAAGGTTTTAAATTCTGCTGTTGCTAACTTTAAGCAGATTTCTGGTGAAATTAAGCCAGATTCTGCGAGTTTGAAAGTATCAAAGGTCTTTGTCAATCAGGCAAGGGTGTTAAAAAGGATTATGCCGAGAGCAAGAGGAAGAGCAGATGTATTAAGAAAACAGTCTTCACATTTGTTTATTATGATAGAAGAGAAAGCTAAAGTGGAGAGGTAGTGTTATGGGTCAAAAAACAAGTCCGGTTGGTTTAAGGGTTGGTATATCAAGAAACTGGGATTCAGCATGGTATAGTGAGAGGGATTTTGTAAATTTCCTGATAGAGGATTTTTATATCAGAAAATATATAAAGGAAAATTATGCCAAGGCATTTATTTCAAGAATTGAGATAAATCGTTTTCCTCAACTTGTTAATGTGATTATAAATGCAGCCAAACCTGGGATGGTTATTGGAAAGAAGGGAGCAGAGATAGAAGCTATTTCAAAGGCACTTGAGAAAATTGTTTCGGGCAAGAAGGTAACTGTCTCTGTAAGGGAGATTGAAAACCCCGAGCTTGATGCTGATGTTGTAGGACAGGATATTGCAAGACAAATTGAAAAGAGAGTTTCATATAAAAAAGCTATTAAGCAGGCAATAAGAAATGCGATGAAATCAGGTGCAAAGGGTATAAAAATAAGGATTTCAGGAAGGTTAAATGGTGCAGAGATTGCTCGTTCCGAAGAGTACAAGGAAGGCAGACTTCCCTTAAGTACTCTCAATGCAAATATAGATTACAAGGTAAATGAAAGTTACACAGAGATGGGTACCATAGGAATAAAAGTCTGGATTTATAAAGAAGAAAAAGAAAAGAGGAGAAAATAATGTTGTTTCCGAGCAGAACAAAATACAGAAAACAACAGAAGGGAGTAATAAAAGGAAATGCCAATAAAGGCAATGAAGTTTCCTTTGGTGATTATGGGATTATTTCTCTTGAGCCCAAGTGGATTACAGATAAGGAAATAGAGGCAGCAAGAGTTGCTGTTTCTAAGCATATGAAAAAGGGTGCAAAGCTCTGGGTGAGGATTTTCCCTGATAAGCCCATAACCAAGAAGGGTGAAGGGGTAAGAATGGGAAAAGGAAAGGGTATGCCTGAAGGATGGGTTGCAGTGGTAAAACCCGGAAAGGTTTTAATGGAGATTGGTGGTCTTACAAGAGAGGAAGCGAAGGAAGCCTTCAGACTCGCCTCACATAAATTTTCTGTAAAGGTTAAATTTATTGAAAGGCTTGAAAGTTAGGGGGAAAGATGAAAAGAAGAGAGATAAAGGAATTGAGAGATCTTTCGGACTCAGATCTCAAGAACGTTTTGCTTGAGGTTCAGAATAAATTAAGGGATATCAGATTTAAGTCAAAAATAGAAAGGCCAAATAATCCAATGGAAATTAGAAACCTGAAAAGAAAGATTGCTGTTATAAAGACTATAATGAGAGAAAGGGAATTAAAAGTTTAGATGGATGGGAGATTTTATGCAGGAAAATAAAGTAAAAAGAATTTATAAGGGTGTTGTTGTCGGTGATAAGATGGATAAGAGCAGAGTTGTTGTTGTGGAGACTGTGAAAAAGCACCCTTTATATGGGAAGTTTTTAAAAAGAAGAAAGAAATATATGATTCATGATGAAAAGAATGTGAGTAAGATTGGTGATGTCGTAACCTTTGTTGAGACCAGACCAATTAGTAAGAGAAAGAAGTGGAAACTTGTAGAGATTATTAAAAAAACTGAAGAATAGGAGCTTGCTATGGTAATGTTAGGGACAAGACTTGATGTAGCAGATAATACAGGTGCAAAAGTAATAGAGTGTTTTCATGTTGAGGGAAGTTCAAAAAGAAGATATGCTTATGTTGGTGATACAATTATAGCAAGTGTCAAACAGGCATTGCCAAACAGTTCTATTAAAAAAGGTGAGGTTGTGAGAGCTGTGGTTGTGAGGACCACAAAGGAAATAAGGAGAAAAGACGGGACATATCTTCGCTTCGACAGGAACTCTGCTGTTTTGATTGATAAACAGAATGAGCCGAGAGGAACGAGAATTTTTGGTCCTGTGGCAAGAGAATTGAGAGAAAAAAATTTTATGAAGATAGTTTCTCTTGCTCCAGAGGTATATTAGGAGAAAATTATGCAAAAGATAAGAAAGGGAGATAATGTTGTTGTTATTGCTGGAAGAGACAAAGGGAAAAAGGGAGAAGTTCTTCATACTTTTCCTCTTGCAAACAAGGCAATTGTGAAGGGAATCAATATTGTAAAGAAGTCTGTAAAGAAATCAAAGGAACACCCACAGGGTGGTTTTGCTGAAGTAGAGACACCCATCCATATATCCAATCTGATGCTTTTTTGTCCTAAGTGTGGAAAGGGTGTAAGGACTGGTGTTTTAATATCCGGCAATTCTAAGGTTAGAGTTTGTAAGAAGTGTGGATATAAATTTGAGTAATTAAGAGGTTGCAATGTCTGAAGGAAGTGTAAAGAAGAAATCGACAGCAAAGAAAGAAGTTGAGAAGAAAGAAGTGGCTTTAAGCAAGGATTATATTCCGAGGTTAAAGAGTTTTTATAAGACAAATGTTGTAAAAGAATTAAAGAAGATTTACAAGTATTCCTCTGATATGGCTGTGCCAAGAATTGTCAAGGTAGTTTTAAATATGGGAGTTGGTGAAGCCACACAGGATAAGTCTTTACTTGACCCTGCAGTTGAAGAACTTACAATGATAGCTGGCCAGAGGGCAGTAAAGACCTATGCACGCAAGGCTATTTCCAACTTTCACTTAAGAAAGGGGATGCCTATTGGTGCAAGAGTTACCCTCAGAGGTAATAGAATGTATGATTTTATTGACAAGCTTATTTCTGTTGCCCTCCCGAGAGTAAGGGATTTTAAGGGATTAAATCCATCAAGCTTTGATGGAAAAGGTAACTATACTATTGGTTTGAGAGAACAGCTTGTTTTTCCAGAGATTGATTACGACAAGGTAAAGAAGGTTAGAGGGATGGATGTTTGTATTGTGACTACTGCAAGGAGTGATGAAGAGGCTTATCAGCTTTTGAAGTTGATGGGATTTCCTTTTAGAGAGAAGTAGGAGGAAGTTTTATGGCGAAAAAATCCGTAATAGCAAGATGGAAAAAGCCCAAGAAGTTTAAGGTTAGAGAATACAATAGATGTAAGCTCTGTGGCAGACCAAGAGCATATATCAGGGATTTTGGCCTGTGCAGATGTTGTTTCAGAAAGTATGCTTCTGAGGGTCTTATACCCGGCGTGAGAAAATCGAGTTGGTAGAGAGGTTTTTATGGATGTAATTGCAGATACACTGGTAAGAATTAAGAATGCACTGAAAAGAAAATTTTCATCAGTTGATGTAAGGCAGTCAACATTGATAAAAAATCTTCTGGAGATTATGAAAAGAGAAGGGTATATAGAGGATTTTTCTACTTCGTCTGAAAATAAGTATTTTTTTACAGTAAAGCTGAAATATTATAACGGCAAACCTGTAATTTCAGGTTTAAAAAGGATTAGTAAACTCGGTAAAAGAGTTTATGTTTCTTTTAAAAATATCACGAGTGTTTATAATAATCTTGGGATAGCCATCATTTCAACTTCCAAGGGTGTTATGACTGATAGGGAGGCGAGGGAACTTGGAGTTGGTGGCGAAGTTATCTGTTACGTCTGGTAGGAGAAAATTATGTCGAGAATTGCAAAGAAACCACTTGTTATTCCAGAGAACGTAAAAGTTGATTTAGCCGAAGATAAGCTTTTTGTACAGGGTAAACTTGGCAGGTTGGAACAGACTTTCAGGAAGGACTTTATAGATGTGAAGATAAAAGATGGCGGCATTTATGTTAACAGGAAAGGGGATGAAAAGGAGTACAGGGCACTACAGGGATTGTATTACAGGTTGTTTACAAATATGATAAAGGGTGTAACAGAGGGCTTTTCAAAGACATTGCTTTTGCAGGGAATAGGATACAAGATGGAACTTAAAGGAAAGAAACTCGTTTTAACAGTTGGCTTTTCTCATCCTGTCGAATTTGATATTCCCGATGGAATAAACTTAAAGCTTGAAAACCCTCAAACTCTTATTATAAGTGGTATCGATAAGCAGCTTGTTGGACAGGTTGCAGCAAACATCAGAGCAATAAGACCGCCAGAACCATACAAGGGTAAAGGGCTCAGATACCTTAATGAGAGAGTAAAGATGAAAGAAGGAAAGACTGCTAAATAATATTTATCAATTTTTAGAGGGAGTTTTGAAATGATTGATATTAGTAAAAGGATAGCATTAAGAAGAAAGAAGGCAAAGAAGAGATCAAGATTTTCGATAAAAGTTTCAGATGATAGACCCCGTATGATTGTGTTCCGTTCAAACAAGTATATCTACGTTCAGGTTGTCGATAAGAACGGAAAGGTATTGTGTTCTGCTTCCTCAATTTCAAAGAACTTGAAGGAGAAGAAGCTTTCAAATAACATTGAGAGTGCGAAAGCTGTGGGCAGCTATATTGGCAAGAAGCTAAAAGAGTTAAAGATAGACAAAATCTGTTTTGACAGAAACGGATTTTTATATCATGGCAAGATAAAGGCGTTAGCTGATGCATGCAGGGAAGAAGGAATTAAATTTTAAAAGAAAGAGGTAGTATAAATGGATAAAGAGTTCAAACAGGATCAGAAAAGTGAGTGGCAGGAAAAGGTGGTAAGCCTCAGGAGAGCTGCCAAGGTTACCGCAGGTGGAAAAAGGTTCAGATTCAATGCTCTTGTTGTTGTTGGTAATGGAAAGGGGATGGTTGGCATTGGTTATGGAAAGGCAAATGAACTCACAGATGCTATCAGAAAAGCTCGTGATAAAGCCATAAAGTCTGCAAAGCCTGTAATCTTAAAGGGCACTACCATACCTCATGAGATTAAGGTAAAATATAAGGGAGCAGTTGTTTTCTTAAAACCTGCTTCAAAGGGTACAGGTGTTATTGCAGGTGGTGCAGTTAGACCAATACTTGAGATGGCTGGCATTCATGATGTTCTGACAAAATCGCTTGGCTCTTCAAACTCTTTGAGTCTTGTAAGAGCTACCTTGAAGGCACTTGAAGAATTAATGGATGTAAAAGAGGTGGCTGAGAAAAGGGGGAAGACTATTTCTGAAATTTTTGGTATTCATCCCAAACAATAGTACTGGAGGAATGAAATGAGTGTTATGAATTTGATACAACCAAAGGGAGCGGTTAAAAAAGCAAAAAGGGTTGGACGTGGCATTGCCAATGGAAGAGGGAGATATTGTGGCAGAGGACAGAAGGGTCAGAAAGCAAGAAGTGGTGGTGGTGTGAGATTGGGTTTTGAAGGCGGGCAGATGCCACTTTATAGAAGGCTTCCAAAGAGAGGCTTTAAAAATCCAGATAAGATCTTTTACAGAGTTTTAAATGTTTCATCTCTTTCTGTTTTCTCTGAGGGGGATGAAGTTACCATAGAAAAGCTTGAAGAAAAGGGTTTGATAGGAAAAGGGAAGTCTCCAGTTAAGCTTCTTGGAAATGGTGAGCTTGCTGTAAAGGGCTTAAAGGTTTTTGTTAATGCAGTAAGCGCTTCAGCAAAGGATAAGATTGAAAAGCTCGGTGGAAGTGTTAGTTTGATTTAAGTTTGAGGTTAATATGTTTAAATTATTAAAAAATATTTTTAAGACAAAAGAATTAAGAGAAAGGTTTTTATTCACTATCGGGATGCTTGTTGTTTTTAGAATTGGAGTTCAAATTCCTTCGCCGGGTGTTAATCTTGTAAGATTGCTTGAGATGACTAAAGGTAGCAGTGGTGGAGGTCTTGCTGACTTTCTTAATTTATTTACAGGAGGAGCAAGGGAGAATGCATCGATTTTCTCTCTTGGTGTGATGCCTTATATTACTGCAATGATAATACTTCAGCTTCTTAAGTCTGTAGTTCCATCTCTCGACCAGATGTTAAAGGAAGGTCCTGAGGGGAGAAGAAAGTTTCAGCAGTATGGTCGATGGGGAACGGTGCTTGTGACCATAATACAGGGGTTTATCTTTGCAAGGGGACTTGTGCAGCAGAATAATGCCTATGGCTTTTTGACAATCAGTGGTATTCCTTTTATTTTATTGTTTACTTTAACTGTTACCGCAGGAACATTGATTCTTATGTGGATGGGTGAGCAGATTACTGAAAGGGGTATAGGCAACGGAATCTCTCTGATTATTATGGTGGGAATTATTGCCAGATTACCACATTCTATTTTCAGGTTGTTTGTGGGTGTTGAAAAGGGTGCAACAGATCCATTAAATTTAATGATTATATTAATTTTATTCTTTGTTATAATCGGCTTTGTAGTTTTTGAAGAGCTTGGTTTAAGAAAGATCCCAATTCAGCATGCAAGTAGAGGTGGAGGTTCGCAGGTGTCATATCTGCCATTTAAGGTCAATCCTACGGGTGTTATACCGATTATTTTTGCCTCCTCTCTTTTGATTTTTCCTGCTCAGCTTCATAACTGGTTTGGTGGAAAGGTTGGGATTTTAAGATTTATAAGTGATCAGATGTTACCCGGGAAATTATGGTATTCGATCTGTTATTTTGCTTTGATTTTGTTCTTTGCTTATTTCTACACTGAAGTAGAGATAAATCCACATGATGTGGCTGAAAATCTAAGGAAGAGTGGAGCCTTTATTCCCGGAATAAGGCCTGGGCAGAAGACGGAGGAGTATATTGCCTATGTTCTTAATAGAATTACTTTGCCGGGGGCAATATTTCTTGGAGTTATTGCTTTAATTCCAAATATTGCAATCAGTCTTCTTAATGTGCCATCAAGTCTCGGTTATCTAATGGGAGGTACCTCTCTTTTGATTATGGTAGGTGTGGCACTTGAGACTTTGAAGCAGATAGAGTCTCTGCTTTTAATGTATCATATGGATGGTTTCTTATTAAAAGGTGATAAGAAGGGGTTATAATGATAAATCTTGTATTGATTGCACCTCCGGGGGGAGGCAAGGGAACTCAGGCTGAAAAGATTGTAAAGGCTTTGAATATTGCTCATATTTCAACAGGAGATATTTTTAGATCAATTGTTAAGGGTAATTATGCTGGCAGCTTTCCTGTCTCTGAGATTCTTAACTATATGAATAAAGGACTGCTTGTGCCGGATGATATTGTTGTAAAGATTACTCTTGAGAGGCTTGGCAGGGATGACTGCAAGAATGGGTTTTTGCTTGATGGTTTTCCAAGAACTTTAAATCAGGCAAGAATGTTTGATGAGCTTGCTTCAGATAAGAAATTGAATTTTGCGATTTTAATAGATGTGAATGAAGAGAGTTTAGTTAAAAGATTAACTGGAAGAAGAAGCTGTCCAAAGTGTGGGAGGATTTACAATGTTTATTATTTTCCTCCCAGAAAGGAAAATGTATGTGATGATGATGGAGAAAAGCTTGTTCTCAGGGATGATGATAAAGAAGAGACAGTCAGAAAGAGACTTGAGGTTTATAAAAATGAGACGATACCTTTAATTTCATATTATCAGGAGAAAAATATTCTTTTCAGGGTTGATGGGAATCAGCCTGTGGAGGATGTATTTAGACAGATTATGGAGGTGTTGAAGGTTAGATGATGGACAAGGAGGATGTTTTAAGGTTCGATGGCACTGTTTTAGAACAGTTGCCAAATGCTATGTTTTTAGTGGAATTGGATACTAAAAAAAGGGTACTTGCCCATATTTCTGGTAAGATGAGGATGAACTATATTAAAATTACACCGGGTGATAGAGTTACACTTGAAATTTCTCCCTATGATTTGACAAAAGGGAGAATCATTTATCGTTATAAATGAGGGAGTTTAATATGAAGGTTAGATCTTCTGTGAAAAAGATTTGTGAAAAGTGCAGATTAATTAAGAGACATGGCCTTGTATGGGTTATCTGTGAGAATGTTAAGCACAAACAGAGACAGATGGGGAAAAAAAGAAGCTGATTCTTTAGAGGGAGGTTTATATGGCAAGAATAGCAGGTAGAGAAATTCCCGGAAATAAAGCAGTATTTATAGGTTTGACTTATATTTATGGTATAGGAAGGGCAACTTCCAGTAAGATTTTGAAGATGGCAAATATTGAACCTCATAAAAAGGTTAAGGATTTAACTGAAGAGGAACTTGCAAGAATAAGGGATGTTATCGAGAAGAATTTTAAGGTTGAAGGTGACTTGAGAACGGAAGTTGCTATGAATATAAAAAGGCTTATTGATATTGGTTGTTATAGAGGTATAAGGCACAAGGTGGGTTTACCTGTCAGGGGACAGAGAACAAGGACAAATGCAAGAACCTGGAAGGGCCCGCGCGCAAATACTATTAAGAAAAAATAATAGGAGATGATATGGCTGCAAAAACAGAAAAAAGAGGGACAAAGAAGAGAGAAAAAAAGGGAGTAATAGAAGGCATTGTTGTTATTCATTCGACTTTCAATAATACCATTGTCAGTATTACTGATATGAATGGCAATTTAATTTCCTGGGCAAGTTCGGGTACTGTTGGCTTTAAAGGTACTAAAAAAGGAACTCCATATGCTGCACAGCTTGCAGCTGAAAAGGCTGGAGAGCTTGCCAAGACACATGGTATTCAGTATCTACATGTGAAGGTTAAGGGTCCTGGTCCGGGAAGAGAAGCTGCGATTAGAGCTATAGATGCAGTTGGTATAAAGATAAAGACTATAAGGGATGTAACTCCTATACCACATAATGGTTGCAGACCAAGAAAGAAAAGAAGAGTTTAAGAGAGGTAGTTTATTATGGGAAGATATACAGGTCCTTTGTGTAAGTTATGCAGGAGAGAAGGAGTAAGGTTATTTTTGAAAGGAGACAAATGTTTTTCTCAGGGATGTATATTGAATAAAAAGGCATATCCACCTGGAAAGGTCTCGAAGTTTTTGAAGAAACCTACTGAATATGCTCTTCAATTAAGGGAGAAGCAGAAACTTAAGAGATACTATGGTCTTTACGAAAGACAATTCAGGAAGTTTTTTGCTCTTGCTACCAAGCACAAAGGTGTTACAGGTGAAATGCTATTGCAATATCTTGAGAGAAGGCTTGATAATGTAATATATAGAGCTGGTTTTGCTCAATCACGAAGAACTGCCAGACAACTTGTTTCTCATGGGCACGTTTATGTAAATGGGAAAAGAGTTACTATTCCATCATATATTGTAAAGGTTAATGATGAGATTGAATTGTCATCCAGCGCGAAGGTATTTGACAATGTGGTAAAATCGATTGAAGCTTCTGTAAATAGAGTTATTCCTTCTTGGCTCGAGGTTGATAATTCGAAAGTGTCAGTAAAAGTAACTGCTATTCCAACACGTCAGGAAATGAATATTGATATTGAGGTTAATGAACAGCTGGTTGTTGAGTTGTACTCTAAGTAATGTTTTCTTTTTGAAAAGTTAGGAGGGATATTAATGCAGAAAGATATCTGGAAAGATGCTTTGTTTCCTTCTGAGGTTAGATATGACAAGAATATATATACCAATAGTTATGGGAAATTTTCCATTTATCCATTTGAAAAGAATGTTGGGGTTACAATTGCAAATTCATTGAGAAGGGTTTTATTAAGCTCCATTCCCGGCTATGCTATAACATCTGTTAAGATAGATGGAGTTAATCATGAGTTTGAGCCAATTAAAGGTGTTAAGGAAGATTATACAGATGTTATACTGGCTTTAAAAAAGGTTAGAGTCAAGCTGGTAGATGGGAGTGATAAAAAGATTGTAAGGGTTTTCAAGAAGGGGAAGGGAGAGTTTCTGGCAAGGGATATAGCTATTGATCCCACTGTTGAAGTATATAATCCTGATTTGAAGATTGCCACACTTAATGAGGATGCGGATCTCAGCATTGATTTGCAGATCGAGCTTGGGAAAGGGTATCGATCTGCTGAAGAGCTTATGGACTCAAATTCTGTAATTTCTGTTATTCCAATAGATGCAATTTTTTCACCAGTTCTTCGTGTGAATTATTTTATAGAGGATTACAGGGTGGGAGAGAAAACAGATTGTGAGAAGGTCATTCTTGAGATATGGACAAATGGAGGGCTTTCTCCAATGGATGCGTTAACTATTGCTGCAAGGATATTGAAGAGGTACTTTTCCATTTTTGCCGGCATTGAACCTGAAGAGGAAGAAGGTACAGGAGACATGGCTGTTGCCACCACGAGGGATGATATACTTTCGAGGTCTATTGCTGAGCTTGAATTGTCTGTCAGGGCTTCAAACTGTCTTAAGGCGGCAAATATAAGTACGATAGGACAGTTGCTGGAATATTCAAAGCAGGATCTTTTAAATATAAAGAATTTTGGTAGAAAGTCATTGAATGAAATTTCTGAAAAGTTAAAGATGTATGGTTTAACATTGAAAGAAGGTGAAAATTATGAAGAGATTGTAGCAAAAGAAGATGAAGAAGAAAATATAGAAGAGGGAGAATAATATGAGACATGGAGATAAGGTCAAAAATTTAAGCAGGACGTATTCACATAGAAAGGCACTTTTAAAGAATCTTGCCATTTCTTTGTTTAAGTATGAGTCTATTAAGACAACACTTGCAAAGGCAAAGGCCTTAAGACCTTTCGCTGAAAAGCTGATCACAAAAGCGAAGAAGGATAATGTTTCTTCCAGAAGGATAGTTTTTTCTAAACTGAGGAAGAAGGATGTTGTAAAGAAACTCTTTGAAGATATTGCACAGAGATATAAAAACAGAAATGGTGGTTATACAAGGATTTACAGACTTGGTTACAGGGCGAATGATGGTTCTGAAATGGCTATAATTGAGCTTGTTGAGGAGCTTCTTGTTGAGAAGAAATAAAGAAGTATTTTTGATTTTTATTCTGCCCCTATCTTTAATAGGGGCTTTTTTTTTACCGCTGGCTTTTAAAGCTCTCCTTTTTTTACTTGCCTTTTTTCTGCTTGCAATTTTTAACGTTAAGAAATGGTTTAATTTTATCAGGATGTTCTTTATGCTATCAATTTCTATCCTTCCTTTTCTGGTGGGATTTTTGATTGGTCACAAGGAGGGAAAGATAATAAGTTTTCTGAATGTTGAATTTTATACTGATGGCATAATAAAGGCCTTGAATTATTTTTTGTTGATTTCAATTTTTTCAATTTTTTCATTTTTTTTGTTTGCTCTCCTTATTGATCCATTAAACACAAAAAAGAAAAGCATTTTTCTTAAAAGATTTTCATTCTTGTTTCTTGCAATGGAATATTATCAGGAATTTTTGAAGGAGTTTTTCATAAAGATTGCAGGGCTAAATGTGAAAAATATTGTTTCCTTTGTTGATCAGAAGTATGTTGAGTTTAAAGATAGGATTAAGTCTAAAAGTAATGTTAATCATCAATAAGCCTGATCATAATGCCACGTTTCTTTGAAAAGTCAAGCTTTTCTATCTCATTTAAAGCATTTAGAAGATTTTTCTCTTTTGCTGTGTGAGTTGTCATAATCAGAGGAACATAGGTCTCTTTGCTTCTTTCTTTTTGAATTACAGAGGCTATGCTGATATTGTTTTCACCAAATATCCCAGAAATTTTGCTTAATACGCCGGGTCTATCTGGGACAAGGAATCTAACGTAATATCTTGATTCTATTTCTCCGATGTCTTTTACGTTTAATTTAAAGATGTGCTTTAGTTTTGTCCTGCTTTGACTATTCTGGTTGTTTTTAGCAATGTCTATTATGTCAGCTAAAATTGCCGTTGATGTTGGATTCGCACCTGCTCCTTTTCCGTAGTAAATGGAGTTTCCGAAATATTCAGTTTCTATGAATACTGCATTGTATTCATTTCTTACGAAGGCGAGAAGATTTTCCTTGGAGACAAGGCAGGGATGAACTCTTACCTCTACTGAGTTGTCAGGATCAAGCTTTGCTATTGCAAGCAGTTTGAGAATGTATCCAAGTTCATCTGCATTTTTTATGTCTTCAAGCTCTATCTTATTTATTCCTTCTACATAAACATTGTCGAATTCAATCTCTGTATTAAATGCTATCTGAGCAAGTATTGCAATTTTATGGGCTGCATCTATGCCGCTTATGTCAAGTGTTGGGTCAGCTTCTGCGAAGCCAAGTTTCTGTGCTTCTTTTAAAGCAGCTGAAAATGATATGTTCTCTTCATACATTTTTGTAAGGATATAGTTTGTTGTACCATTTACAATACCATAAATACCTTCTATTTTATCGCCTGCAAGGGCATCATAGATTGTACGTATAATGGGGATGCCTCCACAAACGCTAGCTTCAAAACCAATGGTTTTGTTTAGCATTTCGGCAAGCCTGAAGAGTTCCAGACCCTTTTCTGCAAGAAGTGCCTTGTTGGCAGTTACTACATTTTTGTTGTTTTTAAGTGCTTCTTCAATAAGAGAGTATGCAAAGTCTTTCCCTCCCACGAGTTCAACTATAATTTCAACCTCTTTATCTTTGAGGGCATCTTTATAATCTTTTGATTTTATTGCACCTGAGAAGACTGCTTTTTCAAGCCTTTCTGCATCTTTGTCGATAATATATTTAATTTCAATATCTATATCAGTCTTTTTTAATATTGTTTCCCGTTCCTTATTTAGAATGTTTATCAACCCGCCGCCAATAGTTCCTGCTCCTATAATCGCAATTTTTATTTTTCTTGCCATAACATTTCCTTAATGTATATTATACTTGATATTATTTGAATTTTCAAGTTTAATAACTACCAATTATCATTCCCAACAAAAGGATGTTGCAAATCAATGAAAATTTAGTCTAAACTTGACTTTTTTGCGCCACACAATTATTATAAAATATATAGAAAAAGTAGGAATTATATATTATTTCGGAGTGTGTATGGAAAGAATATATCTTGATAATAATGCCACTACAATTGTTGATCCTCTGGTTAAAGAGGCAATGGACCCATTTTTCTGTCAGATTTATGGCAATCCTAATTCTCTACATTTCTTTGGAACTGAAACCCATCCTTATATTAAAATTGCTTTTGATAGGCTTTATCAGGGAATAGGTGCTTCTGATGAGGATGACATAATTATAACTTCTTGTGCAACTGAAAGCAATAATGCGGTTTTAATGAATGTATATTATACACTTATAAGGGAAGGAAGGAAAAAGAGAATAATCACAACGCAGGTTGAGCATCCCTCTATTACAAATCCTTTAAAATTTCTCGAAAGGCTTGGTGCAGAAGTAATATATCTTCCTGTAAACTCTGAGGGAATAGTTACAAGGGATATGGTAAAAGAGTATCTTGACCCGGATAAGACTGCCCTTGTCTCAATAATGTGGGTAAATAATGAAACAGGACTTATATTTCCAGTAAGAGAGATAGGTATTTTATGTAAGGAAAAAAATGTACTCTTTCACACAGATGCTACTCAGGCAATAGGAAAAATAAAGGTAGATGTAGAGAATGCATTTGTCGATTATCTCAGTTTCAGTGCTCATAAGTTTCATGGGCCAAAGGGGGTTGGGGCTCTTTATATTAGAAAAGGTGTGCCATTTGTTCCATTTTTTCACGGAGGGGAACAAATGGGTGGTAAAAGGGCTGGAACTGTTAATGTAGCTGGTTTGATAGGAATGGGTGTTGCGATTGAACTTGCAAATAAGTATCTCGAGTATGAGTATAAAGAAGTATTAAGGCTAAGAAATAAACTGGAAGATGTAATTCTTTCAATACCTGACACAAAGGTAATAGGAAAAAGAGAACTTAGAGTGCCAAATACTATTCTTGCAAGTTTTAGAGGTGTAGAAGGGGAGGCAATGA
The DNA here is from genome assembly GCA_049968515.1 of Brevinematia bacterium. GTDB lineage: Bacteria > Spirochaetota > Brevinematia > Brevinematales > JAOACQ01 > JAOACQ01. The sequence continues at coordinate 92,704 of JBMFQR010000004.1, forward strand.
TATGGGATCTGAATCAAAAGGGGATTGCTGTCTCTACTGGTAGTGCATGTTCTTCGGAATCTCTTGAGCCAAATCCAGTCTTTGTGGCAATGGATATTGATAGAGAACTTGCCCATACAGGGGTTAGATTCAGTCTATCAAGATATACTACTGAGGGAGAGATTGACTATACAATTTCGGCTTTAATAGAAAGTGTTAATAGGCTTAGAAGCATATCTTCAACTTATTAAGTGGAGGATTTTTATGGCTAAACAGGATTTGTTGGGTGGGACACTCTGGGAGCAATATTCTCAAAAAGTGGCTGATAGAATGAATAATCCAAGAAATAGAGGTGAGATTACAGAAGAGGAGGCAAAGGCTTATGGTGCCAGACTTGTGATTGCTGATTGGGGTGCGGAAGCATGCGGAGATGCAGTAAGACTTTATCTTCTTGTAGATCCGGAAACAGATAGAATTATAAAGGCGAAGTTTAAGAGTTTTGGTTGTGGTACAGCAATTGCTTCAAGTGATATGATGACAGAACTTTGCGTTGGTAAAACCGTCGATGAGGCGATGAAGATTACGAATTTAGATGTTGAAAAAGCTTTAAGAGATGATCCAGAGCTTCCAGCCGTACCTCCTCAGAAAATGCACTGCAGTGTTATGGCTTATGATGTAATAAAAAAGGCGGCTTCAATTTACAAGGGGATAGATCTGGAAAAGCTTGAAGAAGAAGAAATAGTTTGTGAGTGTGCAAGGGTTTCCCTTAGAACAATAAAAGAGGTGATAAGGTTAAACAATCTTAAAACAGTTGAGGAAATTACTCAATATACAAAAGCCGGTGCTTTTTGCAAGTCCTGTATACGACCGGGAGGGCATGAGCAAAGGAAGTATTATCTCGTCGACATACTTGCTGAGGTGAGAGCACAGATGGATAAGGAAGAGGTAAAAAAATCTATTTTGACGGATGATTTCAGGAAGATGAGTCTGGTAAGAAAACTGAAAGAGATTGAAAAGGTGCTGGATGAGAATGTAAGACCAATTTTAGCAAAGGATGGTGGTAATTTAGAAGTATTTGATATTAAAGAAAGCGAGAACTATGTGGATATATATTTCAAGTACTCTGGAAAATGTCAGATTTGTGTGTCTGGTAAAATAAATACAGCTTCCTTTATTGAACAAGTACTTAAAGAAAAACTCGG
>JBMFQR010000005.1:0-86698 GCA_049968515.1 Brevinematia bacterium
ATTATAATAAAAATCTTTATTTTTGTCAAATGACAGGGATGTTCCAAGTCAATAGTGGAATAGTTTCTCCAAGAAAAGAAATTTAATTGTCTTAAATTTTAGATGATAATATCACGTTGAAGCATTTTAACTTCCTTGCCTCTGCCAGATATTTTTGGCAGGTAGAGAGGTTCTCTTCTTAAGCTTTTCCACTTTCAAACTTTGAGTTATATTTCCACTCTCATTATTGTAACAACATTTGACAAAAACTCGTTTTGCTGTTATAATGAATCTTGTTCAAGTTGTCCAGAAAGGAGGGATGCATTGCTACAGGCTGCCAGAGAGCGTATGCCAGCCCACAATTTTTAGCTTTTACTCTCTATATACGATATTACCTTCTTCACAACATCCTCAATGGAAAGATTTGTGCTGTCAATTACGGTGGCATTTGCCGGTATTCTTAATGGGGAAAGCTTTCTATTTCTATCCTGAAAATCTCTTTTTTCTATTTCTTTTTGCAATAGAGAAAGATTTAACTCTTTTATGCCCATTGCTTTTAGTTCATTATATCTTCTCTGTGCTCTTTCTTCTATAGAGGCATCAAGATAAAATTTATAATCCGCATCTGGAAAGACAACCGTGCCGGTGTCTCTACCTTCTACAACAATGTCCATTTTACTCCCGATAATTCTCTGAAGGAAAACCATTTTCTCTCTTACAGATTTTAAACTGGAAACCTTGGAAACGTTCTTTTCAACATCAAGTTCTTTTATTCTTTCTGAAACATTCTTTCCATTGAGATAGATATTGCCGTCAATAAAATCAATACTTAAATCATTTAATGCTTCTGCTATTGAAGCCTCATCATCTATACTGATATGCTTTTCAAGGAGATACAATGTGACAGCTCTATACATTGCACCCGTGTTAAGGTAATTGATTGATAACCTTCTGGCCAAGAGCTTGGCTATGGTACTTTTTCCACTGCCGGCAGGACCATCTATGGTTATTATCATAACTTTTCTCTAAATTCCTTTCCTCTCCTGAGATAATCTATTAGATCCTTTCTTTTTGAGTTTCTGATGATGTGGATCAAAGTATCAATCTCTCTCGAAAAGTCCACAAGACATCTTTCTATATTATCAGCATTAAGTAATATTATATCCGCCCACATTTCTGGATGCCCCTGTGCTATTCTTGTGGTATCAAGCAACCCCTTGCCATATAATCCAAAAAATCTTACATCTGCCCAACCATCCTTTTCAAGGTAATTACATATTGCTGAAGATATAAGATGTGGAAAATGGCTTGTTATGGCAACAATCTCGTCGTGAAAGTCTGAAGAAATTAAAACAATCTGCGAACCGAGACTTTTCCAGAAATCCCTTATCTCAGGGAGAATTTCCTGCGGGGTTTCTGTGAGAATACCAACTATCTTTTTGTCAAAAAGATCTGCACGGGCAAACTCCATTCCGGATTTCTCACTTCCTGTCATTGGATGTGCCCCTACAAAATAAAGCCCCCTGTTATTAACTTTGTTTATTTCTTTTATAACAGCCCTTTTGACACTACCAACATCCATAACAATCACATCTTCTTTCAAAAAAGGCATATAGGTCGAAAAAATATGGCCTACCATTTCAACGGGAGTGCATATTATAAAATAATCGAGTTCAGAAACTATGTCAGAGTTTTCGGTGCCGTAAGTATCAATCATTCCGAGATTTTTTGCATTTTCAAGCTTTTTTACGTCCCTGCCAAAACCATACACCTTTGATTCTGGAAGAAAGGCTTTTATTGCTAAAGCTAAAGAACCTCCAATTAATCCAAGCCCGTAAATTCCAAAGGTTTTCTTCATGCATATCTCCGGTAAAATTTATAAAATTAAAAGAGATTTTTTCCACTACCAACCACAGAGGCGATCTTTTTTATCTCCTGCATAAGGATTAGAAATTTCTCCGGCTTTAAGGATTGTGCCCCATCTGAAAGTGCCTTTTCTGGCTCATGGTGAACCTCTACCATAATTCCATCGCAGCCGGCAGAGATACTTGCCAGTGACACAGGAATTACATATTTCCATTTACCGGAAGCATGGGATGGGTCAACAATTACCGGCAAATGTGATAATTCCTTGACAACAGAAACTGCCAGAATATCGAGAGTATTTCTGGTAGAGGTTTCAAATGTTCTTATACCTCTTTCACAGAGAATGACATTTTTATTGCCTTCAGACATTATGTATTCTGCAGACATAAGCCATTCTTCAATCGTTTGTGCCATTCCCCTCTTCAGTATTACTGGTTTGTCCAGCCTGCCCACAGCCTTAAGAAGAGAATAATTCTGTGCATTTCTGGTCCCTATCTGAAGCACATCAGCATATTGATTAACAAGCTCAAGAGTTTCCGAGTCCATAACCTCAGTAACTACGGGCAAATCAAATTCACTGCCAGCTTTCTTTAGCAACTTAAGGCCAGATTCCCCCAGCCCCTGAAAGGCATAAGGAGAAGTTCTCGGTTTGAATGCCCCCCCTCTCAAGAAATTTGCTCCCGCTTTTTTTACTGCTTCGGCAATAGTCATCAGTTGAGATTCACTTTCTACACTGCATGGACCGGCTATTATTCCCAGATTTCCACCCCCAATAAGCGAATTTTTAACCTTTATTATTGTGGGGTCGGGGTGAAAATCAATGCTTGCAAGTTTATATGGTTTTGAAACATGAACTATCGACTCAACACATGCAAGGGATGCAATTGGTGAGTCTGCAAGTTTTGATTTATCACCAATTACTCCTATGATTGTCTGCATTTCTCCTACAGAAACGTTGGTTTTTAACCCAACCTTTTGTATCATTTTAACAATATGGTCTATTTCTTCCTTTGTGGCAGTGGGTTTTAAGACAATTATCATAATATCACGTTACCTCTATGTATGATTTTAATATAAACTGAAAAAAAAGTAAAAAAATTAATATGTCAGACCATAACCAAGCGGAAACATTGGATTATAGCCTTTTTCTCCTGCATTCACCGGCAGGCTCTCACCATCTTTTGGCCATGAGAAAGGAAGTTTGCCTGTTGGCTTATAATCTCCAGAAAGAATGTCAGTCACACCTTCTGCCTCTGTACCGAAAAGCCAAGCTACAAGTATGGCATCAAAACTATCTTTTAAATCTGGTATTACAAGGCTTCTACCCGTGATAAGAATTAAAATCTTTTTCACCCTGATATTTTTAAGCGAATTGTATATCTCCATATCCTCTCTGTCTAATGCCGGAATCTCTCTATCACCAAGAAATTCTGCATATGGACTTTCACCGAGAACAGCTATTATTATGTCTACATCCTTTGTGTTACCTTTTGAAACCTTTGTACCATAGCTGTCATATGTTATCTTTGTTTTTTTATCTAAATTTTTCTTTAATGCTTCAAGAATTGTCATGCCAGGCAAAAATTTTCCTTTTTTCCCCTGCCAGCTCAATGTCCATCCACCACACTGGCTGCCAATATCATCTGCCTTTGGACCGACAACAACTATATGCTTGAGGTTTCTGGCAAAAGGAAGTATATTGTTCTCGTTCTTCAAGAGAACGATACTCTTTCTTACTGCTTCTCTTGCTAGTTCTTTGTGTTCATTGACACCTACAATCTGAATTTCTTTCTCAGGAGATGGATTATCAAAAAGGCCAGCTTCAAATTTAACCCTGAGTATCCTTCTCACAGCCTCATCTATTCTTGAAATGCTTACTCTTTTGCTTTCAACAAGCTTTTTCAGGGTTGTAATAAACCTTACATAGTCATCAGGAACCATTACCATATCTATACCTGCATTTATGGCTTTTTCGACCTGGTCTTCATAGCTTCCTGATAGCTGCTCAATTGCCTTCCAGTCTGAAACGATAAAGCCCTTAAATCTTAGCTCTTTTTTTAACACGTCTGTAAGATAATATTTATGCTCATGCATTTTCACGCCGTTCAAACTTGAAAATGATGCCATAATGGTTTTTACATTGTTTGAAATGGCATAAATATAAGGTGTTAAATAAAGCCTTCTTAAAGTTTTTTCATCCTTTACAATTGTATCACCCTGATCCAGCAAGCCATTTATTCCAGTCCCATAAGCTGTCCCACCATCCCCTAAATAATGCTTGGCACAGGCTACAAGACCAGCTTTTTGAAACCCTCTTATCTGGGCAGCTCCGAGCCTTGCCACGAGTCCCGGGTCTTCGGAAAAACTCTCATAGGCTCTCCCCCATCTCTCATCTCTCGAAACAGCAACACACGGAGCAAATGTCCAGTTGATGCCCACAGCAAGACATTCCTTTGCAGTGGCCTCAGCAATCTTTTCAGCCAGTTCTTCATCTCCCGTAGCTCCTATCCCGATATTATGCGGGAATATCGTTGAGCCATAGACCTTCTGGTTCCCGTGAACTGCATCGACTCCAAAAAGCAGGGGAATTTTTAATCTCGTCTTTAAAGCATAGCTCTGGAGTTTAGATATAAATTCTTTCCAGTCCTGTGGCTTTGATTTTGATTCAATGTTATCTGGAAATGAATTTCCGCCGCTGAGAACAGAACCGATAAAATATTCTGTTATGTCTTCTTTTCTTTTAAGATAAGAACTATCTACCTGCGTCATCTGCCCAATTTTTTCCTCAAGTGTCATACGGGAAAGGAGATTTTCAACCTCTTTATCAATATCTCTGGCGTAACCAGAAGCAAAAATAAACAAAATTCCGAGGAATAGAAGAATTCTTTTCATATTGGCCTCCATAAATATTATTGCACATTTCCGATTTTAAATCAAAAAATCAGGGATAAAGAATTTTGACTAATTTTTCTTTATAAATTATAATAATATTGAAGGTGATGGAGTTCACCTTTAACCGCCCATCCAATCCATTTCAAGGGCTGATAACTCCTGCCTGATTTTTAAAATCTAAAAAAGAGGAGTTTAAGGTGGGGGTATAATTTTATGACCCACCTATGGATATTTTGTTTCTCTGCATACAGATAGAAATTTTTAAGTCATTTCGGGAAATTTAAACCCATATTTTTTGACAATTAATAAACTATCAGCTAAAATATAAAGCTATCTGGTTTTAATTATTGGTTAAAGGAGAAGTAAATGGGTGTTCCAAAGCATAAAGTTGCCAAAACAAAATCGCGAATGCGAAAGTCAAATAGCTACTACAGGGTGAAACCGCTTGCTGTCTCAAAATGTCCAAATTGTGGTGCTCTCAAATTACCACACAGGATCTGTCCGGAATGTGGATATTATAAGGGAAGACAGATTATAACCAGAGTGGTAAAGGGAGAATAAAATCCTTTATGAAGATAGGTCTGGATCTTATAAGTGGCGAGAATCTACTTGCAAAGCTTGTGGCTGGAAGTTTTGATGCTCTGAAATCGAGAAGTGACCTTGAGATTGTTTATATCGGCAGAGAGGAGGCATACAGAGAGCTTTTTTCTGGTATGTATAGAGGGGAGTATAAGCAATTCTCATCAAGGATAAAGATAGTTAATGCGCCTGAAGTTATTGAAATGGAAGATGACCCTCTGAAAGTAATTAAACAGAAAAAGGAATCGAGCATTGTAAAAGGATTAACCCTTCATAAAAATGGAGAGATTGATGCCTTCTTTTCTCCTGGAAATACTGGAGCAATTGTAGTGGCATCCTCAATAATACTTGGTAGAATAAAAGGTATAAAAAAGCCAGCCCTTGTCTCCTTAATGCCCAATATCGAAGGAAGAACAAATCTTTTGCTTGATGTAGGTGCAAGTGCTGAATGTGATCCAGCAGATCTTGTTAAATTCGGAATAATGGGTGACATTTATGCAAGAGAGGTTATTGGTGTAAGTAGTCCAAAGATTGGACTTCTCAATATAGGAGAAGAAGAACATAAAGGAAATAGAAGTGCAAAGGAAGCATATAAAAGATTTTCAGAACTTAAAGAAATTAATTTTTACGGAAATGTTGAGGGTTATGAGATTTTTTCAAATGTTGTTGACATTGTTGTCTGCGATGGATACATTGGAAATATAGCCCTTAAGGTAGCAGAGGGAACAGCAAAAGCAATCTCAATCCTTCTTAAGCAGGCAATAAAAAGCAATCCGCTTTCAGTTATCTCCTTTCCTTTATATGCACCATCCCTCTCAAAGCTAAAATCAACCATAGACCCGGAAAAGTATGGAGGAGCCCCTCTTCTTGGAATAAATGGGAACGTCTTCATCGGCCATGGAAAATCCGGCAGGGATGCAATAAAATATGGCGTACTTGTTGCAGCAAGAGCAGTGGAACATAACGTTCTTGGAAAACTGAAAAAAGGGCTTGCCGGGTTTAAGTATTAGTGTTTACGGAGGAGATTAATGTATAAAGCAAAAATTTCTGGGATAGGCAAGTATCTACCAGAGAAGGTCTTGACAAACTTTGACCTCGAGAAAATGGTAGATACAACCAATGAATGGATAGTTACAAGAACAGGGATAAAAGAGCGACACATTGCATCTGAGGGTGAAACTACTTCTTTTTTTGGAGCAAAGGCGGCAGAAGAGGCTATAAAAAGAGCAGGTATATCAAAGGATGATATTGAGATGATTATAGTGGCCACCTTTACACCTGATATGCTTATGCCTTCAACTGCCTGTATAATTCAGGATATTTTAAAGATTCCAGATACTGGTGCAATTGATATTGAGGCTGCATGTTCTGGTTTTCTTTATGGTCTTTCAATGGCAAATGCATATGTTGTATCAGGAACCTACAGGAATGTGCTTGTTATAGGAAGCGAAACCATTTCAAGATTTACAGACTGGGAGGACAGAAGTACTTGCGTACTCTTTGGCGATGGTGCAGGTGCAGTTGTTGTATCGAGGGCAGAAGAAAATGAACCATCCGAACTCATTGGATTTAAGCTTTTTGGAGATGGTTCTTACAAGGATATGCTCTGTATTGAGGCTGGTGGAGCTTTAAGACCATCAAGTGTCCAGACAGTTGCAAACAGGCAGCATTATCTCAAGATGAATGGCAATAGTACATTTAAGGTAGCTGTAAGAACTATGGCTGATATGCTTGAAAGTATTTTAGAAGAGCATAAAGTCGACATAAAAGATGTGAAGTATCTTATACCCCATCAGGCAAACATAAGAATTATAAACGCTGTGGCAGAAAGACTAAATCTGCCAACGGAAAAGGTTATAGTAAATATTGATAAATATGCAAATACAAGTGCGGCAACAATACCTATAGCAATGGAAGAAGCAATTACTGATGGCAGGATAAAGAGAGGAGATTTGATAGCAATGGTAGCTTTTGGGGGAGGCTTTACTTCTGCTGCAGGTTTAATGGTATATTAAGTAATAACAAAAGAGGAGGAAAAATGGGAAAACTAAATAATAAGAATGCAATAGTTACAGGTTCTGCAAGAGGCATTGGCAAAGCCATCGCAATTAAGCTTGCAGAAGAAGGAGCAAACGTAGTAATAGTTGATGTTAATTATGAGTCTGCAGTCGAAACCTCTGAGGAAATAAAGAAAATGGGTGTAAAAAGTTTTGCAATGAAGGTGGATGTTACAAAGTATGAAGAGGTTGATGCAATGATTCAAAAAACAAAAAATGAATGGGGCAGTGTTGATATTCTTGTAAACAATGCAGGAATTACAAAGGACAATCTCATTCTTAAGATGACACCAGAAGATTTTGATCTTGTAATAGACATAAATCTCAAGGGAGTATTTAACGGGATAAAGGCTGTTTTTCCCGTGATGATGAAGCAGAAAAGCGGAAAGATTGTCAATATTGCATCTGTAATCGGCCTTATAGGTAACGTAGGGCAGGCGAATTATTCGGCCTCAAAGGGTGGTGTAATTGCACTTACAAAGACTGCAGCAAAAGAACTCGCTTCAAGAGGTGTATGTGTGAATGCTGTAGCCCCTGGTTATATCCAGACACCAATGACAGATAAGCTTCCAGATAATGTCAAGGAAGAGATATTAAAGCTTGTGCCTTTGAGGAGGATGGGACAACCAGAAGATGTTGCAAAGGTTGTACTTTTCTTGGCCTCATCAGACTCTGATTATATAACAGGTCAAACCATCGCTGTTGATGGCGGTATGGTTATGTCTTAACCCACTGGTAAGGAGATACATATGAGAAGAGTTGTAGTAACAGGGATGGGCACAATTAATGCCTGTGGAATGAATGTGAAAGAATTCTGGGAAAATATAAAGGCTGGCAGATCAGGTATAACAAAGGTAACTAACTTTGATCTGAAAAATTCTCCATCACTTATAGCTGGAGAGGTGAAAAATGAGAAATTCAATCCCGAAGACCACATGGACAGAAAACTTGCAAGAAGAATGGATAGATTCTCACATTTTGCTTTTATTGCTACAAAAGAGGCACTTGAGGATAGTAACTTGCTTGAATCTGAAGTTAATAAGGATAGAGTTGGGGTTAATGTAGCTTCTGGAATTGGTGGAATATATACCTTCTATGAAAATGTGTTGAAGATGGAAAATGGAGGGCACAAGAAAGTATCTCCTTTGTTTATCCCTATGATTATTACTGATATTTCTTCAGGATATATTGCCATAGAATATGGCTTTAAAGGACCAAACTACTCTGTAAGTTCTGCCTGTGCATCCGCAAGCCATGCCATAAGCTGTGCATTCAATCACATTGTGAATGGAGATGCAGAAGTAATGATTACTGGTGGAAGTGAGGCCGCCTTAAGCCCTCTCGGTTTTGCTGGTTTTACACAGGCACAGGCACTTTCCACAAGCTTTAATGAAACTCCTGAGAAGGCTTCAAGGCCATTTGATAGGGATAGAGATGGTTTTGTAATGGCTGAAGGGGCAGGTATACTTGTCCTTGAGGAACTGGAGCACGCCAGAAAAAGAGGAGCAAAGATCTATGCCGAGATCGTCTCTTATGGTATGTCTGATGATGCAAACCATATTACAGCACCATGTCCTGATGGCAGTGGCGGAGCACTTGCGATGATGAATGCCCTGAATAAGGCACACTTAAAACCTGAAGACATCCAGCTTGTTAATACTCACGGGACATCAACTCCACTTGGAGATGTTGCAGAAACCAAAGGAGTTAAGCTTGTTTTTGGAAAGCATGCTTACAAACTTAAGCTTAATTCCACAAAGTCAATGACGGGCCATACTCTCGGTGCAGCAGGTGGAATTGAAGCAATAGCAGTAATAAAGATGATAGAAGATGGGCTTATTCATCCAACAATAAACCTCGAAAACCCTGATCCAGAATGTGACCTTGACTATACTCCAAATGTTGCAGTAAAGGCTGACATAAAGTATGCTATAAGTAATTCTTTCGGATTTGGTGGGCATAATGTCTCTATCATTTTTAAAAAATTTGATTAAAAGAAAAAAGGTAAAAAAGCTAACTGATAGAGAAAGTAAACTTCTAAAATTATCAAAGGAATTGAATCTTAAGATTCAGAATTTAGATTTGCTTAATGAGGCTCTCACACATACCTCTTTTCTCGAAAAGGGAAATAATGGGGTTTCATCCTATGAAAGACTGGAATTTTTAGGCGATTCAGTTCTTAATATGTGTGTCTCATTTATACTTTATGACCTCTGTCCATCCTATAAAGAAGGTTCACTATCAGCATTAAGGGCAAGCGTTGTTGATGAAAAGAGCCTTTCCCAGATCGCTTTAAGATTAAATCTTCTTGACTATGTGAATCTTGGTAGGGGAGAGTCTCTTTCCGATATGAGGGCAAGAGAAAAGGTTTCGGCAGATGTTCTTGAATCTATTATTGGTGCAATATTTGTTGAAAATGGCTTTGAAAAGGCATTTGATTTTGTAAAGAGTATAATGACAGATGAGATAAACAAAAGAATTAAAGCAGGCCCTAAGGATTTTAAGTCTCAACTGCAAAAGATTGTTGTGGCAAAGTATAAAGAATATCCACACTATGAGGTTATAAGTGAAACAGGTCCAGAACACAATAAAATTTTTGAGGTCTCGGTTTCGGTAAACAAAAAGGAGCTTTTTGCAACAGCTAAGGGCAGGACAAAAAAAGAGGCTGAACAAAAAGCCGCAGAAAAAATACTCTTGATGTTAAAAAGCGAGAAGGTGAAAAAATGATAAGAAGTATGACCGGTTTTGCAAATGAGAGCCTTTCGACTGAAAAGTATGATATATTCCTTGAAATTAAAAGCCTTAATTCAAAGTTTTTTGAGCTTAAGATTAGAGGAAGCGATCTTCTTGATCAATGGGAAAATGAAGTAAGAAAGATAATATGTGAAAGGTTGAAAAAGGGGAAAGTTGAATTATATGTCAAAATCGTTGAAAAAACTGGAGAAAATTACAACGTATCTGTAAATGTAGAACTGGCCAGAAAGTTTGAAGCTGCTTTAAAGAAACTTTCAAATTCGCTTTCAATTTTACCAGAAATCTCTTTAAGGGATTTTGTAGGGCTTGGATATATATTTGACATTGAAAGAGTTTCAAACTACGATGGTATGTATGAGGATTTTTTAAAGCTATTGAATAAAGCACTTGATAGGATTATTGAGATGATGTGTAATGAGGCAGAAAAGATCAAGTCCGACATAAAGAACTCTATTTCCCTTATAAGAAAAAAGGTAAGCGAAATAGAAGCTGTTTATCCAGAGGCCATAGAAAAATACAAGGAAGGTTTGAGAGAAAAGATCAAAGAAATGTTTGGTGAAAATTTTACCTCTATAAGCAATGAAATCGTGAACAACCGGGTTATGATAGAAGCCGAGTTGTTTGCTTCACGAATTGCAATAAATGAAGAGATTATAAGGCTCAAAAGCCATATCGACCAGTTTTTAAACATAGTGGATTCAAGCTCTGAAGATGCAAGAAAGCTTGATTTTATAGCACAGGAGATGTTCAGAGAGATAAATACGATCAGTGCAAAATCCAGCGAGTTTAAGATAATAGACAGCACAATAAGTATAAAAGCAGAGATAGAAAAAATAAGAGAACATTTGAGAAATGTTGTATGAGTAAGGTTATTGTGATCTCAGGTCCGTCTGGAGTGGGAAAAACTACAATTTATAAGAAACTTTTGAATGAACTATCTGACAAGATTGACTTTTCTATTTCTGCAACAACAAGAGAGCCGAGAAAAAATGAGGTTAATGGTGTTGACTATTACTTTGTCAGCAGAGAAGAATTTGAAAATCTGATAAAGAATAATGAGTTTGTTGAGTGGGCAATAGTCTATGATCATTATTATGGGACGTTAAAGAAAGAGATAGAGAGAATTACAAAAAGTGGAAAAAATTGCCTTCTTGATGTGGATGTGCAGGGTGGCGTAAATGTTAAAAGGAATCTACCTGATAGCTATTTAATTTTCATAAAGCCGCCTTCTAAAGAGGCTTTAAAAGAAAGATTGATAGGTAGAAACCTTGATGATGAAAAAGAGATTGAAAAAAGACTTGATGTTGCAGAGAAAGAAATGAAATATGCAGGCTTTTATGATGTTGTGATTGAAAATGATGATTTGGAAAGCTGTTACAAAAGAGTTAAATCTGAAGTTTTAAGAGTGATAGAGTCATAAAATTTTTTGGCCAGTTTTTTCTGAAAGCTGGAAGCCTTTAATACAATGGAATATATAGTAAGAAGGTTAAAGCTTGTTAGAGCAAACTCTTTCAGTGTCGGGGCTAATTAGCTCCGATGGCGGAATAATTTCTATTTCCACCCTGCCTTTCTGGGCAGTCGTGGGTGTGTTGTTCTATTCCGCCTCTATTCTTTATAGCTGGAGGTGTTGAATTCTTTTTTCCGATTCTTAAAGCGGTGGAATAGCTTAGCGACAGACCGCCAGAGGACAGTCTGTGAGAAATAAGTTAAGATAGACTTTTAACAAGGAGTTTCTATGGAAAAAGAGAAAAAGTCTGAGTTTATTTATGAAAGAAAGAATGCCTGGATTGGTCAAACAGAAAGAGAAAAAAAGGTCGTGTTCGATTTCGCAGAGAATTATAAGAATTTTCTTAATCTCTGCAAGACTGAAAGAGAGTGCGTGTATTTCATAGAAAAAGAGGCAAAAAAATATGGGTTTAATTATATAGAAAAGGCAAAGGGTAAACCGGGAGAGAAAATCATTCTGAAAAACTCTGAGAAGAACATAATACTTGCAGTTCTTGGGAAAGAATCAATGACTGAGGGAATAAACATTGTTGTCTCTCATATTGACGCACCGAGACTTGACTTAAAGCCTCTCCCACTTGTAGAGGAAAGCGATATGGCATTGTTTAAAACACACTACTATGGGGGAATAAAGAAATATCACTGGGTGAATATGCCTCTTTCTCTTCATGGTGTCGTAATAAAAAGCAATGGAGAGAAAATAAATCTTGTCATAGGTGAGGACGAAGGCGATCCAGTGTTTGTCATAAATGATATTTTACCGCATCTCTCCAAGAAGATTCAGGACGAGAAGAAAATTTCTGAGGCGATAGAGGGAGAAAATCTGAGGCTTCTTGTAGGTAATATGCCTGTGGACGACAAAGAAATAGAGCAGAAGGTAAAAGAATATGTATTAAGAAAATTGAATGAGCTTTACGGATTGAAGGAAGAGGATTTTATCTCTGCCGAACTTGAGGTTGTACCAGCTTTTAAGGCAAAGGATGTCGGTATAGATAGAAGTATGATTGGTGCATATGGTCAGGATGACAGAATCTGCAGCTATGCAAACTTCCGTGCGATTCTTGACTTTGAAGGTATCCCGGATAAGACAATTCTGAGCGTTCATATAGAAAAGGAGGAAATTGGTTCTTATGGGGTAAGTGGCATAAGATCAAAATTCCTCTATAACTCCATTGGAAGAATCTACTGCCTTGAAAAGCCAGACTATAAGGAAAGAGAACTGAGAGAATTACTTACCAGTTCTTACTGCATTTCTGCTGATGTAGGGGCTGTTATTAATCCAATGTTCAAGGAGGTCTTTGATCCTATCAATTCTCCTAGAATGGGCTATGGTGTTTTGCTTGAAAAATACACCGGTTCAAGAGGCAAATATGGTGCAAGTGATGCTTCTGCAGAACTGATGGGAAAGGTAAGAAAGATTTACAATGACAACAACGTTATCTGGCAACCTTCACTTCTTGGCAAGGTGGATGAAGGGGGCGGTGGCACGGTTGCACTCTTCCTTGCAGACTTAGGGATAGCTGTTGTAGACTCAGGTGTAGGACTTGACGGAATGCACTCTCCTTTTGAGGTTTCAAGTAAGGCAGATCTTTATCAAGCCTACAAAGGCTATAAGGCATTCTTCAAAAATGCATAGGTTTATGCCGGCAGAGTTTCCCGACATAAATCTAATCAAATTCAATTCTCAAGGAATTGCATAAAATTAAAGAATAATTTATAATTTGAACAGGTGTAAGTATGAAAAAAGTAGTTTCTGTGCTTATAGATAATAATGATTTTCTTAAACCTGAAGAAAAGGAATTTTTTCTCGATTTGACTCTTAATAAGATAAGATCATTAACTGACGAGGTTTATTATACCGGGCGGGAAGAACCGAATTCAGAACTCAGCTTAAAAAAGCTTGATTTCTCAACATCTTATGAATTTCTTGATTTTTTAAGAAAGGACTTAAAGGACACAAATGTTATTATTTTGAATGCATTTTCTCCCCTTTTTGATTTAAGCCAGACTGAAGAGATGCTTTCCCAGCATGAAAAATATGTTTTTGACTATTCATATACTGAAAATTTGCCCGAAGGATTATTGCCAGAAATAATAAGCACATCATTCATTGAATACTTTATCCAGTATATTCCAGAAAATCTCCCCCTTTTCAAGAAAACATTCAGAGAACTTATTGAGAGAGAAATAAGTTCCTATGATTGCAATATTTTCATCACAGAGAGTGAGATTTCAAAGTATCGGATTGATTTTGTGCCTTCGAATCCAAACAATCTTTATGTCATAAAAAACATTATAGAAAATTATAAAGAAAATCTTTCCATTCAACAAATCGAAAGAATAATATCTGAAAATCCAGCCATTATAAGATATAGACCAACGTATTATGAAATAGAACTTACGACTGAAAGAGAGAAGGGACGTATGTTTGCCTCTTCCCTTTTAAAAAGGGAAGGCTTTATGAAATTAGACCACTTTAAGAATATACTTAATGAGATAAAAAAGTTTTCATTTAATCCGGTTGTATCACTCGGGCTTTTTGGAGAGCCATTTCTTCATCCAGAGATTGATAGAATAATAGAGATAATTTCGGCCTATCCGGAAATAAGCTTTCTTTTTGAAAGTAGAGGGATATTCTTAAATACCAACTCAATTAAAGAAGCCTTAAAGCTTAAAAATGCAAGCATAATTTTTGACATAAGTTTTGAAGATGTGGAAAAATTTAAAGCTTACAAGACTCCATTAAATCCTGTATTACCTGAAAAATCCTTTATTACACTTGAGAATGAAATTAAAAGCCTTCCTGAAAGGGAGAAAATTTACATTCAATTCACAAGAAACATTTATAATGAAGAGGATTTAATTAAATTTTACGAAAGATGGAAGGATTTTAAAGAAAGGATTATAATAAAAAAACTTGACACATTTGGTGGAAATCTTTCCAATCTTAGAGTTGTTGATTTATCTCCAGTAAAAAGATTTTTCTGTTATCACTTGAAAAATGATATGGTTATATATTATAATGGAGATGTTCCTATTTGCCGAGAGGATATTAATGGTGAAAATTTGATGGGAAATATCTTTAAAGATGGCATCGAAAAATGTTGGAATGAGATGAAAAAATTTTATCTTTCACATTTTAAGAATGAGTTTTTACCCGAATGTCTTTGCAAAAATTGTGATGACTGGTGGATTTTTAATTTTTAGGAGTTTGTCTATGTATAGAGTTGCATATATGAAAACATTTTTTGACAATCTTGTCTTTCCATATATTGTCCCGGAAGAGCTTGAAGTTGAAGAGGGAAAGATGTATCTTATAAACACCAAGTTTGGTGAAGACATAGGTCTTGCAAAGTCCGGAATTAAACATATCTCCCTCGAACAGTTTCCTCTGAAGAAACCACAGAACCATCAAAATCAGGAAGAAAGCGAGGTGAATAATAACGAAACATTTCTTAAAAATGCCAACATTGAGCTATCAGAACTTGAAACCATAATCAAGGATGAACATTCATCAGACACACTTGTTATTGAGGAAGGAATAGAAAAGAAGATAGAGAGCTTCAAAGTTATCAGACCGGCAACAACTGAAGAGGTGGCTGAATGGAAAAAGCTAAATAGCGATAGGGAAAAGGCATTTAAAGACACACAGCGTATTATTGCTGAATTTAACCTGCCGATGAAACTTATAAGCGTTTATTTTCTCTATCAGAAGAAGAAGGTTATTTTTAACTTTACTGCTGAAAACAGAGTAGACTTCAGAGAACTTGTAAAGAAGCTTGCTTCTATCTATAAAACGAGGATAGAAATGCGGCAGATTGGTGTGAGAGATGCCTCAAAGATACTTCCGAATTATGGGGTATGTGGACTTCAATCTTGCTGCACAAGATCAAATTGTCATATAACCTCCATTTATCTCAAGATGGCAAAGGATCAGGGGTTTGCTGTGAATTCAAGCAAACTTACAGGAGTATGTGGTAGACTGATGTGCTGTCTGGCATTTGAAGCTGATTTCTACTTTGAGGAAAGACAGAAATATCCACCTCTAAACTCAGTCGTAAAGGAAGGGACAAAGTCTTACAGGATAACCTCTCACAACTTAATTACCGGAGATGTTTATGGAGAGGATGAAAACCATCATATAAAAAAATTTTCTGTTAATAATTTAAAGTTTTTATCTGAGTCAGAAAATTCCGAAAAGATATATGTTCACCCGGTTGAAAACAATCAACACACAGGCGGTGGAGAGATAAATGCCGTATGATGAGTATGTGGTAAAAAAGGCAAAGGAAAAAGGGCTCTTTCAGGAAAAGGTTTTTGATCCAAATGTATTAAAGCTTTCAGAAGAAGAAAAGGAAAAAATAAAAAGAGAGGCAATTAAAACTGTACAGGAGCTTGAACAAAAACCAGAAGAGATCCCTCAGCAAAGGATAACACCGCTTGAAGAAAGGCATATTGAGGTTAAGCTTGGTTTCATAGAGAAAATCTGGGTTTTTATCCTCTCATTCTTTGGTATAACATCTCTCGAAGAGTATAAGATAAGCAAATCAATTCACATTATAGAAAAGCAACTTGCAAAGATAAAACCATCAATATACAATAGAAACTCAAAAAAGCTAACATCATTTTTTGCATACAGAATTTACAATCTTTATACACAGCTTGGTCTGATCAGAAGGCTAATTGAAAACACATTTAATTCTCCAGAGTGGGCAAATCCCAATCAATTAAGAAAAACCGGTGTTGAATTATTCTTTGAAAAACTCTCTATGATAAATTCATCTGTCGTGGATGAAAAGTTCTCGGTTCAGAATATTCAAAGGGTTTTAAATGAGTTTGGGAGCTTAAAACTTGCATGGGAAGGAATAGAAGAAGCAATAAAAAAACATTTTGAAACCTTTACTCCTGAAAATATTAAAATGGCAAACACCCTATATACAAATTTTATGTACATAAAGAGACTTGCAGAGTACGATTTTTCCCAGCTTTTAAAGAGATTTGACCCCGATTTTTCTTTAAAAACAACCCCAAATTTTGTTGATGTTACTGGTGAAGCACTTGTTTCATACTTAATGGAACTGGAAAGCATTTTCTTAGAGATTGATTTTTCATTAAACAATCTTGACTTAATAAAAAAGCTTGAAGATGTTGAAAAGTATCTTCTTATGTCAACCACTGAGGCTGAAATTCCCGATGAGGAATTAACGGATGAAGAAGTAATTAACCTGTTAACAAACCTGAAAAATGTAGCATACGAAAATAGCCTCACAAATCTTATAAGAGTATTAAAGAGAGAGCCAGCATATACTCCCGTTGTTCTTCACACCAACTTTGATTTATTCAAGGTATATTGTGATATCTTCTACAGGAGAATGAAATATATAACTGAAATGACATTCAAGGAGCGTAAACTGAAAGAAATTGAGGGCTATATAAACAAGGTTTTCAGTGTGATTGAATGGGTTGGTGTTTATAACCCTGAAGTTTCTGCAAATCTTGAAGAAAGAGGATTTGGAAGCTTTGATTATGTATATCATATTGGTACGATAAATACATTTTTGATTAACCATTTCAGAACAAGCATAAAAAACTTTTTAAGTCTTGTTCTTTTAAGTGGCTTTTTCCTTGACAAATTTTTCCAAAAGACCTTATCAGAGCTTACCTATGATCTTGAAAAGTTTGAAGAGAAGTTCAATGATTTTTATATGGATATGCAGAAAGATGGAAATTCAGCAAAGAAGGTAATGGGTTATCTCGAAAGGAGAGACATTACCGTGGACATTAAAAAAACTATTGAAAGACTTATAACAAGCATTAATACAACCGCCAGAGAATTATTCAATGAATTTTATAATATTTTCATTGTTCTTGAGGATTGCATTGAAAAACTGAAGAAAGATATAGAACTACATCCCCCAAAATACCTGAGGAATATAAGATCAATTGGTGGTAGCAGAAATCCAAAAATACTTTCGACACTCATATCGGATTATGAAAATTTGCATTCACTTAAAGAAGTCATTTCATTCCTAAAAGATTAAAAGAAAATGAGAGCAATTCTTATTGCATTGAGAAATTTATATACTGACTTTTATGAAGTCAAAGACTCTCTTCTTGAGCTTGAAAAACTTGCCAAAACACTGGACATAGAGGTGGTGGAGAAGATAATTCAGTCAAGAAAAGACCCTGACCCTAAATATTTTATAGGTGCTGGTAAGCTAAAAGAAATACAATCGAAATATAAAGAAATAGAAGAGCTTTATTTGATATTCAACAATGAGATTTCACCTGTTCAGGCAAGAAATATAGAAAAGGAATCTGGCTTCAAGGTCAAAACAAGAACAGAGATAATTCTTGATATATTTTCACAGCATGCAAGAAGTCCTTCTTCAAAAATTCAGGTTGAGCTTGCAAAACTTGAGTATCAACTGCCGAGGATTATAGGGAGAGGTACCGAGCTTTCAAGACTCGGTGGAAGAATAGGAACAAGAGGCCCTGGAGAGCAAAAGCTTGAAATTGAAAGGAGATACATAAGAGACAGAATCCACTCACTGAAAGACAAACTTAAAGAGATTGAAAGAGAAAAAAACACTCAGAGAAAAAAAAGGCTAAAAAATAGCTTCAAGATTGCAATTGCTGGCTACACAAATTCAGGCAAATCTTCCCTGCTTAAACTGCTTACAAAGGCAAATGTACAAATAGAAGACAGACTTTTTTCCACACTTGACACAACGACAAAGAGATTATGGCTGGGTGATGGGATAAATGTTGTTATTACCGACACTGTTGGTTTTATAAAGGATATACCTCACTATCTCATTGAAAGTTTTAAGTCCACACTCCTTGATACAGTAAATGCAGATCTAGTTATTCATCTTGTGGATGCTTCAGATAGCAATTTCCTTGAAAAAATAAAAGTTGTAGATAATACACTTGAGGAACTTGGTGTCTCAAACGAAAAAGTGTTAATGTGTTTCAACAAGATAGATATGTTAGATGATGGAAAAATAAATAAACTGAAGGAAACATTCAAAGAAAGCATTTTTATCTCTGCAAAAGAAAATACTGGCATTGAAAGTTTAAAGGAAAGGATAAAAAAGCATCTACTTTCTTCCAGAACCGGTACTTCCAAAGCCCCCACTTCCCCTTTCTGATGGGGTAAGTCCATCCACTTCTAAGAATTCAATTCTCTCATACTTTGAAAGCACCATCTGTGCAATTCTATCATGATTTCTTACAACAAAGTGTTCTTTGCCGAGATTTGCAAGGATTACTTTTATTTCCCCTCTGTAGTCACTATCTATTGTTCCAGGAGCGTTCGTAAGAATTATTCCCTTTAAAGCCAACCCGCTTCTCGGTCTGATCTGAATTTCATAGCCTTCCGGTATCTCAACGGCTATACCGGTGGGAATAAGTGAAATCTGCATTGGCATAATCACAACATCATCATTCAGACAAGCATATATATCAGCACCTGCTGCTCCAGAAGAATGATATTCTGGAATGATTGCATTCTGAGAAAGCCTTTTAATTTTTACCTTCATCATTTGCTTTTTCCATATATGGCAATAAAATTTCCTCATACTGCGAGAAATTCCTGTAACCAACTATCTTTCCTACCAGCTGTCCCTTATGATTTATAACAAATGAGGTTGGTATGGCTGAAATACCACCATAACCTGCAATAATTTCCTCAGTTGCCATTACAACTGGATAGACAATCTGTAGCTTGTTATAAAAATCTTTCACAACATCAACTCCTTCTTGATCCACAGAAACACCAATTATTACAAGTGAGTTTGAATATTTAGTCTGAAGTTTGTTTAAGTCTGGAATTTCAGCTTTGCAGGGTGGACACCACGTAGCCCAGAAATTCAGCAAAACAACCCTTCCCCTGAATGAACTTAATTCTATATTCTTACCTGATATATCAGTTGTAGAGAAATTATATGCCAGAACAGCATCCTTTTGTGACTTTTCAGAAGCCTGTCGGTCATTCTTTTTATTGCAGGAAAATATAAGCATGATCAGAAGAAGATTTGAAATTAAAATTCTCATTATTGTTTCCTCCTGAAGGGAAATATTATAGACTAAAGATAATTATTTTGCAAAAAATGTCATTCAGGTAAAATTATCGGAAGTAACCAGAAATTCAACCATTGTAATACCTTCAATTAAATTGAGCCTTTTTCTCTCTGGAGTTGAAGGGCAATTTCTTTAATCATCGAAGAAAGCTTAACCCTTGTCTGATTGTTAAGATATAAAAAAAACAAGCCATATTCCCTTCTACCTTTTGTGGTAACAAAGCTTTTTGAAATGGAACATTCAAGATTTGAAAAAGAAAAATCTCTATCTCCTATTTTATAGTCAAAGGAAAGAAGATATACCACATTTTTCTGAAGATTATGGTTCGTGCAAATTTTTGCACCCTCAAAGCTTATGTCGGCTATCTCTACATCATAAGGCTGGGAAATCTTTGGATTATAAAGGGTTCCAGTCGCATTCTGGAGATTCAATCTTGGATATCTCCTCTCATAGCTAAGGGTAAAATTCTGGGGTCTTTTTAAAACGAGAGAAACATCTTTTTTCACATTCACGATGGTAGAATACCCTCTCAAAAAATGCTTGCCGACATTGTAATTAATGTAGAGTGGCATTCCCTTGATGAGCTGAATATTTAAACCAGCTGGATATTCGACTTCAATATATCTATCATTTATAGCTATTACCTTTGTGGATATGAGATTATAAACCCCCTCTTTCTGCAAATCAATCTCAATATTGTATCCCTTGAGTAACGGAAAGTTTATTTTTACAAACTCTCTTGCTTCTCTATCACTGACTTTGAGCTTATTGACGTTATAGTAGAGATACTCTGCAAATTTCTCAAAGATTGAGTTTGGAACACCCTCAGCCACAAGTTCTCTTTTCTTAAAATCCGCTATCATATCGTTTAAGATTTTTCTCTGAAATGCATTAAGAGTTGAAGCTGACCTGATTATGTCTGGCACGACTGTGGCTATTCTTTTTGCAAGACCAATACTTTTTCCCTTGATGTTTTTCCTGTAATATTCATTGATAAGCCAGATTACTAAAACGACTGCCCCGACAACAAGCAGAAAAAGAAGGAAGTCAGCAGAGCTACCACCTCTTTTTCCTACTCCACTGGATATACCCCTGAAAAACTCTGATGTTCTATCCATAAGCACCTCCTTTTTTAAGGTAAGCCCCCTTCAAGGTGCGGATAAAAACACCCCCTCACTCAAAGGAAATTTCATCGGGTAATTCGTTAATGTCCCCCTCTTTATAGGGAAAATACTCTTTTAATATATTTCCAATTTCATAAATGCCAGATACAATTCCTTCTCCAAATAAATTCCTTTTGAAATAATCCTCCATCTTCTTTGCTGTTTCAAGCCAGAAATCACTTCCAGCCTTTTCGTAAATTCCCTTATCTCCAATAATTGCAAACTTTCTATCTTTTATGGAGAAAAAAAACAAAACACCTGTTCTTTCAGCTGTATTTTGCATGCCCAGTGAGTAAAAAACCTTTTCTGCTTCTTTTATTATATCACCTTTTATTTTTTTTGCAATATGCAATCTTATTTCTGTTGTAGAAAAACTTTCCACATCTTTTATTGCCTTTACTATTGCCTCCTGTTCTTCTTTTGTGAGGAAGTATACAGGATTTTTTGACCTTTTACCAGCCTCCACTTGCACCTCCTCCGCCAAAACTACCGCCTCCGCCAGAAAAATCCCCTCCGGAAAAGCCGCCACCTCCTGAAAAACCACCCCACCAGAATGAACCCCTATGTCTTTTTCTTCCATCTAAGGTATAATTCATTCCAAAAATAGCAAGAATAATGCTTGTTATTGTATAGAAAAAGATTATTAAAAAAATCATAAAAATTAGCATTAGAAAAAACATTACAATTGGACTTGGTTTTTCCTCTTTTTCTTTCTCTTCAAGGTTTGAAAATTCCTGAGATGTGATTTTGATAATTTTTTCAACCCCCTCAGCTATCCCTTTTTCATAATTTCCACTTTTGAAATGTGGAGCAATATAGTTTCTGATAATAGAAGCTGCCAGCGCATCCGTTAATTTATCCTCAAGACCATATCCAACTTCTATTCTTATTTTTCTCTCTTTCATTGCAACGAGAAGAATTATTCCATTATCTTTTCCTTTCTGTCCTATCTTCCATTTTTCTGCAAGCTCTATAGAAAAACTCTCAAGATCCTCTCCATCGAGCGATGGTATTGTGACTATTACAAGCTGATTCTGGGTTTTCTTTTCATAATCCTCAAGTAAGTTTTCCATTTCAATTTTGAACTTATCCCCGAGGATACTGGCAAAGTCATTTACTCTGGCAACTGGTTTTTCTGGAATTTTGAAAGAAAATCCATAGGAAAAAAGCAAAAAAATTTGAAGGAATGAAATAAACAAAAAAATTCTCTTTCTCAATTTTTTACTCCTTAATTTCTACCCACCTGCTGGTATCTAATCTTTCAGTCAAAGTTTACCTTTGGTGGTTTTTCTGCCCCTTCTTCTGCTTTAAAATAAGCCTTCTCTTTAAAACCAAACATATTTGCAATTATATTTGAAGGGAAGCGTCTTCTCAAAGCATTAAATTCCATCGCAACATCATTATACCTTTTTCTTTCCACAGCAATTCTATTTTCCGTTCCCTCAAGCTGGGACTGTAGAGAAAGGAAATTTTCATTTGCCTTAAGCTGGGGATAATTTTCTACAATAGCTAAAAGTCTTGATAATGCTCCTGATAACTCTCCCTGCATTTTCTGAAACTCGGCCAATCGCCTTGAATCATTTACTATAGAAGAATCGACTTTTACAGATGTAGCTTTACTTCTCGCTTCAACTATTGCCTCAAATGTCTGCCTTTCATGCTTTGCATAGCCTTTTACTGTCTCTACAAGATTAGGGATAAGGTCTGCCCT
Organism: Brevinematia bacterium; assembly: GCA_049968515.1. GTDB lineage: Bacteria > Spirochaetota > Brevinematia > Brevinematales > JAOACQ01 > JAOACQ01. The sequence continues at coordinate 22,593 of JBMFQR010000005.1, forward strand.
TCTCTGATAGACATTTTCAACCTGCGACCACTGAGACTTTACTGCCTCCTCAAGAGATACAAGCCTGTTGTAATTTCCTACAAAAACACTACATCCCCCGATGATAATTAGCAAAACTATACCCAGTATGATCAATAGATTCTTTGTTGAACCCTGCATATACACTCCTTCATACAAGACAGTCTGTTTTTAAAAATAGACTAACATTTTCTTATGTTTATACATGTTAGACTATTATAATATAAATCAATATGAGATGTATAGTCAAGAGAATTAAAAAATTAAATTATTCTTCCAAAAAACACTCGATTTTTTATTTCCTTTCGATTTAATATAATAATTTACTTTAGTAAGTAAAATTTGAATGGAAACGAAAAAGTCTCCTTTATAAATAAAAGCTTTACTTTAACTTTTCTTTCAGACCATTTAGTATCTTTATCTCTTTATTTTCAGAAAGTATATTATTTTCGTCAACTGGTATTGCAAGTCCCTTCTCAATGATCTCTTTGGCCTTTTCTTTCTGATTCTGCTCAATAAGCAATTCAGCATAAAATCTATATGCAGTTCTATTGTTTGGGTTTATTTTTAAGGCTTTTTCATAATCAGCTATTGCCTTCTTTACGTCACCAACACTTATAACCGCTGGAGCTTCTTGATAAACCCTGCCTCTTACCATAAAAAAGCTTCCATTTTCAAAATCCGGTGCAATCTTAATACCTTTGTTACAGGCATCCATAATTGGCTTGACTGCAAAAAGGCTTTGCATTATACCATTCGCCTCTCCCCAGGAGCCGAGACATACCGCAAGCCAGTACCATCCTTCAGGTCTATCTGGTTTTAGAGCAGTTGCTTTCTCTGCAGCTTTTTTTCCGGAATCCAGTATTGCCTTTTTTTCTTCATTACTTTTTATAAAGTTATCCGCATAGAAGTGTGAGATTCTTGCAAGCTTCCAGGCAATCTCAAAATTGTCCTGATTTTTCTTAAATTCATCTTTCAAAGTCTGATAAGACTTTTTTGCCCCTTCCAGACTATTCCTTTCATTCCAGTAATCCTCAAAAGAAAAAGATAGCCCTGAAATCAAAAGAAAAAACAAAAGAAACTTAATCCTCATAAAAACCTCCATTTTTATATGGTTATCCCTACTCCAATTCCGTATGAAAAGACAAAGTTTCCAGCATCATAAGTGAGATATACAACAGGTCTTATTAGCAAGAAAAAGGTCTCAAGATTCAAAAATAATCCTCCGGAGTAAATGTACCGAGATATTGTAGAATCTCCTCCATAACTATCAAGTAATTTTATGTCTCCTCGCAATGCAATTCCTGTCCCGATTCTAAAAGGATATGCTCTGTCATTAAACAAGTAATATCCCGCTTCAATAACTGGCGTAACAAAAGCAAGCTCAACCATATCAGTCTTAAAATAACTTCCTCCGCAACCTGCACCAATCCAGAAATATCTGCCAGTGAAGAAGTCAATCGACAGAGTAGCCATATTTCTATCGAGACTGTAAAGTTTAAAATGTAGTATACCAGGGTTTTTAACAACAGGGGTAAGCAACTTCAATTCACCGTCTTTCAGATAAAATTCTTCATTTAAAACATTGTAATCCTTATTATCCACTACTGTTAAGTTGTGTTTTATTCCAGCTTTTGCTTCAATTTCTTTATCTATCATATCTACTTCTCTGTCATCAAGAAAAACCTTATATTCTCTCCCTCTTTCCTTAAATTTCAGTTTTGAAATACTTACCTTTCCCATTGCAGAGTAGGTCACATCAATGGATGCGTATGATTCTAATCTCAGAGTTGTTTCAAACGCATTTTTTCCATCCCATTTTCTTTTTATTTCGAGAATGTTATTAACATCTGGCAGGACTTTTAGCGTGTATTGAAAATTGGAATTGGAAATTTCTTCAATCAATTTACCATTGAAAATTAGTTCATACTTTTCATCACCGATATCAAAGTTTTTAAAATTAACAGTTACTACTCTATATCCAATATTTAATATATTTTTAAGAGATACAGCTATCAATTCATCTGCAGTTTCAAAAATATCAGGTCCTGTAATACCGGTAAAGTTTTTTGAGAATATATCTGCCTTTGTACCCCTGCTCCATATATTTAATGTTACGTTAAACTTTGCATTTCTCCCTTCCCCCTTGCTCAGATAATATTCCCCATAGATTATAAAATCTATATTATTTTTAGTAGCATAAGTTTCAAAGTCATCCTTTTTCAAATTTATTCCAAGTGCTTCATTTTTACTAACTATATCAACCTGCGGAACAATGCCAATAAAGGAATACAATGAATAAAATACTATCAAGCCATTATCCCTCGAATTCGGGAATTTTTTTTCATCTGACCTATCAGCAAAAGGAAGTATCAAAATCTTCACTCTTTCTGTTATATTTTGAACACCAACCTCTACCTGAGAGAAGGAAACACTAAAAACAAACAAAATCATAGTAAAAACTATTGTTAATTTGAGTTTCATAAACCTCCAAACCTATGTTTATCATATCCTACCCTCCGATAAAAATTTAATCCATTTCCTATCGGAAGGTTAAATCTTTTTTCACTATAATATAGTAATCTATGTTAGTTATATAAATTAGAAAGGACGGGGTATTACCCCGCCCCTTCTTTGTTAACGACACCAGAAAATATTATCAAGAATCACATTTGTCAAATCACCAATATTTCCTTCTCCTGTGTTAAAGTATTTTTATCTTGCCCAGTATATTCTGTCAATCTTAAATTGCTTAGTTGAAGTCACAGGAATCGTTCTAATCTGTAATAAACTCGCTACATGTGCAAGTTTATCCGGTGTGTAAGTAGAATTGAAGAAACTTGAAACTGGGATCATTACTGTGTGCCAGTTTCCGTCCTTCGCTTCTCCATAACTCCCATTACCAATGGTGATTTCAGCAGATGTATACACTGTAGGATAAGTTCCATTTTCAATAGTTACCTTAAACACATCTCCATCAGGTGGAATATTCACATCAAGACATACATAACCATTTGTAAATCTTATCAGATTTGTTCCACCTGTATCACGTGCATTATTCGTTAACTGAAATCCACATCCACCCCATGTTACTCCAGGTGAAACAGTAACAAGAATATAGTAGGAGTGTTCGTCAGATAAATTTGGAGTTCCATCTCTGGAAGCATAAGCATTTCCACCATCCCAGGGATCAAATCTCATTTCATGGATTGTTGTTGGTTGAGGATTATTAAAGTCAATATCCATTGGAGTTCCAAGTGAAGTGTCCTCAGAAAACAATAAGATTACTTCCTGAAATGTACTCCCACTGCTCGAAGAGCTTGCAGGTGTACTACTCGAAGAGCTTTCAGGTGTACTACTCGAAGAACTAGCTGGAACACTTGAAGAAGTAGACATCGTACTGCTTGAAGAACTTGAACTCTCTCCTGATGGTGTGGTGGTACAGGCAAATACAACCATTAAAGCTAACATCAGCAAAATTAGCCTTTGAAAATACCTCATATCTTTCCTCCTATACAGAATTTTTACATATTATAATGCTTATATGAAAATTTAGTTAATACTTGAGGTAATAAAAAAGTAATACCCGAAGTAGTATTTTTTAGTTCTTGATTAATTGACTTAAAACTGAAAAGAGAAAAGATTCATAACCAAATCTTTTTATTTGATAGTTCTTAATAAATTCAAAAAATTCATATTTATTTTTTACATCAAGTTTTGAATAAATTGAACCAATATGTATCTTTACAGTACTTTCTGCAATAAAGAGACTTGACGCTATTTCTTTGATTTGGTAACCCTGACTCCATAATTTCAAGACCTCTTTTTCTCTCGAACTAAGGTTAAATTCTCTAAAGAAACTTTCATCAATTGATAAAGATTTTGAAAGAATGGGTCTTATATCAAAACCGCTTACTCTTATTCCTGAAAATTTTCCACCTTCATATATTCTAACCATATTGAAAAGAAAATGAATTATTGCCCCGCTCCTTTTAAGCATTCTAATTTCATTAAGTTCGCCACTATCATTATACTTTGTTTCATTGAAAATCTCATAAAACCTATCTCTATCTTCCGGATAAACAAAATCCATAAAATTCAATTTACTTTCGCTTTCCTTCACCATAAGCATTTCCTTTGCATTTTTGTTTAAAAATTCGATGGACAGATCTTTGTTTATCTCAAAAACAGCTGAAGGCAAGAATTCAAGCATTGAAAAGTATTTTTCTTTTAACTCATTTAAAATTTTTACCATTTTTTCAAGATTTTCTTCATTGATGAGATTTTTCTGAAATAACTCTATATACTTAAGAGTACTGCTCAATTGCTCCCTTAAGATTTCATAAACTATATCATTCTTTATATAATTAATCACAATTATACCATATACCTCTTTCTTCCCTGAAAGAGGCAAAAAAATATAATTTTTCTCATCTGTGAAATTTTTAATAATATCACCCAAACTCTGATTGTTTTCCAACAAAACATTCTTATTATTCTTTATGAATAAAACACATCTCAGTTTTTCTTTCTGGGGAATGACATCTGGCTTTTCATTAACAAATAGCAGAAAATCAGAAATTCCAAGTGATGGTAGTTTCTCAATAAGGTGAGCCTTTAATTCTTCAAGACTTATATCTGAGCTAATATCTCTCGTGAGAATTCTTAACATAAAAATTTCATTGTAAAAATTATTCAGTCTGCCTTTTTCTTCCAGTTCCATCTTTGTAGATAAGTAATCAAAAAGAGAGAAAAATTCATCAAAGAACCTTCTATCACTAAATCTTTTCTCTTCCTTCAAAAAAAACTCTCTGAAAAGAGAATTAAGAGAATAATATTTACTTTCTTTTATCAAATCTAACAATTCAAGCATTATTTTTTCAGATTTTTCATTATTTGAATCATCCCCTCCTTCTAATATTGTATATATTTTTTTAGTAATTTCTGTATTTTTATACTTCTCTTTTCCGAATTCTGTCGTTTTTATATGTTTACATCCGCAGGATTCCCTTATTATTAACTCTGGTTCTATATATATCTTTTCTTTTACTTCCTTGCCATTTATCAAATCAAGAAGCAAAGTTAGAGAGAATGAAGTTACTTCTCTTATTTTTACATCAACCGTTGTTAGAGATGGTTTTGTAGAGACTGCATTTATTACATTATCAAATCCCGTCACAGGAATATAATTATTAAAAATATCTTTATTGTTTTCAATATAGTTTAAAATCCCTATTGCCATTGTGTCATTTGATGAAACTATTGCATCAAAACTTCCAAGCTCATTCTTTAATTTTTTTAATGCCTCTATTCCGGACTCAAATCTGAAATCTCCTTCGATTATATATTTTCTCTCAACACTAAGTCCGTATTTTTCAAGACAGTTTAAAAATGCTTTAAATCTTTCCATTGCATCAACATTATTTTCGGGACCTTTTACAAATGCAAATCTTTTAAATCTGTGGAAATCTATAAGATGTGACATAAGTTTTTCCATCCCGCTAGCATTATCAATAATGATTGAAGGTATATTTTCAACCTCCGTAAAAACACTTACAGATGGGATTTCTCTGAACTTATCAATAAACTTTATTAACTCATCTTTTTTGACAAAGTTTGCTATCATACCGGAAAAAATAATAAGTCCATCTATAGAAGTAAGAGAGGAATCTATGAAATCATAAATATAGTTCTGAGGTTTTTCGGTTTCGTATGGGGAATTAAGGGACCTGCCAACAAAAAAGGTTAAATCAACATTTTGCTCTCCTGCCCTCTCTATAAGTTCTTCCCATATATCATACTGGTATTGATGTATTATAACTCCAATTCTCTTTCTTTTATTAAAACCTTTCCATTTCATTTCACATATTCCCATAACCCAAACCGAATGTTAAAATTTAAAGTAGAAAGATAAGCATGAAGCCTACTGTCTCCATATCTATCTTAATAAAAAATCATCCGGTTCAGGCGGTTAATATAATAGCACTATTTTAAAATTTTTTCAATATGAAGCTATATAGCATAAAAAAATAAAAACAGCAGGGACAGAATATATTTCCGTCCCTACTGTGTTGTTTATGGAAGTGTTATATTTGTATATTCCGCACTATCCAATGGAGCAATATTTGTAAGTTCTACAAGTAGTGATGGTTTTGTCCCATTTGTGTTACAGATATTTGGGTCAACAATCTGGATATTGGAATAATGCTTTTCCTCATACACCTCATATATCTGATATATATTTGTGGTTTCAGGTGTGCTAGCTACAAAAATTGTGGTAGAAGAATGGTTTGTTATCTCTACATTAAGATTTGTAATAAGAATTATGTTGGTGGTATATATAAGTTGATTTGACAGCTGAGAAATGCTGATATAATTCGTGGTAAAAATACGATTATAAACTTTGTAGTTCCCCTCTACCCTCGCAAGATTCCACAATAGATTACCACTCGAATTGAAATATTCTTCATATGTATAGTTAGAAAATGTAAAAATGTTTGTGATGTAATATACACCCACCCCAATAATAGTAAAGTTTGTAACCTGATTAGTAATATAATTCGTGCCAGTTATAGTAAAATTAGCCCAGTTTGTTCCATTGTTGATACTTGTTGTTCTTGCATAAACACCGCCATTTCCGTTTTCGCTTCCATATCCCACAAGATTCCATGAGCTTATAAAGCTATTGTGATTAGTTATGACTGCAGGATTAATATCAACCTTTGACTTTGCAATTACTTCACCTTCGCCAACTCTAGTAAGAGTCACCCTGAAATTTGAAATTCCATCTGAATTGTCTTGCTTAAACATTATATAAATATCAAGATAGGGTTGTGAAACAGTATAATCATAAATTATAGTTGCCTCTTTTGTATCCGAATTTGTGTCAGAAACAAATTTCACCCTGCCCTTGAATGCACCATTAGCCTTTTGCCAGTCAAGATAGATGTTTGTAAGATTGCCATTTGTCTTGATGAGATAAAGATAATACACCCCTTCGCTATTAGTATTAAGAATGAATTTTCCATCACCCGCTGGGATTTCTTCTCCCATATGTGCCGCCAGATATTCCCTGTTTTCATAAACATTTGATAAAACCATATCAATGAATTTTGTAATTCCAAGCCCCCACGATACATACATCTTAATTATTCCGGCGGCTTGGCTTTGAACCTCTGTAGAACCTGCTCTGAAAAGGCCAGGGGCTTTAAGCTTGAGCTCATTTTCGTTCTTAAGGCTATTGGGTACTTCCATAGTAATCTGTTCTGGCATTTCTATTCCACTTGTTGCAGAAGAAGACGAGCTACTGCTTGACGAAGAAGAATTCTCCTGTGGCGTTTGCGCACAGGAAAGATAAGTAATTAACCCCACAGAAATAACCAAGATCCTAAAAAAAATTCTATTCATATTTAACCTCCAAAAGGTTTATATTATTATATACTTAAAATTTTTGTAAAAGGGAATTTTTGAGAAAAATTTTTGTATCTACAATTTAATTAAGGGTGAGAATAAAAAAGTTTGATTAAGTGGTGGAAATTTCCTTCCACAGCTCTAGATCTCTGTGGTGCTGGCTTGCCAGTACATCTTTTTTTTAACCCCTAAATTTTAGACAATACCCGAAAGATTGTACTACAACCACAACATAGATATTTTTTACAAAGTCTTAGTTATCTTCTTTTATCTTTTCAATCTTGAAGTAAACTGGTCTTGGCCAATCAGAACAACAGGCAATTATAAGGTTCTTATCCTCATACCATATTCCGAAATCCATCTTTTTAGAATTGTTATCTTACATTTAATCACTATATTTCTCCTTAACTCTTTATTCTGTCAATATTTCCTATCAGCATACTCAACCCAGCCACCGGCTTTTACAAGTTCTGCATCAAATGGGTTAAGCTTGAAGCTTACCACATCCTTTTTTCCACCACCTTCAATAGTAAAAGTATAGCTTCTAAGATCAAAATAGAGAGTTGCATCAGTATTCTTATACTTTTCAAAGAGCATATTTATTGTTTCTTCCGGCAATTCTATTGCAAGCATTCCACCATTAAACATATTTTGTCTAAAAATTCTCGCAAAGTTCACAGCTATAACAGCCGTTATTCCATTTACCTCAAGTGCCCACGGCGCATGTTCTCTCGATGAACCACAACCGAAATTTTTCCTCGTGATGATCACAGCCTTTCCAGCTACATCCTTCTTTGGATCAAAGCCATCAAGTTTTAAGTCCTCAAGGCAATAAGGCTTTAAAGCCTCCTTTGAAATCTCTGTCAGATATTTAGCTGGAATTATCTCATCGGTATTTATATCGCTTCTGTCTAAAAATAAAACTTTGCCACCAAACTGTTTCATAGTTTCCTCCAGAATTATTTTTTCCCTTTCCACAACGGTGAATTGGTAATCTTACCAGCAATTGCTGTAGCAGCAGCAGTAGCCGGGCTCATAAGATGTACCATTCCACCCTTACCCATTCTACCATAAAAGTTTCTGTTTGTTGTTGAGGCACAGACTTCTCCTTCCGCAAGTACACCATTACTCATACCAAGACAGGCACCGCAGGTAGGATTTGTAACGCAAAAGCCAGCTTCCATAAAGATATCTATGATGCCTTCCTTTAAAGCCATAGAGTAAACCTTTGGTGTGGCTGGCGAGAGTATTCCTCTCACATTATCAGAAATCTTTTTCCCCTTTAAAATTTCTGCAGCAATTCTTAAATCTTCTATCCTCCCATTTGTACAGCTACCGATATAAACCTGATCAACTGGAGTCCCCTCCATCTCTCTTACTGGCTTTACATTATCAGGCTTATAACCAAACGTAACCATTGGCTCAAGATCGCTTAAATCATACTCCAGAACCTTTTCATACTTCGCATCCGGATCTGAAATCCACTTTGAATATTCCTTTAAAGCCTCTTCCTTAGACGAAAACTCATTCTTTATAAATGGCCAGAGATATTCAACTGTAGTCATATCTGGATAGCATATTCCAGAAGTTCCACCGGCCTCAATTGCCATATTACAGAGAGTCATCCTCGACTCCATTGACATTTCATCAACAATCGGACCAACAAACTCCATTACATGGTCTGTGGCACCATTCACCGTTATTTGTGAGATGATGTAGAGAATTACATCCTTGGCAAAAACACCCTCTGGAAGCTTGCCTTTTAAGACAAACTTCATTGTTTTAGGATATTTAAAGGCACAAACTCCCTTTAAGATACCAACCTCAAGGTCTGTTGTGCCAACACCGGCAGCAAATGCACCAAATGCACCATGTGTGCAGGTGTGGGAATCCCCCATTATCACTGTATAGCCCGGTCTTACAAAGCCATGCTCGGGAAAAATAGCATGACAAACACCATTTCTTCCAATGTCAAAAAAGTCTTTTATATTATGGCGTCTTGCCCACTCTCTTAAAATCTTACCCTGCTCTGCAGTTTTAGAATCCTTTGCTGGAGTAACATGATCTATCACTGCCTTGATTTTAGTTGGGTCAAAAACCCTATCCTTCCCTCTCGCCATAAGATCCAATATGGCTATCGGGGTAGTGATTTCATGGCAGAATACCATATCAAGCTTTAACACAAAGGTATCCTCACTTGGCTTATCAATTAAGTGAGCGTAAAAAATCTTTTCAGCTATAGTTTTACCCATTTTTGCCTCCGAATAAATTATTTGTCAAAAGTTTTCTTATCGAAAACCTTATAACCCTTCTTAATAAAAGTCTATCTTAATTTCTTTCTGAACGATCAGAAAGAAAGCCAATACACAGACTACCCTCTGGCAGTCTGTCACTACGTTATCTCGCTGCTGCTGGGCATCTTCCACCCTTAGATTTCTGGTTTTGTATGCCTGTAGCAAAATTCGGACAAAACTTCACCTCCTGTGTTCGGAAGCTGAGATCAAACGATGTCTATTTTTTCGGCCATTGCCCTCGTCAACGGTAACCAAACCGAAAAATATCCATCGTTCTCAATAGCAAAAACAATAGGTTATCCTCAACGGACACGTCCCTTCAGCAAGCTCAGGGCATAGTCTGTGTCCTTAACAAGGCAATAGCATATAAAAGCAGAAATCTATGGGCTTGTCAAAGTAGCACACCAGCAGCGGCAGAATAAAACAACAAAAAAAAAAAAAACAGAGGGTCAAACTTTTACTCCTGTAATTATACTTCTGTTTAAAATTGTAGGCATATATCTTATCTTTTTAAAACCGGTATCGGCAAGTATCTGTTCAATTTCTTTGACTGAATAGCACTTACCCTCCGACAGCACCATTAAAAGCACAGAATATTCTGCTACAGAGAGTGGCCCGTCTTTTTTTCTGTTTATGTGAGCATCATGAATAACAATCATGCCACCATGGCTTAAGTTTCTGTAAGAATTTTCAATTACCACCTTTACATCATTTATATCCCAATCATGCAGTACATGGGAAATTAAATGAACATCATAACCGGTCGGCAGTTCATCCTTAAACATATCTCCAGCTATTACATCCATTCTCCCAGTAAGCCCGAGTTTTTTAATAGAGTAAGTTGCAACCTTATCCACCGGAGGCTTTTCAAAAACAGTTGCTTTAAGTCCAGGATACTTTGATAATAATAATGCAGAGTAAATTCCAGATGCCCCGCCTATATCCAGAAGACTTTTGCGGCTTTTTAAGTTCAAAGCCTTTAATAATCCATTTGCGAGATATGCTCCACGGCTGTTCATTGCAGCAGTAAAACTCTCTGCAAATTTTTCCTCCTCCATGGCAGTTGACCATTCTTTTCCATCTTTTTTAACAGCCCAGCTCGCAGGCTTACCGGTTATCAGGACATTCTTAATAGCCTCACATATAGGCCTGTCTTTAAGAGAGATTACATATGAAGAGAGATCAAAGGAAGACTTTTTAGTTAAAAATTGTCTTGAAGTTTCGGAGAGATAAAAGACTCCATCCATCTCATTAATGAACCCATAGGCTTTAAACAATGTAAGCATAACATCTGCCGGTCTTTTTTTGATATTAAGAGAATTACAAATCCCTTCAATATCTGACGGATTTCTATCGAGAAAGTTAAAAAAGTCAAAATGACTTACAGCAGAGATAAAAAGATCGTTCGCAAAGGAACTCTCCCTTAGCCCAAATATCCTTTTCGGTGAAACTGGCGGGATTTTAAAAAAATCCTTCATTACTTAACTCCTACAAGAAATATTCTTTTGAACACAAGCTCTAAATATCCATCTTTATCAGCCTGATTATAAAACTCCTCTTTTATAATGATCTTAAAACATTCAATATATTCTTTTGAGATTCTTCTATTATAATACTCCTATAATACTCCTGATTTAAATATCCAGCTATTGCTCCAGATGAAAAAATATCAAATGCCTCTTCAGGAGTATATCTTGTTTTCATTGTTTTTATTTCAGAAGAAATAACCTTAAAACCAACATTCTCAAAAACAGCATTATAATCTCTGGTATTTTCAGGCATAAAAAATGGGTTTTCCCAGTTTGAAAAAACTTCACAAGTTCTTTCATCTTTTCTTACTCTCTCAACTCCCTTAAGAAAATTTTCACAGTACCTTCCCCCGCCAGGAGCCTGAATTCCCACCCTTCCACCTTTTTTGAGGGTAGAATGAAATGCTTTCACTGCCCGGCTGGGCTCTGTAAACCATTGAAAAGTGGAATTGCAAAAGATTACATCGAATTCATCATGAAAATTCATTTCTTCAGCCTTCATTTTACAAAATGCAATATTGTATTTGCTATAATTCTTTTTTGCAGATTTAATCATTTCTGCAGAGTCGTCTATACCCACAATTCTTCCATTTGTTTTTTTTCTTATTTGTTTTGTAAGATTTCCTGGGCCACAACCGACATCCAGAACAGATTCATTCTCTCCAATGTTCAGTAATGAGAATAATGTTTCAGCTGCCCCTTGTTGAACAAGGGAATTTTTCTCGTAATGTCCTGACACCAAATTAAAATCAACACCCTTTGTCATAAAACTACCTTCCAAATATCATTTTTGGCGGTGTGACCACCCAGAATGCTCTAAGCACTTTATCACTTGTATTTCTGAGTATATGAGGTACACTTGCAGAAAAAGAAATGCTATCCCCCTCATTTAAGATATAACTTTTTTTGCCTATTGTAAATTCCCCACTGCCTTCTATAATGTAGCCGAGTTCCTTGCCCGGATGACCATATTCAGAGCTTCCCTTCTGTGCATCTGGCTGTATCTCAAGAATGTATGCCTCAATCTCATGCTTCTCATTATCAGATATTCTTGAAAGCTGATAATACGTAACACCATTCTGAATTGTCTTACGGATGTCATCTTTTCTCACAAGGATTACATTTCCTTCCTTTTTAAAGTCAGAGAAAATGTAATCAAGATCAATTTCAAGAACATCAATAATCTTTAAAAGAGTGTCAATGGCGGGTGAAATTTTATCCCTCTCAATTTGAGATAGAAGACTTTCACTCACCTCAAGTTTATCAGCCACATTTTTTAGGGTAAGCCCTTTCTTTTCCCTTACCCTTCTTATTTTTGAACCAAATCTATACTTCATATACTTAAAAAATACTTATTTTTATTAAGTATAACTTAAATATAATATTTTGTCAAGATATGAAATGAATTTTTTTACACACAAAGCATAGGCAAAGATACGCTATGGTTTAGATGTATGTAAGACCACTGTCTGTTTATCTTATAAACTTTTATAAAAAATGCATGAGGCAGGCAAGAGAGAAGTAATATTTTTTCTTTATTTTTATTGAAATTTTTACCTTTTGTGTTAATATATTAGTGGGTGGTTTTCTGTAAAGGCAGATTTTATAGTTTTTTCATTATCGTACCAATAGGAGTCTGTATGAAGTTAATGAGGTTGTTTTTTTGCTTTTTTATCCTTGCCTGTTCCTCACAGAGGCCAGAAAAAATTAGACTTATTGAAACATCAAGTCAAAAGCAACCAGAATGGATACTTAAAAAGAAGCCCACGGATAATAATTACTATTTTGTCGGGATTGGAAAGAAAAATGAAGACATACAACTTGCCAGAAAATCAGCAATTGATGATGCCATATCAAGGCTTGCAGAATTTATCGGTTTTAGAGTCACAACAAAGTTTAAATCTGTAAAGGAAACCACTGATACAGGTGATTCCTCCACTTTCAAAGAGGAAATAATGCGTTCGATTGAAGGGAAGTCAAGTGCCAGTGTCGCCACAGAAGTAGAAGATGTTTACTATGAAAGATACACTGATGGCTATCAGTTTTATATTCTTCTAAAATCACCTGTAAAATGGGTAGAAAATGAGAGAAAGAGACTAAAAAAGCTTATTGAGGATCAGAGAGAACTTGCTTTTTCTTATCTCAAGCAGGCCAGAAATCAGTTTGAAGCTGGCGAAGTTGCAAAGGCAATTGATAATACAATCGCAGCACTCTTAATATCTGAAAGAGCAGAAGAAAACTCGGATATTTATCTTGAAGCAAAGGATTTCTTGCTAATCGTTATATCCTCTATCAGATTTTCCCTTCTGAATTCTCCAATGGCTATCTACCGGGAGGGTGGAAGTGATGAGATTCAGGTCATTGCAAAAACCACAAAAAACTATAAGCCAGTTGCAGGTCTTCTTGTTGAAGTTTCGTGTGATGATGAACATCTGACATTTCTTGCAAAAAAGGGTTTGCAAACAGACGAAAAGGGAATTGTTGCTGGAGAAGTAAACAATGAAGGTTCAACCAGAAAGGAAGCAGTTCTTTCTTTTTCTTTCTCAATGAAAAGGTTTGAAGAGATAAAAGAAATAGATGAAGAACTTTATAAAAGCATAAAAAAGTATCAGGAAATGCTTAAGCTTTCATTAAAACTGGATATAAAAGATAGATATAAGGCTATTCCTTCAGCTATTGTGATAATAGATTTTATAGAGGGAAGGAATAACTTTTTGGTTAAGTTTCAGGAGGAGGTGGCTGGTTCTCTTGCGAATATGGGATTTAATGTGTCAACAGTAGATCTTTCTGGGGTTTTAAAACGTGATGAATCCCCCGAAAAACTGAAAAACTCCATAATAAGTTTTATTAACAAAGAAAAACCAGAAATAAAAAATCTTATACTTATTTATAGAAACTTAAATTACCTTGGAGAACTCGGCAAGGACATAAAGTTCAGTGATTACGACCTGAACGATTCAGAAATCAAGGTATATGAGCTCCAGACCTCCATCAATATAATTAACCTTGAAACGAAGGAAAGTGAAAAAGGGTGGAAGTTTTCAGTAAGAGGAAATGGTCTGAATAAAACTCAGGCCATCGAGGTTTCAGAAAAAAAATTTATTGAGAAACTCAAAGAGATTTTTGATTAATCCTTCTGTTTTCTTTCAATCTTAAACAAAGTAATAAGTTATGAAGTGGTTAAGAAATATTTTATTTATTTTTTTCACCTTTGTTGTATTTTTGTATTTTCTTATTTTTATTGGTTCTATAATCTTTGTATCCAATTATAAAAAAGAAATAGAAAATCAGATCGCGAAAGCCCTTCTCTTTGAAGATGCAGAAATCAAAGGATTTATACATATCCCATTTGTGCTTATAAGATTTAAAGAGATAAACCTATTCAATGTTGATGGAACGTATATAAAATTTAAAAATATGGATCTCTACTACGATATATTTAAGTTTTCTAAAGAAAACCCAGTTGAAATCTGCAACAAGATAAATATTGAAAATGCATCCCTTTATTTTCCCTACAATATTGCAAAGGATTACATTTTTGAATTATTAAAAAAATATTCCAATGTTTATCTCACACCCCGACAAAAGCATAAGGTTAATATTAAGGAGGCTTTTTTAAATCTTGATTTTTTCTCCGGGATTAATACGGCGACCAGCTTGAAAAATGCAGAAATTTTCATTTCTTACAATTTATTGCAGCTTAATGGGTTATTTAATATGAAAATAGACCAGTTAAACAAGATCAATCTTTTAGATACAGAGCTGAATTACGAATTAAATTTTGGAATCAAAGATGGAAAAAACTTCATAAGTTTTTCCTCAAAATTTGATGTATCAAACTTCATTATCGGGGGATTGCCATTATTAGAAAATGAAAATTTCGGCTTTTCAACTACAAACTTTATGAACATTAAAGAAAATATAGCCAAAAATCTCTTCGAGCTTAAATTTACAAATGACAATGTAACAATCTTTAATCTGAAAAAAGACTTTTTAATTTCTTATTCAAAAAAGCCCCGCACTTACCTTCTTGAATATCTTATGCCGGAAGGGAAATATTTCACAGAACTAAACGGAAATTTTAATGACAGAGATTTTCTTTTAGACTTAAGTATTTCAAATTACAATACTCTCGATAAACTAAATCTATCTTTTTTCAGCAAAAATAATAAGAAAGCTGGCAAAATTAAACTTTCAAGTAGAATATTTAAAAATCTGAATGCAGATATAAACCTCAATAAAACAATAAACGGCGAGCTTTATTTTAATTTTGATTTATACAATCAACCACTAATCGGAATCTTAAAATTTGAGTATAAAGATAAACTTTTGAGGCTAAAATCAAACAAGCTTTTACTTGGTGATATAAATTTCGGCGGTTTTGATACATATATTACATTCTCATCAAACATATTATCAATGGAAAGCACCGAAACGTTATGGGGGATTGCCGCAAAAGGTAAGATAGATGGGAATAAAGCAAAATTAACCCTTAAGTTCAACAACTCTTTAATAAGTTCAATTAATAGCTTTATGAATGCAAGTTTTAACATTATGGCAAAAACAAAACCACTTACAATCGATGAACTTAAAGGGGACATCAACATAAGAAATTTCAAAACATCAGCCAGAATACTTTCGGGTGACTTTCAATACAGTAATAAAATTCTTAATTTAAAACAATTATCCCTGTTCAATCTAATTAATCTAAGTCTTACAGATCGAATAGAAAGAGTGTTTAGAGGTTACCTTAACAATATTAATGGGGAAATAGTCATCAAAAAATCGACAAGGCTTCCACTAACAGGCAATATGCTCTTAAATCAAGACCTCTCCGTTAATAACTTCTTTTTCACAATTGATAAAGAAATTTTTGCTACCCTCACGAATATTACAAACTCTAATTACTTCTTTAAAATTACAGCTAAAAATTATGACACAGAAAGGTTTGGTCTTGATGGAAAATTTAATCTTGACTTTACCTCTACCATTAAGGCAGGAAAACTGAATCAGCTAACAATCAACTCTGGTTACCTGTACAACAACCATCCCCTGAAATTTTATCTTAAGTCAATCAAGAACGAACTGGATAACAATATCTATGATATCCCTCTTTTTTCCCTTGAGACTGAAGACGACAAACTATTTGGCAAGGGATATGCAACTACTGGTAAAAACAAAAGGCTATTTGTTTATTTTATAAGAGGCGGAAAGATAGATATTAACTTAAAAGATGATCTCCTTTCAGGTGAAATAAACATCAATAAATTCATTCTCAGAAATCCTTTTGATAAAAAAGAGGAAAGCACACCTCTTTTTTTCAATCTTAATGCCACTTTTAAACAAAAAAATGACTTCGATATTTTAAACAATCTTGATGCATATGGAAACCTCTCAATATACGACATAAAAAACCAGGATTCGTTTTCGTTACAAATCCCCGCTTTTTCCTTCCAGAAAGGAGAATTAAGACTTTCTTACTCGAAATTCAAATACTCAGGTGCAGACACTTCATTTTCAATCTACGGAAAAAATAATATATACAACCTCAACGGAAACTTCATTTTCGACAAATTGAGCTTCAATTATTATGCAAAAATCTTTAAAAATGGAGAAAACTGGACTGCCAATTACAAAATAGTAAATTTCAACATAGCAAACATTTCACAGAATTTTTATGGAAAAGTAGTAAAGGATAAACAATACCTTATCCTTTATTCAGAAGGTTCTTCTGGAATCACGGGATATGTGGGGCTTAAAAAGAACATCGACTGGAAAATTGACTTCATAGGTAACAATATGGAAATTTACAGTGCCGGAAGCTTTATCAGTAATGAAATCTCAATGGATTTAGATTATAATATTCCTCTTTCTCTCCTTGAAGGAAAATTTTATATTAAAAAGGCAAAAGGAAACTTTAAAGGAAAGCTAAAGCTGGAAAACTCTGAAATAAATGGTTATATAAGCTTTGTAGATTGCAATGCAGGAGTGGATTATTCGAAAACATACTTATCCAATTTCAACGCCATAATGCCAGTGTCGAATAGCTCGGTACTTTTAGAAAATCTAATAATCCCTACAACAACAGGAAACTTTTCAGTGAGTGGGTTTATTAATATAAAGGAAATTTCTACTCCTTACATTACAATAAAACTTCTACCTGTTTCTAAAAACAGTCATTTAAGCCTTAATTACAACAAAAGCGGAACATCCCTTCAGGGAAAGATTTTACCTACAGAAATTGAATTAACCGGTTCAAAAGATTCTCTGGGTTTAAGGGGAGATATTACAATTGAAAATTTCTCCGCTAACTTACCGCTCAATTCATTCAGCCTTAGTGAAATAAAATGGAATGAACTCAACTTATTTGAAAGCTTAAAACTTGATGTGAATATAAATATTGGCAACAATAATAAACTCTCTACCCCACTAAACCAATTTATTTTTAGAAAAAATTCGAGAGTAAAAATATATGGCAGACCTTCTCTTGAAGAAATGAAGATCAGAGGAGATATTATTATAGATAGAGGAGATTTTACCTATTTTTCAAAGACTTTCTCAATTAAAGAAGGAAATATTAGCTTTCAGGGAGATGACATTATTCCATATGTAAAGATGTTATTATGGTATAGATACAAAGACGTCAATAAAGAAAATGTTGATATTTACTTGACCTTTGAGGGAAAAGCTTCTAAAATTATACTGAAGGAATTTTACTCAATTCCGGAAAAGCCAAAAGATGAGCTTTCAATGATTCTGGGTATAAGCAAAGGCGATGAGGAAAGTTTGTCGAGCAGAACTCCATCAGTAGAATATATAAAAAGTGGTGTGGGTTTTGCCGAGAATGTTTTTTTCTTTACTCCTTTGTCTTTAGAGGTAAAACGAAGACTTGGACTTGACCTTTTTAGCTTCAGGTCAACAATTCTCCAGAATTATGTGGAAGCAGGACTTGAAAGGCAAACAAATGTTGATTTCAGAAATTATCTTTCCGGAAGTGGAATAGTAATGGGCAAGTATATACTGCCAAATTTATTTTTTGAATATGAGCTATTTCTGGAAAAGGATTCTGTTACAAGTTATGGACTTATACCTGTACATACGGTAGGACTTGAGCTTGATTTATCTTATTTTAATCTGGGCTGGAAGTATCAACCATACAATGTGGGAAAAGAAACCACATATGAACAGATGTTTGAGTTTAAATTCATTAGAAAATTTTAGTATACAGGAGTTGCTATGCTAAGGAAAAGCACTATAATTATCTTTCTTTTGTTTCTATCAGTTCTGTTATTCTCTCAGGAATCCGGTCAAAAAATAAAAATCTATAAAATTCAATTCGACGGGCTTGTAAATGCACAGAAAGAGGAATTGAAATCTACAATAAACATTAAAGAAGGACAGACAACAGACTATAAATCCTTAAATAAGGCACTAAAAAAACTATACAGCCTTGATATGTTCAAAAAGGTAGAGCTTTTTATTTCCAACACATCAGAGGGAGATATTGTAACATTTGTGGTTGAAGAAAACCCCTACCTCAAAAGCATAAAATTTGAGGGGAACAAATCGGTTGCAAGGGATGATTTGCTAAAAGAAATAAAACTCACAGAGGAATCCTTCATTACAGAGCAAAAAATTAAAGCCTCCATAGCAGCAATACAGAAAAAATACATAAATGAGGGCTTTATTGATGCCATAGTCAGCTACAGACTTACCGTTCACGATATAAAGAAAAACTCCTTTAAAATCGTATTCACGATAAATGAATCAAAAAAAGTGGTGGTGGAAAAAATAAATATAAAAGGAAACAAGCAGATTAAGAAAGGGGAGATTATCTCTGCAATGAAAACAAAGGAAAAATTTTTAGTCTTTGTATCAGGTGTGCTTAAAGAAGATGAGTTTGAGGAAGATAAGCAGAGAGTCATAGAGTTATATAATCATAAAGGTTTTATAGATGCAGAAATCAAAAAGTTTGAATGGAAGATAGAAGAACTTGGAAAAGACAAAAACATTCATAAGGCTATAGTGGTTTACATTGAGATTGAAGAGGGAGAAAAATATAAAACTGGAAATATAACAATAAGTGGTAATACACTTTTTACGACGAAGGAACTTTCAAATTTCATTACATTAAAAAAGGGGGAGGTATTTGATAAAGTTAAAATTGATAAAACAAGATTTGATATTTACAACAAATACAGTGACAATGGACATCTTTACGCTAATATTTCTACAGTATTCAATAGAGATATAACAAACAGAATAGTAGATGTAGAACTTGTTATAACAGAAGGTCCAAGAGTTCATATAGAAAGCTATACAATTTCTGGAAATACAAGAACAAAAAGAAAGGTTATAGAGAGAGAGGTAGTATTTAAAGAAGGTGAAATGTATATCCAGAATAAGGTAAGAAGATCATACGAAAGACTTGCACAGCTTCAATACTTTTCTGCAATAAATTTCACTCCACTTCCCGGAAGTGCTGAAGGACTAATATCTCTCGACATAAACGTTGAAGAACAAAGGACCGGCCTTATTTCCTTTGGCGCTGGTTATGGTACAGAAAGTGGGTTTCTCGTAAATGCAGGTATTTCTGAAAATAACCTCTTTGGTACTGGAAGAAAGGTGGCATTCAAAGCTGGATGGGCTGAAAAGTCGCAGGGAGTATCTCTAAGCTATACCGAACCATATATATTTGACGATCCAACTACTTTTGATATTTCCCTCTCATACTCGAGAAACATATATGACATTGCAGTTGATGAAAACGATGATGGAATACTTGATAAAACCTCCATTAACTATAGAGAAAATCCCTCCTCTACCATCGACAAAATTCCCCCCGATTATAATTACAAGAGACACTCAATTTCTCTCGAACCAAACATAAGCAGAAGATTTTTTGAATACTGGTCAGCCTCTCTCGGATTTAGAACAGAATCTTATATAGAAACAGAGGCAAACTTCACCAGACCTTATATCTTTAGTTCGTCATCAAATGCATGGTTTTTTTATTCTGATCTTACAAATAGGCTTGAAAGAGGCTGGAGAATTAAAAACAGAATAAACACAGGTGTATCATTTAATTCAACTGATCACCCGATGTCGCCAACATATGGTCAGTTGTTCTCCTTGAGTTATAGCTACATTGGAGGCATAGTCGGTGGAGAATTTGAGGCGAATAAGCTGACCTTTTCTTTCACACATTATCAGAAATTATTCTGGAAGCTTGTACTTGCCCTGCACACATCGCAGGGCTTCATATTCAACCAATTTGACGGAAGCTTTAATGTAGACTACGTCGACCAGTATACATTTGATGGAGTTTATAACTTAAGGGGTTGGTATAATTATCCATCTGGCTACGGAAATAGCAAATGTTATGTAAGTTCAGAGCTAAGATTTCCTATATATGATCCTATATGGGGTATAATCTACTATGATATGGGAAAACTCTGGGATGATTATAAAAAATGGGAACCCTTTAACATGGAAAATTACAAATTCAGTTTTGGAATAGGAGTACAGATTAATATACCAATGCTACCCATAAGATTTTATCTTGCAAGAAGAGGTTTCTTTGATAGTAGAGAAGAAAGGATGAGACTTACAAAAAGTGATGGTTTATTTGATGAAATTATTCCTGTAATAAGTATACAGGGTTTATTTTAAATATTTTTTAAGGAGAAAAAAAATGAAAAAGATTTCACTCTATATTTTTTCCCTTTTTTTAATAAGTTCTTTTTCCTTTCCAGCAATTAAGCTTGTTAAGGTTGGAGTGGTCGATCTGGAAAAGGTATTTGCTTCATATCCCGGGATTTCAGATATACAGAAAAGATTGAAGGATGAAAGAGAAAATTATGACAGAGAAATTAACAAAAAAAATGAGGAGATTAAGATTCTTGAGGCATCTCTTACAAATGAACTTCTATCTGATAATGAAAAACAGGTAAAAATTGCAGAGATTGAATATAAAAAACAGAAGCTAAATGATTTTATTGACGAAGCAAATGCAAAGCTTAATTCATTAAAAAATGAACTGACAAAATCAATTTACTCAAAAATATGGACTGTGATTCAAAGGGTCGGGGTAGAAAAAGGTTACAGTCTTATACTGAAAAAATCAGGGGAGTCTATCCTTTATATAGACAAGGAGATAGATATAACCTCTGATGTTATAACAAAACTCAAAAAAGAGCTTGAAGTAGAAAAAAGAAATTAAGCAATGAAAAGAAAGTTGCCATATGGAATTTATGCCATAACATGTGAAAGCCGATCGCTCGGAAGAAAAAATATTGAAGTTGTCAGAGAAATGATCAAAGGTGGCATAGAAATCCTTCAGTACAGGGAAAAGAACAATAAGACAATGAAGGAAAAATATTTTGAATGCCTTGAAATCTCAAAGATTGCTAAGGAAAATGGTATCCTTTTTATTGTAAACGATTACATTGACATTGCAATGGCAGTTGATGCAGATGGTATCCACATCGGTCAGGATGATATACCGGTAGAAGTTGCAAGAAAGCTCTTAGGTCATAATAAAATCATTGGTGTATCAACACATTGTCCTGAACAGGCTATAAAAGCTGTGGAAGATGGAGCTGATTACATTGGTGTTGGACCTATATTTTATACCAACACAAAAGAAAATGTGGTAAGTCCAGTTGGTATAGAATATCTGGACTTCGTGGCAAAAAATTTCTCCATCCCCTTTGTTGCCATTGGAGGAATAAAAGAAACTAATATTGAAGAAGTACTAAGACATGGAGCAAAAACAGTGGCTATGGTTACAGAAATCACCGAAGCAATCAACATTGTAGAAAAAATCCAAAGCTTGAGAAAAAAGTTAAGAGATTTTAAAATAATACAATAAAAGAACTAAAAGCTGGAGAATTTATGGAAAATAAAGAAAAATCGATGCCTCTTAATGCTTTTCTAAAAAGCATTTCTGAACATGCGGAGGTAAGTCTTTCTACATTTATTACTTCCTTGATACTATTGTTCTTAGCTATTCTTACATTTGTTAAGAACTATAAATATAATGATAATCATCTTAACTGGCTTAATCATGATTACTCCAAAAACCTTCTGATGTGCAGCGAGCAGGACTCTGTTTTTATGACAGAGGGGGGTGACAATCAGGTATTTGGTTCACTTTATTTCACATATGCAGAGAAAATAAGACCAGATATTTCTCCTTATGACCAGAAAGGGAATATTTTTAAGAGAATCTATGGGGATATGAGATATATAGACCCCCAGACACTTCAAAGAAGAATGCAGGTAGTTGATACACATCTGTTTGCTGGAGAAGAACCCTTCTATGAAGATATAAGGGACAGGAAAGACCCTTACTTTATACCATACTGGCAGGGCAGAAGGCCAGTATATCTTACATGGGAGAGACCTGAACCCTGGAAACTTGATGGGACATACTTTCAGGACAATAAGAGAGCTTTGCCTCTGGAATACCAGAAACAACTCGGTCTTGGAGAATATTATTATAAACGCTACGGAATTATGTATAAGGTTCAGAATATAAAATATAAGCTTGTGGACTATCTTGAATTAAAAAAGAAAGTGTCTCTTGAAGATGTCCGGAAGCTTTTTTCTGATTGGCTTCACAGGGAAATTAACCCAGGCTTCGCAATGGAGAAGCTCAATTCCTTACAGAATGAGGGTCTGTTAAAGGTAGAAAATGGATATGTAAAGTTTGTAAAAATGTATCCAGAACCAAATAAAGATGGATATTTTGAAAACTTACTTCTTAGATGGAAAGACATTCCAAATGCAAAATATTTTGACGTTCTTTCAAGAGAGATAATTATAAATTATGGCTATCAGTTTGGTGAGATCTATCGAGAAAAAGTAAATGAATTAACTGAATTGAAAAAGAACGAAAAAGATCCTGCAGTACTTAAAGAAATTGACAATAGAATAAAAGAAAACTGGCAAAAAGCAAAAGAGTATTACGAAATTGCTATCTATTATGGCTGGGATTCATTATCAGTATTACACAATGTGAGTGTAGTTTTTCTCAGAAATGAAATAGAAGATCTATCCAGCAGGGCAAGGGAATTATTGAAGAAAGCGCTTGAATTTTATCCAAACTCTTATGGAACATACTCTGTGTATTTTGGATACTTAATACAGGATTCTTTTAAAAATCCCGCCAATGAAGAAAAAAATCTAAAAGAATTTGAGATTTATCTCAATCAACTCAAAAAGGTTCTGCAAAGGTACAGGTCATCGGGTGGTGTATACAGCAAACATCCAGTATGGAAGAATTTTGAGGGACTTGAAAGAATATATCAAAACGTTAAAGAATTTCCCACACAAAGATTACTGGCGGCAACGGCACAACTCGAAAATATGCTTGAAAAAAATCCAGTAATGGACAACAATAACACAATGATGGCACAGACTGTCATAACATTGCTCTATATTAGAGGTATTAATTTTGGTTATGATGAGTATGTAAAAAAAGCAGATAAACTTACAGATAGAATAATTAAATTAAAATTAAACGATCAGGCTTTCTTAGAATGGGCTTTTGGTCTGTATCTACAAACCCAGAAATTTGAAAAAGCCTATGAGGTTGGTAAAATTATCATTGAAAGAAAATCAGGCTTTTCAAATATAGGAAACTACTATAATTTTGGAATACTCGGTTTTAATCTTGGAAAAACTAATGAAGCAAAAGCTGCTTTAAAAAAATTTATTGAGCTTTCAGAACAGGACAGAAAAAACCTTATTCAGTACAGACAGTTGATTGACAATGCAAATAAGATACTATCAATGCTAAAATAACGCCATATCAATGTATTAAGATATTCAGATTCTACACAGGGGTTCATTTTATTCACGCACAAATTTGCACTTTTTTATGTGCGAATTTGTGCAGACTGCACATCTTATCAATTTTATTAAAATTCTTATCTCTTTTTTAGAAAACAAATTACAAAAAATAAAATCATTTCTGGCATAAAAATTGCTTCTATATAGCAGTAGCTTTAGCAAAACATAAAAATTTTTTTTATTTTTTCTTTTTTTAGTGCTATATAGCGTATGAAATATATAAATATAAAGGAGATGGTATGATAATAGCGGATATCCAATAAAAAGCTCCCGCTTGCCGATAAATGGTAGCGGGAGCTTGATAGGACAAAGACCGAATCATATTTATGGGGATAAAGCCCCGTTAAGGAGGATAATATGAGGAGTATTTTAAGTTTTTCAGGCTGTTTGATTATGACAGCCTTACTTTTTGCCTGTAGCTTTTCTCCAAATTCAGACAATTCAGTTTCATTAAGCAAAGAACATGTTGAGGAGGTTTTTGATACTAATGGATGGTATCTTGCCTGGAGTGAAGAATTTAATGGAACGAGCGTTGATACTTCAAGGTGGTCATTCGATATAGGCAATGGTGTTGGTGGCTGGGGAAATCAGGAGCTTCAGTATTACAGACAGGAGAATGCAAGGGTAAGTGGTGGCTATCTCTATATTGACATCAAAAAAGAATCCTACAATGGCTTCAGTTTTACTTCCGCAAAACTTAAATCGCAGGGGAAGATGCAGGTACACTTTGGAAAAATAGCTGCCAGAATTAAGTTGCCCTATGGCAAGGGAATGTGGCCAGCTTTCTGGATGCTCGGCAGAGACTTTGACGGAAACAACTGGCCCGCTGTAGGAGAAATTGATGTTTTAGAGATGGCTGGTGGTCAGGGAGGTGATATAGGTGATCAGATAGCTTACTGTACAATGCACTGGGATCATAATGGTGGTTATGCTTCTTATGGCACAAGATATACAAATTCTGCAAGACTGGCTGACGATTTTCACATTTATGAAGTTGAATGGACACCGGATGGCCTCAGAGGAAGGATAGATGGAATTCAATACTACTATAATGATTTCTTCTATAATGGCAACGATGGAAAAGCAAATGATGAATTCCAGTTTCCATTTTATTTGATTCTAAATTGTGCTGTTGGAGGTACATTTTTCGATCCAGATATTTTAGATCCGGCTCTTGTCACTGCTCCCCTACCGCAAAGCATGATAGTTGATTGGGTAAGGTATTATACAAATTCTACTTCTGTCCCAAAGACGTGGAAACCAGCAAGCGGCAACGAGCTTATTGTATTTTCAGAAACGAACACAGGAAATAATGTATTTTCATTTTATGACTCAAAAACTTCAACAACCCTTGACGCCTGGGCAAATACATGTACTGTTGTAGAGGACACAGCAAACAAATCAGAAGGAACAAAGGGATGGAAAATTACTGTTGGTAGTGTTGGATGGATGGGATTCGGCATTTCCTTTGCTGCTTATGGTGCAAATCTACTCGGTTATACTAACAGCACTTTAAAATTTGATATTAAAACAACATCTGCCGGGCCATACAAGGTTGGAATTAAAACCGGTGCAATTCTTGAAGCATGGATAACACTTGATTCTTCTGTTGGATTCGTTGCAGATGGTCAATGGCATACAGTTTCTATACCTATGTCAAAATTCTTTGCAGTTCAACCATATCTCGATTTCCAGTACGTTACATCGCCATTTATGTTTGCTTCAAGTGGTGATTCACAATCTGGTGCAGTAATATATATAGATAATGTTTATTGGACTACTGGTTCGGAAAGTTCTTCATCTTCGACTTCCTCTTCTTCTTCAAGTATTAGCAGCAGTTCTTCTACAAGTAGTAGTTCTTCAATTATCAGTTCATCAAGCAGTTCTGTGAGTTCAAGCTCCATAAGTTCAAGTTCTTCTTCGAGTGCTTCTTCTATATTTACTCATGGTGGGGAGGTTGTAAGTAGCACTTCAGCTAAGATTTATTTTAAGCCAAATGGCTGGACAGCAGGATATGTCATTTTGTATTACAATGTAAATGGTGGAGCACAGCAGAATGTCCAAATGACATATAACAGCTCAACAGCACAATGGGAATATACAATAATTGAGCTATCAAGTGGTGCAACTATCAATTATGGATTTACCTACCAAAAGGATGGATTACAATATGATACCGGCGGAATTGTATATAGTTATGTATTCAATCCAAATTCATCTTCTTCAAGTGTGAGTAGTTCTACTTCTTCATCAAGCTCAAGTTCATCCTCAAACGAAGTAATAAATGTACCAGGAGTAGTTTCTAGCAATGTGGGTTCTATTGCAAATGGCTCTACAAAAAGCTGGACAGTAAATTGCACAGTAGATGGAAACTATAGGGTGTGGATAACAAGTACTTCTACGTTTAACAGCGGATCTATCACTGTAACATTTGATGGAATAAGTGTACCAATTTCTATAGGCGCAGGCCAGACGGTAAATGTAGATTTTGGGTGGAAAACTACTGGCAACAAAAACCTCTCCATAGAAGCCAATAGTTCTGATGTTGAAATTGGCAAGGTAGAAATGGTAACATACTAACAAAAAAGCCCTGAACGCCTTTTGCGTTCGGGGCTTTTATTTTTTAGCCACCGAGCGGGATCGAACCGCTGACCCATTGATTACGAATCAATTGCTCTACCGACTGAGCTACGGTGGCAGGGGGAAGTTTTTATATAGTGGTTTCACCACTATAAATATTCTTTCTCCGACTGAGCTACGGTGGCAGAAAGCTAAAGTTTATATCGATATTCACCACCATAAATCCTTTTACTAAACTACGGTAACATAAGCCTTAACTCTATAGTGAAATTCGCCACATAAGTTCTTGAGCTACGAGAGCAGAAAGTTTTTATGGTGATTTCACTACTATAAAAACTTTTTCGGCTGAGCCACAGTGGCAAAGCTTTACATCCATATCTATAATTGTGTAACTTGCCTTTGGCAACTTACAATATATTATATTTCATCGAGCAAATAGGTTACAAGGCCATCCTTGAGCTTTGGCTCAAACCAGGTCGACTTCGGCGGCATAATCCTCCCCATATCCGAAACCTTCATCAAATCATTGATATCAACAGGGTAAAGAAAAAAAACAGCTATGGCTTTTTTCTCCTTAACCATCTTTATAATAATCTTCTCTGAATCTTTACCCCCCATAAAGGCAATATCTTTTGAATTTCTCGGATCTTCAATCCCCAATATTTTACTGAAAACCTCATTTTGCAGTATACTAACATCAAGCCCATTTAAAATATCATCCGTTTTGTCTCTAAAATGTAATAGAAAACTCTTATTCCCAATAAAAATGCCTATCTCACCCTTCCTCTGGGGAATTGCATTTTTAGTTTCAACCAAATCAAAATTCTTTGAGAGCTCTTCCAGAAATCTTTTCTCACTAATTTTCATATTAAGAAGAACTCTATTATATGAAAGAATTGTTACCTCATCAGAGGGAAAAACCACAGCCATAAAATAACCGTAAGAGTTTTCTTTTCTTCCATTTTTATTCCAGACATTAACTGCTGAGGCAGCTCTATGGTGACCATCTGCAATATAAAAGGAATCAATATTCTCAAAGTATTTTCTAATACTTAATATATCCTCCTCCATAGAAATCTTCCAGAGTTTATAATTTACCCCCTCACTATCCTCAAAGCTGTAATCAGGATAATCCTTTTGAAATTCTCCAATCAAACTTTTAAAATCTCCATTATTCCTGAAAAACAAAAAAACAGGGCCTGTGTCTGCCTTTGTCTCAAAGATATGCCTTGTCCTGTCCTCTTCTTTGTCAAAATGTGTTAACTCATGTTTTTTAATAAGCCCTCTTTCATAATCCTCACATCTTACAAGGCAATATATTCCATTTTGAACCCTTCCATTTTTATTCTGTGAGATAAGATAAAAGGATGGGGATGAATCAGGCAAAAGCACCTTTTCATCAATAAAATCAACCAACATTTCTCTGGCTTTTTTATAAACACATTCTTCATATTCCCCTACTTCATTACCAAATTCAGCATCACTTCTGGTAATTCTCAAAAATGAGAGTTTATTTTCAGCAATGAGTTTTCTTACCTCTTCCCTTGTAACGACATCATAAGGTGGAGAAACAACTTTTTCAACAATACTTCCCTCTGGAAGCAAGCCCTTAAAGGGTTTAATGTCCAAGCCAACCCTCCTGAAGAGTTATAGACGAATTATAATAACATAAAAGACAAAATTTTTCCAGAAATGGCAATTTTTACTCAGATTTGCAGGAAAGTTTTCATTTTTCGACAAGTCTCAAATCCAGAAAGCCCCTTTCAATCTTCACACTTAATATTTCAACTTTAACTCTGTCACCCACAGTAAAGCGTCTCTTCGTTCTTTTGCCAGTGGCACAATAGTTTGCTTCATCAAATAAATAATAATCATCCTCTATATCAGAAAATCTTATCATTCCTTCTATACCATATTTTTCTATCTGCACAAATAAACCCATATCTATAATTCCAGATATAACACCGTTGAATTTTTTGCCCTCCATACCTTTCAGAAATCTCAGGGATTTAATCTTATAAAATTCTCGCTCCATCTCCATCGCTACCCTTTCAGTATTTGAAATGTGACTTGCTATTCTGGACAATTCTTCCTTTGAGTAAGGTAATGGTTTGTCCTTCTCAAATAGAAAATGCTTTACAAGCCTGTGAACAATAAGATCAGCATATCTTCTGATTGGAGAGGTAAAATGTGTGTAAAATTCAAACCCAAGCCCATAATGACCGAAATTCTCGGTATGATATCTTGCCTGTTGCATCGACCTGAGCAAGATATAATTTATGAGTTCTCTATGTGGTTTATCCCTTACCTCAGCAAGAATTTTCTGTATATCAAATGGAGTGGGAATTGGTGTCCCCTCTACCTTATGACCCAGTTTAAGTGCAATCCGTAAAAACCCTCTGAGTTTTCCTTCTTCCGGCTCTTCATGAACTCGATAAAGGGAAATGTCTTTTTCTGAGAGAAAAGTCGCAATACATTTGTTTGCAACAAGCATAAACTCTTCAATTACCCTTTCAGAATCCATTCTCTCCTTCAACCATACCCTTGTTGGCTCATCATTTTCATCAAGTTCTATTTTCTGCTCTTTGAAATCAAAGTCAATACTACCCTCTTTTATTCTCTTTCTATAAAGTATTCTAAATAGCTTATTCATCTCATCAAGGGCATCTTTTAACTCTCTATCCTCTAATTCTGTCCTACCATCAAAATAACTCTGTACATAGTCATAAGTAAGCCTGTATCTTGACCTGATAATGGTAGGTTTGATTACATAATTTCTTATTTCACCAGATCTATCAATATTCATAATGACAGAAAAAGTAAGCTTATCTTCATCGGGATTCAAACTGCAAAGTTTATTTGAGAGGACAAATGGAAACATTGGTACCACTTTATTAATAAAGTAATAACTGTTTCCTCTTTTCTTTGCCTCTTTATCAAGCTTTGTGTTTTTCTTGACATAATGGGAAACATCGGCAATGTGAACACCAAGTATCCAGCCATCTCTGTCTTTTTCTATTGAAACCGCATCATCCAGATCCTTAGCGTCAGCTCCATCTATAGTAAATATCATCCTGTCTCTTAAATCAAGCCTGCCCTTTTCTCTTATTTCTAAATTAAGGCTTTCCGCTTCTTTTAATACACTCTCAGGAAACTCCCTTCTTATTTTGTATTTATCAGTTATGATATAAAAGTCATCAACAGGAAAGGTCTTCTTTTTCTCTCTTAAAGTTCTTGTTTTCTTTTTCTTTACCTCTTTTTTAGCGGAGGGCTCTTTTGCAAAAAAAAGATTGTTTTCCTTATCAAAGAAAAGCTCACGGTTCTTCAAAAGACTTGATAAAAGCCTGTTTGCTCTCTTTTTTTCAGACTCACTTTTCAGGTTTAAAATCTGAAAGATACTCTCAACACTTATAGGTGAATATTTTTTTACAAGTTTTATGATATCTTTTCTTTTCACGTCTAATCTCAATTATTATCACGGCTTTTTAACGACAACAACCGTCATATCATCCCATTGAGGTGTATTTTTTGACCATTCCTCAACTTCTCTGAAGATTGAACTGACGATGGTATGAGCATTCGTGGCTGCATAATTCTTTAAAATCTTTTTTACCCTCTCAAGACCAAAAACCTCACCCGCTGTATTTATAGCATCTACAACTCCATCCGTAAGGCATATAATGATGTCCTGTGATTCAAGCTTTATTTCAGAATAGTCATATATTTCTTTCCTGTTAATTCCGAGAGGAATTCCCTTGGATTTTAAAGGAATTAGCTCATTCTGGCTTGTTCTGTAAATATATTGAAGATTATGTCCTGCATTTGAGTAGTATAAAACTGACTTTTCCATATCAATAATGCCATAGAAAAGAGTTACAAACATTCCTACCCTTGAGTCATCAACAAGTATCTCATTCGCTCTCTTTAACATCTCATCAGGCCTGTCTATACTATAAGCATAGGCCTTAATCACACTTCTTGAAACTGCCATATACAGTGAGGCTGGCAACCCCTTTCCAGAGACATCTCCAATTACAATCCCAACCCTTGAAGGAGAAAGTTTGTAAATATCATAAAAATCGCCACTCACAATCTCTGCCGACTTCATTTTCGCATAGATAGATATATTCTGATAATCCCTGAAATTGCTTATGAGTAAAGCATTCTGTATCATTTTCATTACTTCTATTTCTTTTTTTAACTTTTCATTTTCAATTCTTTCCTGATAACTTAAAATTGCCTGATATGCCTGTCCTACCTGATTTGCAATGGTCTGAAGCAACTTTGCCATTTTATCAGTATATTTCACTCCCTTTTTGGGTTCGGAAATATTTATCACACCTATCGGAATATTCTGCACCTTTATAGGTGCAGAAATGAAGCCCCTGCTTTTGTATCTGAAACGCTTGTTTTTACTTATACCCTGTCTCTCTATGTCATTTGAAAAAATAGCCTTGCCTTCATTCAAAACAAGGTTGGAAATTTTTTCAACATAATATATTGCATTCTCAGTTTTTGAAACTATATCTTCCGGAATCCCTGTTGCAGCTTCTATATAAAGCTTTCCAGTCTCTTCATTTATTAGCATTATAGAAATTCTTTCTGATTGAAAGATTTTTCCCAATAAACCTATAACCTTATTAAAAAGATCTTTTTTATTGTAAATAGAGTTCGTCAAATTAGAAATCTGATAGAGACACTCCATTTCTCTTGCTCTATCACATGACTTCTTATAAAGGAGTGCATTGGAAATAGCTAAAGCTGCTTGTTCTGCAAATTGCTTTAAGATAACAATATCATCCTCATCAAATTTCCCCTTTGCAGGATTCATCACTTCTATTACTCCAATTGTCACACCCTTATTAATGAGTGGCATTGCAACAAGACACCTTGTTTTCAGCTTCGTGACAGCATCAACCTCTGGATAAAACCTCTCATCCTTTTCTACATTCTCAACCACCACAGGCTCTTTATTTTCCGCTGCATAACCTGCTATCCCCTTCCCCCTTGGAATTATTAAATCTCGCAGTACATCACTACTCTCACCAAATGCAACCTCAAAATGCAAATCTCCAGTCTGTGGATTTCTCAAAAGAATAGAAGCACCCTCTGCATCAAGTAAAACACCTGCATAATGAGAAATATCCTTCAAAATACTTTTTACATCCTTTATGGAATTAATCTTCTGGTTAATATCTAAAATTGCCTGAAAGTTACTTATTTCCAACATAGATTACCTCTAAGTTTACATTGCCGCAGAAAATATTTCCGAAATCTCATTTCTTCCAGCCGGTCTCGGAATATAATTCAAAAATTCATACTGAGAGGCTACTTTTGCGGCATTATCAATTTTGTCCTCTGTAACATTATATTCTGACAACCTCGGCGGAATATGTAACTCAAGCATAAGCTTTCTTATGGCCTCAATAGCCATAATGGCTGCTTCAATGACAGTAACCTCAGCTACCTTTTCTCCAAGGGCAAGAGCTATCTGAATAAATCTGTTTGCAGCCGCTGTAAGGTTAAACTCCATTATGTGAGGCAACATTACTGTTGTCGCTGTAGTTGAAGAAATACCAGTCACAGTCTCAAGACCCATCCCGCACGCTGCACATAATCCGCAGGACGAAAAGCATGTTGATAAAGATGCCAGTAATGCACCTACAGAAAGGTTACCCTTCAGCTTTGTGTTGGCGGGTTCCAATGCAAGCCTTTTTAAATTCACACTGATATATTCAATTGCCTTTAAACTAAAAGAATCTGAAATCGGATTTGCCTTTTTTGAAATATATGAATCAAAGGCATAAGCAAGTGCCTCAAGACTTGAATATACAACGTCATTTAATGGTACATCTTCGGTAATGGATGGATCAATAATTACAACACTCGCTATGGAATCTTTATCAGAGTAAGGCTTTCTTATTTTATCTGTTTCATCTATCACATATGTAACAGGCATTAAACCCCAGTTGATAGTCTGTACAACAGGTATTTCAATATATTTTACTTTTTTAATCGCAAGTCTTTTATAGCCCTTCAAACCTTCTTCAGTGGTTTCCTGTGTGCTGAACTGGGCAATACATTTAGCAACAGAAAGGACATTGCTACTACCTATTCCTATGACCACATCGGCTCTTCCGCCCTTTGTTATATTAACTCCCTCAAAAAGCTCCTTTGTGGTGGCATTTGAAGGAATTTCATAAATTATTACATCATATGCATAGCCTTCAATAAGCCTCTTTATTTTCTGTGTAATACCATATTCAGAAGCTTTCTTCTCGGCAACAATAACAACCTTTTCCTGATTTGGTGTAGCATACTCGGAAAGCCTTTGAAGGCTCTCATTACCATAAAGAATTAAAGATGGAACCTGAAAATCAAGTACCGGCATTCATAACCTCAGAACTTTTAAATAAATTATCGGAAACCACTATCCAAATTATAAAGCCAAACTTTTATAAAATAAATTTCCCAGTACACCAACTATTATTCCAGTAATAATACCAACCATTGAAAAAAGAGAAATCAAAAAAATATTTGAGTTTGTAAATCCAAAAAATATTATTATCCAGATACTCTGACCAATAATGTGAAAGAATGCACCAATAACTGAAATTCCAATTAGAGATGCCTTTTTAAATAAAATTCTTGCTATATACATTGCACCCCATGATGTCAAACCGCCAGAAAGACTTAACAGAAAGGCAAGCGTCAAAAGACTTCCTGTCATAAGTGACGAAATAAAAATCCTGCTCAATAATACAAAAAATGCAAGGAGAGCTCTCTTTTCATTAATTAGAATCAGCGTTATAAGATTGGCCATACCCAGCTTAATCAAAAATGGCCCTGTCAAAATAGCATCGATTACAGAAAGCAAACTTGACACAGCTGTAAGAAAAGCAATAATATTAAGTTTTTCCTCTTTACTCAGAGTATTATAGTTCCTCACATCATTCAGTAATTGCATCTATTCCATCCCTTTCACTTCCTTCTATCTTTATGTTAATCATGTTTGGCATACAGGTTATGCTATCATTCACCCTTGAAATCTTAAATCTCTTACAAATTTTCTTAGGACAATTAGTCTCGGTAACCTTCACGGTACCGTTCTTGATTTCAACTTCAAAATTCCCAAGTAAACCTTTTACCCTGACAATTCTGTCCCTGTCGAGAGAGTAACTATAATTACCATAAGGAGTTGAAATTAACACTCTCTTTCCCTGCTCTCCCTTTGAGGCATAAAAAAAACCAGCAAAACAACATAGAAGAAGAAAAATAATTATGAGTAAATCTGATATATTAAGCTTATTTTCTGACATCTTACTCAAAAAGCAAAGAAACATCAAGGTATTCTATTTTTGCCTTTTCCATAAGCTCTTCAAGTATTTTCTGCCTGAGTTCAGTTTTTGCCTGATTTATAAGATACTCAGCAAGATCCTTTTTTATCTCCTCATAAGAAGGCTTTCTGCCAATTTTTCTTTCAATAATCTTGTAAATGAAATATCCAGTTTCCAGCTTTAAAGTAAAAGTGCCATCGGTTATTAAATCCTGAGCTATTGCCTCAAATAGCTCAGCAGGAAGCTTATATTCCGGAACCCCACTATGGAAAAAGTAGTCAAGATTGTCCTTTTTTAGCCTTCCATCTATTTCTTCAATCGAAGATAAACTTTTCAGGCTTTCTGAAACATCAACAGCATTATCTTCATTCTCAACGTAAATCTCGTAAAACGTAATCATATCTGGCTCTTTTATAAACTCTTTATTGTTTTCATAAAAATCCCTCAATTCACTTTCAGTGAAGCTTATATCTCTTAAGCCGTGACTTGCAAGATATTGATTTATCATTTCTTCTTTTTTTATTTCATCAAAAAGACTTGCTTCATCAAGACCAAGTTGTTCAAGTTCATTTTTTAGTTCCTCTTCGGGACCGGCAGATTTAATATCATTCAATTTTAAAAGCACATCTTTATCACTGATAGTAATATTCTCCTTTTTTGCCTCCTGCAAAAGAACGACTCTCTCAATAAGTGAATTCAAAACCTCTGTCTTAATAAATTTTCTGTTTTCTTCTGTTATTTCAAAATTTTCATCTTCCTGTAATTCATAAATCACCCTTTTATAAAAAGCATTAAACATCTCGTCGGTTATAACTTCTTCATTAACCATAACTATATCAGACATTTTTATCCTCCCTCCAGAAAGATTATAATGAGGAAGGTGAAAAAGTGCAAAATAAATTACAAAAAATATTGACATTTCAACCAGAAGAAATTATAATTATCATACTATTTTAGTATGAATAGTAGTAATTTTGGGAGAGACAATGAAATTATCCACAAAGACAAGGTATGGTTTAAGGCTTTTAATTGGATTTGCACTCAGATACAATCATGGATTTGTCCAGTTAAACGAGGTTGCAAAGGCAGAAGGGATATCTGAAAAATATGCCGAACAGATAGTCCGATTACTTAAAGTGGGTGGAATTCTCATTTCTCAGCGAGGTGTTCAGGGTGGCTATACTCTTGCCCAACATCCCCGGGAAATTACAGTCTTTAAAATATTTGAGGCACTTGAAGGTAAATTCAACATTATTGATTGTGGAAAATGTTTAAGGAAGGTTGATTGTGTGGCAAAAAAGGTATGGGGGAAACTTACAGAAAGTATGGTAAATACGCTAAAATCCATAACACTTCAGGATCTTGTAGATGAATATAAGGCAGAAAGGTCTAAAAATGTTTACTACGAAATATAGGAGGATTTATGAAGATAGCAAATTCAATAACTGAGCTAATAGGGAATACACCGCTTTTGAAACTGAAAAAGATTGCGGAAGGAATTGAGGCAGAGATCCTTCTCAAATGCGAATTTTTTAACCCACTTTCAAGTGTTAAAGATAGAATAGGACTTGCAATGATTGAAGATGCTGAAAAAAAAGGAAAAATAAAACCCACAACCACAATTATAGAACCCACCAGTGGAAACACTGGAATTGCACTTGCTTTTGTTTGTGCTTCTAAAGGATATAGACTTATACTTACAATGCCAGACACAATGAGCATAGAAAGAAGAAAGCTACTGAAAATACTGGGAGCTGAACTTGTCCTTACACCGGGAGCAGAAGGAATGACAGGTGCAGTAAAAAAGGCTGTAGAACTTGCAAAAGAAATTAAAGATTCTATAATATTACAGCAGTTTGAAAACCCAGCCAACCCTGAGATACATAGAAAAACGACTGCTGAAGAGATATGGAACGACACAGAAGGAAAGGTTGACATACTTGTGGCTGGTGTCGGAACAGGCGGCACAATCACTGGAATTGGAGAGGTAATAAAGTCAAGAAAGCCAGACTTCAAGGTAATAGCTGTCGAGCCAGCTGATTCCCCCGTTCTATCAGGCGGAAAACCCGGAATGCATAAGATACAGGGAATTGGTGCTGGATTTATCCCCGAGGTACTCAACAGAAAAATAATAGATGAGATAATTCAGGTCAGGCATGAAGACGCGGGTGAAACATCAAGAAGACTTGCAAAATTAGAAGGTGTTCTTGTGGGTATATCTTCCGGAGCAAATGTATGGGCAGCATTAGAGGTGGCAAAAAGGCCTGAAAATACAGGCAAAAGAATAGTTACAATTGCCACGGACTCCGGTGAAAGATACCTTTCCACCTGGTTGTTTGAAGATTAGTCTTATGGAGGATATATAAATGGGCAATTTTAGACCAAAAGGTTTTGAAACACTGGCAATCCATGCAGGGATTAAACTTGATGAAACATTATCAAGAGCCACACCAATTCACAGAACCACCTCTTATGTTTTTAAATCAACCGAGCATGCTGCAAATCTTTTTGCACTTAAAGAAGCTGGAAATATATATACCAGAATGATGAACCCTACTCAGGAAGTCCTCGAAGAAAGAATGGCAGCACTCGAAAATGGCAGGGCAGCCTTAGCCGTTGCCTCAGGGACTGCCGCAATCTTTTACTCCATCATAAATATTTTAGCGAATGGGGATGAGCTTCTTTCTGCTAACAACCTTTATGGTGGCACATATACAATGTTTAATGATATACTGCCACAGTTTGGGATAAAGACCATATTTGTTGACCCAAAAGAACCTTCTAACTTCAAAAAAGCTATCACAAAAAACACGAAAGCAATATTTATTGAAACCATTGGAAATCCATCACTGGACTTTACGGATATAAAGGCTGTTGCAGATATTGCACACGAAAATGAGCTCCCGCTCATAGTCGATTCAACCTTTACAACGCCATATCTTCTAAGACCCATAGATTACGGTGCTGACATTGTTGTCCATTCACTCACAAAGTGGATCGGAGGTCACGGTACGGCAATAGGTGGAATAGTTGTGGACTCTGGCAAATTTAACTGGAAAAACCCAAAGTTTAAACTCTTCACAGAACCTGATCCGAGCTACCATGGTATAAAATATGCTTACGACCTTGGAGAGAATAATGATATTGCATTCGCAATGAGAATGAGGCTTGTTCCATTAAGAAATTTAGGAGCATGCATCTCTCCAGATAACGCCTGGATATTTCTGCAGGGAATTGAGACATTAGCTTTGAGAATGGAAAGGCACTGCTATAATGCCTTAAAGGTTGCAGAGTTCCTCTCAAGCCATCCAGCAGTAAACTGGGTGAGATACCCTGGATTGAAAACTGACCCTGCATATTCAATTGCTTCCAGATATCTGAAGAAAGGTTTTGGGGGAATGGTTGTCTTCGGAATAAAAGGTGGTGCAGAAGGCGGCCAGAAATTTATAGAGTCTTTAAGACTATTCTCACACCTTGCAAATGTAGGTGATGCTAAAAGTCTTGCCATACATCCTGCTACAACAACCCATTCCCAGCTTTCCCCTGAAGATCAGCTTGCCGGCGGTATTACTCCGGATTTGATAAGGCTTTCAATTGGAATAGAAACCATCGATGATATCATTGAGGATCTAAAGCAAGCGCTGGAAAAAGCTTGATATTTCAGACAAACAGCGTGGCCGGGGCTATTCAGAAAGTCAGTTTCTGGACAACCCCGGGCACTCTCTTTTCAGTATCAAAAAAATTAGAAATTAGTCAAATTTTGTGTTAAAATTTAATAACAAGCCTATAGAGATGGTGTTTTGTATTTTTTAAGTGCACTATCTTTATCTCTCAATGTGGAGGTAAAAAATGAAAAAGTTTATTATCTTTTCTTTCTTCTTCTTTATCGGACTAAGACTATTTTCTCAGGAATCAACAAATAACACAGAAACAACAGGTAAGGGTAAAATAGTTCTACCGGACAAGCCAATCATTATCGAGGACGAAAGTAAAGAAAAGATCGAAAACAAAGAGAAAAAGACAACAATCCCCCATAGCAGTATTGATTCAGATGAATTATCAAAGGTTCAGGTCAGCAAAAAGCTTAAAGAAGAAATTGATACAAAAAAGGAAGAAGAATTTAGTATATCTTCGCTTAAATTCTCATACGGAATGTATGAGAATTTTTTAGTCAATATGCAACTTGGGAAAAAAATCACAAATTTTAATTACTTTGTATCATTCTTGAGAAACACAAGGGGCAGTGTGGGTAAAGACACCAACATATACTTTAATACCGAAAGGGCAATTGATGACCTTTATCTCAATATGGGTTATGAAGTAAGCGAAAAATTTGCTTTTTCCTTTGACGGTGGATACTATAACAGGATACTCGGCCTGTTTACCAATTCTATCAATATAAGCGAATCAAAATTTTACATTCCATTGAAGATTAAAATGGATTTTGCCAGTGAAGAATTCATAAAAGCCAGTGGAGAAATAGATGGTCAGTACCTAAACTTAAAACACAAGACAATGACTGATTACAGGGCAACAAATCTTTATGAAATGCTTATCCCAATTTCTGTAGAAAAAATATGGGGCACTGACAACTTTTTGACCGGAAATCTACTCTACAACCTTTTTTACTCTGGTGACATAGAACATTCCTTCGGTATCAGTATAAAAGATAGATTCCCGCTATTATCTTCTCTAGCATTACAGGGTGGAATATCCCTTTTTGTATACTCACATAAAAGTTTCTTCTGGGTACCTGAATTGTTGATATTTTACAGGTTTTCCGACAAATTTGAAATAAAAACTGGCCTGAGCGGAAATTCAGACTTCGAGAAAAATCAACTACTCTTGAGAGAAAATCAAATATACTTTACTAATTTTATGCCGGAAGAAAAATGGGATTATTTAGCTGGCGTCTACTACCGACCTGTTGAGAGAGTTGTTATAGCCTGTGAAGCAGAATATGACTACTTCTACTCTTACCGGAACTTTGCTTTCGATGAGAATCTACAGCTTTATTATATAAAAAACACTACAAACATAAACATCGTAACCATAAACCCCTACATAAACTTTAACTATATGGAAGATATAAACATTTCTTTAAGTGGAAAATTGAGAGTATTTGATTATAATGAAATTTTGCGCCTAAATCAATACGAAATAACAGCAAAAGCTGGATATTTTTTAAGAAAGATTGGTTTCAATATCGAAACATTCTTAAGCTATATCGGTCCGAAAAAATTAAAAGAGGATTGGTTCTCACAGAGTTACTGGAAATGGGGTATATCTTTATCCCAGAAAGCCGGCGAGAATCTTATTTTTGAATGCAGATTTAATAACATATTAAATCAGGACATCTTCGAGGAGATCTATCTTAAGGAAAGTGGATTCTCATTTGATATCGGTCTGACATTCAGATTTTGATTTAAATTGATGTCTTGTTTCACCCTATAAATAAGAGAAAAAAAAGCATTGTTGTATCTATGTCCTTAATTCCTGAGGTAAAAATGATAGATAAAATTATTGTGAAAGGTGCAAGGGAACACAATCTCAAAAACATATCTCTCGAAATACCAAGAAATAAACTTGTTGTTTTCACTGGTGTTTCTGGATCGGGGAAATCTTCACTGGTTTTCGATACTATCTATGCTGAAGGTGAGAGAAGATATCTTGAATCTCTATCTACCTATGCAAGGCAATTTCTTGGTGAAATGCACAAACCTGATGTAGATAGTATAGAGGGACTTTCACCATCTATATCCATCGAACAGCAGGTTGCCCATGCTAATCCGAGGTCAATTGTGGGTACAGTAACAGAAATTTATGACTATTTTAGATTACTCTGGGGTACAATCGGAAAGCCAGTATGTCCAGAATGTGGGAGAGATTTAAATGCCACTACCATTGATGAGATAGTAAACTCCGTAATGAATATAGAAAATGGTACGAAATGCATAATTCTTTCTCCCATAGCGAGGGGTAAGAAGGGAAGCTTCGCAGACGTAGTTGAAGATCTAAAAAAAGAAGGCTTCGTAAGATTAAGAGTTAATGGTGAAATTATAAACATTGACGATTTTACCCCTCTTGACAAAAATAAAAAACACGACATTGACGTTGTTATTGATAGAATTACTATTGAGGAAAAAAACAAGACAAGAATAACAGACTCAATAGAACTTGCTCTAAAAGAGGGGAAAGGTGTAATGTCCATAATGCTTCCTGAAAAAAATGAGGAGAAGATTTTTTCTGAGAAATACTTCTGTCCTATTCATCAAATAAGTTTTGATGAGATTTCTCCAAAGATGTTTTCTTTTAATGCACCATATGGTGCATGCCCTGAATGTAGTGGGCTTGGAGAAAAAATGGAGTTTGATGAGGAATTAATAGTAGATTTTGATAAATCAATAAATGAAGGAGCAATAAAAACACATCCACCAACACAGACCCACTGGATGTCCTTTCTTAAAGCATTATCAAAAAAGTATGATTTCTCACTGGATATTCCCTACAAAAAACTTCCTTCAAATATAAGAAAGGTAATAATGTATGGTGACAGCGAAAAACTTAACATAAACTACCAGAGCGAAAAGATGAAATTTGAAATCAGTAGCATATATGAAGGAATTATTCCAAATCTCAAAAGAAGATATTTTGAGACTTCATCATTTGAAATGAGGGAGTGGTTTTCACAATATATGAAAAGTATACCCTGCCCTCTTTGTAAAGGAGAGAGACTCAAAAAGAAAAGCCTTTCAGTAAAGATAAACGGCAAGAACATTATGGATGTCACACGAATGAATATCAGAGAATGCCTCTCATTTTTTGAAAACCTTGAGCCGGTGCTTTCAGAAAATGAAAGAAAGATAGCTGATAGAATTTTAAAAGAGATAAAGAAAAGATTAACTTTCATACTTGATGTCGGGCTTGACTATATAACCCTCGATAGAAAGGTTAGCACAATCTCTGGCGGAGAGCTACAGAGAATAAGGCTTGCAACACAGATAGGTTCAGGGCTTACAGGCGTGATCTATGTTCTGGATGAACCAACCATAGGATTACATGCAAGGGATACAGACAAATTGATAAAAACCCTTGAGAAACTGAGAGACTCAGATAATACCGTGCTTGTTGTTGAACATGATGAGGAGGTAATACTCAGGGCAGACTATATATTTGATATTGGGCCGGGAGCAGGTATTTACGGAGGTGAAAAGGTGGCAGAAGGTACTCCTGAAGAAATAAAGGTAAATCCCAATTCACTCACAGGGCAATATATTTCAGGCAAGCTTTTCGTCCCTATGCCGGAAAAAAGAAGAGAAGGAAATGGAAAATTCATAGAAGTCATAGGTGCAGAAGAACACAATTTGAAGAAAATAAACGTAAGGTTTCCGCTGGGAAAATTCATTGCAGTAACAGGTGTCTCAGGCTCAGGAAAATCAACACTTGTTAACGACATTCTATTTAATGCCATAAGCAGAAAAATCTATAAGTCAAAGTGTGAAGCAGGTAAACACAAAGAAATAAGGGGCATTGAAAACATAGACAAGATTATAGAGATTGACCAGAGCCCCATAGGTAGAACACCACGTTCAAATCCAGCTACTTACACAGGTGTTTTCACTGAAATCAGAGGGCTCTTTGCAAGTCTACCAGAATCAAAGATTAGAGGTTATAAGGCTGGAAGATTTTCTTTCAATGTAAAGGGGGGTAGATGTGAAGCCTGTGAAGGTGATGGAGTAATAAAGGTGGAAATGCATTTTCTTCCGGATGTATATCTGACCTGTGAGGTCTGTAATGGAAAAAAGTATAACCATGAGACTCTTCAGGTGTTATACAAGGGAAAATCCATTGCCGATGTGCTTGATTTAACTGTTGATGAAGCATATGATTTCTTCTACAATATTCCTAATATCCGCAGAAGGCTTGAGGTATTGAAAAATGTTGGGCTCGGTTATATTCATCTTGGCCAGTCAGCAACAACACTTTCAGGTGGAGAGGCACAGAGAATAAAGTTAGCCAAAGAGCTATCCAAGGTAGAAACAGGAAATACCCTCTACATTCTTGATGAGCCTACTGTAGGACTGCACTTTGATGATGTAAAAAAACTTATTAACGTTTTACAAACTCTTGTGGAGAGGGGAAACACAGTCATAGTCATAGAACATAATATGGATATTATTAAAGTGGCTGACTGGATAATAGACCTCGGTCCAGAGGGTGGAGAAAAGGGTGGCAAAGTCGTCTTTGAAGGAACACCCGACGAGCTTTTGAAGTTTGAAAAAAGCTATACTGCCATATATTTAAGAAAATATCTTTCCTCCTTAGGAATAAGGGTGGAAAAAAGATAGAACTGACTACACCTTATCAGTAGGTTCTACATGAATGGTTGCATTTAATGATAATCTTTCCATCAGAGCTACTTCTATCTTCTGTGTCAAAGAATGGGAATC
Organism: Brevinematia bacterium; assembly: GCA_049968515.1. Classification (GTDB taxonomy): domain Bacteria; phylum Spirochaetota; class Brevinematia; order Brevinematales; family JAOACQ01; genus JAOACQ01. Next base: position 65,069 of record JBMFQR010000005.1, read on the forward strand.
TTCAACAGTCATATCATTAGGCAATCTTATATGGAGTGTCAATTCCTTATGGTCTCCATACTGGTGCAAATGAAGGTGATGTATCATTTTTATTCTCGGAGAAGTGCTCTTAACAACCTCAATTACCTCTTTTTCAAGCTCAGGGTCAAGATCCTCACCAAGAATCATTCTTGAAGTAGAAAAGATAATGTCCTTGGCTGTCAATATTATCAGTATGGCTACCACTATTCCCAGAACCCCATCAACCCACCATAAGAATTTAGCAGTTACAAGCCCAACTAAAATAAGGGCACTTGCTATGGCATCAGAACGGTGATGCCAGCCATCAGCCTTAAGGCTATCAGAGTTTATCTTTTTCCCCAGATGAAAGGAAAACCGGGCAAGAGCTTCCTTTACAACAAAAGAGACCACGAAGACAATCACGACAAAAAGGTTAAATTCAAAGCCTTCTCTTTTAAGAAGTTTCTTAATCGAATCAACAACAAAGTTAAAGCCTACAATTCCAAGCATTGTAGCAATTATAATGGAGGAAATGTTCTCAATCATCCCGTGTCCGAAAGGATGATTTTTATCAGCAGGTTTTGAAGAAAATTTGAAGCCAAGTATAACCACAAGCGACGTAAGACTATCCGAAAAAGTATGCCAAGCATCAGCAATAACGGCAATTGAATGTGATTGAATGCCAGCAAAAAGCTTAAAAACAAAAAGAACCGTATTTATGACAATTGATACCCAGCCTTCAAGGTAGCCATAGAATTTTTTTTCCTTCGCCATTTTTCACTTCCATATTAATACAACTGACCTAGACAGAGGAGCTACATTTTAAGGCAGGCTTACCGATTAGTCAAATTATTTTTTAAAAAAAGCAAAAAATTTTAAAAAAAATTATCCCGAGTAAGGATAGCCATATCAGTATAAAGATAATTCCAGCGACCCAGTTTTTCCTTAAGAAGATATTTTCTCTCTCAGCTCTTGCTCTTGCTTCCTTAATAATATCTTTTGGTATCAACCTTAAAGAGAGAATTATAAGGGCCGGAATAATAATCAGGTCATCCAGATATCCTAGAACAGGTATGAAATCCGGGATCAAATCCACTGGACTTAAAGCATATCCGAGCGTAATGACTATTATTATTTTTGGCAGGAGGTTTAAATCTGGATTCTGATAGGCAAAGTAGATAACCTTTATTTCTTTCTTTAAAGCCTTCGACCTCTCTTTCAATCTATCTATTATTTTCATTTAAACTATAATATTTTGTGCTGGTTTGCCTATGAAGTACCCCTGAGAGTAATCAACTCCGAGTTCTTTGGACTTTTTATATATCTCCTCAGAGTGAACAAATTCTGAAATTGTTTTCAATCCAAGTTCCTTTGCAAAATTCACTATTGTCTTTGTTATGATCTGAGCATTGTAATTTTCTGTAAGATTGCTGATTAGACAAGAGTCAAGCTTTATATAATCAACATCAAGCTTCATAAGATGTTCAAAATTAGAATACCCGCTTCCAAAATCATCTATGGCAATCTTACAACCAATTTCCTTAACCTCTTTTATAAACTGTATCACCTCATCGTAATTTTCAATACCTTCCGATTCAAGAATCTCAAAGATAACCTTCGGAGCTACATTCTTGTTCTCCTTCAGAGTCTTTAAGATAAAATGGTTTATCTCCTCCTCAATAATGTCTTGAATGGTAAGATTAATAGAAAATTCATAATCAGTTTCCCTGAATAATGCAATGGCCTTACTCAAAACGGTGGATGTTATTTTGCCATAAAGATGGGACTTTTTAGCTGCGTCGAGAAAGTATGAGGGGGTAACTATACCAGATTCCCTATCGGCTATTCTTATGAGCGTCTCATACTTCTCAACCTTTTCAGTAAAATTATTCATAATCGGCTGGAAAAATGGAATAAGCCTGTGGCTATCAATCGCATCTTTAAGCTTTTTCTTCCATATAAGATTTCTCTCAAACTCCTTTGAAATTTGCATTGACTCGTGAAAAATAATAAAATGCTTCTGAAGCTTTTTCGCCTTTTTCAGAGCCATATCAGCATGAGTGGCAAGACTTTTCCACTTACCTTCCTTGAGGTTCAGTGAATCTATGTCCACAGACCTTGCCGCACCGATTGTGACCTTTACAAATATTTCGTGCTCTGCAAGCTTGAAAGGTTCTTCTTCTATCTCGGTGCATATGGCTTTTATAAGAGTATACAGCTCTTCAAGCTCCATCTGTTTATCAAACAAAAATGCAAACTCATCACCCGACATTTTGTAGAGTCTATAATAAAACTTTTTCTGAAGCTCCTTAAGCCTTTTAGCTATCGCTATAAGGGTTAAATCACCTATGCGGTTGCCATAACAGTCATTTATCTCTTTGAAAAAGTCTATATTCAACAGAATAAGAGTAGGAGTAACAGTCTGTTCTATATCGATTAAAATTTTCTGCCTGTTTGGAAGCTGAGTCAGCGAATCAGTGTAAAGATTGGTATTTCTTTCATCCTCTTCAAGTTCGAGCAATTCAAGTAAGTAATTAAATCTCAAAAAGATACTTCTTATCTTCTGATTGGAGTGATTTACACCAAGCCTGAAAGAATAGTCTCCATTCATTGCCCTGTTTATTGCAATATTGAGGGTATCAATTGGCTGAAGATAGCTTTTTTTAAGAAGAAAATACATTAGAAATGAAAGAATTATACTTAGACTAAAAAAGCCAGATAGATAGACAACTGCATTAAAAAGCACTTTTTGATTAAACTTTGCTTTATCCAAAAAAAGAGATATAAATCTTTGCTGTAATGGAAAAGAAATAATGTGAAAACGATTGAAATCAATTTTATTCTTATCGAGAGAATCATCCATAAGATTGTAGTATCTTGTAACATTCTCACCTGTGATATTTACTACTTTTAAAACAAGACCTTTTGACCTCACTACTTTTTCAAGCGAACTTACAATTTCTGAATCACTCAAGCCAGAAAGCTTTCCTGTCTGATCGCCCTTAATTTTAGACTCTATTTCTTCCCTTGAGAGGTCAACAATAGATTTGAAGTGTAACCCTACAATAAGAAAAAATGTTAATAAAACAAAGACAAATATTTTGAAATATTCTTCTACAAAATGAGGTTTTCTGTGTGCCAAACCTGATGCTATTTTGCAAGTCTGTTCCATTAAATAACCCTTCAGAAAATATTAGCATCCCCCAATAACCCCATTTTTTAATTTCCTCTTCAACATTACTAACAATATTTTAACCTGAATTTAAAAATCTTTCAACAAAAATTTCTTTTATTCCACAATAAAATCTTTAGTAAAAAACCTGATCAAGAAACAAGCCTTCTGGAGGAGCAATTAAAATTTCCTTTTTTTCTAAAGTAATATCCTCTGGCTTTAATCTCCCATAAGTCAAGGCAACGAGGCTGGCAACCATACACCTTGCCATATTGTATAAAAAACTATCCCCGGTAATCTCAATCAATACAAGTTGTTTAATGTTGTGGATTTTTATTTTAAAAATTGTTTTTATCGTATTTTTTGACCTATCATCCCTTGAAAAGATTTTAAAATCTCTCTTTCCTAAAAATAAAGTGCTGTACTTTCTCATTAATTTTAGATCAAGCCTTTCTTTCAGGTGCCAGCAATAAAGATGATAATCCTTTTCTATTTTTTTATCATTCCATATCTGATAAATATATCTTTTTCCGATTGAATGCATTCTCGAATGAAAAAAAATAGGAACATCTTCCACAGAAAGAATATAAATATTATCCAGCTTATCTCTGAGTTCAGACTTCAATTCAAAAGTTTCTATCTTTGAGGTTGTCCTGAAATTTACTATCTGCCCACAGGCATGAACTCCTTTGTCAGTACGTGAGGCAGCCACAAGAACAATCTTTTCACCAACTATCCCCTCAATTGCATTTGAAAGCACATCTTCTACAGAACCATCACCAGAAAAATGCCTCTGCCAGCCTTTAAAAAAACCACCATTATAGGCAATCTTCATCTTTATATTTCTCAGGGAGGTGAATTCAAAACTTACCATACTTAAACTTTGAAATCTCCCTTCTTTTCTTCTTGTTTTCCTTTGTATTTTTCCATTCCTTTTTGTTTTCTTTTTGTTGTTGATCAAAAATCTTTACAAGCTCCTTAACTTCTTCAGGCACTTCTTCTCCACTCTTAATCTCATAAAGTTCTCTGGCAAGTTTTGATGAAATGGATTTTGCCACAATGCCTTTGATTTCTATCTCCATATAGTGTGAGCCTTTTCTTATTGTCAATAAATCCCCTGCTTTAACCACCTTTGAAGGCTTTGTCCTTTCGCCATTGAGTTTAACAAGTCCACCTTCTATCGCCTCTGTAGCTTCATTTCTGCTTTTGTATATTCTTGCTATTTTAAGCCACTTGTCGAGTCTTAAACTCTGAGTCGCTTCTGCCATAAAAAATCGCCCCTATAAAAAATTGGGGCTACCAAAAAATCTTTGATAGCCCCTCTGTTTATTTATTCATAAATTTACTTCTGTTGTCCCTTTTCATATTGCATTCTCATTTTTTCCTGCTGATAGAGATAGATATTTTCTATCAGTCTCTTTTCTTCAATCTCCTGCTTTGTCTGCATTTTCTTTGTAATTATTCCCCATACCTCTTCATCCTTTATGTCTTCTTCTGAATCAACAAAGTATGGTGTATACTCGATCTCAATTGAGCTAACATATGTGACAAAATCTCCCCCTACCTGATCCCCTGGCCTGTAAATAACAATTGAGTCAAAAACATAATAAGGAATATCATAAGGATAAAGAGGTTCTCTCTTTAAAGTTTTTGCACTCACCTTTTCGGTAAAATTTGGATTAACAAAAGTCAATTTTCTCCAACCATCAAAATAGAGCCACCCCATAAAAAACTCATGGATATTTTCAAATCTGTCCCTCAATCTTACTGCCAGTCCATAGTTATAGTTTCTCCCATTTACCATAACCGCCAGACTTTTAATTTCCGAAACATTCGGGATTACGCCATTCTCTGCATTAATAAACTGTCCATTTGTATCGTATACCTTAATTGAAAAAGCTGGCTTAATAAGAGCATATGAGTGACTGTTCCATTTTGGAAAATGTATTCTTGCACCCAATGTATTCCCAAATCTCTGGCTCTTTACAGCCTTACAATAGCTGAGAATTTTATTTTTCATTTCTGCAGAGCTTTCTCCCAGTTCAACAACCCAGTTTTCAAGCATATATTCCTTATATCCAACTACAAGCTTGGGATAACCATCGACATTAGTAATATAGCTCTCTTCCGGTTGTGGAAATTGTGCCTTCATTTTTTCATCATATGTGTTGAAATCAATAAGTGTACGCTTTATTGTTCCGAAGCCCTGAATTACAAAAAGAGACGAAAATATCAAAGTAATCCAGAATATTTTCTTCATATTTTTCTCCTACTTTTTGCTTTACATTTTATTTAATCGGAAAAATTAAAAATCGGTTTATTTTTTTTCAATTTTTTTCTTGATTTAATTTATTTTTATTTTAAAATTAATTTAGCTGTAATACAGAGGTCCTTTATGAAAAGTATTTTTTTAAAATCTTCCATAGGAAGGACGTTTTTAGTCCTTCCAGATTTTCCCGAAAATGAGCCCTCAAGTACTCCTTACATCATATTCTTTGACAAAGAAAATATGCTAAGGTATTTTGAACTCAAAGAATATTACCTTGAAAAGCACAAAGCCTTTTATGCTCTACCAAGACCAATCGGTATAGAAAAACTCACAGGAAGCTGGAATTACTTCTTTGTTGTTCTTCTTGACTCAGAAGAGATAAAAGAGTTTTTTGTTACAAAGATTTTCCCCAAAATGAACATTACAGAATTTCCCGACTATCTTGTACTGATAGAAGAAAGTCCAAACTCGGAAAGTCTTGTGATTGAAGCAAACAAAAGATTTTGTACTCTCTTTTATATCGAAGTGGCTGATAAACTTATACCAATTTCATATGCACCTTTCAATTACACACGTCAGGAATTTTCTTCATATAACAACCACAAAACCATTCTTTCACTTGGCAATGCAAGAAATTTCACAATGTCATATCTGAAAAACGGAGAGCTTACAATCTCACCAAACTTCGGTGAGCTTTCAAATCTTTACGAAATTGATGCAATGGAATTTCTTGTAGCTTCGATTGTAGGTAAGGAGAAGAAAGACCTTTTTGTCCTTCAGGAAGAGGATTCTTATTCCATCGTAAATGATTTTTCCACAAGAATCAGCAGACTTCAAAACATAAAGCATTTAAATCATATCAATTCACATTTTGCCAATCTGCTTTATGACAACAATATTACTAAAAGTGAGATGATATGCATAGTGTATGATAATATTAGCTATAATTCAAGAGATGAGATTGTAGGCAGTGAATTTGTCTATGGTAATCTTAAAAATATGAAGGTTGCAGGAAAATGGAAGCCATTACCCCTACCGGGTGGAGATATTGCGAATGTAGAACCATGGAGAATAGCACTTGCTGCAATCAAAGAAGTAATAAATGACGAACTTGATACTCTTGATCTATCAATTGTAAAAAATATAAAGGATAATCCCCATTATAGCTATATATTCAATGCAATAAACAAAAAGGTTATATCCTACTCTCTAACCTCAAGCATGCACCACATTATTGCTGCAATTGGAGAAATATTATTTTTTGAGGAAAATGTTAAAAATTTTGATTTCTTCGAGCTTATGCTTGATGATACAATTAAAAACAACATTATGGAAAATTATGAAGTTAAAATCTATAAAGATGACGGAATTTATTTAATTGATACATATGAATTAATAAAGAAAATCATTCTTGATATATTTGAAGGAAAAGATAAAAGAGAGATATTTTCCAAAGCTTTGCAGTCAATTCTCTCAAATACACTGGAACTCGTAAAGATTATTTCAAAAGAAACATCTATAAAATCAGTGGGTTTAACAGGAGAGGTATTTAAGCATCCAAATATATTAAAATCAACACTCGAAATACTCCAGAAAAACAAGTTTGAGGTTTATCTACCACAAAAGATACCACTTGATGATTCATCGCTTTCAGTTGGTCAAATTTTATCATTTTTATTTTCTGATGAAAGCTGATTGCTATTTGCATTGGAAATCAAGGGGCAACATCTCAATTTCTGAATGTTTGACGGCAGAGTGTCAATATTAGATTGACAAGGGCTTCAAGGTCATCTACTTCAATATACTCATCTGTACTGTGAACATTCATCATTCCAGTAGAAATTGTCACACACTTTATGCCATTCTGATTATATATATTTGTATTGCTACCACCGCAGCTTTTTTCATATACTGGCTTTATACCCATTGATTTCAATGCCTTTCTCACAAACTTTATCACATCATCATTCCTTTCAAACTTAAAACCCTTGTAAAGTTCCCTTAGCTCAAGCTCTATACCTATAGCATATTTTTTAAAATTGTCAACAATCTGAACAACCTCACTTTTCACCTTCTCCAGATCAAAAAGATTGATAGAACGAAATTCTCCTGTAATTTCACATTCATCGGGTACAATATTTGTAGCCTTTCCTCCTTCGATAACTCCAACATTAGCAACAGTGTTTCTGTTAACCCTGCCTTGTGGAAGCTTTGCTACAATCCTTGCCGCTATCTTTATAGCATTTATGCCCTTTTCTGGTTCTATTCCTGCGTGACTTGCTTTTCCTTTTACCCTTATCGTATACTTATAATGATATGGGGCAGAAATCACAATCCTTCCGACCTTACCATGAGAATCAAGTACAAACCCGAAGTCTGGCTTTATGACAGAAAAATCAAAATGCTGAATACCCACAAGTCCTATTTCCTCGGCAGAGGTAAAAATAAAATATAAATCCCCATGAGGAAAATTTTCCCCAAGAATTTTATTTATAGCAACCAGCATGGCAGCAACAGCAGCCTTATCATCAGCTGCAAGTATAGTATCTTTTGAACTTTCTATCCTTCCCTTCTCTCTGTCAATCAATGGCTTTATTTCCCTACCAGGTTCAACGGTATCAACATGAGCATCAAAAAATATTGAAGTGGCATTCTCAGTATTCGCCGGAATCTTAACAATAAGATTTGCAGATTTTTTTCCTATCTCTTCTACAGAATAGCTCTGCAAAACCTTCTTTAGATTTAAACCCTCAAGCCTTTGAAGAATATAATCAAAAACCTTCTCCTCCTCAAAGGAGAGACTATCAATTTTTACAAGATTAATAAACTCATTGATTATAGTTTCTCTTAATGACATAGATTTATCCTTATACTGAATTGCTTACTTTCTATTATTATACTTTTCTTTTTTTACATAACCATTCTGCCAGTAATAAATCCTCTCTTGTTGTAATCTTTATATTTTTCTCTTCGCCCTGAATTACATAAACTTTCTCACCGGCAAATCTTATAAGTTGTGAATCGTCGGTAAAATCAATCTTTTTCTCTCTGAAAGCTCTTTCATGAGCATCAAAAATAAGTCCAAACTCAAAGACCTGTGGCGTCTGAATCAAAAAAAGCTCTTCCCTATATAAGTATCCCTCAACATTGCCATTTTTAACCCTTGCAATTGTTGAAGTTAATGGTAAAGCAGGGATTACAGCCTTTTTTTCCAGAACATTGACAAAAAGTCTTCTCATTAAATCCTTTGAAAACAAAGGCCTTGAGCCATCATGTATTGCAACATAATCTATGCCAGCATTTTTTAGACTTAAAAGGCCATTTCTTACAGAAAGCTGTCTTGTCTCTCCCCCATCGGTAATCATAACATCAAACTTTCCCCGAATAATCTCATTCTTTAACAATTCAATATAATCCCGATGGCAAACAACTACAACAAAATCAACTTCGTTTAAGAACTTTTCTATACTATAAGAAAGAATTGCTTTTCCGCAAAGTTTCACAAATTGCTTTGGGAGATTTCCACCAAACCTCTTACCACTACCACCAGCAAGAACTATGGCAGCAGTCTTCATTTTTGAGGCAAAGGGAGATTAAGATTGGTATCAACCTCAGCAGAAGCAGAACTCTGAGTTTCTGCAGACTGGGACTGCTCCTTTGTTTCTTTAAGTCTTTCTGCGGCTCTTGCCCTCTCATAAAACTTAAACTCTCTTACCTTTATATATCCAAGCAAAAATGCTAAAAAGAAAAATATACCCACAAGCCATTTGGTAATCTTTATAAGAACCTCGTTCGTCTTTGCACCAAAAACACCCATTGCAAAATCACTCCCAAACATTCCAGATTGTGCACCACTTCCAGTCTGCATAAGTATCAATGGAATAAGGAGTAAAACTACCAATATAAAGATTACAAGCAAAAATGTATACATTTAACATCCTCCAGAAATCTTGCTACTTTAGATTTTACCACATTTAGAATTTTATGTAAAATATTTGCAAAATCACATAAAACTTTCCACAACAAACGTTTGGGATTAAGATAATAATTTGACAAACTCCAGAGAATAATATAAATTAATCGAGGAGTCATAAATTTGAAGCACAAAAAAAATGGCAATGAAACTCTTGACATAATAGCGGATTTCATCTTAAGGCTTTATGAACTTTCCTACATAGAAAGGTGGAATGACTCTCCAAAGCCATTTCAGATTACAGAGCTTGATAAACAGGCACATAAAGCCATCATCGTATATCTTGTTGCTCATTTTGAGGAACAGAAAAACACAAAGATAGACTGGCTTTATTTAATTAAAGGGATTATATTTGAGGCACTTTACCGCTCTGTCCTCACAGATATAAAGCCACAGGTTTATTACAGAATAATGGCAGAGAAAAAGAATGAAATACATCGTTATGTCACAAAAAAATTAGAAAGAGAACTCTTATTATTCGATAAAAGTGAGTTTGATGACTATTTCTCTTCAGAGAATAAGCTGGAAAAAAGAATTATAAAAGCCGCACATTTTCTTTCAACATACTGGGAATTTGAAATGATATATTCGATGGGTATCAGGTTTTATGGAATAGATGAAATCAGAAAAAACATAGAGGAAACAATAGAAGACTTTTTTGACCTTATAGGTGTAGAAAGAATATATCTCAAAAAGAAAAGCTTTAATTTTGTAGACATTATAGGACAGCTAAGATTTCAGAAAAGATGGATACAATCACCGAGAGTACCAGTAACAACTGTGCTCGGACATATGTTTGTGGTCGCCTGCCTCTCTTTCATTCTCTCATATAAAAAAGAGTTCTGTAACAAAAGAATTTACAATAATTTCTTTGCTGCACTCTTTCATGATATACCCGAGGTTGCCACAAGAGATATAGTCTCCCCGGTAAAAAAAGAGGCCGACCTCGAGAAGGTGATAAAAAATTATGAAAAAGAACAGGTTGAGGAAAGAATCATTCCTTTGCTTCCAGACTTTCTTCATCAGGAATTCAAATATCTTATGGGCATTATAGATGAAAAAACCTTTGATGAATTTTCAAACAGAATCATAAAAAATGGTAAGGCATTAAGATGTGAAGAGATCAATCCTTCTGAAAATAGAGAAGAGTTTTCCCCTATTGATGGAGATTTAATAAAGATCTGTGATAAAATCGCTGCTTTTACTGAGGCCAGTCTTTCGATACACCATGGTCTTAAATCCAGACATCTTGAAGAAGGAATGACATCGGTCTACAAAAAGCTTAAAGGAAGCGAATATGAACCAATGCTTTCTGCATTCTTAAAAAAGCTTGAGCTCTCCGAGAGTTTTTAAGAATTCCTCCGCTACATAACTGGCATCCTGAGTTTTAAGTGTTGAATAGAGAGGCAGACTTATCTCAGATTTATAAGCCTCATAGCAGACTGGATAGTCTTTAATGTTATAACCAAGCTTAACATAAGCAGGGTGCATTACCACAGGTATGAAATGTACATTAAGAGAGATTTTTTTATCTGACATTTTCTGAATGATAGTGTTTCTTTTTTCTTCGGAAATCCCCTTTATCCTTAGTGGATAAAGATGATAAGAAGATTCCTTAATATCTGTCTTAAAAATTGGCAGAATAAAATTCTCATTAACAAAATATTTCGAGTAAATTTCTGAAATCTTTTTCCTTTCGGGAAGCATTTCACTCTCATATCTTTCAAGCTGGGAAATGCCAATTGCTGCGGCTATATCCGTCATATTGTATTTATAACCAATCTCCTGAATCTCATAGTACCATCCATTTCTCTCATTAAATTTTGAAAATGCGTCCCTGTTCTGTCCGTGAAGGGAAAGAAGCTTTAATCTTCTGTAAATCTCGTCAGCAGAAAGCCCACCCTGTGAATTAAATGTAATAGCTCCTCCCTCAGCAGTTGTGATATTCTTGATTGCATGAAATGAAAAGACTGTAAAATCAGCTATTCCTCCTACCTTCTTCCCCTTATAAACTGCTCCAAAGGAATGGGCTGAATCAGAAATCAATACAACCTTGTCAAAGTAAGATTGCAAACTCCTCTGCCGGGGTAAATATAATTTCTTCTTATATTCGCAGACTGACTTTATCTCATCATAATCACATGGAAACCCGCCAAAATCAACAGATATGATGGCTTTTGTCCTTTTGTTTATTGCTCTTTCAATATGTTCCACACTGATATTAAAATCTTTAAAATTTATATCCACAAAGACTGGCTTTGCTCCTGTATGCAGGATAACATTGGATGTGGCTGCAAATGTGTATGGAGTCGTAATAACCTCATCACCCTTCCCGATGTCCAAAAGCCTCAAAACAAGCTCAAGACCAGCAGTTGCAGAATTTAGTGCCACAGTCTTTTCCGTACCACAATACTTGCTGATCTCATCCTCAAACTCTCTGACCTTTGGCCCGGTCGTTATCCAGCCGCTTTTCAAAACCTCAATAACCGCATTAATTTCTCTTTCCGTAATATCAGGTGGAGAAAAAGGAATTCTTCTCTCATTCATAAACTTCTTCCTGTGTGTATTCATTGCAGTATTTTTTTATGACTTTAAGTATCTTTTCAACATCAAAGGTATCCGCAACCTCTTCAAACTCCTTTATCATTTTATAAATCTCATCCTTAGAAAATATAAGCTCTTTCTCTTTTGAAATAAAAAGCTTTTCAAATTTAGAGGAAATCAATTTTTCCCTGTTACTCATTATTTCCTCATGTAGCTTTTCACCCTTTTTCAGCCCCGTAAATACAATAGGTATCTCGTCCTCATTGTAGCCATACAAATAAAGCATATTCCTTGCAAGATCCACTATCTTTACAGGTTTGCCCATATCGAGAACAAAAATCTCCCCTTCCAGAACAGTAGGCGATTTGATAACGAGTCTTGATGCCTCACGAATTGACATAAAATATCTGGTAACCTCCGGATGAGTAACAGTTAGAGGTCCTCCACTTTCTATCTGTTCTTTAAAGGTTAATACAACGCTTCCCCTTGAACCTAAAACATTGCCAAATCTCACAATATTAAATCTTGTTTTACAGAACTTATTAAGCGAGAGAACTATCTTTTCTGCAATTCTCTTTGTTGCTCCCATTACAGATCTTGGATTTATAGCCTTATCTGTAGAAATAAGGACAAAATTTTTAACTCCACTTTCAATGGCGACACTTGCAACATTGAAACTACCAATTATGTTGTTTTTTACAGCCTCATCGGGATATTTTTCCATCAAAGGAACATGCTTATGAGCAGCAGCATGAAAAACAATATCTGGGGAAAACTTTTTCATTTCATATTTTATTTTCTTTAAGTCTCTTATATCACCAATAACATATTTTAGTTTTTCAACCCCTTTGTGTCTTATAAGAAGGGAGTGAATGGAATTCTCCCCATGCCCCAGAACCATTATTTCAGCTACGGGAAGTGAGAGAAGTTGATTGACTATCTCACTACCTATAGAACCTCCCCCCCCTGTAACAAATATTCTCTTATCCTTATAAAAGGGAGAGATGGTTTCGACATCAAACCCCACCTCTTCCCTTCCAAGTAGATCGTCAAAGTTCACCTTTCTTATCTGTCTCAAATCAAAGCTACCCTCAACAATCTCATAAAAACCGGGAACAATCTTAACCTGAACCCTTAATGGCAGAACAATCTTCAATATCTTCTTTATTGTCTGTTCGTTAGCAGAAGGAATGGCTATCAAAACCTCATCAACACTATATTTTTTTATTATGAATGAAGCCTCATCAATTTTTCCGAGGACAGGAAAGTCAAGAACATATTCAAGGGATGGATTATCATCGAGAAAACCAATAACATTATAAAGTTTTTCCAATCTTTCATTATTCTGTATTAGAGATACTGCTATCTGTCCGGCCACACCGGCACCTATTACAAGCACATTTTTCATATAAAATTCCAGAAATATTGCTTAGTCTTCATATCCCTCACGAAATCTATTATCGGTATGATTGGATATTTAATAAGGGCATTCGGTCTTTTGACGATTGATATTAATTTTTATTAACTTAAAAAAGGAATAAAAATGGAATTTTTTAACAACATTATCAATCTAATTCTCTATTTTTCTATTACTTCTTTTATGGGATGGTGCATTGAAACAATCTACAGGAGTATAAGAAACAAAAAGTTTATTAACCCCGGTTTTTTGTATGGCCCATTTCTACCAATTTACGGCTTTGGTGCAATATTTATTTACTTGGCTGACTTATATCTTGGCAGGATAAGTATTTTCTTAAAAATTCCCCTATGGTTCATAATTACCTCAGCCCTCGAATACATTTCTTCTTGGATACTTGAAAAGATTTTCTCACTGAAGCTCTGGGACTATTCGAACCATAAATTTAACCTAAATGGAAGAATTTCTTTAACATTCTCCATTATCTGGACACTTTTTTCAGCCTTTGCCATATATGTTGTTCAACCAGCAGTTTTCACTTTAATAGGGAAAATGGATGTGCGGCTGGCTTATTTCCTCGCTGGTCAATTTGTTGCCTATTTTATAATAGATTGTGTATTCTCAGCGAAGCTATATGCTGGCATTATTGAATTTATTAAATTCCCTGATTTAATTTTTGCCAGAATAAGTGAAAATATCTCAAAATTGCCTTTTTATTTAAGAAGAATGATAAGACCCCTTGTGTCTTTTCCTAATTTGATGAAAGAAGTATTATTCAGACAGAGCAAGATTCCAAAAATATTGCTCGAAGAGATTAAAAAGAGAGTATACGGAAAGAAAGGATGAGATAGTTAGTTTCATCTTTTTCATCCTTTCGAGCACAAAATTTGATTTTTATCGAAAAAAGAAATAAAATTTACCTTTGCCTTAAGTTTGTCATTATAGTCTGAAAAACGGAGGCTGAAAAGAATGATAGAGGTAAAAAATCTAACCAAATACTATGGAGATTTCTTGGCAGTCAATTCAATTAATTTTAAAATAGAAAAGGGAGAGATTGTAGGACTGCTTGGTCCAAATGGTGCAGGAAAATCCACTACCATAAGAATGCTTACAGGATATTATACTCCAAGCTCAGGGAGTATAAAAATCAACAATTTACCTGTAGAAGAAAATCCACTTCTTGTTAAAAGCTTCATTGGCTATATTCCGGAAGCTTCTCCTCTGTATTCCGAAATGGTGGTATACGACTATCTTAAGTTTATAGCAAAGATTCAGGATGTCCCGGATAACAAGATAGAAGAAAGAATTGACTTTGTTGTAGAAAAGTGTGGACTTGTGGAAATGGTTTACAAGAAAATTGGAGAGCTTTCCAAAGGATACAGGCAAAGGACTGGACTTGCCCATGCTATAATCCACAATCCACCTATTCTGATTCTTGATGAACCGACATCGGGACTTGACCCCAACCAGATTGTTGAGATAAGAGAGCTAATAAAGGAACTCGGTAAAGAAAAGACCGTCCTGCTTTCAAGCCATATCTTAAGTGAGGTTCAGGCCACATGTAACAGAGTAATTATCATAAACAAGGGAAATATCGTGGCTGATGGAGCTACATCAGAGCTACTTAAAGGTGGCTCCGACTACGAAAGGTTTTCAATATCTGTAAAAACAACTGATTCAAAAGAAAAGATTAAAGAACTGCTTTATGTTGAGAATAGTATTATTGAGGTTGTTGAAAAAGAGGAAGGTTTAAAACAAATTATACTTTCAATATCCAATAAAGAAAACAAAAACATTGAGGAAATAATCCACAGAAAAATAAAGTCTACTGATTGGATTCTCTACGAATTTAAGAAAGAAGAACAAACATTAGAGCAGTTATTTAAAGAACTTACAAAGGAGGAATAGCTTATGATACAGATAAAGAAAATCTACTATCTTATTTATAAAGAGTTAAGATACTTCTTTTTCTCACCCGTAGCTTATATATTCATATGTATATTTCTTATAGCTCTCGGATGGCTTTATTTCTCAAGATTCTTCTTATACAATCAGCTTGAAATGAGGGAATTTTTTAACATTCTTCCCATTGTGCTCTCTTTCGTGGTGCCTGCCATTACAATGGGATTATTTTCAGAAGAGTTTGCAGTTGGCTCTTATGAGGTTATTTCGACCACATCTGTCTCAATTTTAGATATAATAATTGGCAAGTTTGCAGCTGCAATAATCTTTATGTATATTGCTCTTCTACCAACAATTATGTACCCTATTACTCTTAAATTTTTAGGTGAGCTTGATATAGGACCAATAATTGGTGGATATATTGGCTCTGTCTTTCTGATTGCCGCCCTCGTCTCAATCGGACTATTTGCATCCTCTCTCTCAAAAAGCCAGATAATCTCATTCATAATCTCTCTCGCAATCTCTGTGGTCCTCTGCCTTATACTCGGTCTTATGAAAGCCGTAACTCCACCATTTTTAGTTGACATAATTGATAGTATTTCTTTCAGCACAAGATTTGCAAACATTGCAAAAGGCATTATAGATTTGAGAGACATTTTCTACTTCATTATCATAACAATAGCAGGAATATATGCCACATATCAAAACCTTGAAAACAGAAAGATTGATTGAGGAGCTTGAATTATGAAGAAGATATCTGAGTTTCTAAGAAATATAAAGATTTCAAGAAGGCTGGATCTTATCCTGACATTCTTACTCATTCTGCTTAATCTTTTTATGCTTGCGGGAATATTTGAGAAAATCTACTTCAGGATTGACCTTACAAACGACAAAAAATACTCCCTTTCCACCCACACAAAAGATATACTAAAGGAGGTAAAACAGCCTCTGACCATAAAGGTCTTTTTCTCCCAGAATCTGCCAGCCCCATACAATAGCTACGAAAGATATCTGAGAGATTTACTTGATGAATACAAAGCATCGGGAAGAAACAAAATAAAAATCGACTTTGTGGATCTAAAAAAGGAGCCAGATTCACCAAAAGACTATGGAATATATCCTGTTACACTTGAAGTGGTAGAAAAAGATCAGCTTCAGTATAAGAAAGCATACCTCGGAGTGGCATTCATTTATGGTGACCTGATTGAAAAAATTCCACAACTTTCTACAACTGAAGGTCTCGAATACAGAATCACCTCAATCATTGCCAAAATGATAAACAAGGTAAATGCGATAAACAATCTTGATGGTGAATTTGAAATTTACTTATTTGGCAACACAAAACTTCCTATAGAAGGAATTGAAAACCTTCAGGATTCTACTGCTGCGGCTATTCTAAATATAAAAAATAAGTTAAATGGTAAAGTATACTATAAATTTCTGGACACTTACATTAATAATAGTGAAGTCAGTGAAATGATAAAAAAATACAAATTTCCTGCAGTATATCTTAAAAATCTACCTTCTTATAACTCAAAGCTTTTCCCTTCGGGAAAGGGATACATTGGCATACTTGTAAAATACAAAGACAACTACAGATTTGTAAACATTCTTGAGGAAGATGAAGAAGGAAATCTTTACATAATGGGGAAATATGCGCTGGAAGAAAATCTTATGAGTACAATTGAAAATCTCCTTGCCATTAAGAAAAAGGTTGGATATCTTACAGGTCATGGTGAGCCAGAATTTATTGAAGCCTATGGTAGCGAAGATACGGGAGATTCCGTATCAAGGCTTTCAAAATTTATAGATGAAAACTACGAATTTAAACCTATCACAATACTTAAAACTCCAATCCCTGATGACATAGATGTTCTTCTTATAGTAGAACCTAAATTTCCAATAAGTAGAGATGAATTGTTCAAAATTGATCAGTTCATTATGTCAGGTAAGCCAGTTATATTCTTTGTAGGGGGATTGTTTTTCCCCCTTACAGATAAAGCAGCACTTATGGCAGGGAATATGCCAGTTGGTGTAATTCCCCAGACTGGTCTTTATGAAATGCTTTCAAATTATGGAATTATAATCAACCACAATCTTATACTCGACAAAAATTGTTATAAGGCAGAAATTCCAAAACTCTATGGCGGCGGGATTCAGGATGTATACTATGCACCGATTGTAGAAAAGGAAAACATTTCACAGACTCATCCCATTACAAAAAAGGTTAAAGGGATGTTTTTAATTAAAACATCCTCTCTATCAGTAATTACAAACAACAATCTAAAAGTAAGCCCGCTTGTGAAAACCTCAACAAACTCTTGGCAGGAGGGGAAAGGCATTGCCCTTTCTCCAGCATACCTTGCAACAAGGATTCCAGATAAGTTTACTAATTTTACTACTGCTGCGGTTATCGAAGGGGGGTTCAAAAGCTACTTTGCTTCCGACCCAAATTATGCAAAAGATAGAATTAACGAAACACAAAATGGGAAAATGGTGGTTGTTGCCTCTGGTGATATGGCAAAGAATGTCATATTAGATATTGATGGGGTATCTCCAAACTCAATATTCGTGAGAAACATCATTGATTGGGCAATGGGAAATTCTGATTTGATATCTTTAAGAATAAAAGGGCTCGGCTACAATCCACCCAAGAAGACAACCGAAATCACAAGAGCTTTCATAAAATGGTTTAACACTGTTGGAACTGCAATAATTGTGGTAATAATAGGTTTAATTTTATGGCAATCAGATATACAGAGAAGAAAAAAAATTAAAAAACTCTTTTTAGAAAAATTCTATGGAGGAAAAGGAAAATGAATAGACTCACAAAAAAATACGCATTTTTAACTCTTTCTTTTGTATTCCTGTTTATTATATGGGGAACTCTCTCTCTGATTGGAGAAAAAAGTAAGTCTCCAATTCCGAAAATTGGGAGATTTAAACATCTGAAAAAAATAGAAATCTCTTCTCAAAAGGCTAAAAATATTACACTTGTTCTTTCCAATGATAGTTGGTATATTTCTCCAGAAAACTTTGAAGTTGATGAAGATGCAATTTCCCAGCTTACAAATCTCATCGAAAACTTCGAGGTTGTAGACTTTGTATCAAAAAGTATAGGCCTGAGTCAGTTTGAACTGGATGAGAAAAACAGGTCAAAGCTTACAATATTTTATAATGATAATAAATCACAGACCATCTATTTCGGAAAATTTGCACCAACAAAGAAACATACATACATCCAGTTTCCAGAAGACACCGGTGTCTATCTTTGCAAGGGAAATTTCTATTTTGCAATAAATAAGACAAAAGAGGAATTCAGGTCTAAAAAGATACTTTCCTTCAATAATGAGGAAATCTTATCCATAAACTGGACAGAGAGTGACAAAGAATTTTCTATCTTTCCTCTTGAAGATATTAAAACAAATTTCAAATGGGGAATGTCGTGGCTGGATTCAAGGGAAGCAAACGCCTCCAATGTAAGAAATTTCTTACTTCTTCTAAATCCACTCTATGCCATTGAGTTCTTAAGTAATGTTGACACAAAAAAGCCCCCTTTAAGAAATATGACAATAAAGACAAAAAGCACAAACTATGAGATAACTCTCTATTCTCAGGATAAAGAAGGAGATTATTTAATCGGCATTAAAGGTAAAAATGAGTACTATAAAATTACAAAATTTGCCGGTGATAACCTTATGAAAAGCCATACAAACTTTTAGGAGAAAAAAATTGGATTATAAGGCAGAATTTGTAAAATTTATGGTGGAGTCCGGCGTCCTAAAGTTTGGAGAATTTATAACAAAAAGTGGGAGAAAAACACCATTCTTCATAAATACAGGAAACTATGATTCTGGCTTTAAGCTTCTGACACTCGGTAAATATTATGCAAGATGTATTAAAGAAAACTTTGGCTTTGAGTGGGATGTGCTTTATGGACCTGCCTACAAGGGAATCCCTCTTGTGGCAATAACTTCCGCATTGTTGTTTTCTGAATATGGAGTTGAAAAGAAATTTTGCTTCAATCGTAAAGAAGAAAAAGATCACGGAGAGGGTGGAACTCTTATAGGTTATAAGCCTGAAAGTGGCGAGAGTATTTTGATTGTAGAGGATGTTGTAACTGCCGGAACATCTGTAAGGGAGAGTGTAAGCCTTTTAAAATCCATTGCTGATGTTAAAGTCATAGGGCTTGTTGTCTCAGTTGATAGAATGGAGAAAGGTAAAACAGAAAGGTCGGCATTAGTAGAGCTTTCAGAAGAGCTTAAAATCAAAATTGCCTCAATAGTTAATCTTGGAGATATAATTTCAAGTCTATACAAAAAGGAAGTTGACGGAAAGGTCCTTATTGACGACGAAATGATGAAAAGGATTGAGGAATATAGAAAACTCTATGGAGCTGGGTAAATAACTTATTCTCTTGTTATCTCTATTTCATTGATAACGAGTTTCGCTGTTACATTTCCAGAATTCACAGAAGATATTTCAATTATACAGGAAGTTAAAGGATAATCCTTCCTGCCATTTATTTTAGCATTCGGAAATTGATAATCTGTTCTAAACCTAAATTTTTTAAAAGGTATTGAGACCTGCCTCCAGCCATTCCAGCTATCCCTGAGATAATAAACAAAGGTTTCATTATATTTATCGAGTAGATATATTGAGAACATATTTTGACTTTTTCTTCCATAAATCAAGAACTTAATAGTATTAAAATTTGACCAATCTATCCCTGAGGGAAAGGTTAACATTACATTTGCCCAACTCAAATATGGCACAAAAAAATAAAAAACAAAGGACTTTTTCCCCATCAATTTATAATCATCAGAAACAGAATAAGTGACTTTGGCACCAGGACCCTCGCTATTAATTTGAGGGGAAAAATCTAAAACCATCCTTGCCTTTGGCAGTATAAATTCTTTCATTTCTCCATCAGAAAGGTAATAATCGAGAGTATATGAGTCTTTTTTAGTTATATTTGTAACCCTAATTCTTATTATTCTCTCTGCCGGAATGTCAGAATAGATTTCATCTAAAGCTATTTCTTTTTCATCAAGAAAGATCTTGAAATCTTCATCGCTGCTTTTATTTGTCATTATACATCTTATACTCCCTTTTGCTATATGGCTTATATTTGTCATCTCTCCCGGTTTTAATATTACTTTCGTATCTAAAACGGTATTTCCATTGTGAAGATTTTTTAGCTTTACAGTATATTCCGTTCCAGCAAGTATTTTCAAACTCAGATTGAAATCATCATTCGTAATCTTTGAAACAATCTTCCCACTTATCAAAAGATAATAATTTCCTTCATTTATCCTGAAATCTCCAAATTTCAGAAAGGCTATCTTTAGTTCCTCATTCATCGTAAGCTTAATAACCTTTGCTATCATATCATCAATTGTATCAAATATATCAGCATCAACCGGAGAAGTATATTTTATCGTTTCTACCTGTCCTTTCGTTTTCGTCCATATCTTAAAATTTATTAGAGCCACCTGTTTTTTACTTTTCCTTTCCTGAATATAGTCACCATATATTATCACCTCCGCATTATAATTACTGTATATCTCCTCAGGTGTAATGTTCCTACGATTAAGAAAATCCGCCTTCATTTCGGTTAAAACTGATTTTTCAGGAATATCAAGACCGGGCACTACACGGAGAAAATCATATAAGCTGCCTAATATTATAGATTTTATGGTCTCTGAAGCTGGATATTTTCTGGTGTCTGTTTTATTTTCAAGAGGAAGAATGAGAACCCTTATTTTATTCGATATATCTGTAGTCTCCTCGGTAATAAAAACCTTATTTGTTTCAACTTCTTCAACAACTTCAACCTCTTCTTTCTGGACTACTGTCTCTCTACCACAGCAATAAAAAAAGCTAAATATAAAGAATAGCTCAAATATTGCTATGCTTTTATTCTTCATAGAGAGCCTCCAGCCTCAAAAAGTTAATCTGATTATAATGCAGTGAAAAAAAAATTTCAATAATAATAAAAAAATCAAACTGAGTGGTTTTTTTACTGGCTTTTTTGTAGGGTATGTATTTCAAGCTATACTGGAACTAACAATTTTTATATTCATTTTTAGTTTTCTAAGTATGTTATGTATTTCTTACCTCTCCATTTTACTCCGCATAATATTTGACATTAATATTGTCATACAATATAATAACAACAAACAACTAATGGGGCATTATTATGGCAAAGCAAAACAATCTCTCACTTGTAACATTTCAGAAGCTTTACTCTACAGACACAATATGCAGAGAAAGGCTTTTTAAAATGCGGTGGCCAGATGGCTTTAAGTGTCCGAGATGCGGGCATACACATTACTACTTCCTTGAAAACA
>JBMFQR010000006.1:0-80239 GCA_049968515.1 Brevinematia bacterium
CTGGCTGGTGCCACTCTTCTGTTTTCTCAACAGACCACAGCTCCTGATCAGGAAGAAGCTACATCAGAAGCTGTAACAGAGGGAAGTTCTTCGAGTTCATCATCAGAAGCTGTAACAGAAGAAAAGGAAGTTACTCCGGTTGAGGGTGTAGTTTATAATGATGGGAATATGGATTATGCCTCCGGGGATGTAAAATTTGTGATAGAGGCAAAGGATGAAGGTTCTGGAGTAAAAGTAGTTTATGTAATGGTTGACGATGCGGAGTTTGGAGTATATGAAAATCCGATTGGCTTTATTGAAGAAGGAAAGCACCTTATTGCCTATAAGGTAGAGGACAATGTCGGAAATATGTCCGGTGTAAAGTTTTATGAATTTATACTTGATAAGACTGCTCCGGAAACCATTCTTATCAGCGACAGAAAGCCAGTGAAAATTGGTGATATTCTTTACGTCGGAAAAAATTACAACTTTGGAATTTTTGCAAATGACGCACTTTCCGGTGTAAAATCCATTGAATACAGTGTGGATGATGGTGAGAAGGTGAATTACGAAGGGCCCTTTGCACCTGTTGAACAGGGAGGTCTTCACAAGATAGTTTATTCTGCAAGCGATAATGTTGGCAATGTTTCAATGGAAAAGGCATATCTGTATTATCTTGATGTGAATGCCCCGGTTGTTGAGTTTATTGTCAATCCAGAACCTTTTGATAAAGACGGAGAGAAGTTTATCTCCGATAAAACTCCTGTAATCATAAGGGCAAAGGATGAAGAAACTGGTGTTTCAAGAATAGTTTACTCAATAGACGATGGGGAAGAGAAGGATTATCAATATCCTATCAGACTTTCTGCTGGCAAACATACCATTAAAGCAAAGGCATATGATCTACTGGGTAATGAGAGTGAAGAGGTTACATTCGAAGTTAATGTTGATGCTGCAATTCCTGAGGCTGAGCTCATTCCAACAAAATAAAATCTGGTTTAAATAAAGGCAGTCAGAAGGGCTTTTCTGACTGCCTTTTTATTATCGATTTCCCGTCTTATTTTTGGACAATCATCTGGATTCGTTTTATAATATATGAAACCAATCTTTATGGAGTTGTAGTATGGAAAAGACCTATGACTTTGTTGCTATTGAAAAAAAATGGAGAGAATACTGGGAAAAAAATAAAACCTATAAAGTAACTGAAGACCCATCTTATCCTGAAGACAAAAGGCTTTACGTTCTTGATATGTTTCCATATCCTTCCGGTTCAGGACTTCATGTGGGACATCCAGAAGGATATACCGCCACTGATATCTATTCAAGATATAAAAAAATGAATGGTTACAATGTCCTTCATCCTATGGGTTTTGATGCCTTTGGACTTCCAGCTGAAAACTATGCAATTCAGACTGGAACCCACCCGGCTGAAACTACTTACAAAAACATTGCAAGATTCAGGGAGCAGATAAAAAGCTTTGGTTTCTGCTATGACTGGGACAGAGAGGTGGCTACCTGTGACCCAGAATACTACAAATGGACTCAGTGGATATTTCTAAAGCTTTTTGAGAAGGGGCTTGCATACGAAGCAGAAATGCCTATAAACTGGTGTCCAAAATGTCTTACAGGGCTTGCAAATGAAGAGGTTAAAGATGGCAGGTGCGAAAGATGTGATACTCCAATAGAAAGAAAAAGAATAAGGCAGTGGGTTTTGAAGATTACAGCCTATGCCGAAAGGCTTTTAAATGACCTTGATATGCTTGACTGGAATGAGTCAATTAAACTGATGCAGAGAAACTGGATTGGGAAAAGTGAGGGTGCTGAAGTTGATTTCAAGGTTGATGGTACTGACGAGGTCATAAGAATTTTTACTACAAGACCCGATACCCTTTTTGGTGCGACATATATGGTGCTTGCACCAGAACACCCTCTTGTGCCAAAAATTACAACTTCCGAAAGAAAAGCTGAAGTAGAAAAGTATGTGAAAGAGGCAATAAACAAAACAGATTTGCAGAGGACAGATTTGAGCAAAGAAAAGACTGGTGTTTTTACCGGTGGATATGCCATAAATCCAGTAAATGGGGCAAAGATACCTATATGGGTTGCTGACTATGTCCTATGGGGCTATGGAACTGGTGCAATAATGGCGGTTCCAGCACACGATGAAAGGGATTTTGAGTTTGCAAAAAAGTTTAATTTGCCCATTATACAGGTTGTAAGTAAAGATGGCACACTCTACGAACTGAAGGAAGCTGAGGTAGAGGATGGTATAGCTGTAAATTCTGGCCAGTTTAATGGAATGAAGACACCAGAGTTTAAGAGAGCAATAGTTGACTGGCTTGAAAAACAAGGACTGGGAAAGAGAAGCATTCAGTATAAGCTCCGTGATTGGGTTTTCTCCCGTCAGAGATACTGGGGTGAGCCGATACCGATTGTTCATTGTGAGAAGTGTGGCAAAGTAGCTTTACCTGAAAGTGAGCTTCCACTTAAACTTCCAGATGTAAAAAGCTATAAGCCTACAGGCACGGGAGAATCTCCGCTTGCAGCAATTACCGAGTGGGTGAATACTACCTGCCCTAAATGTGGTGGGAAGGCAAAGAGGGAAACAAACACAATGCCTCAGTGGGCTGGAAGCTGCTGGTATTACATCAGGTTTACTGACCCACATAATGATAAGGCTTTAGCCGACAAGAAAAATATTGAGTACTGGTTGCCTGTCGATCTTTATGTGGGTGGTGCAGAGCATGCTGTACTTCATCTACTTTATGCAAGATTCTGGCACAAGTTTCTCTATGACCTTGGCATAATGAATACTCCAGAGCCATTTATGGCTCTCAGAAATCAGGGTATGATACTCGGTGAGAATGGGGAAAAGATGTCAAAATCAAGAGGCAATGTGATTAATCCAGATGATGTTATTGCTGAATATGGAGCGGATGCTTTCAGAATGTATGAAATGTTTATGGGACCACTTGCAGCCGATAAGCCATGGAGCACAACAGGTATTACTGGAATTAAGAGATTTCTGGATAAGGTATGGAAGCTACTTGAAAAACCCATTGAAAAGGGTATTACTGTGCCGGAAGATATAGAGAGAATGAGACATAAAACAATAAAGTTTGTCAGCGAAAGGATTGAAGAGCTTGAATTTAACACCGCAATAAGCCAGCTTATGATTTTTGTGAATGAGCTTTCTAAAGAAGAAAAGATAAACTATGATGTAATGAGGGACTTCATAAGGATTTTACATCCATTTGCTCCATTCATTACAGAAGAGATGTGGGAAAGGATTGGAGAGAAGCCTTCCGTGCTTTTTGCTGGCTGGCCGGAATATAAAGAAGAGCTAACAAAGGACGAAGAGTACGAAATGGTAATTCAGGTAAACGGAAAGATACGTTCGAGTGTAAAGGTTGCCGTGGGAACTGATGTGGAGAAAATGAAAGAAATTGCATTAAGTGATGAGAAAATAACGAAGTGGGTGGAAGGCAAAGAAATAGTAAAGATAATACCTGTAAAGGACAAACTTGTAAATATAGTGGTAAAGGGGTAAAGAAAATGAAACTTACAGAATGGCTGAATAAAGACCTTGCGAATGTTGCAGCAAAGCTTGAAAAAATAAATAAAGAGTCAGTTTTTCTAACCCATACAATCGGTCTGGCTGGAAAGGAGACTGTGCTTAAAATCATTAGAGAAATCAGGAGTGCTCTCTTTCCCGGGATCTATGAGGAAAAACCCATAGACCTTGGTAAAATGAACATAATCATAGGTAACAGACTAAGAGAAGCTGCCATTGAGCTTTCTTTAATTTTAGAGAAGGCATTTGACTATTATTGCGTCAAAAAGCATGGTGAGGGGTGCAGGGATTGTGAGTGCAGGACAATGGCGAATAAGATTACAGTGGAGCTTTTTGAATACCTGCCTCTGGTCAGAGAAATTCTTCAGACAGACATAGAGGCAGCATACAATGGTGATCCGGCAGCAAAGTTCAGAGAGGAAATAATACTGAGCTACCCCTCGATTGAGGCTATTACAATCTACAGAATAGCACATTTTCTCTATGAAAAGAATGTTCCTATAATTCCAAGGATAATGACTGAATTTGCACACCAGTGGACTGGTATCGACATTCATCCCGGTGCAAAGATAGGAAAGTATTTCTTCATAGATCATGGTACGGGTGTTGTAATAGGTGAGACCTGTACAATTGGAGACAACGTAAAACTCTATCAGGGAGTTACATTGGGAGCAAAGAGCTTCCCGCTTGATGAGCATGGAAATCCGATCAAGGATATAAAGAGGCATCCGGATATTGAGGATTATGTAATAATTTACGCAGGTGCTACAATACTTGGTGGTGATACGAGGATCGGTCATCATTCTATAATCGGTGGTAATGTGTGGCTAACCAATTCTGTGCCACCTTTTTCAAGGGTTTATAATGCACAACCATCACCGATTATAAAATCAGCCAGCGAAGAAATAGAAGAGTGAATTTTATGTTTGATGAAAAAGAAAGGGTTAGGAAAAAGCTACTAAACTTTTGTAAGGCACTTTCAAGGCTTGAAGAGGCTTTAAAAATTGAGACTGAAGAAGATATAATCGTGGACGCTGTTATCCAGAGGTTTGAGTTTGTCTATGAACTATCGTGGAAACTACTGAAAGCTTTTTTAGAATACAAGGGGATCACTTCAAGTGATTATCCGAGAGAAATATTTAGAATAGCTTTTAATTATGGATTAATAAAAAACAATGAAAAATGGGAAAGTATGATTAAGGATAGGAACTTGACATCGCATATTTATGATGAAAGCATTGCTTTTGAGGTATTTGAGAGAGTTAAAAGCGACTATCTTAAACTTTTTGAAGATTTGAAAGACAGAATTGTAAAAGAAGTCAATATATGAAAATTAATATTGATGAAAAGTTACTGAAAAAAATAGTGTCATTTTTAAAAGAATATCCGGAAATAAAAAGGGCAGTAATCTTTGGCTCAAGAGTTAGAGGCGATTCAAGCTATAATTCTGATATTGATATAGCCATAGATGCTGAATCTGAATTGCCTACAAGTTTTTTTCTCGATATGGATGAGATAGCCGGGTTGTATAAAGTTGATATTTTGATAATGAAAAAGATTTCTGATGAGAACCTGAAAAATGAGATAGAAAAATATGGAGTAGAAATTTATAAGGCAGGATGATATATGAATGTAGCGATTCTTGGAAGTGGAGGCAGAGAATCAGCTCTTGCATGGGCTGTTTCAAAAAGCCCCCGATGTGGAAAATTATACATTCTTCCCGGGAATGGTGGCACTGAGAAATACGGAAGGAATGTGCCGGTGGAATTAAAGCCACCCTTCACGGATCTGATTGAGTTTGTCAGGCTTGCTCAAATAGACCTTGTAATTGTAGGGCCCGAAGAGCCTCTTGTAAATGGAGTGGTTGATATACTACAGAAAGAAAAGGTAAAGGTTTTTGGGCCAAATCATAAAGCTGCAAGACTCGAAGGCTCAAAGGCATATCTGAAAGAGTTTCTTGATAAGTGTTCCATCCCCACTGCAAGATTTAAAATTTTTAGCCATCCTGAGGATGCATTTAACTTTGTGGAGAGAACTGGAAAACCTTATGTTGTAAAAACTGATGGCCTTGCTGCAGGTAAGGGATCAATTGTATGCAAAACTGTTGATGATACTCTAAGGGCAATCAGAAGAATTATGGTGGATAAAGAATTCGGAGATGCTGGCAACAGAATAATTGTTGAAGATCTGCTTGATGGTGTTGAGGTCAGCGTTTTTATTGTTTCTGATGGAAAAAACTACAAATGGCTCGCTACAGCACAGGACCACAAAAGGGTTTTTGATAATGATGAGGGTCCAAATACTGGTGGGATGGGGGCATATGCTCCTGTGCCTTTTCTCGGTGAAAATACAAGATTTATAATTGAAGAAAACATTATTAAACCAACAATCAAGGGAATGCAGAGGGAAGGAGCTCCTTACACGGGAATTCTCTATTTAGGTCTTATGCTAACATCATCAGGGCCTGCTGTTATTGAATATAATGTAAGATTTGGCGATCCTGAAGCTCAGGCAATTCTACCACTCCTTAAAACAGATTTTCTTGAAATTGCCAATGCCACTCTGTCAAATAATCTTGATAGTTTAAGGATAGAGTTTTATCCCGGCTATTGTACCTGTGTTGTTCTTGCCTCTGGAGGCTATCCCGGAAATTACAGAAAGGGTTATGAAATAACAGGGGAGATTGAAAATTCCTCTGATGTTTTTGTTTTCCATGCAGGCACAATAGTTGAAAATGGAAGATATTTAACAAATGGCGGTAGGGTTTTGTGTGTTTCTGCTCTCGGCGAAACGCTTGAGGCTTCTATAATGAAGGCATATGAGAGAGTGAAAAAGATTTTCTTTGTTGATATGCATTATCGCAAAGATATAGGACAAAAAGGATTGAAACTGGGTAGCTTATATAAATAATATAAACCGATGGACGGACCCCCGCGGGTTAGCCGTCCATCAGCGGAGGTGCATTTCAATTAGAATATTTTAACAAAAAAATATAAAAAGTCAAGTTTTAGGAGAAAAAATTGGATATTTCGATGCTTGCTATCGGGAATGAGTTATTGGAAAAAGTCATCGAAACCAACAGCCATTTTCTTTCAGATTATCTCATGAAAGAAGGGCTTGAATTGAAAAGGATTTTAATTGTCAGGGATAAGATTGATGAGATAAAGTCTGCCTTACAATTTCTTTCTGATATATCTGATGTTATTTTAGTTTCCGGGGGACTTGGACCAACAGATGATGATCTTACAAGAGAAGCCTTTTCAGAATATACAGGTGAGGAACTGTTTCTGGATGAGAATGTGCTTGGAAAAATTAAATCCCGTTTTGAATCAAGGAATATAAAATTTCAGGATGGCAATCAGAAACAAGCTCTGGTGATAAAAAACTCAATAGTGTTTGATAATCCAGTGGGCACTGCCCCTGGTCTTTATTACAAAAAGATAGATAAGGAGTACTTTCTTTTTCCCGGTGTGCCATCAGAATGGAGAGAAATGATAAAACTATACCTCCCGAACTTCATAAAAGAGTGGCAGAAGAATATTGAATTAAAGAAATTCAGCTTTATATTTCATACTTATGGTATTTCAGAGGCGAAACTCAACCAGATTTTAAGAGAGAAACTGGATAAAGATAATGTTTCCTTTGGTACAATTGCAGATGAGGGGATAATAAGCTTCAGGATAGACATCCTTTCAAGAGATAAAGAAAATGCGGAAACCAGTGCGAAGAAAATCATAGAAGAAGACCTTGGATTATTGAAAGATAACATACTTGGTTTTTCACAGACTGAATTTATCGAGGAAAGTTTCGTGAGAAAGATGATTGAGAAGGGGAAAAAGCTTGTAGTTGCAGAATCCTGTACGGGGGGTCTTCTTTCAAAAAGGATAACCGATGTTCCCGGTTCTTCTGCAATGTTCTTCGGGGGAATAGTTTGCTATAGCAATAAGCTTAAAGAGACTCTTTTAAGTGTTCCGCACGATATACTCGAAAAGTATGGAGCTGTTTCAGAAGAAACAGTAAAGTTTATGGACGCAGGACTAATGAAGCTTTTTCCGGAAACAGATTACAGGATATCAATAAGCGGGATAGCCGGTCCAGATGGAGGCACAGAAGAAAAACCGGTGGGCACAGTTTATATTGCTATAGGCGAAAAAGATGGAATCTTTACTCAAAGACTTAATTTCTTTGGAAGTAGAAATGATATAAGGCAAAAAAGTATTAACTACTGCTTGAGCTTTTTGCTAAAAAAATTATAAGGTTTTTTATGAAGTGGGTGAAAATCTCTTTTTTTATGATTTTATTGGCCTTAATTGAAATTGCTGCCGGTTTTCTTATGTTTATCTTTGCCGTAAAACTAAAAAACGGCTTTGTGATTACTTCATTGATTTTACTTCTTTCTATCTTAATTTTTTTAGTTGTCACAAGATTTAGAGAAAGGAGAAAACTGGAAAAAGCAGATGAGATATTAAGAAGAAGCCTGCAAAGATTCTTTTTAATATTGAAGGTTACTATTTTTATCCTCTTGTTTCTTCTGCTTTGTGTGATGATTTTTATGCTGATAAGAGGCAGGTAGCTTGATATGATTATGCTTTGATGTACCAGTGCATTAAGTTCAGGATTTAAGAATTTTATATCCTTCTATCCTGTTTTTTCCCTTTCTCTTTGCTATATATAGATTTTTATCTGCATCTTCAAGAATAACTTCATATTTTTCGAATTTTTCTGGAATACTTGTAGAAATACCAATTGATATAGTTATAATTCCAAATGGAGAAGCAGGATGGGTTATTTTTAAGTCAGCTACAGAATCTTTTATCCTTTCCGCGACTGTCATTGCACCTTCAAAGGGTGTGTTTGGCAAAATTACAATAAATTCCTCTCCTCCATAGCGTGCTACTATATCAGCAGGTCTTAATGTATTTTCCTTTATTTTTTCAGAAACTTTTTTTAAACATTCATCTCCCATTTTATGTCCATATGTGTCATTATAAGCCTTAAAATTGTCTATGTCTATCATTAGCATAGAAATAGGTTGTTTGTATCTTATAGAATTTTTCCATTCCCTTTCCACAAAGTCTTTTAGACCTCTTCTATTATATAACCCCGTTAACTCATCTTTTATTGCCAGCTCTTCAAGAAATTGCTGGTATTTAATCTGAGAAGTCATATCAAAAATGCTTCCAACTATTCCGGTGAATGTCTCTCTGTTTTCTCCAATTGTGTTCATTCTATATAGTATGTATCTTTTTTCTCCATCTTCAGTTTCACAAAAAGAGGTTTTAAATTCAATAGGAAGAAATTGTTCCATTAATTCTTTTTCTTTTTCATCAAGAAGTTTTTTCAAATATTCAGGGAAGATCTCATTATTCTTAACTCTAAATATGATTTTTCTCTCAATATTAAAAAACTTTTCAAAAGCACTATTAACTTTCACAAAATTAAGATTTTTATCTTTATAAAACAAAGGAATGGGGACAATCTCACATATTTTTTCAAGCAAAGTATTCTTTTCGTTTAGCTCATCGATTACTCTTTTCCACTCATTTATATTTATGGAAGCCCCGATTATCTTATAAACTTTCCCTTCATTATCAATCAAAGGAATCAGTCTTGTATACCACCACGTTTCCTTTCCCTTTAACAGGAGCTTTTCTTCGTATTCTATGGTTTCTTTTAGTTCCACACATTTTTGATAATTTGACTCAATCTGTATAGCAATGTCATAAGGTAAAAATTCTGAAGGAGTTTTTCCTTTTACCTCGCTGGTTTTAAATCCTGTAAGCTTTTCGTGAGTGGGATTAAGATATTCAAAAATAAACCTTCCATTAGTAACATTAAAAATGAAAACAGCAACATTTAATTTTTCAAGTAGAAGTTCTAAAAGTTTTTTTTCATTTTGTAGTTCTATCTCGATTTTCTTTTTTTCCTCAAAATTTTTATTTAATTCTTTTAGAATTTCCCCCTTTTTTTCACAAAGTTCAATTAGATCTTTCTTGATTTCTTCAAAAGACTTATTTTCCAGAGAATCTATGTGAAATTTAGATACCTTCTCTAAGAATTTATAAAAATCATCCAGAGAATTTTCCAGTTTAAGATTTTCTTCAGATTTTAAAGATTCTGACATTATCTCTCTCCATTCTCAGTTTCTTAAAAGAATATAACCCAGATTTCCAGAGAAAAAAGTTAGTTAAATCTCAAAAATATTAAGATAAAAAAAATACAGAGGCAGAGCCTGTATGATTAAAAATATTATAAAAGAGATAAAAATAAATATCAAGACTAAAAACCAGACCAATTTATAAAAAATCTGTAAGCAGATTTTTATCAGTTTTTGTTGATTAACTTTTGGATTTTAGGTATAATATAAGCAATATTTTCTTTTTATAAATATGGGGATGTAGCCAAGTGGGAAGGCCGCGGTCTGCAAAACCGCTATGAGTCGGTTCGATTCCGACCATCCCCTACTAAAGTGCCGGGGTGGTGGAATTGGTAGACACAAGGGACTTAAAATCCCTCGGGTGGAAACACCTGTGCGGGTTCGAGTCCCGCCCTCGGCAATTTATTTTTAAGAGGGGGTATTAAAAATGAAGTTTACAATTAATAGAGAGCTATTTCTTCGCTATCTTACCATTGCTGATACTGTGCTAAAAAATGTTAAATCACCTCTGGCAATTCTACTTAACGTATATCTTGAAGTTCAAGCAGATGGTACTCTTATAATAATGTCCTACAATGGAGAAAATGGTGTAAAGATTGAACTGAATGTTAAGGTTGAAGAACCCGGCAAAATCACACTCTTATCAAAAAAACTTCTTGATGTAATAAGAAAAATAGAAGAGGGTG
Organism: Brevinematia bacterium; assembly: GCA_049968515.1. Taxonomy (GTDB): domain Bacteria; phylum Spirochaetota; class Brevinematia; order Brevinematales; family JAOACQ01; genus JAOACQ01. The sequence goes on from JBMFQR010000006.1 coordinate 10,397, forward strand.
AAATAGTTTTTGAGACAATCCCGGATAATGAGACCTCTGTAATTATCCATCCTCTTGAGAAGGAAATCCCAATTTTTAACCTGAATGGAATAATAGCCGATGCATACCCTGTATTCTTTGAGTTCAACTGGGAGACATACATAAAGATTTCAGAAGCCAGCATGAAGGAACTTATAGATAGCACCGTCTTTGCTGTCGCAGAAGACTTTTCAAAACCAGCCTTTACTGGAGTTTATATTGAAGAGGCAGTCGAGGGTAGACTTACATTTGTTACGAGTGATGGGAAAAGACTTGCAACAAATTCGAGAGAATATGTAGAGAAAAAAGGTATTGTACCTCTTAATATAATAATTCCAGAAAACATAATCCGAACACTTAGTAACTCTTTCACAGTCAGTAGTGAAGGTGAGGTAATGTTTTCGGTAGAAAAGAATCAGGCATTTTTCAGACTCAACAATGTCTACCTCTTTTCCAATTTAATTGAGGGAAAGTTTCCCAACTACAGGGATGTTATTCCAAAAGATAGAATTAATGTAGGAAGTGTTGATGGGCATATCTTTTTGAATGCTATTGAGGTGGTTTCTGTTCTTGCTGATGTGGAGACATACAGAATAAAAATTGAGATAAAAGATAGTATTATGGAGATTTCAGCCAGACATTCAATCCATGGACTGGCGAGAGAGGAAATTCCACTTTTAAGCTATTCTGGAACACCTATTTTCCTTTACTGTAATTATAAGCACCTTACTGATTTTCTTAAAATTTTTAATAATAAAGTGGTAAACTTTTCTATTAACTCACAGGTAAGTCCTATACTCTTCACAATAGATGGAGAACCAGATTTTGTATACGTTGATATGCCTTTAAGACTTCCAGAAGAGTGATTTATATCCCATACCAGAGTCTCATTCCAAGCTCGGGGGGTAAATTAGCCAGGGCTATTTTTTCACAAGTTCTTGAGATATTATACTCTACACGATAGAACATTACTGAAAAGTCAGTCTCATCAAAGATACAATATGAAGCCATTGGATTTCTATCCCGTGGCTGACCAACACTACCCGGATTAATCAAAAAGACACCCTCTCTTAAATAAAACTTTTTGTCCTCTTCATAGAAGAAATTTGCATTTTCATTGAATATCCCGGGCACGTGAGAGTGTCCATGAAAGCATATTTTTATGCCTTCATCCTTAATTTTTTGTAAGGATCTCTGTGCTGTGGATGTTCTCAGAATATACTCATCGGGGTCTATGGGTGAACCGTGTACACACAGTATTTCATTGCTATATCTATAGATTTCTGGCAAACGTTCCAGAAATTGCCTGTAAGTATGCCTTAAATTCTCGTCCGTCCACTCTATGGCAAATCTTGCCACATCATTCGCAAATCTTCTCAGTAAGGGGTTAAAAAGCATTCTCTCATGATTACCTTTTATAGAGATAAAATTCCTCTCCATTGCAAACTCGATACATTTTTCGGGATCAGGTCCATAACCCACTATATCCCCTAAATTTAAAATCAAATCAATGGAGTGGGTTTCTACATTATTGAACACTGAAATGAGGGCTTCAAGATTGGAATGAATATCGCTCAAAACCAGTATTTTCATTTTCTTACCTTTCCAGTTGATTATAACACAATAACAATTTTTAAGCCAACAAAAAAGGGGCTGTTATACAGCCCCTTTTTGAATTTATCAGACACTACTTAATTAAAGGTGCAATCACGAGAGCCACAACACTCATAAGCTTTATCAATATGTTAAGAGCAGGCCCGGCTGTATCCTTGAAAGGATCTCCCACTGTATCTCCAGTAACAGCAGCCTTGTGAGTAGGAGAACCCTTACCACCAAGATTTCCAGCCTCGATGTATTTCTTTGCATTATCCCATGATGCCCCGGCATTTGCCATAAATATTGCAAGAACGACTCCAGAAGAAAGGACACCAACAAGAAGACCTGCAAGAATATGCTTATCTATAAACCCTACAACAACAGGCACTATAACAGCCATAAGCCCGGGTACTATCATTCTCTTTATTGCTGCAGCTGTGGAAATACTTACGCATCTCGTATAGTCCGCCTTTGCTTTGCCTTCCATAAGCCCGGGTATTTCTTTGAACTGCCTTCTGACCTCAACAACCATTTCACCGGCAGCTTTACCTACAGCCTTCATTGACATTGAGCTGAAAAGGAATGGAAGCATTGCACCAACAAGCACTCCACCCATAATCATAGGATTTGAAACATCAATTGTTGTAATACCTGCCTGAGATTGATATGCAGAGAAAAGTGCAAGGGCAGTAAGTGCAGCAGATCCAATAGCAAAACCCTTACCAATGGCTGCAGTTGTGTTGCCCACTGCATCAAGCTTATCAGTTCGCCCACGCACCTCTGGTGGCAGGTTGCTCATCTCAGCAATACCACCTGAATTATCTGCAATAGGTCCGTATGCATCAACAGCAAGCTGGATACCGGTTGTAGAGAGCATTCCGAGACCAGCTATGGCAATTCCGTAAAGACCTGCCATCTGATAGGCTATTATTATTGCTGCAGAAAGCACAATCAATGGAAGAGCGGTTGACTGCATACCAACAGCAAGACCGGCAATAATATTTGTAGCATGACCAGTCTGAGACTCTAAGGCAACAGTTCTTGTAGGTTTTCTTTCACCTGTAGTATAGTACTCAGCAAGTACACCAATGAGTACGCCGGCCACAAGTCCGGTTATCATTGCTATAAATACCTTGAGTGAGTTGTATGTAATACTACCAGTTGTGTAACTACCGGGTAAGAGAAACTTTGTAGCAAAATAAGAAACAATAAGCATAAGAATTGCTGCCCCGAATGTTCCAAAGTTCAATGCAGTCTGTGGATTTCCACCTTCTTTTGTCCTTACAAAGAATGCACCAATAATGGAGCAAACTATTCCAACACCGGCAAGAATTAAAGGAAGAATTACCGGATTCAACTGATGTTCTGCAACTGATGGAACTGCTGTTGCACCAATAATCATTGCTGAGATAATAGCTCCCACATATGATTCATAGAGGTCTGCACCCATTCCAGCAACATCACCAACGTTATCACCAACGTTGTCTGCAATAACAGCAGGATTTCTTGGATCATCTTCTGGTATGCCTGCTTCAACCTTACCCACAAGATCAGCACCAACGTCAGCAGCCTTTGTATAAATTCCTCCACCAACACGGGCAAAAAGTGCTATTGAAGAAGCCCCGAGAGAGAAACCTGAAAGCACAGTCAATGTTCTTGCAAGGCTTGCACCCTCACTGCCGAATACTTTAAGGTATATGTAGAAGAGTATCCCAATGCCCAGACAGCCAAGCCCTACAACACACATACCCATAACTGAACCCCCGGCAAATGCAATCTTAAGTGCAGAGTTAAGGCTTTTTCTTGCAGCATTGGATGTTCTCACATTTGCAAGGGTTGCAACATTCATCCCAAAGAATCCAGCAAGTGCAGACATACCTGCACCGGTAATGAAAGAGATAGCTATAAGAAAGTGACTATCCGGCTGATTGAAATATGCCACACCCATCAAGGAAGCCACAGCTATGACGAAGATTACAAGCACGCCATACTCTTTTTTCAGAAAAGCCATTGCACCTTCCCTGATATAGCCGCTTATCTCCTTCATTCTGTCAGTCCCAGCATCCTGACTCTTTACCCATAAAGCCCTGAAAAGAGCATACAGAAGGGCTAAAACCCCAGCAACTGGAGCAACCCAGAGCAAAAGTTCTCTTGACATTTTATTTTCCTCCTTATCTCATTTAAAAAGACAAAACTCTCTTGCAAGCCAGAAAAACCGCTTGGCTTAAATTCATTGAAATCTATGTTGACAGGAAAGTTATCATTCAAGCGAGGGAGCTTAAAAATTTCTGGCAAGGAAATATGAACTCTTATCCTTATACAAATCATAAACTAATAATTATAAAGGAAGATTTGTAAATTGTCAAAAATTGGGTTGATAACCTGACTGCGTAAACATACAGATAAAACGAACTGCTTTGCTGGATTGGTATTGGCTTATCTGAAAATGATAAATAAAGAAATAGCCTGCCAGAGAAGTTTGATATAAGCTCTCCGGCAGGCCATAAAATCTTATTTTACAATCTTCAACATCGAACTCTTTGAAATACCAAAAGCACCTTCATCACTTACAACAACAGAAAGTAAACCCTTCTTGCCAGTCTCGGAAATCCATTGATATTTCTTGTTCTTTATATCGTAAGCATATATCTTACCGGTGGCTGTTCCACCAAAGAGCATAACACCTTCAGAAATGTAAGGGTATGAAATCCTTTCTTCAAACTTAAGTGTATCTATTAGTTTTCCACTCACTCCATCAATAATTGATATAATTGAATTTTCTTCTGATTTTCCAACGATTACATATCCATTGTAGAAAATCGGGTCAATATCTGTTTTCTGTAACTTTGAAATTGATAATTCCCACTTTTTGCTTCCATCAAGTGTGGAATAAGCCTTTATGAGCCCATTGTTTCTAAGTAACACAATAGCAATGTCATCATTTCCTACAATTGGATAGAGAACTCTGTCCTCATAGTTTTTAGACCACACTACTTCCTTTTTCTCAATATCGTAACATACCATATTTCCACTTTCGAGAGCATAGATAACCTGTTTGCCTCCTTTTATAACCAATGGAGAGGAATATATCTGTGAGGCGGTTTTTATAAAATCAACTATCTCTCCTTTAAGATTCAAAATATGTATACCTTTTTCAAATGAGGTTACAAAGATTTTATCTTTGTAGACAATCGGATGTCCTCCAAATTTTTGCCCACCAACATTTTCATTCTTCCAGATCAGCTTTCCATCAAGGCTATATGCGTAAACACCCCTGCCATCGGAGCCAACTATAACCATATCTTTTGCAGTTGCAATTCTTGTAAGCTGTATATTATCTCCAACCACTACTTTCTTCAACAACTTACCATCAAGTGAGTAAATGAAAAATCTGTCTCCACTTACAGCAAAGATTTTGCCTTTATAAACAACCTGACTGTGGTCAAAGGATTTTACATCCATCTTTACCTGTTTTTCCCATTCAATCGTTCCGGGAAGCTTACCAACTGAAGAGACTGCTTCTTCTTTAGAGCTTTCAGATGATGATGAAGTTGTAACCTCCTGAATTTTCTCTTTCAGTACCTCTTCTATGTTTATATTACCTGAAACTACATATTCCTTTGAAATAATTTCATAACCTTCTCTTTCTATTCTAACATCAAGCTTTTCCCCCTTTTCAAAAGCAATTTCAAGAGGGGTATTTCCCATCTCAATTCCGTTAACATATACCTTTGCTCCAGCAGGAGTTGTATTAAAGACAATCTTTGAAGTCTCAGGTTTTTCCATAATCTTGCTTTCAGAAATCAATTCAAGCTTTTTTTCTACTTCTGGCGAGACTTCTTTCTTTTCTATTACAAGATTCATTACTTCTTCAGGAGTTTTGGTTTCACCCTTTTTCCCCAGATCTGTAGAGATTTTTTCCTGAATCTTGGCTGTTATATTTTCAACCTTCATCTCCGGCGCTGCTGTTTCAGACTCAATCATCTCTTTTGTTATTTTACCCTTTTGCTCGGAAAGATCTTTTATTGTCTTTTCAATTGCTTTATCAACCTTTTCCACCTTTTCTTTCTTCAGTTCGGCTTCTTCACCTGCAGCTATTTCAACTGGCTTTACCACATTTTCCTTGATAACCTCTGCAACCTTTTCGTCAATTACGCCTTTTTCCTTTGCCTTTTCTAAAGAAGCAATAGCTGGCTTCACACTCACCTTTCCTTCAACCACTGCGACCTTTGTATTACCAGTCTCATCTACGGAAACAAAAAACTTTGTTCCTCTTACAGCAGCCACTGCAGACTCAGTATGTACCTCAAAAATCTCACCACTCTCAAGTTTTTTGGGCTTGAGACCCAACGCCCCCTTTTCAAGCTTGAATTTTGACTGAATCTTCTTATCTACATTGACAAGAGTGGCAAGATATAGCTCTGAAGAAGGCTCGATTCTGAAAATGCCTCTTTTAACCATCTGTAATTCACAAAATGAGTCTTTTGCAGTCTTTATATAATCTCCCATCTGCAATATCTCTTCCACATTAACCTTTTTCCAGTCGCCACTCCCTAACTTTTTTGCATACACATCTCCAACCACAACGGAGACTATTATAGCCTCTCCCTTTTCTATCTTTTCTTTCTGTGTAACTTGAGAGTATTTTGAAACAAAAAACCAGCCTAAAACTACAACAAGACAAAAAGAAACCACCCAGACAAAAATTTTCAAACCTCCTCTTTTTTCTGCCATATAGTTACCCTCCTTTTTTTTTGAAATATATTTCGTCCACACTTTATCGAAATCTGGGGTAGAGTCCATAAAAGCACTGGATTTTAATAATATTTCTAATTCCTTCTCAGTCATTGAAATCCTCCCTTAAAGTATTAAATGCATTTTTTATTTATATATTTCCATTATATATTTCTATCTGATGACCTTGCACATTGTTTACCTACATATATTACTTCAGGTATAAAAAGAAAATGAATTTTTTTATTTTTTTAAATTTTTTAAAATGATACTATAAGCTTTTGATAGCCTGTTATGGAGCTGTCTTACTGTTATGTCTGATATATTCGCGATTGTTTCAAGACTTAAGTCCGTATAATTACGCAGTAAAACAGCATTTTTCAACTTCTCAGGTAGTTTATATATTATGCTTAACAGGGTGTCTCTTATTTGCAACTCTTCCATTTTCCTTTCCTGTGTTGTATCCCTGACATCCGGGAAATAGTCAAGATTTACAACCTTATTCCGTTTTAAATACTTAAATCTGTCCTTTATGGTATTCAAAAGTATTTTAAAAAACCATGGTTTGAAATTTTTTGCTCTATCAAAGGTTTGACCCCGTAAAATGAACTTTAAGAATGTTTCCTGTACAACATCTTCTGCATCCTGTCGACTTAGCCCGTAATATCTTGAGATATTATAACACTGTAAATAGTATCTGTTATAAATTTCTTCATAATATCTCTTTATGACGTTCGAATAAAGAGCTTCATTCTTCTTTAATTCTCTGATTTTAGATAAGATTTCCTCATCACTCATTTCATTCAAGGGCATAGCTACTCCACCTAAAAAATAAATGTCATTCCAAAATCAAAGGAATATTTGTAGATATTTCCTTCTTGATTTATCGGATATAAGAACCCCAACCTGAATTTAAAGAATTCTCCAGCCTTTATAAAGTTGCAAAAATAAAACTCAAAGTTATCAGGAATTATAGCCTCTCTGGAAATATTATATCTATATAAAACTGAAAGTTGGGGTTGGTAATAAAATTTCAGATCGGCAAAGAAGTTTAATTCAAAAAGATAATCCACATTAATGTCTATCTCAAGTCTGTCTAGAGATGAATTAAAACTGAAGATTTCTTCATCATAAGAATTTTCACTGCAATAAAATAAGTCCATCCACAACATAAAGGGTGGGATAAATAAACTTGCATTAAAGCCGGGATAAAAGGCAAAAATGCCATAAGAATAGGGATAGAAGCTAACCCTTTTACCATTTACATATCTATATGAGTCTTCCTGTACAACACCTGTTGGAAACCGAAATTCTGGAATAAAAGAAATAGACCACCTTTCTTCAAAGTCTTTCTCGAGCAAAAATTTTGTTTTAAGATAGATATCTCCAAGAATTCCATCCTGATATTTATCTTCAAAAAAGATGTAGGGTATAAAAAACTTTAAGTACACCCTATCATTTACTCCATAAGCAAAAGAAAAGAAAACTTCATCAAGAAAAGTATTGGTAAGCGAAAAAAACTTATAACTCAAAGATGCTTCAAACCTTCCATTTTCAAGGTAGTATGGGTTATTTTCAAAAGAATATAGCGATGTTAAAATTAGTAAGAAAAAGGAGAGCAATAGATATTTCATACTCTCCTTCTTTCTCCTAAGCCTTTGAAAGGTTTTGTTTTGCAATCTCTATATATTTGATCATTGCATTACTATCCTGAATGCAAAGGTTTGCAAGAGTTTTTCTATTTATGGCCACATTTGCCTTTCTTAAACCTTCTATGAAGCGATTGTAGCTTAAACCATGCTCTCTTACAAATGCATTTATCCTTAATATCCAGAGGCTTCTAAAGTCTCGTTTTCTTTTTCTTCTATCAATAGTTGCATATCTTAATGCATGCATTACAGCTTCTTTTGCTGCTTTTATCCTTTCTTTTCTTGCTCCGTGATAACCCTTCGCAAGCTTTAAAACCTTCTTTCTTCTTTTTCTACTGGCAACAGTATATCTTGCTCTCATTTAAATCCTCCTGTTGAAAACTTGATCTACTTTATGAGTAGGGAAGCAATCTTTTTATTCTGAACACATCACCTGAAAACAAAACCGGCTGTGCTTTGAGTCTCCTCTTGTTCTTTCTTGACTTATGAGTGAGCAAATGTCTTCTGTAAGCCTTATTTCTCAAAATCTTTCCACTACCAGAAATCTTGAACCTCTTGGCAGCAGATTTGTGAGTTTTTATCTTTGGCATAAATTCCTCCATTAATCATAATCAAAAACTATTTTTTTTGCTTTGGTGGTCCCAAAACAAGCACGATATTCCTGCCTTCCATTTTAGCAGGTTTTTCAACCACACAATCATCTTTAAGCTGTTCAAAAATCTTTTCTACAAGCTCAAATCCCAGATTTGCATGTGCCAGCTCTCTGCCTCTAAACCTTATGGTTATCTTTACCTTATCTCCCCTTGCAAGAAAATCCTTCATCTGGGTTAATCTGTAGGAAAAGTCATGATTGTCAATCCACGGCCTTAGCTTTAGCTCCTTTACCTCCACTATCTTCTGTTTTTTTCTTGCCTCTTTTGCTTTTTTTTCTTTCTGGTAAAGAAACTTACCATAATCGATGAGCCTGCAAACGGGAGGGTCAGCATTAGGAGAAACCTCTACTAAATCCACCTCAAGCTCTTTTGCCTTTTTCAAAGCTTCCTTGATGGGGAATATCCCCAGTTGCTCCCCATTTTCTCCTATTAACCTGACCTCTTTTGCCTTGATCTCCTCATTGATACTATAATTCTCTGTTGCTATAAAATACCTCCTGAAATTTAATTACTATTATTTTACACTCTCTTTGAATTTTCTTCAACTATCCTTTTAAGAAATTCTTCCCATTTGTGCAAACCTTCTTCTCCTTTATCCCTGCTCCTTAAAGAAACACTGTTTGTTGATACTTCTTTTTCTCCGACAATACACATATATGGAACTTTTTCCATCTGAGTTTTTCTGATTTTATAACCAAGTTTTTCATTGCTCAAATCCACATCAGTTCTTATACCTGATTTTCTGAAATGCTTCTGTAAATCAATAGCGTATCCAGCAAACTTATCAGAAATGGGAATAATAACAACCTGAACTGGAGAAAGCCAGAGAGGAAATTTTCCTGCAAAATGTTCTATCAAGATTCCCATAAACCTCTCTATGCTTCCAAGCACAGCCCTGTGTAACATAATAACCCTATGTTCTCTACCATCATCGCCAACATATGTAAGATCAAATCTTTCCGGCAGATTCATATCAAGCTGTATTGTCCCACACTGATGGGTTCTTCCGATGGCATCTTTGAGATGAAAGTCAATTTTAGGCCCGTAAAAAGCACCATCTCCTTCATTTATTTTATATGAGAATCCAATTTCATCAAGTGCATTTTTAAGCCCATTGGTTGCAATTTCCCATTGTTCATCAGTACCCATTGATTTTTCAGGTCTTGTAGATAGCTCGATATTATATTCAAAGCCAAAAGCCTTATATACCTCATCAATTAGTTGAATTAGCTCAATCACGCTCGATTGTAAGGCATCGGCAGAGGTAAATATATGTGCATCATCCTGTGTAAAACCTCTTACTCTGAAAAGCCCCTGTAGAACTCCGCTTCTCTCATACCTGTGGACCTTCCCAAACTCTGCAATTTTCAAAGGCAACTCCCTGTAGGAGTGAATGCTTTCCTTGTAATAAAGTATGCCACCCGGACAATTCATTGGTTTTATGGCGTAAAGCTCCTCTTCTTTTTCTGAAAAGAACATATTCTCACGATAATTATCGTAATGGCCAGACCTTTTCCATAAATCAACCTTAAGCATTGTTGGAGTTTCTATTTCCACATAGTTTCTTTCTCTGTGCTTTTCTCTCATAAATTCAATCAAAAGATTTTTGAAAATTAATCCCTTTGGTTTCCAGAAAGGCAACCCCGGACCTTCATCATGAAAGCTAAAAAATTCCAGTTCCCTGCCAATTTTCCTGTGGTCTCTTTTTTTGGCTTCCTCAAAATTAAAGAGGTAGGTTTTCAAACTTTCTTCATCTCCAAAGGCTGTCCCATAAATTCTTGTGAGTGCATCATTTCTTTCATCTCCACGCCAGTAAGCTCCGGAAACACTGAGTAGCTTGAATGCCTTCAACCAGCCAGTGAATGGCAGGTGTGGTCCCCTGCAGAGGTCAAAAAACTCACCCTGCCTGTAAATTGTTACCTCATTGTCCGGAATTTCATTCAGTAATTCCACCTTATATTTTTGCCCATTATTACTGAATAATTTTATGGCTTCCTCTTTTGAAATCTTCTCCCTTAAAATTGGATGGTTTTCTTTTACGATATTTTTCATTTCCTCTTCAATTTTTCCAATGTCATTCTCTGTGATGGTATTTGAAGTCCAGATGTCATAGTAAAAGCCATCCTTTATAGCAGGACCTACACCGAATTTCGCATCTGGATAAAGCCTCAATACTGCCTGTGCCATTATATGAGAGGCAGAATGTCTTAATATTTCAAGACCCTTTTCCGTGTCAATACTTACAAAGAAAATCTCTGTGTCCTTCTCAATTCTTCTTGTAAGGTCAATAAGCTCTCCTTTAATTTCAACCGCTACAATTTTATCTATGTCACTTTCATTTTGAAAAACTTGCTTTAATAACTCATTGTTTGATTTTATACTATTTATAAGATCAAGAAAACTCCAGCCCTCTTCTGCCTTAATAATCTTTCCCTCAATATTTAACTTCAACATTTTTCCACTCCAGAAAAAATGGCAATATAGCTAATTATTATAACAATAAATAAAAAAAAAGTAAAAATTTTATTGACATTAACAGAAGAGTGTGGTATACTTTTTGTGTTTACGCACTATAGTGCGAAGAATTTCAGGAGAAAAGAATGATTAAAGAGTTTGTTAGTATCGAAGGGATTAATTTTGTTATTGATAATAAACCCTTTAAGATAAAGGGGGTTTCACTGGGAAGTTATTTAAATCTTGAACATTTTATGATTAAGCTTCCCGGAATAGAAAGTAATATAAGAAAGGCTATTATAGAAATATATGGAAGGGAGAATGCTCTTAATTTCTGGCAGAATTTTGTTGAATGTTTTTTTACAGAAGAAGACGCTTCTTTTCTGAGAGAAATAGGGGTTAACACCATAAGACTTCCGTTTAACTATCACCATTTTCTTTCTGATGACGGGGTAGATATAGAAGAAGGCTTTAACTTAATCGAGAGGGTGCTGAAAATCTGTGAAAGGAATGACATCTATGTCATACTGGATCTTCATGCTGCTATTGGTGGACAGAATCCCGACTGGCATTCTGACAATCCCTGTGGGGAAAGTCTATTCTGGAGGTATCTTGACTTTCAGGAAAAGACTATATCTCTCTGGAAAAGAATAGCAGAGAGATTTAAAAATAGAGCTTCGATTATTGGGTATGATGTGTTGAATGAGCCCGTGATTGAGGACAGGAAAATTTCTGGAATCATAGTGAACAACTTTTATAAAAAGGTCATATCTGCCATCAGAGAGGTTGATAAGAATCATATTATTTTTCTTGAGGGAGATTTTTATGCCACAGACACCTCAAGGTTTGAAGTACCCGAAGATCCTCTCGTGGCATATTCAATACATTTTTATCCCTTCTTTCATGTTGAAAAGCAAAGAGAAGGATACAGAAAAATGAACAGATCAGAAAGGAAAGAGTTTCTTAAGGAGATATTGAAAAAAACCTCGATTGATGATATACAGAAAAGATTGAAAAGGCCTGTATGGTGTGGTGAGACTGGAGTGCCCCACAAAGAAGAAATATCGAACGTACTTGAAGAATTGCTGGATGAGACACTTGAAGTTCTTGAGGAACTTAATATTTCATGGTCAATATGGACATACAAAGATGCAAAATCTATGGGTATGATTTACTGTGGGGAAGATACACCCTGGATGAAACTTTCGAAAGAGTTGTTAAGGGACTGGAGATTTTTAAGGGATTTCAATTTCTTCGAAGAGAAAGCTAAAGAATATGTGAGAGGTATTCTTCCAGAAATAACTCCATCAACAGAACTGATAAGAAAGATAATGTTCAGACTTCTTTCAATGAATGATCTTATTATGGTGGAAAAATTAAAATTGTTTCTTAAGGATATTCCATTTGATAAATTTTACAGCTATCCAGAGTCGTTCTTATTCAAGAATTGTAACAAATGGGAAAGACTTGTAAAAGTAATAAAGAGGTGGCTATAAGCTTTTCACCATTTCATCGGATTACCATTGTAGTCATAATACTGATGGTAAAGCACATCTTTCTCATCAAGCTTTAAGGCAAACTCCACAATCTTCCTTGATGCCTCCTCTGGATAAATATCGGCATCCATTCCTCCCATATCGGTTTTCATCCAGCCGGGATGAAGGCTGATTACCTTTATTCCTTTGTTTTTCGAATAGTTGTGAAGTATTCTTGTAGCCATGTTCATTGCAGCCTTTGACATACAGTATCCAAATTCTCTGTCTCTCCAGCAATCTTGTAAACTTCCAGCTTCCGAAGAGATGTTAATTATGAGCCTTTGCTTACCATTTTCTATCATTTTGTAAAAATGTTTCAAAACTCTCAGACAGCCAGCCGAATTAACGTTGTAAGTGTCGATTACCTTTTGAATGTCAATTTCTTCAATAGAAGGCAAATCTGGTTTTTTGCCCTCCAGATAAACTGCAGCATTATTGATAAGTATATCAAGAGAGTTTGTTATCCCTTTCACTTTTTCCTTCGCCTTTATGACAGAAGCCTCATCAGAAACATCCATCTGAATAGGAAGCAACTCCTTATATTTTGATTCAAGCTCCACAAGATATTCCTTTTCCTTTCTATATCCTGCAAAAACTATATAGCCAGCCTTTATAAAATCAGTGACAAGAAATCTTCCCAGCCCTTTCGATGTCCCTGTAATTAATACATATCTTCCCATTTTACCTCCTCTATTATTATCCGTGAAAGTAAACAAACTTTTGTTTATATTATAATCAGTGCTAAAAAATGTCAAGGAAAGAAAAATCTCTACAGACCGCCTAATCCAATAAAGGATTTTTTCCGAAACTTTAGTATACATATTAATTTTATTTTAAAAGGTAGATCCGGGGAGACAAAGCCTCCTGATTTTATTGCAATTTGTCTCTATATATTCACAGAGAAAATAAATAGAAGGAAAAGATATGAATAAAACATTAAGATTAACATTTTTATTCTTCATAATATTTTTATTTTACTCGTTTAATAAATTTGAAAATATCTCCACTTTTGAGCTAAAAGGCAGAGAGTGGAAGATTTACAGAATTGAAGGCTTAAGCCTTAAAAAAGACCGAAATGGCAGGTATTTTATAGGGCTTTCTGAAAATCTTGATGATAAAAATGCTGATCTTATAATTGATTTTGAAAATCTACATTTTTCCTCAGAAAGATACAGAAATCTATATGCTTCTTTCATAATCAACAAGAATGAAAAGTTTGCTGGGAATTCATCTGGAAAATTTTCTTCTGGAGAGAGTTCTATCAAGCTTCTGCCTCTTGAGACATCTATTTTTTATCCTGGAAAGGAGATAGGAAGTTTTTCAATAGACTTCTGGCTCTACCCTTACAAAAATTACGACAAGCAGTATATTGTTTACTATCTGGGTGAGGATGTCATAGACCCCGAACAGAGAAGGTATGGATTCAGTATATATATTGAGGATGGGAAGCTGAAATATAGATTTGAAAATTTTTTCTATAACTCAGATAAGAAGAAAATAATAGAAAATCTTGAGATATCGGAGGATGAACCTATTGCCCTTTATAAATGGGAACATCACGCAATATCATTCAATGCCAGAAATGGCAAGCTTGTGATTTATAGAAATGGTATTGAAGAAAGGACAATCAGAGTGACAGAGGGCTTCTCAGTGAATGGTGCTATATACTACCCGTATATAAACAAAAACATCAATTCCCCTCTTATCATTGGTAAAAATTCATTTTTTTCACTTGATAATCTCAGATTTATGGAGGAGTTTATTACGAATTTTGACCTGTTCCCCCTGAATAGAAAAGAGGCTTTCTTAATAACAGAAGTAATGAAGATATCGGAAAATTTATTTTTCTTAAAAGATATAAAACTAAACTTTAAAGCAGATGACAATTCATTTTTAAAGCTGGCTTACAGAATTTCGGATGAGATTTTTTCTCCAGATAATACAAAAATTCCCTGGGTTTATGTGAATTTGGAGAATTTTAATCCCCCTGCATACCTTAACAGAGGAAAATATATTCAGTTTAAGATTATTGTTTACCCTGAACTTGCAGTTGATGACATAAAACTCTATTCTGCCACATTAAAATATAGCATTGATGAAGCACCATACAGGCCACGAATTCTTAAGGTCATGCCGGGTGATGGTGAGGTAGAAATCCAGTGGCTACCATCCCCGGAGGATGATGTTGCTGGCTATGAGATTTATTACGGGAATGAAAGCAAAAACTATATTTGCAACGATGCGAAAGAAGGCTCATCGCCTGTTTTCGTAAAGAGGCAGGGGGTGGGTTTAGAAGCCCATAGAGCAAAGCTATCGCTAATAAATGAAAAACCATACTTCATATCTATAAGGACTGTAGATGTTAACGGGCACAAAAGCGATTATTCCGAAGAAATCTATGTGAGACCATCATCTATATACAATTCGAACGGATATAGCATAGATAGATAGTTATTTGTAGTGTTGCCAGAGGCAATGCCAAATTTTTGATGGAGAGTAAGATGTTTAATTACGGTTTTATTAAAGTAGCCTGCGGTATACCCCTTTTAAAAATTGCTGATCCTATCTTCAACGTTGAAAAGCATCTTTCTTTAATAAAGAAGGCTGATGAAGAAGGGGCTTATCTGATTCTTTTCCCAGAGCTTTCATTAAGCGCATACACTTGTGGAGATCTTTTTTTAAATAGCCAGCTTATTGAAAATTGCTATCTTGCATTAAAAAATTTAGTAAAAGCCACAGAAAATCTCGAAATCCTTGTTGTGGCTGGCATTCCAGTATTGTTTGAGAATAAGCTATATAACTCCGCGGTAGCTTTTCAGAAAGGTAAAATTTTAGGTGTAGTTCCAAAGTCTTATCTGCCAAATTACAAAGAATTTTATGAGCAACGCTGGTTTACGTCTGGCAAAAATATAAAAGGAAAGTCAATAAATTTGAACGGCTTTGAAATTCCTTTCGGTACAGATATAATATTTTCTCTTAAAAAAACTTTAGAAGTCTCAATTGGCATAGAAATCTGTGAAGACCTGTGGCACATAAATCCCCCATCCTCGTTTTATGCTGAAAATGGGGCTACAATAATCCTCAATCTCTCAGCATCAAATTCTACTGTAACAAAAGATGAGTATAGAAGACTTCTTGTTAGAACCCAGTCTGCAAAGACAATTTCTGCCTATCTTTACTGTAACAGTGGCGTTTATGAATCTACTACTGATATGGTTTTTGACGGAAGTAGCTTTATCTATGAGAATGGTGTTGAGCTTGCTTCTTCAAAAAGGTTTTTGTTTGATGAACAATTAATATTTGCAGATATCGATTTCGAGTTTCTTAATTTTGAAAGAAGCAGACTTAACACTTTTAATTCTGGGGGTGGTGAAATTAGAAGGGTTTACTTTGATGGAAGGAGAGAAGATGAAAAGCTATCAAGAAAAATAGATCCTATGCCTTTTGTCCCAAAGGATAAGGAAAAACTTGAGGAAAGAGCAAGGGAGATATTCAACTTACAGACCACAGGCTTGATAAGAAGACTGAAAAGCATAAAAAATCCCAAGGCAGTAATAGGACTTTCCGGTGGGCTGGATTCAACACTTGCTTTTCTTGTTACATTTGAGAGCCTGAAAAAGATGGGGCTGCCACCAGAAAATCTTAAAGCTATAACAATGCCGGGATTTGGTACAAGCAAAAAGACTCTCGAAAATGTAAAAAAGCTATGCAAAAATCTCGGAGTTGATCTTGAGGTAATAAGTATAAAAAAATTATCCAGAGATGTATTAAATCTAATAAAACATTCCGAAGATCTCAGGAATGTTGTATATGAAAATACACAGGCAAGGGCAAGAACATATCTTCTTATGATGAAAGCAAATCAGATAGGTGGTATTGTGATAGGCACGGGTGATTTATCAGAGATAGCACTTGGCTTTTGCACCTACAATGGTGACCATATAAGTATGTATAATGTAAATGCATCTGTACCCAAAACTCTTGTCAGATTTATAATTGAGGAAAAAGCAAAGGAGTATGATGAAAAGATTGCGAAAATTTTGAAGGAGATTCTTCATCAGCCTGTTTCGCCTGAGTTACTACCTCCAGAAAAAGGGGAAATATCACAGAGAACAGAAGAAAAAATAGGACCATATGAACTGCATGACTTTTTCTTATATAACTTTGCAAGAATGGGCTTCGGGTATAAGAAGATTCTATTTCTTGCCAAGATAGCATTTAAGGATAAATACGAAGGTAAAACAATAGAAAAATGGCTGAAGGTCTTTTTTGACAGATTTGTAAAAAATCAATGGAAAAGAGATTGTGTCCCCGGTGGACCTAAAGTGGGTAGTGTTGATCTCTCCCCGAGAAGCTCCTGGAGAATGCCAGCAGAGGTTGACCCACTGGCTTTCACTGAGACTCAATGATAAAAAGGACATAGCAAGAAGAAATGGCATTTGAAACTTCGCAAAACAAAAATATGATTAGGCAATATCCTTCAAATCATCAGCAATCTGGAAAAACTCATTTAAACGGAATGTTATGAAAAGATCCTTTATATCTTTATTTAAACCCACAAGGTATATTTTCCCATTTTTTTCTGATAGTCTCTTATATGCAAGAAGAAGTTTCCCTATACCGTTTGAACCTATAAAAAGCATTTCGGAAAAATCTATTATTATCTCTGTTTTCCCTTCATCAATTATTGAGGATAAAATCTCTTTAAATTCCCTCGCTGCAAGATCCGTAACGATATTTTCCTTAATCTTCAGCAAAGTTTTACCTTTATAGTTCGATGTTTCGTATTTCATTTTTCTGACCTCCACATCTTTTATTCTGGTGTTATATTATACTATTTTAACACAAAAATCAAATTTTTATAATTCATAATCTGATTTGTGGTATTGTCAAAGCATAAATCGAGACATTAGATTAAAAATCATCGTGAAGTTGACATAAAATGAGATTTAATGTAATATAGAACATAAAGTTAAAAAATGGAGTTTGTTATGTCAAATTTGGTCAAGAACCTGCCCGATAGCTTTTTGAAAAAGGTCTTAACAGATGAAAATCCAGAACTCGTAGAGAATATACTTAATCTTAAAAATTTGTTTGAAAAAGAGACAGATAAGGATAAAAAACTTGTTTATAGAGAGAGATTGTCTTCAGCTTACTGGCAGCTTTATTCAGATATAGTTATGAAACTCAGTGATACAACCCCAAAGGAGAAAAGGCTTTTTATAAGGTATGGAATCCTTGACTTAAAATATTTGACAACCGAGGATCAGAAGCTTTTATTGTCCCAGAATTTTGAGGAAAGAGATCCTGAAAATTGCATTTTCTATGTAGATGAGTGGTTTCTGGAAATAAAAAAGGGCAATCTTAAGGCAAGTATGACAGATGAGCAATCTCCAAGAAAGGCAGAAGCTCAAAAAGATGATATAATGCACACAAAACTTGAAAAAGCGGCTGATATAATAGAAATAGAGAAGAGAAATTATATAAATTCAGCAGAAAAACGCCGCATAGCAGAAGAGGCATTAATTTCAATTGTAAATTCGATTACCCACCATGGAATTGACAGCGGTCTTGGTGCGGCTGACACCTACCAGGAAGATCAGTTAAAAAAGATGGAAGAAATAGCAGATATAATTAGGGAGCTAAGAAAGTTTGATAAGGAGATGTGCACTGCAAAAAGAGCATATTATGAAAAGTATGAAGAATATCAAACTATCGAAAGCGAAATGCTTTCAGCAGCCGGAACACAAAAAGATATAAAGTATAATGTAGATTCAAGAACAATTGAAAGCGAGATAGGTTGTGTGAGGCAGATGATAAAGATGTGCATAGGAAGACAAGGAAACCATCTTCCCATAATTATGAGTTCACTCCTCCCGAAGGAGACAAGAAATTATAATTTTAAATTGAATTGTTTTAATAACATAAAGAGCGTTGAAGAACTTGACCCTTCTATTTTTGAGAGGAAATTCAGACAGAATACTCACAGGATTTATCCCAACGTGTTGCTTACTCCGGGCTATGGTAACTACGGCATATGCTGGGAGCCTTATGACAGGTACAATAAAGCCACCAGTCGTGGAAGGCTTGCCATTCCTATTTTTGCAAGAAATCCAAAACTTGCTGTCACTGTTGCACTCGGAGATTTCAGGTGGCAGGTAGCAAAAGAAATGGCAGGTTATCACTGGATGGATGAAGGGCTGACTGCGAGGTACTATGAGTATTTGACCGCCAATAAGATAAAAGGCGATATAAAATTAAGGTTTATAAGTGATTATGTGCTGTGGATTACAAAAGAGGCAGAGGGAATACAGAAGCTCGAATCTCAGGATCTAAGATACATATTCTGGAGATTCATACCATTCCCGGATAAGCTAAAAGAAGAGCTTTCAAAGAGAGGGTTCTATTACAATGACCTTTACAAGAAGGAACTTTCATACAGAATGTCGCAGGGAATGGAGTAAATGTACCTTTCTGAACTGAAAAGGATCCATCTTAAAGATATAAACCTTGTTACAAAACGTCAGCTTACACTGCTTGAAAAATTAGGCATATTAACTGTTTATGATTTGTTAAATTTTTTCCCTTTTCGTTATGAGGACAGAAGCACCATTGAATCAATTGAAACATCGCTTATACAGAAAAGACCGGTATGCACTCTTGTGACAGTAGTTGAACATCAGAGCATATTTTATAACGGCAGAAAGCATCCTAAAATACAGGTGCAGGATTCAAAGCTCAGAGCCTATCTTGTAGGCTTTAACAGACAATTTCTTTTTAACTCAATGAAGGTGGGTAAAAAATACTGGGTTTTTGCAGAGTTTGTCTTGAAATTCAATGAGGTTCAGACAAGCACTTTTGACTTTGAGGAGTTTGTAGAGGGGCAGAAACCAAAGAATTTTGGCAGCATTCTTCCGATCTACTCTGTAACAGAGGGTTTGAGTGTAAAGGAATTAAGACAGATTATAAATAAGCTGATGGAAAAATATCTTGGTGGGATTGATGATGAGCTTCCGGAATATCTTTTAAAAGCCCACAAACTCATTTCAAAAACCGAGGCACTAAAATTTATTCATTTTCCTCAAAACTCTCAGGAATTACTAAAAGCCAAGTTCAGACTCGCATTTGAGGAGCTTTTTGCCATACAGCTTGTTGTGATGATGAAAAGGAAGATGCAGACAACCATCCCCAAAAACTTTAAATACAATAATGAGGTTGTTGTAAGGGAATTTATAGCTAAACTTCCTTTTCAGCTTACCAGGGCACAGCAGAACGCACTGGGAGAGATAATCAGAGATATGAAAGGGCAGAAGGCTATGCATAGGTTGCTACAGGGTGATGTAGGAAGCGGAAAGACGGTGGTGGCATTTATAGCAATGATTTTAGCTGCTACAAATGGTTTTCAGTCAGCTATGATGGTACCTACAGAGGTTTTAGCCTTTCAGCATTACAAAAATTTTCTAAAACTTACAGAAGGTTTAAATATTAAAGCTGCCATTCTCACAAAAAGCATCACAGGTAGGGAGAGAAATATTATTCTCGAGGGTGTAAAAAATGGAGAAATTCAACTGTTAATTGGAACACACGCACTTTTGCAGGACGATGTAAACTTTAAGGATCTATCATTGATAATCTTTGATGAACAGCATCGTTTTGGGGTCGAACAGAGAATAATTATGGCAAAAAAAGGTAATAACCCGGACATTCTTGTAATGACAGCAACTCCTATTCCGAGAACACTCAGCCTTACACTCTATGGTGATCTTGATATTTCAATAATTGATGAAATGCCAGCTGGAAGGATTCCAGTTATCACAAAGTGGTTTATTAAGGAAAGGGATTATCCAAAACTTTTAAGATTTATAAGACAGGAGCTTATGAAGGGAAGACAGGCTTATTTCATATATCCACTGATTGAAGAGTCCGATAAAATCGACTTTGAAAATGCCATAGAGAATTATAAAAAACTAAGTGAGGTATTTAAAGAATATAAGGTTGGATTGCTCCATGGAAGAATGAGTTCTGATGAGAAGATAAAAATAATGGATGAATTCAAGGAAAATAAAATTCAGCTGCTTGTATCTACCACTGTAATAGAGGTGGGGGTTGATGTCCCAAATGCAAGCATAATGGTCATAGAAGGTGCTGATAGATTTGGACTTTCCCAGCTTCACCAGTTAAGGGGTAGAGTTGGCAGGGGAAAATTTCAGTCCTATTGTGCACTTGTAACAGATGGAAATGAAAGCTATGAAACCCAGAGAAGAATGGAAGTAATATGCAATTACACCGATGGATTCAAAATTGCGGAAGAGGACTTGAAACTTCGTGGACCGGGAGAGATTTTAGGGGTTAAGCAGTCTGGAATGCCGGAATTAAAGATAGCTGATTTTCTTCAGGATGAAAAATTGCTAATTTTGGCCAGAAAAGATGCTGAAAATATTTTAAACTATGATCCTGAACTCAGCCTTGAAAAGCACAGACCTCTTAAAGAGGGAATTATAAGGTATCTTCCTGTTGATTACCTCTATTCCGGATAAGTAAAATCCCGGAGGTGAATGTACATTAATTTCTGATCACCTCACATTCGTAACCTAAAAGATATTTACATCTCTTGATAAAAAAATTAAGTTCATTTAAAATATCTATTATTTTCAAGAAGGCGGAGAAGTGAAAAGGCCCATCATTGGTGTTCTTATTGCACAGCTTGAAGGAAAGTATCAGTCCCCAATATTTAAGGGCATTTCCCGAAAAGCGGAGGAGCTGGATGTAAATCTTATATTTTTCAATGGGAAACTTCCCAATTCTCCCTTTAATTTTGAAAAAAATGAGAATATTATCTATGATTTAGCCCATTCCCCATTAATTGATGGTCTTGTATTTGTTTCTGGAAACTTAAGCAACTTTTTGAGTTATGAAGAATTTTTATCGTTTTTTAATAAATTTGACTTAAAAGCCAAGGTGAGCATTTCAATTGAAATAAAAAACTACCCTTCTATTATAATAAATAACAAAAAGGCAATGAAAGAGATGATATCCCACCTCATAGAAGAGCATAACTACAAAAAAATTGCCTTTGTTTCCGGTCCTTTAAATCACAGGGAGGCCCTGGATAGACTGGAAGGTTATAAAGAAGCATTAAGTGAGCATAATATACAACTCGATGAAAAATTAGTTTTTTATGGGGACTTTTCCATTGAAGCTGGTTATAAAGCCGTGAAAGTTTTTTTAGATGAAAGAAAAGTTTTACCTGAAGCTATAGCCTGTGCAAATGATACCATGGCTTTTTCAGCTTTATCAGAATTAAAAAGGAGGGGTTTTTTAATACCGAGAGATGTTGCAATCACCGGCTTTGATGATCAGGAGGATATACGCCTTACCGAACCGCCCATTACAACTGTGATGCAACCATTAGAAGAAGAGGGAAAACTTGCATTACAACTGGCTGTAAAAATGGTTAAAGGAGAAGAAGTCCCTAAAATTGTAGAGCTTGATTGCAAACCAGTATTAAGGCAGAGTTGCGGCTGTATTGGACTAAAAATAAAAAATCATAAGCCTCATTTCCCGGACGGAGAGTATTTAAAGCTTCTGGAATCAATAATTAATAATTACGTAGATAAAAATATTTCCTCAACTGATCAAAAAAGAAAACTTGAAAAAATAGTTAAAATTACCTTGAACCTCATCGAAAATCCACTGGAATTCTTTAAGAATCTCTCTCTCGAAATAACTGAATCAAACGGAGATGAAATATTTCTAAAGAATGTTTATGATTTTTTTGACAATTTAATTACGGGCAGCGGTGAATACTCAGAGTTGCATACTTTCTCCAGTTACTTTCAGAAGGCTTTATATCTTGTTAATTCAGCCTTTAGAAGGATTGATGGTAGAAAAAGGCTTGAACTCGAATGGATGATGTTAAGACTTAGAGATTTAACACAGAATCTGTTTACCATTACAACCTTATCAGAGTTTAAAGAGGCTATCTACCAAATATTTTTTAATTTTAACTTCAAATTTTACTCTATGATATTTTTCAAAAAAGAGCCATTAAAATCAGAAAGAATAAAAAAAAGATTGCCTCAAAAATCGGTTATAGAATGTCAATACCAAAAATCCCCCAAAAACACTTGCACAAATATTGAATTCAACACTTTGGAGTTACTTCCAGCCAACCTCCTTCCAGAAGAAAGATTTTCGCTCGCAGTTATGTGTGTTTATCACAGAGATAAGATTTTCGGGTATATGGCTATGGATGTTAACCCTGAAGAAAACGAAATAATGTATGTATGTCTTCAGGAAGTAATCGGCATAAGTTTAAGGATAGTAACATTATGGAAGGAACAGATAAAATCCCAGAAGAAACTTGAGAGATTTAACATTGAACTAAAAGAAATAGCAGAGAAAGATTCCCTCACAGGTATCTATAACAGGAGGGGGTTTTTTGAATATGGAGAAAAAATTATAATTTCTGCACAGGAAAAAAAGCAGAATATAACAGTATTCTTTATTGATCTTGACAATCTAAAGCACATAAATGATAAATACGGGCATACTGAGGGTGATGAAGCCCTTAGAAACACAGCTTTTATTCTGAGAGAGTGTTTTAGAAAAACCGATCTGATTGCCAGAGTGGGTGGTGATGAGTTTGTGGTAATTGCAGTAAATAAGAAAGGGGAGAAAAATCTTGAGGAAATTCTTACAAAAAGGCTTTATAATCTTTTGCAAAAGTTTAACTTAACTTCAAATCAAGACTATATTCTTTCCTTCAGTGTGGGATCTTCCACTTTTGCAGGTGAAGAAATAATCTCCCTCGAAAACATAATCTCGATAGTGGATGAAAAGTTATATATAGAGAAACAGAGAAGAAAAAGTTTCAGGTAAACTTTTTGCCAAAAATTTTTACTAAATTTATAATAGTTAAGTCCTGAATCACTGGGGAATTGGAGAATATTGTGAAAAAGTTATGTTTACTTTTGTCGATACTGATTATTTCTTATTGCTTTGCTTTTTCGGATGAAGAGAATTTTATTTCATTCGGTTTTGATAGTGGATACTTAATTGATGGTTATATGAAGGGTGGGTGGGGTGCAGGTGGAATTTTTGAAATAAGGCTACTTGAAAAATTTTCTTTTATTGCTGATGCAGGATATATTGAATACAGAGAAATAAATAATAATCTAACAAACTTTATAACTACAGTAACTATTCAGGGAATTGTCAGATGGTATCCTTTTGGAGGAATTACGGGTGTTTATGCAGGGGCTGGTTTTGGGACATTTTATTCCACAGTTAGCGATGAGAAGGTGCTTGGATATATGATTCCGCTCGAAACTGGTATAAAACTTACTTTTTTTGGGTCAAAAGGAATATTCCTTGAGCCAGATATTGCTATTCTGCTAAAGTATGGTAACTCAAGATTCCTTATTGGAATGAAATACGGCTTGAATATAGGCTTTACATTTTAGTTTTTTCGGGAGTAATTGTGTCAGTTTATAAGTCGAAAATAGGCAAAAATTTTTTGATATGGCTAATCTGGTCTCTACTTTATGGGCTATCCTTTCCCACATATAACCTAAGTTTTTTAATATGGTTTGCTTTTGTACCAGTTATTGTATTTACCTATGAAAACCCTTTATGGAAAACGACAGTATATTCTTTTTCTTTCAGCTTTATCTTTTTTATTCTGACACTTTACTGGATATATGGCTTCTGGTTACCAGCTCCATTCCTTATGTTTCCTATTTATGCCCTGTATTATTCATTTGCCTTTCTTTCTGCTGGAATTATAGCGAAAAAGTTTCCGAAAATAAGGCTTTTCTCTTTCCCGTTAAGCTGGACATCAATGGAATTACTAAGAAGCACGGGTTTTCATGGCTTTCAGTGGAATATTTTAGCTCATTCCCAGTGGAATATTTTATCTCTCATACAGAGTGTAGATATTTTTGGTCCCTACGGAATAGGTTTCTTAATATTGGTTATAAATGCCACAATTGCAGAAATATTTATTACTTATATGGAAGAAAAGAAAATATCTTTTGCACTCAAAAAGCATAAAGCAATTATTATTCTTTCTTCTACAATATTTTTATTGAATTTTATATATGGGATTTTTTCAAGTCTTCATTACAAAAATATTATTAAGAAATCGCCTGTCGAAAGAGTGGCTTTACTACAACCCAATACTCCTTCAAGAGGTCCCTGGTGGAGTAAGAGATGGGAAAACTATGGCATTTTCTGGAGACTTCATGCCGAGGCAATGCTTAAAGAACCTGAATTCATAATCTGGTCAGAAACAATGATTAAAAACTATATCTGGTATTATCTTAATAGATTTTCTCCGGAAGATGAGGTTTGCAAATTTAATATCAGATTTGTCAAAATGCCAAAAGAATTCGGAATTCCGATTCTTCTGACAAGCCCGGATACAGTTGATGAAATAAGTAATTACAACACTGCGGATTATATTGACCCCGAAAGTGAGAAGATTCAAAGAAATGCAAAAATACATTTAGTTCCTTTCGGTGAATGGCTGCCGGGCTACGACAGAGTACCCTTTGTCAGAAAGCTAATGGAGATCGAGGGTGCAGGTTCTTTTGTGCCTTCAAAGGAATTCAATGTCATACAAGGAAGGAAGTCAAGATTCAGAGTTTTGATATGTTATGAGGATATGTTTTCTTCACTTGCCAGAAAGTTTATACCAAAAGGGGTTAATTACTTTATAAATGGAACAAACGATGGGTGGGCTTATAAACTCGGCTTCAAGCATCCTATGTACCAGCATCTTGCCGGTGCCATAATTACAGCTATATCGGTGAGAAGACCAATAGCAAGGGCTGCAAATACTGGCATTACAGGTATAATTCTTCCAGATGGGAGACTTGATGGAAATATTGGCACCTACAACAGAGGATTCTTTGTCGGAAATGTCCCCCTCATAAACGAAAAAATAGTCACATTTTATGTCAGAGCAGGTTTCATTTTTCCCTATCTAATTTTTTTATTCTATGTTATAATATACGGGTGCGCAATTTTTAAAAAATAACTTCTGTGAGGGAAAAATTGAACAACTATCTTGAATTTATGCTTTTTGATTCTGATTTAGAGCCATCTGGTCTACCTGATGGAATGGTTTTTCTTGAGGGAGAAAAACTTCTTCTGCTTGAAGAAAAAGAAAAAAAGCTCAAAGAGCTTTTTACTGCCAAGGGCTATAAGAAGGTGGTTCCGCCAGCTTTTGAGTACTATGAGACCTATGAAAAGGCTGGCGGAGAACAGGTTGCAAGAAGAAGCTTTTCTTTCAAGGATAAAGATGGAAAGCTTTTATCCTTGAGATTTGATATGACCACTCCCATTGCGAGAATGGTGGCACACAGGTACAAGAATGTGAAGAGATTGAAATTTTATTATTGTGGAAATGTATATAGAGAACAACCATTTCACAAAGGGAAATTGAGACAGATAAGGCAAACCGGAATTGAATTTATAGGAGAAAACTCCTTTGCTGCAGAACTTGAGGTTATAGAGATTTTTAGAGATAGCCTATCATTGCTTTCTGATAATTATGTTATAGTCATTGGCGATGTAAGACCTTACAAAAAGATTTTAGAGAAACTTAACCTCGGTGAAACAAAAACAAAGGCTGTGGAAAAGATTTTTAATAGAAAGGATCTAACCTCTCTTGAAATATTGTTAAGGGATATAGACTCAGAGGAAAAAGATAAAGAATACTTAATAAACCTTATTAATTTCACTGGTAAACCAGAGATTTTAAGAAAAGAATTAAAAGATAAATTTCCAGAAGATATCTGCAGTATAATGGAAGATTTTTTCGGGTTATATGACAGGCTTTCAATATTAACAAAAGATAAGATAATCTTTGACTTTGCAATGATTAAAGATTTTTCTTACTATTCATCACTTACAATGGAAGGCTATATTGAGGGCAAGGGCTATGCCGTTGGCAGTGGAGGAAGATATGATGAATTATTTAAAAGATTTGAGTGTGATTTGCCAGCCATAGGTTTTGCTATTCAATTAGATTAAGAATTACGAATTATAAAAAATAATTTCAGGGGTATAAAATGATTTATATAATTACCGGAACTCAATGGGGAGATGAGGGAAAGGCAAAGGTAGTGGATTTTTTTGCACCTGATTTTGACTTTGTTGTAAGATTTCAGGGAGGTGCAAATGCCGGTCACACTGTAAGGTTTAAAGAGAAAAGGTTTGTTTTTCATCTTATCCCGTCTGGCATTTTAAGAGAGAATGTCGTCTGCATAGTTGGCAACGGAGTTGTAGTTGAACTTTCGGAGCTTGTAAAGGAGATCGAGCTTATTTCAAAGGAGATTGATATAGATAGAAGATTATGGATAAGTAATAAAGCTCATATTGTAATGCCCTATCATAAGCTTATGGATATGTCAAAGGAAAAAATTTCGGGTGCTAACATTGGTACAACTCTCAGAGGGATTGGTCCTTGCTATGTAGATAAAGCTGACAGATTGGGAATAAGAATGTGTGATCTCTTGGGTAGAAAAGAGGATCTGACTGAAAAAATCAAAAAAGCTTACGAAGTGAAAAAATTCCTCTTTGAAAACTACTACAGGCTTGAAAATATACCATCCATTGAAAGTATAGTCGATGAGGTGTGTGGTTATACAGATAGAATTGCAAAATATATTGCCGACACAGAAAAAATTCTTCGAGATGCCCACAGGGAAAGAAAAAACATTCTTTTTGAGGGAGCACAGGGTGGATTGCTGGATGTTGATTTTGGTACATATCCTTACGTTACCTCATCAAATACAATCTCTGCCGGTGCACTTACAGGCAGTGGTATAGGTGCCTTTGATATTGCAAATATCGTAGGAATTACTAAGGCTTATATTACAAGGGTTGGTGGCGGACCATTTCCCACAGAATTGAAGGATGAAACAGGAGAATTCTTAAGAGAAAAGGGTATGGAGTTTGGTGCCACAACAGGCAGGCCAAGAAGATGTGGCTGGTTTGATGGAGTGGCAACAAAATATTCTGTCGATATAAATGGGATAAAAGAGATTTTTCTTACAAAGATTGATGTTCTTGATGGACTTGATAAAATAAGTGTGTGCACTCAATATGAGACATCAAATGGAAAATATAAAAATTACTTTCCTGCTGATTCTCAAGAACTTGCCTCTGTAAAGCCAGTATATGTAGAATTACCGGGGTGGAATGAGAAGACTTTTGGAGTAAGAGAATATAGAAAACTCCCGGATAATGCAAAAAGATATATTGAATTCATTGAGACTTTACTGGAAAGGAAAATCTCATATATCTCTACAGGATTTGAAAGAGATGATGTGATAATAAGATAAATGGGCAGGGGTGGATTCGAACCACCGAAGGCAATCGCCAGCAGATTTACAGTCTGCCCCCTTTGGCCACTCGGGTACCTACCCAATCATCGCTTCAGTAATATATTTTACATAAAAATTCTGAAATTGTCAACTTAGTGAATTGAATTTGTAAAAGCCTTTTATTTTATAAATTTACACCTTACAGATGAACAGGTTAACAAAAACCTCCAGAAGATATTATAACACAAGTGGGGATGCAAGAAGTTTTTGAAAAGTTTATCTACCTTTTCTATTTTTTAACTTTGCCCAACTATCTTTCAAGGTTACTGTTCTGTTAAAGATAAGCTTTCCCTCTTTTGCTGCCTTTGAATCAAGACAGAAATATCCAATTCTCAAAAACTGATAATTTTCGCCTACCTTTGCATCTTTTAAAGCCTCTTCACCGTAGCATTTCTCTTTAATTACAAGAGAGGCTGGATTTAATTCCTCTCTCCAGTTTTCTCCAACTTCTGGGACAAGGAAAAGATTGTCATATAGATTTACCTGTAAGGGTAAGGCAAATTTTAGGGAAACCCAGTGAAGTGTCCCCTTTACCATTCTTCCATCCGGGCTCCCGCCACCCCTTGATTCAGGGTCGTATGTGCATATTAGCTCCGTTACCTCGCCCTGCTCATTCTTAATAACTTCCTTGCAGGTAATATAGTAAGCATACTTAAGCCTTACCTCTTTACCCGGCGAGAGTCTGAAATAATCCTTCGGAGGATTTTCCATAAAGTCATCTCTTTCAATGTATAATTCTCTTGTGAAGGCTATCTTTCTTGTCCCGACGGATGGATCTTCTGGATTATTCTCAGCGTCAAAGTATTCTACTCTGTCAGACGGGTAGTTTTCAATCGTAACCTTTAAAGGATTTATAACAACCATTCTTCTTAGTGCCCTTTTATTCAGGTCTTCACGAATGGCATATTCAAGCATTGAAAGTTCTACAGTGCTATTTGCCTTTGCAACTCCTACCATTTTGACAAAACTCTTTATGGCTTCAGGTGTATAACCCCTTCTTCTTAATCCACTCAAGGTTGGCATTCTTGGGTCATCCCACCCATCAACAAAACCCTCCTCCACCAGTGCAAGAAGCTTTCTCTTTGACAATACTGTATATGTTATATTAAGCCTTGCAAACTCTATCTGTTTTGGTCTC
The DNA here is from genome assembly GCA_049968515.1 of Brevinematia bacterium. GTDB lineage: Bacteria > Spirochaetota > Brevinematia > Brevinematales > JAOACQ01 > JAOACQ01. Next base: position 39,569 of record JBMFQR010000006.1, read on the forward strand.
GGGGCTGGAAATAGCTTTTCTAAAAACCAGTCGTAAAGAGACCTGTGGTCTTCAAACTCAAGTGTACAAAGGGAGTGTGTTATACCCTCAAAGTAATCGGAAAGGGGATGGGCAAAGTCATACATTGGATAAATGCACCATTTGTCTTTCGTTCTGTGATGAGCGGCCCTCATAATTCTGTAGATTACTGGATCACGCATATTGATATTGCCAGAAGCCATATCTATCTTTGCCCTCAGGGTTTTAGAGCCATCCGGAAATTCTCCAGCTCTCATTCTTTCAAAGAGGTCTAAATTTTCTTCTATACTTCTGTTTCTATAGGGACTTTCTCTACCCGGCTCTTTTAAAGTACCCCTGTATTCTTTTATTTCTTCAGGGGAAAGATCGCATACATAGGCAAGTCCCATCTTTATCAGTCTTACCGCACATTCATAGAATCTTTCGTAGTAGTCAGAAGCATATTTCACTTCTCCATTCCAGTTAAAGCCAAGCCACTTAATATCCTCTTTTATTGATTCAACATATTCCACATCTTCTTTCATGGGATTCGTGTCATCCATTCTCAAATTGCATTTTCCGCCAAACTTTTCAGCTATTCCAAAATCAACACATATAGCCTTTGCATGTCCTATGTGGAGATAGCCATTTGGCTCCGGGGGAAATCTTGTGATAACTTTATCATAAACCCCCTTTTTCAAATCCTCTTCAATAATCTCCTCTATGAAATTCTTTTCGATTAAATTTTCCGCCATTATGAGCCTTTATTTTAAGAATATAGAATATTTTAAACTAAAAATCTTCTTTTATCAAAAAATAATGGCTTTGAGTTTTAAAAATTATTCAAGAGCTTCCATAATAGCATAGTATGCTTTTTTTCTATTGTAATTTTTATCAAATATCAAAGCATCTCCATACGAATTATCATAAAACCATGGGATCCATGAGTACTTATCAGTAAATCCCCATAGAAGGATAGCTTTAACATTTTGGTTTGATAGAGCCATTGTAAATAGCTGCTTATAGATATCTGCTTGCTTGTTTATATCAATATCCTTTGCGGGCATTGGAATTCTTACGTCCACTTCTGTGATATGTATCTCTACACCGAGCCCAGCAAGTCTCTGTAAATTTGCAGCAAAATTATCGTTCATAGGATAGCCGCTTGTATCAATATGCATCTGGAGCCCTACACCATCGATAAGCCCTTTGGCTTTTAAATTGCTTACAAGAAGGAAGGTTTCATATGATTTATTGTTCCATCCGTTATAGCCTTCATTACCGTAATCGTTATAAAAGAGTTTCGCAGTTGGGTCAGCAGCTCTTGCAAGACTAAAGGCATATTCTACATATTGATTTCCAAGATTTGTCCACCAGAAGCTTTTTCTTAAAGAATTTGGATATCCACTTGTAGTAGGGTCATCATCTATTGCTTCATTTACGACATCCCAGTAGCTGACTTTGTTTGAATATCTTTTCATTACAGTGTAAATGTGATTTGATAGAATATTGCTTATTGCCGTTGGATTAATTATAGTTGAAACCCAGCTACTTTGTAGATGCCATAGAAGAGTATGCCCTCTAATCTTCATATTGTTTGCAATTGCTGTGTTTACTATCAGGTCTGCATTTGCGTAGTCAAAGTTATTGCTTGATGGCTCAATTAATTCAAATTTCATATGATTTTCTGGAACAACCATGTTAAATTCTCTAACAAGAGTGTTTGAGTATAAAGGTTCATTTTTTAAAGGATCTGGTGTTACGGCTGCCCCTATATAAATTCCTCTAAGTGATGCAAGGAGTCTTAAAGTCTTTTCTTTTGGATTAATGTTGAAAAAGTTTCCAATATTCCAGTTTGATAGATTATCAAAAAAAGTTGGATTTGATATTTTTTCTTCATCGTTATTTGATATAGAAAGTATGTCAAGCATCACTATTTGCGAGGGATTTATGTTTGAAAGTGCAAATATGACTCTTACATTTGTAGAGTAAGTTAAATTAGGACTAAAAGAATATGTGCGTGTAACAAATCTATTTGTTAGATTGAAGTTTGTTTCAAAAAGCAAATTGTCTGAAATATAGAGTCTTATATAACCATAGCCATAGTTTGTTATGGAAGCCGATTTTACCCTTATGATAGTCTCCTTTGAAAGATCTAAGTTTACTTCTTGTTCTATAACATTGGTAAGACCTAAAAGAGCAGTACTGCTTGATATTTCAATATAGTATAGATCAAAATCTGTAATTTTTGAACTGGTTGAATTATTTTCATTTGAAGGAACATTGCTACACCCAGCATATAAAAGAATCAATAAGATGGCCAAAAATCTTAGTTTCATATAAACCTCCTCTAAAATTTCAATAATATTATTACTTTATTTTAAAATAAAAACTGAAAAAATTCTTATTTTTTCATTCCTTCGCAAATGCTTAAAAACATAGTTGAGAATTATAATAGTGTTTCATTGGTAGTGTTAATCTCAATGAATAGATAAAAATATTTTATAGGGCTTACTTTTTAGTTAAGTATAGTTAAAAAACAAATGAAAAGGAGAAATTAAATGATAATAAAGTTAGTGTATAAATTTTTTACTTTCCTTGGAGAAACTATTCCACTATTGACTTGGAATGACACTGGTAAAACTTTACTTTTTAATTCCTTGACACTAATTTAAAATGAAGTTAAATTATATGGGTTAGTTTTTTAACAAATTTTTTTGTTAAGGGGATTTTTATGAACGGCGCAACATTATTGTTTGCTATCCCCTCTCTTGTTATAGGAATTGTAGTGGGATATTTAATAAGAATAGTTATTGCGAGATACCGATTAAATTCTGCTGAAGAGAAAGTAAAGGAGATTTTAGAGGAGGCAGAAAGAGAAGCAGAAACAAGAAAAAAAGAGGCTATTTTAGAAGCAAAAGACAGGCTATTAGAGGAAAGAAAAAAGCTGGAAGAAGAATTTAAGGAGAAATCTTACGAAATTCAGCAATCCCAGAGAAGACTTATTCAGAAAGAGGATTTTCTTGATAAGAAGTATGAGTTTATGCAGAAGAAGGAAAGAGAGCTTGAAGAGGAAGAAAAGAATATCAAGAAAAAGTCAGCTGAGTTACAGAAAGCCTATGAGAAGCACATCAAGGAGTTAGAGCGTGTAGCAAAAATGACTGCAGAGGAAGCTAAAAAGGCTCTGATGAATGAGATGCTTGAAGAAGCAAAGAGAGAGTCGCTGGTCTATATTAAGAAGATTGAAGAAGAGGCAAAGGAAGAGGCAGAAAAGAAATCACGAGAGATAATTGTTTCTGCAATACAGAGAAATGCTGCAGATGTGACGGCAGAAAAGACAATTTCTACTATTACATTACCTAATGACGAGATGAAGGGGAGAATTATTGGTAGGGAGGGAAGGAATATAAGAGCTTTTGAATCTATAGCGGGGGTTGATCTTGTTATTGATGATACTCCTGAAGTGGTTGTCATTTCCTCCTTTGATCCTTACAGAAGGGAGATTGCAAAGCTATCACTTGAAAAATTGATTGCAGATGGAAGAATCCATCCTGCAAGAATAGAAGAGATTATTGCAAAGGTAGAAAAGGAGATTTCACAAGAGATATTTGAGGATGGAAAGAGAGCCTGTATAGAGCTCAAGATTAATCTTCCAAGAGACCTATACTCCTATATAGGTAAGCTGAAATACAGAACGAGCTATGGGCAGAATGTATATTATCACTCAATCGAAGTTGCAAACATAGCAGGCATAATAGCAGGGGAGGTAAACTCCAATGTAGATTATGCAAAGATGGCTGGCTTATTGCACGATATTGGCAAGGGGATAAACACTATTGGCGAAGGAGTTCACTCAACCTTGGGAGCTGAAGTTGCTCACAAGTATGGGTTACCGGAAAATGTAGTGAATGCAATAGCAGCCCATCATGGAGAGGTTGAGGCAAAGTTTATTGAGGCACCAATCGTTATGGCTGCGGATGCCATATCGGCTTCAAGACCCGGTGCGAGAAGAGAATCATTTGAAGACTATCTGAAAAGATTGCAGACACTTGAAGCTATAGCTACCTCCTTTGAAGGTATTGAGAAGGCTTATGCGATTCAGGCCGGTAGAGAGGTAAGGGTCTTCGTGAAAAGTGATATTGTTACAGATGAAAAGGCATATCTTATAGCGAGAGATATTGCCAGAAAGATTGAGAGCGAAATGAAATATCCGGGACAGATAAAAGTAACATTGATAAGAGAAACAAGGGTGATTGAGTACGCAAGGTAATAAAAGTAAGGGATTTCACTCTCACTGCTTTAGGCAGTGGGAGTGTGTCTATGTTAACCTTAAATCCCTTTATTGTTTAAAACGGGTTTTATATGTCAGATTTCCCTTCACCGGAAAAATATAGACAGGGTATCAGTAAGTCACATCTTGCCGGCTTAAATTCCTATGGGATAAAAACCACCTATCCTTTTGTCATTAAAAGAGAAAAGAACCAGTATTTATATGACATTGATGGCAATAAATATGTGGACTTTTTTTTAAACAATGGTAGTGTAATAGCTGGGCACAACCAGAAGAATCTTACTCTTTACATAAAGGATGCAATATCATTGTCTACCGAGTCTGTGTTTATAAATAAGTTTTACTATAAACTTGTAAGGTATTTTAAGTCAATTATTGATATTAAACATATTCAGCTTTATCCTTCACAATTTGAGGCAATGTTTGAACTACTTAAATTTTTAAGGCCTTCAAGTATTGCTGTAAATTCACACTTTCTTTTTAATTTTCTTAAAGAATTCTTTCCCGGGATTGAAATAGATTACGTCTTCACAACCAAGAAGAAGAATTTTGATCTTTTTATTTTTGAGCCTCTAAATTTTGACAAAAATCTGGAAATCTTCGATTTCAAGGAAATAATGGCAAAAAAATATTGTCTTTTTGAAAGCCGGACAGCTTTTAGAACAAGATATGGATTTTTTGAAGATCTTGAAAGTGTGGATTTTGTATTTTGTGGGAATATAATATCAAATGGAATGGATAGCTGTGTAATTATTTCAAGAGAGAGTATTCCCCAGAAAATAATTCCGGGATTTTTAGCACTTAATATTCTTGAGACATTAAAATATTACAGGAGAAAAGAGGTTTACTCAAAATTTCTTTCCGCCAAAAGCGAGCTTATTTCCTCTCAAAAAGGTGGTATTTTAAAACTGACAAAAGAGGTAGAAGCAGATGAACTCTTGCGATACGGGATATTTCTAAAAGGGAGTACATTGTTTTTGAGTATTCTGCACACTGAAAATGATATAAAAAGATTGATAAATGCTTTGAAGATCAGAGGTTTATAATGTCAGAAAAGATATCCATAGCATTTCAGCTTCCAGATATCTCTGAGGAATATCCAGACCTGTTACTAAAAGGGGCTTATAGTGCCGCAAAAGAACTGGATATTACTCTCTCTGTAATAAACATAGAACCCATTGATTCTCCTTATGACTATAGATATCAGACAAATTTTCTCTTTGAGCTTCTCGAGAGTGAGTTTTTTGACGCAGTTATTCTCGCAAGCTGTACATTATCAAATTATATAACTAAAAGCAATTTTAATTCTCTGGTTGAAAAATTAAAAAATAAACCGCTTGTAAGTCTTGGAATTTTAGTAGAGAGTGCTACCTCAATTTTAATTGATAATAAAACAGCAATTTTGAATGTAATAGAACATCTTGTAAAGATTCACGAAAAGAAAAAAATTGCCTTTATAAAAGGACCTTTGAATAACATTGAGGCAAATGAAAGACTTAATGCCTTTGTTGAATCGATACTTAAGTTTGACATTCCATTTAATGAGAGACTGATTTTTGAAGGAGATTTTTCTATAAATTCAGGTGAAAAAGTGGCAGAGCAAATTTTAGAAAGCAAAATGGAGATTGATGCAATAATAACAGCTAATGATAATATGGCGATTGGCTTGATAAGAAAATTAAAAGAGGAAGGGATAAAAATTCCAGAACATATTGCAGTTGTTGGTTTTGATGATATAGAAAGTGCAAAATATTTAAAACCATCACTCTCAACTATCAAACAACCCATTTATAAACAGGGCTACATTGCAGTAAAGAGTGCCTTCGAGCTAATTAAAAATGGCACAAATCCCGGAACAATTTATCTTCCATGCTTTTTTATGGCAAGAGAATCCTGTGGATGTGGGAAGCTACCCGAAACACATTATTTTAATTTCAGCGAGGAAAACCTTTTCAGAGAACTAAAGAGATTTCTTGATGTAGAAGATATTGGCCTCAAAAATGCTGAAAAGGTGTACTCTTTCTTTCAAAATCTACTTATGGAGCTTGAGCAATCCTCACCTGAGGAAAAAAGGATCATTGACTCTTTGAAGAATCTTATAGAAAATCTTCTCGAGAATGGAGAAGATATAATTTTTTTATCTAAAATCCTTGAATTGCTTAACAAATTTTTTCCCGCACACGAGTGCATTTTAGAGAAATGCAATAACAAAATATATGAGGCTAAAAATTCCACTGATAATTTTTTGAGAAAGGAAAGAATGTTTTATGAGAGAAATCTTGAGGAATTTTTAGGTAGAATTTACACCTCAACTGACTGGAATGAATGGCTTAAAAACATAATGGAAATGGCCACCAGACTGAAATGGAAGTCATTTTACATTTTTAAATTTTTGAATCCTGTTCTGCACAGATATAAAGAGAACTTTTCAAAAAATGAATTTGTTTCATTAATACTTTCAGAAAAATTAAAAAATAACTTGAAAATTATGACAATGAACGGAATAAAAGTTAAGTTTAAAGATTTTATTTCATATTTTAAGGATGATGAGAGCCATCTTTTCTTTGTTCTGGCAATATATTTCAGAGAATACCTGTATGGCTATATTGTTATTGATGGAGGAATGTTAGTTTCAGAGTATATTTATAAGGTTGCCTCTTCTCTGTCAAATAGCTTTTTTACCCTTTTGATACTTGAAAGACTTAGTTCTGAAACCAGAATAATTAAGCAAAGAACTGACGAATTGGAAAATGAGCTTTTTTTTGCGGAATTACTTCAGAAAAACATTCTGCCAAAATCTTCGCCGAGAGAATGTATAGATTTTTACTTTAAATACAAAGAAAGGATTGGAGGTGATTTCTTTGATTTTATAAATTTCAGGGAAAAAGACTGGGTTGGAATATTTATTGCGGATGTTTCAGGGCATGGCGTTCCAACTGCAATAGTTACTTCGGCTTTAAAATCATCCATCCTTCAGATGAGAGCCTTTCTTACAACCCCCTCAGAATTTTTGCTTGAGCTGAATGACACCATCTATTCTATGGCCAGACAGGGGTTTTTTGTAACGGCATTTTACGGGATATATAAAGAGGGTGAAAAAAAGCTTCTCTTCTCAAATGCCGGCCATAACAGCCCATATTTAATATATGAAGACTCTGTAAAACAGCTCGAATGTAAAAATTCTGGATTTGCACTCGGGATTGTTCCCAAGGAAGAACTTATAAGCATGAAGAAGGCATATAGAGATGAGGAAATAGACCTCGATAATGTTTTAAAGATTGTCTTCTACACGGATGGACTGACAGAAACCTCCTCGAAAAATAATCCGGGAGCGGATTTTGAAAACTATGTCTTAAAAAGTCTATTTTTTAATAACAGAAAGCTTGAGCCGGCTGATTTTGTAAAAGTTATAAGGGACAATCTGATTTCATTTCACGGGAGTCAGAATTTTGAAGATGACGTCACCTTTATCTGTTTGGATATAAAAAATTAACCCGGCATTTATGTTAAAATGCCGGGCTATTAAGACTAAAAGCTAATTCTTTGTCCAGTAAATCTCATCCACCCAGTATTTTGAGAGTGGAACAAACTTTTTTCCCTGTGCCATACCAAATAAGATATTTACATCCTTAAAATTAATCTGTGGTATGAAATCAGCGAGTGGAATTGAAATTTCATGCCATTGTCCATCTGCTTTAAATCCATAATCATCAAGATTGAGCCAGGCTTCTGTCTGATAGCTGTGCTTTATAAGCACCTTGACATCACCTGCTCCGGGAGCGGCCTTAATGGCAAGCTTCAGGTGTCCATTTTCAAAACCTTCCATTTTCTGGGAGCCGGGGTTTACCTTGTGAAATCCAAAGCCAAACCACGTTCCAGCACCGGCGACAATACTCATTGCTTCTTTTCCTGCGAAAACATCGTCATTTACCTTCTTGATCTTACAAGTGCCTTCCCAGATGTAAACTCTTACCTTAGCTTCTGGCTTGCTTTCCATATGTGAAAACTCAACCTCATTTCCACCACCATATACATCACTGTAAATTGGGAAAATATTCGGGTCTGATTTCAATTCGACAGTGGCCTGTTCTACCTGTTTTGCTTCCTGTTTTACTTCCTGTTTTACTGCAGTTTCACTCTTTGCACAGGCAAAAATTACCAAACTGGCAACCGAGAGTAGTGCTAAAATCCTTAAAATTCTTTCCATAATCTATCTCCTCCTTTACGTTATACTGCTATATAGCTTGCTATATAGCAGTATAAAATATTATAAGAAAATTGTCAATACTTTTTTAAAAATTTTTTCACTTCTGAAATGAATAGTTCTTTAGAGTAAAGAATAAAGGTCAGAACATTTTTATCTCTCTTATTTATAAAAGAAATTCTTGTCAATACATTGATCAGTCTCAAACTGAAGTGTGATGTGATCAATATCGTAGTTTTTATGAAGTATCTCTTCAATTCTTTTAGCCACAACACATGTATTTGAAAGAAGCATATCTTCCATCTCAATGTGGGCTTCAAGATAGATTGTGTTTTCATCTCCTAGCCAGGTATGAACATGGTGTATGTTTCTGACACCCGGAATAGCTTCAATTTCCTGTTTCATCTGGGAATAGTCAAGATTCGCTGCTGATTGCATTAAAATATCAATTGTCTTTTTAATAATTTTCCAGCTCTCCCATATTATGAAAAGGCAGATAAAGATTGTAATGATAGAATCAAGCCAGCTGAATTTTAAAAATTTTATTGCCACTGCCCCTGTTACAACAATTAAGGAAGAGAGTGTGTCACTTAAAAGGTGGAGGTAGCTTGACTTTATGTTAAGACTTTTGTGAGACTCCTTCTCAAGTAACATGGTGGCGAAAAGATTGGCAAAAAGCCCTATAAGACCTATTATAAGCATTATGTCTGCATTAATTATTTCAGGTTTAAATAGTCTTTTAATTGTCTCAAATAGCAGTAAAACAGAAAATATAACAAGTGCAGAAGAATTAATAAATGCAGCAAGAATCTCCGCTCTTTTATAACCATAGGTTTTTCGAGGGTTCTGGGGTCTGACTGCAATCTTTCCAGCAATAAAACTGAGAGTTACTGCTGTTACATCATTGAGGTTATGTAATGCATCTGAAAATAGTGCAAGACTGCCTGAAAAAATACCACCAACAACCTCGGAAAGTGTAATCACAGAATTTGCAATAACAATTGCCACAAACTTACTGGTTGAAAGATTTCTGTCATTATGATTATGGCTTTCCATTGTATTATCCTGATTTGATAATTTCATATATAATATTTTAAGTTAGAACTGCAGGTTTGTCCATTCTTCCCGCATTAATTAGACATGTATGATGTTTCCAGAAGCTATTAAAATAATGCTTTGATATTCTTTTGACAATAGTTGAATTTAATTTTATAATATGTGTTCTGAAATGAGCGGACTGCATTTTTAAACTAAACTGGTTTAAATAATTTCTCTATCTCTATTCTCAGTCGCTCGTTAATTAATGTCTGTGGGTTTTTATAATGAATTCTTCTAAAGATAAGCTAACTAAAATTAGCTTTATATTTTTAGTAATTGCATTTTGCTTTTCTATTTTTCCCGGAATTTTCGTCCCTTTTACTATTGCTTCTATCCTGTCTTTTTTAATTCAAGTTTTGATTTCTGGAAATGTAAAAGAAAAAATAAAGATTTATACAAGAGATTTCCTACTTTTTTGTTTTTTTCTGTTTGTAATTATACAGAGTTTTTTTCTTAAGGATTTTCTTACCTCTTTTCTTTCATCGTTTGCTATTTTCTTTTACATAATGGTATTATTATTCTTCAGAAATTTCCCTTTTGATGAGAAGAAAATAAGACTCATTGTGAAATTGACGTCCCTTTCCTTGATCTTGTTTTGTAGTATTGCTTTAATACATTATCTGGTTGTTAAGAAGAGCATTACGATTTCATTTTTCGGTAAAAAAATTTGTGAGATATTACCTTCAATGGCAAATGAACCTACAGCTCCACTTCAATCGATACTTGCCCATTCGACAGGTGGAGGTGTACTGGTTGCAATGTTCTCATCTTTCATTCTTATATGGCTTGTAACTTTCTGGAAAAATGAGAATAAAAACTTTAAAATACTGCTTTTGAGTTCAATTTTAATCTCTTACACCACAATTGTTTTTACATCATCAAGAAGCGGGCTACTTGCTATTTTTCTCTCAGTTTTAAGTTCTATAATATTTTCAAAAAGATACAGGCTCTTATTTATACTTTTGTTTTTTGTCATTCTGTTCTTCTCCATCCCCAATGAAAAGATAGAGAATACACTCAAAAAGCCTTTATATTCTCAAAATATAGAACCGAGATTATTACAATACAAAGAGGGTATAAGATTCTTCAAAGAGAATCCAGTTTTTGGCATAGGGCTTATGCAATTTAGAGATAGGTTTAAAAATCTCAGAGGAAATTATCCGGATCTTCCACATTATTTCTTTCTGAATATTGAATATTTACATAATACTTATATTGCTTTACTTGCAGAAACAGGCATAATCGGTTTTTTGTTGTTCTACATCTTTCTGATTTTAAAAATCATAGAAGGGATAAAAAAATACTTGAGGGGAATTACAGGTTTTCAAAACTGCTTTGTTTTGTTTGTAATATTCTGGTTTTTGCTTGACTCAATATTTAATGCCCATTTATATGTCGTTCCGATAGGCATTTTCCTGTGGATTGGAATTGGCTTATCTGAAAATGATAATTTAAAGAATAGCCTAACAGAGAAGGTTTGATGTGGCCGCAGGAAGGAATACCCTCCTTTTGCACCGTTTCTAAAAAATTAAAAGAGCCTTTTAATATTGAATGCATTATATGAATCCCTTATTTGGCAAATTATGATTGTATAAAATTTCTAAAAAATGAAAAACTTAACTTCTTTCTTCCCAATTCGTTAGATGAAATAGAAAATATTATTTTTAATGAAGTAAAAAATAGAAACCAGAAAAATAAATTCATTATTTTTGGAAGTGGGAGAATACTGTGCTAAGATTGCAAATAAACTAAAGGAATCGTTCCCTTCTTTTTGCGGAATAGTAGAAGATACAAACCAAGGTCACTGATATAATAAATAACAGTTAGAAATTTGACTTTTGATATTGATTATTATAACATTAAAGATTATTATAAAATTATGCCAATAAAGATGTTAACCTTTTGATAGAGAAAGGTTAAATATTACCAAACTGATATCTTCTATAAAGTGATGATTAAGTATTAAGATATATTGGAAAAACACTTAAAAGAGGCATTTTATGGAATATAAGGTAAAAGATATTTCTTTAGCAGAGCTGGGTAGAAAAAAAATCGAAATAGCACAGAAAGAAATGCCGGGACTGATGACAGTTCGTGAGAAGTACAGTAAAGAAAAGCCACTTAAAGGGGTAAGAATATCGGGATCGCTTCATATGACCATAGAGACTGCAGTACTCATTGAAACGCTTGCCGAACTTGGTGCAGATGTCAGATGGGCAAGCTGCAATATATTTTCAACCCAGGATGAAGCTGCTGCTGCTATTGCAAAGAGAGGCATTCCTGTATTTGCATGGAAGGGCGAAACACTTGAAGAATACTGGTGGTGTACAAAACAGGCTCTGACATTCCCCGGTGGAAAAGGCCCAATGCAGGTTGTTGATGATGGAGGAGATGCCACGCTTTTAATTCATCTCGGATATAGGGCTGAAAATGACCCTTCTATTCTTGAAAAAAAGCCTTCAAATAGAGAAGAGGCTATAATTCTCTCTCTTCTTAAAGAAACACAAAAGAATGAGCCTGATTTCTGGCATAAGGTTGTACAGGAACTTAATGGAATTTCAGAAGAAACAACTACAGGGGTCAGAAGACTTTACCAGCTTATGGAAAAGGGGGAGCTTTTGGCTCCAGCTATAAATGTAAATGATTCAGTTACAAAGTCAAAGTTTGACAACATTTATGGTTGTCGTGAATCTTTAATAGATGGAATAAAAAGGGCAACCGATGTTATGGTGGCGGGTAAGGTTGCAGTAGTTTGTGGCTATGGAGATGTAGGAAAGGGGTCTGCACAGGCACTGAGAGGAATGGGGGCAAGGGTTATTATAACTGAAATAGATCCTATATGCGCACTTCAGGCTGCAATGGAAGGATATGAGGTAAAGACTGTTGAAGATGTACTTGATTTTGCAGATATTTATGTCACAGCTACTGGCAATTGTGATGTAATCAGGATAGAACATATGGAAAAGATGAAGGATGGTGCTATAGTATGTAATATTGGACACTTTGACGATGAGATTCAGGTTGATAAACTTAATGAATATCCGGGGATAAAAAAGATAAATATAAAACCACAGTATGATAAATACATCTTTCCTGATGGGCACTCTATCTATTTGCTTGCTGAGGGGAGGCTTGTAAATCTCGGCTGTGCCACAGGGCATCCTTCATTTGTAATGTCAAACTCATTCACAAATCAGGTGTTGGCACAGATTGAGTTGTGGAGGAATAGAGGCAAGTATGAGAAGAAGGTTTATAGATTGCCAAAGCATCTTGATGAAGAGGTTGCAAGGCTTCATCTTGAAAAAATAGGTGTTAAGCTTACAAAATTGACTCCAAAACAGGCAGAATATATTGGTGTCCCACTTGAAGGCCCCTATAAGCCAGAGCATTATAGGTATTAATGGAGACTATGAAGCCCATATTTATAACTATTGTCATACTAACAAATGTATTAAGGTTTGAACTGGCACAGACAGAAGAAGAAAGGGAAAAAGGATTGATGGGTAGAAAAAACTGGGGCAATATTGATGGGATGTTATTTATCCATGATAAGCCTGAAGAGGTTTCTTACTGGATGAAGAGTACCTATCTTGAACTCTGTATGATATTTATGGACAGAGATTTTAGACCACTTGAAGTTTACAGACCAGAAACTTTATCAACTAAGATTATTTTTTCTTCAAACACAAATATAAAATATGTACTTGAATTAAACCCTTCTTACTCAAATGTTGTGTTTGAAAATATGAAATTATTTGCAGAAAAACTCAGAAAAAAGCTAAGCAATTGAAAAAATATGGCTTATTTCTGCTGGCTCTTGATATATTTATCTATAGCAATAGCAGCCTTTTTACCCGCACCCATAGCCGTGACAACTGTTGCCGCCCCTGTCACTATATCTCCACCTGCAAAGACTCCGGGCATAGAAGTTCTACCCCATTCATCAGCCTCTATTTCTCCACCTTTTTTAAATTTTAACTCCGGTGTTGTCCTTGCTATCATAGGATTTGGTGTCGTACCAATTGCGACAATTGCTTCATCAATGTCAATTATAAATTCAGAGCCTTTTATTGGTATGGGGCTTCTTCTTCCGGAAGCATCTGGCTCTCCGAGTTCCATTTTCAAACATTCCATCTGCTTCACAAAGCCTCTTTCATCACCGATGTATCTCACAGGATTTGTTAAGGTTAGAAATTCAATCCCTTCTTCTTTTGCATGATGAACTTCTTCGATCCTTGCGGGCATTTCTTTCTCGGTCCTTCTGTATATCAGATAGACATGCTCTGCACCAAGCCTTTTTGCTGTCCTTGCAGCATCCATTGCAACATTTCCTCCACCAATCACTGCAACCCTTCTTCCACGAAGAACTGGTGTGTCATACTCACCTTCAAGATAAGCCTTCATAAGATTCACACGTGTCAAAAATTCATTGGCAGAATAAATTCCATTAAGATTTTCACCCGGAATATTCATAAACTTTGGCAGACCAGCTCCTGTTCCGATAAATATAGCCTTAAATCCCTGATTGAATAAATCATTAATGGTCAATACTCTACCTATCAGAGCATTAGTTACAAATTGTACCCCAAGATTTTTCAAAGCTTCAATCTCAGCCTTAACAATAGCTTTAGGAAGTCTAAACTCTGGAATACCATAAACCAGAACCCCGCCAAGCTCATGGAAACCTTCAAAAATAGTAACATCATATCCCATTTTTGCAAGATCTGCCGCACAACTTAGACCTGCAGGGCCTGAGCCAACAATCGCAACCCTTATACCATTTTTCTGAATCTTAATACTATCATTTGCTTTATATACACCTTTTAATTTTCTATCGAGTTCCCAGTCGGCCACAAAGCGTTCAAGTCTGCCAATTGAAACCGGCTCACCTATCTTACCCACAACACAAACAGCCTGGCACTGCTCTTCCTGAGGACACACTCTTCCAGTTACACAAGGTAAAGAATCTGTCAAGTGTATTATATCTATAGCTTTTTGATAATCCTTTTCCCTGATAGCCTTAATAAAGGCAGGGATATCGATATTTACAGGGCAACCGCTTACACAGGGTTTGTTTTTGCACTGAAGACATCTGTTTGCTTCTTCTATGGCCTCTTCTTCAGAATACCCATAAGGTACTTCGTTAAAATTTTTAATCCTTTCTTCAGGTGGTTGTTCCCTCATAGGAACCGCATTCTTACTTACTGCCATTTTTACACTCCGCTAAAAAACCTTCAAGACATCTTTCCTCAACATCTTTGTATGTTGCAAGCCTCTTCATTAATTCTTCAAAATCAACCCTATGCCCATCAAAATCAGGACCATCCATACATGTAAACTTTGTTTTATTATCCACAGTTACCCTACAGGCCCCACACATACCCATCCCACATACCATTAATGAATTAAGACTAACTATGGTTTTAATTTTATACAGTCTTGTAAGATCACTGACAGCCTTCATCATAATGGCAGGTCCTATGGCAAAAATTCTGTCTATTTTTCTACCATTATCAATTAATTCCTTCAAAAAGTCAGTGACAAATCCTTTTTTACCATAAGAACCATCATTTGTCCCGATTATTAATTCGTCTGACACAGACTTCATTTTATTTTCCCAGAACACATAATCCTTTGATCTATAACCGATTATTGCCGTAACATTATTCTTGAATTCTTTCAATTTTCTTGCCAGAGGATACACAGGAGCAATTCCAATTCCCCCTCCTATAACAACGACATTTCCAAAATCTTCAACTTCTGTAGGATTCCCCTGAGGTCCAAGAAAATCAAGTATGTAATCACCGGCTTTTAACATTCCGAGTTTATGTGTTGTTTTTCCTACTTCCTGAAATACTATTGTTATGGTTCCATTTTCTCTATCGAAATCTGCGATCGTTAAGGGGACTCTTTCACCTTTTTCTGTAGCCCTTACTATCACAAACTGGCCAGCTTCTGCCTTTCTTGCTACAAGTGGTGCTTCTATAAGGGCGTAATTGATTTTTGGACCAAGATAATACTTTTCCAGAATCTTAAACATTAGTAACTCCTCTCATTTTAGGTAAGAGTTTAAAATATCAATAATTAGTTATGAATTTCATTATGAAAAAATGTACCCAGCTAATAAAAGCGAATTGAACATTATAATTGAAAATGGAATTTAACTCAAGAAAGAAAAAGAAGGGGATTGCCCCTTTTCTGGCAATCCCCTTTTTAAACTAAGAATTTAGAATTTTTTTTGCACTTTCGTCAAGTACATCCGTAATGAATGGTATTTTTGTCTCTCTTTCTGTTTCTCTATTTGCAGAGAATAGATCATCTCTTGAGATTTCTTTGAGCGAGAATTTTCTTGCACCTGCCATAAGCTGTTGTAAACCAGCTGCAAGCTTATCACAGAGAGTCCACATTGCTATAGCACCGAGAGGAATTTTTTTCATTTCGTTTTCACCAACCTTCTTCTGAACATCATAATATCCAGCAAATATCTCTTCAGGTTTTGAGCCAACCTCAGTTACGGAAGGTGGAAGTTTGTCCCAGTTGCCATTTATTTTTTCTCTTATTTCTGGATTCAAAGCACCCTGAATATTTGTCCCAACGAAGCCGGGTATCATAACAGCTCTTCCCATACACACAATCTTTGTGAATGGAGCACCAAGTGCCAGAGCTTTGAAAATATGATCTTCTCTCGCAAGTCCACCAGCAAAGGCAAGATCTACAACCTTTTTGCCTTTTGCTGCAAGAATTGAAGCATATTCGTAAGCTTTACTGTGCAGGAATATCGAAGGCACACCCCAGGTTTCCATCATATTCCATGGGCTCATACCTGTACCACCACCAGAACCATCTATGGTCAATAAATCAAGTTTGGCTTCTGTTGCAAACTTTATTGACATTGCTAAGGCTTCCATACCATAGGAACCAGTCTTTAAAGATATTCTCTTGTATCCGATTTTTCTCAAATGTTCTACTGCCTTCATAAATGCTTCTTCAACTGCTTGTGGATTTGAAAGGTCTGTATAGCCAAGTCTGCTATGTCTTGCAAAAGACTTTATTGCACCATGTTTGAAGGCTTCCTGAACTTCTGGCTTAGTAGGATCTGGATCCACAACATAACCCCTTTTCTTCAAGAAGATAGCATAGTCAATATCATTTACCTGTATCTCTCCTCCAATGTCCTTTGCTCCCTGCCCCCATTTTAACTCTATAATTGCTTTGTCACCATATTTTTCAATTACATATTCTGCAACCCCATTTCTTGTATCTTCAACATTCATCTGCACAATTATAGCACCATATCCATCATAATACCTTAAAAAGGTTTCAATTCTCCTATCAAGCTCCGGAGCCTTCTTGATTTTTCCATTTGTTATTTCCGCCTGTTTGTCGATACCAACAACATTTTCTCCCACAACTATGGGAATTCCAACCAGAGCCGCTCCTATAGCAAAAGATTCCCAGTATTTAGCAGCAATAAAAGTGGAGCCCAAAGCACCAGTCATTATTGGCATTCTTGCCTTTGTCATGACAGAACTACCAAATTCTGTTTCAATGTTTACATTAGGAAAGATGCAATCATCTGGAGAATTGGATAAACCCTTTGGAAGACCATAAATGCCATAGTTATATCCCTGGATTCTCAAAGAATTATACGACACACCAATATGTGTGGTATTGGCACTACCAGCTGTTACAAAACCAAAATCTCTCGGATAAAGCATCTTTCTTCCCTTCATGCTTGCCATAAAGGTTTCGCACTTTCCCTGACAATCAGCCCTGCAAAGGGTACAGAGACCGGATTCAGCCGGATTTCCTCTGTTAACAGTTCCTAATACATCATTTGTTTTTGGCCATTGGATCATAAAATTCCTCCTTTTTTTACAATAAACCTTTGTATTTATTATAAATAAAATCTAATATATCTCAAGGCTAAAAAGGTTTTGTGTAAGAAAAAAATGTCACACATTTCATAAAAAAAATTTGAAGCTTTTTAAGATACTTACATTAATAATATCATTGTCTTTGTAAAAGATTTTTCAGCAAATATTATACCAGCATTTGATTAATAAGCAAGTTCTTACTTTAGTTGAGATAGGAACATGAATTTAGAGATTTGAAAACAGTGTTTTTTGTCTGAAATTTAGGCAAAAAAAATGCCTGTGCCTAAAATTTAGGCAAAAATTGAAGGGTTTTAGGTCAACTCAACATCTTTAATGATGTGATGCGTGGACACCACTATAACTATAATAAGTACAAATAGTTTGAAAATTTTTAATTTTCTTCTTAAAATATAATTTCTCTGATTATGGGATTGCCGAGAGGTAACATTATGGTTAAAACACGTTTTGCACCTTCTCCTACAGGCAAACTGCATGTTGGTAATGTAAGGACCGCATTATTTGCTTATCTTTATGCAAGGCATACGGGAGGAAAATTTGTCTTGAGAATTGAGGATACAGATCTTGATAGATCTCACTCTAACTACATAGATAAATTGATAGAAGATTTAAGATGGCTTTCTCTTGACTGGGATGAGGGACCTATGGTTGGTGGTCCGGAAAAAAGCTATCTTCAGAGTGAAAGAATTGAGATTTATAGGGAGTATGCTAATAAGCTAATAGAAGAAGGTAAAGCATATTACTGCTATTGTACTCCTGAAGAAATAGAAGCCGGTAAAAGAGAAATGGAAGCGGCTGGCAAAGGCCCGATTTACAATGGTAGATGTAGAAATCTCACTGCTTCTCAAAGAAGGCAATTTGAGAGTGAAGGCAGAAAGCCAGTCGTAAGGTTTATGGCTTATAAAGAGGATTTTTCTATTAATGACCTTGTTAAGGGAGAGGTAATCTTTCCACGTGGTATGGTTGGAGATTTTGTGATATTAAGAGCAAATGGTCTGCCAGTCTACAACTATGCCGTTGTTGTAGATGATGCCTTAATGGGCATCACTCATGTGATAAGGGCAGATGAGCATCTGTCAAATACGGTGAGGCAACTAATGATTTACAAAGCACTTGGATTTAAGGTGCCAGAATTTGCCCACCTTGCCCTTGTCCTTGGTCCTGACAGGCAGAAGCTTTCAAAAAGGCACGGAGCCACAAGCGTTGATGAGTTTAGAAAGGCAGGTTATCTGCCTGAAGCACTTATAAACTATCTTGCCTTACTTGGATGGTCAAGTCCCGATGAGAAGGAGATTTTATCACGAGATGAACTCATAAAGGCTTTCGATTTGAGCAGGGTTTCTCCGAGCCCAGCTATATTTGATATAGACAAACTGAACTGGATTTCAAAGCATTATATAATCAACTACGATCCGGACAGATTATTTGAGCTTGCATTGCCATATATTAAAGAGACTGGACTTGTCGAAGAAAATTTAGATGAAGAGAAACTGAATTTTTTAAGAGCGGTTGTCGAGATTGTAAAGGGCTATTGTTCACATCTATCTGAAATAAAGGAGCATATTGATTATTTTCTCACTGATGATTTTGAGATCTCAAAAGAAGCTAAAGAGATACTTGCAAAGCCAGAATCGAGAACCGTGCTTTTACGCTTTAAAGAAGAACTGGAAAAGGAGAATAGGCCAGTTGTAGACAGTGTCTTTGCTGAGATGGCAAAAAAAATAATCGGGGAAACTAAAATAAAAGGCAAAGGCTTCTTTCTCCCGATAAGGGCAGCAATAACTGGCAGAATTAATGGGCCTGAAATTTACTTTATACTTCCTGTAATCGGGAAGGAAAGGACAATAAAAAGACTTCAGAGGGTGCTAGAGAATGAATTATAAAATAAAAGGTGTAATCTTTGATTTTGACGGAACACTTGTAGATAGTGAAAAAAATTATTTTATATCTGATAGAGAGTTTTTAAGAGAATTTGGTATTGAATTTACACCGGAAATGCAAAAAGAAGTAAGTGGTATGGGAAATTTAGCTTTTATAAAGAAGTTAAAGCTCGAATACGGAATAGAAGATGATGAGGAAGGGCTTCTAAAAAGAAAGAATGAATACTATCTTAAAGTTGCAAGAAATAATACTAATGTTTATCCGGAAATGAAAAGATTTCTTGAGCTTCTAAAAGAAAATGATTTTAAAACAGGATTGGCTTCGGGTTCATCTCCTGAAATACTTGAAATATTGCTAAATGAGACTGAATTAAAAGGGTATTTTGATGTTGTGATTTCCTCTGAATCCGAAAGAGTTAAAAATGGGAAGCCATATCCTGATATATATCTCGAATCGGCAAGAAGTTTAAATTTAAGGCCAGATGAATGTGTTGCAGTGGAGGATTCAAAATATGGAGTTGAAGCTGCAAAAAATGCCGGGATGAAATGTATAGCAGTGCCCTATATAACTGAAAAGCCACTTCCTCCTATATTCTATAAGGCAGATTTGCTTTTTGAAGGTGGAATAAAGGAATTTGATAGCAGTATGGCACTCACAACAATTATGAATGACTTTAACATAGAAAAAAAGAATGAATTAAAATTTAAAGCCTCTGGTTTTAATCTAACTCTGGCAGAAGAGTAATAATGGAGTAAAAATGAGATATTTATTTTTATCTTTAATATTTGTTTTTTGTTTTAATTCTGTCTTCTGTAAGGACTATCTTTCTATTGATGAAATAAAGCCCGGAATGAAGGGTTATGGGCTTTCTGTTTTCAAGGGATGGGAGCCAGAGAAGTTTGATGTTGAGATTATAGATGTGATAAAGAACACCTCACCAAAGAGATCCTACATTCTTGCCAGATTAAGCGGGCAGAATCTTGAAAAAACCGGTGTCATAGCCGGTATGAGCGGAAGCCCGGTATACGTTGATGGTAAGATTGTGGGGGCTGTGGCCTATACTTGGAGCTTTTCAAAAGAGCCAATCTGTGGGATTACTCCACTTGAAAATATGCTTGAAGAGAAAAAATACGTGAGGTCGAAAGAAAAACAGCTTTCGGGAGAAAATGATAAATTTTTCAAGAAAATCACAACTCCAATTTTCATAAGTGGATTTCCGGGACCTGTAAAATCCTATCTGGAAAGCTTTTTTAGTACAAATACTTTTTTAAATCCGGTAATGATACTTGAAAGTAGCAAAATGAGTGATTCCTCATTAAAAAACACTGAGAGAACACTGAAGCCGGGAGATGCTGTGGCAATAAATCTTGTCGAGGGCGACCTGAATTTAGAGGCCATAGGAACTGTAACTTACACGAATAATGATGAGGTTTTTATTTTTGGTCATCCGATGAATGGGGATGGATTTGTTTCGCTGCCAATCTCAAGGGGTTATATCTTTACTACAATTCCATCAAGTTATCTTTCATTTAAGCTCGGGGCTTCTTCGACACCAGTTGGCAGCACGGTATATGACGGCCAGAATGCAGTCTATTGCAGAACTGGCAAAGAGGCTGATATGGTCCCTTTTTATGTAACTGTAAGAGAGGGAGAGGTGAAAAATTCATATAGCTTTAATGTTGTTGACAATAAAAATTTCTTTCCAAATCTTTCCACAGCTGCACTTGTGGCATCCATACTTAATCAGACTGGCTATATGGATGAAAAAAGAATAAATATGAGCTTTTTACTCAATTTCAAGGCATCCGGGAAAGATTATGCTATCACAAACAAAATTGTTTATTCATATTACCCTTCATTCTATAATTTTTTATCACTTGTTTCAGATTTGAATTCATTCTTCTCAATTTTTTATTATAATGAAATATCAGATCTTAAAATCTCGAAATGTCTTGTTGATATTGAGATAGAGCCAGAGGCATTCTATTATGTATTGGACAGTGCCGGTATAGATAGAAAAATTTATGAACCCGGAGATATGATAAGACTTAAGGTTGTCATGAAAGCCTTCAAGGGTAACTATATTACAAAGTTTTTGTATTTAAAAATTCCAGACGATATTAAAAATGGCCAGTATAATCTCATCGTTGGAAGTGAAGCAGCAGTTTATTCAGAATTGAGAAGGAGCTTTCCTTTTTATTTCAGAATAGCCGGGATTGAAGATTTGATTTACTGGGGTAGTTTTAAAATAAATCCAGCCAATCTTGTTGCAGCAATAGTTATACCAAGACAGGGAATTGTTGTGCTGGACAAAAAACTTACCTCATTTCCAGAGGTTTATGCTGATTTCTTCCAGTCAACAACGGATAAGACGTATATCCCTGTTTTCCCTGAAGTGTTTTCTCAAACAATCAGTATGGACGGGACTGTTTTTAGTTCCTTCAGACTGATTTTTAATGTCGGGCAGGTAAAAACCGAGCGTCAGGAGTAAATTATGGAAAAATTCTGGACTATACCAAACATTCTTTCAATAACAAGAATAATTTTAATAATTCCAATAGTTAACCAGCTACGAATGAACACACCGCAATCAAATCTTATTTCATTTTTTCTCATTTCAATTGCATATCTGACAGATTTTCTGGACGGATTTTTTGCAAGAAGATTTAAAATGAATAGTAGCATAGGAAGGATTCTTGATCCAGTTGGGGATAAGCTTCTTGCCATTACTGTTTCGGCAGTTCTGTATATAAACAAAAAGTTGCCATTCTATTTTTTTATTTTAATTCTACTGAGAGACTTGACAATATCACTTGGGGCAATGTATGCAATAAATGTCCGCGGTAAGATTTTGCTTCCCATCTTTGCGGGCAAGCTAACAACGGCTGTCCTTGGTGTTGTTCTTTCTATCTATCCTTTAAGATATGCTGATGTTTTTAAACAGGATGGTTTCATAATAAATGCTCTTGAAATATTAAGATACTATGGGACATTTATCTCCTCATTTTTGCTTTTTACGTCGGGGATAATGTATGTTGTTTATTATTTTGAGATTTTTCTTGAAAAAAAGAAGACAAACTGATACTGGAGAATTGCAATGAAATATGTTGTATTTCTGCTTGATGGAATGGCTGATTATCCCCTTGAAGAACTCGGAAATAAGACTCCACTTGAGTTTGCAAATACCCCAGTAATTGATAGTCTTGCTAAAAATGCCACCTTTGGCACATTTATCAGTCTTCCAGAAGGATTTCCTACTTCATCAGATGTGGCCAACCTTTCAGTACTTGGCTGGGATTTGAAAAGCTGCTATACCGGCAGGGGAGCTATTGAGACATATGGGGCTGGACTGTCAATGGATGAAAAAACCGTGGCTTTCAGGGTAAACCTTATAACAGAAAGAGATGGAATATTGCTTGATTATTCAGCAGGACATATTTCAAACGAAGAAGCCAGAATTCTCATAGAAACCATAAACGAAAGGTTCGGTAGTGAAAAGATAATCTTTTACAATGGAGTAAGCTACAGACACCTCTTACATTTGAAGGGAGAGGAATTTTCACCTGATATAGAGTATGAAAAGCCTGATTCCTCTCATGGCCTCGAATGGAAAAAGATTTTGCCACGGGCAAAAAATCCGGATGCAAAATTGACAGAAGAGGTTTTACTTGAGCTTATTTACAAATCCAGAGAAATTCTTTTAAAACACCCGGTAAACTTAAAAAGAATAGATGAAAACAAATATCCCGCAAACCTTATATGGCCATGGTCTGGTGGTAAAAAGCCAGATATGCCCTCCTTTGAAAGCATGTATGGTAAAAAGGGAGCTATTATTTCGGCAGTGGATGTTATTCTTGGAATTGGAAGACTCGGTGAAATGGAGGTTTGCAAGCCAGAAGGGGCAACTGGCTTTATTGACACAAACTACGAAAACAAGGCTAAAGCCGCTGTAGAGTTGCTACAGAGGAATGATTTTGTCTATATCCATCTTGAAGCTATAGATGAATGTGGGCATTTAGGGGATTTAGGTCTGAAAATAAAAGCGATTGAGGAAGCAGATAGAAGGCTTATAAACACATTTTTAACAGAGTATGAAAAAGGCGTTGGTGAGCCTTTAAGAATAATGATTCTTCCGGATCACCCAGTGCCTGTAAAGCTTAGAAAACACACACGGGATCCTGTTCCTTTTATGCTCTGTGGCAAAGGGATAGAAGCCGACGAAAATATAAAATCTTATAGTGAGAAAAACTGCCTTTCCGGAAGGTATACAGGTCTTAAAGGCAGAGAGCTTATGGAGCTATTGTTTAAGTAGGTATAAGTAATTATACTGAATTGCCTGTAGCAGTCCAATAAATTAGGTGGGCATTATGTTTGAAAAATATCTAAATGTGGCGATTGAGGCAGCCATAAAGGCTGGTAAGATAATTGAAGAGGGGTTTTATTCCATAAAGGATATAAAGTACAAAAGCTTTGCAAACCCTGTCACAGAATTTGATGTGGCATCAGAAAAAAGGGTTGTCGATATAATTCTCAGCCGGTTTAAAAATCACTCCATTCTTGCTGAGGAAAAGTATTCATCGAGGGAGAAAAGTGAGTTTATCTGGATTATAGATCCAATCGATGGCACTGTGAATTTTACCCATCAGATTCCTTTTGTTGCAATATCAATTGCACTTGAGATTGAAAAAGATATTGTGCTTGGAGTGGTTTATAATCCCATTCTGAAGGAAATGTTCACTGCCGTCAAAGGAGAAGGAGCTTTTCTTTCCTCAGCTAAATTCGAAAAGAAAAGGCTTGCTGTTTCTGATGAGAGAGACCCTGCCAGATCGCTTATTGTGACTGGTTTTCCCTATGAAAGAGAGGGGAGAATAAATTATCTCACACAACCGATCGATGAGATTAACAGAAATTTTACAGGTTTTAGAAGGCTCGGATCAGCAGCTATAGATCTGGCATATGTAGCAAAGGGAAGCTTTGAGGCATTTTACGAAGAGAATCTAAAACCATGGGATACTGCGGCTGGTGTACTCCTCGTTAAAGAAGCTGGCGGAAAGGTTACAAACTACTATGGTGAGGAATATGATATCTACCAGAAGACCATTGTAGCTTCAAATGTTCATATACATAATAGAGTTATTGAGTTTACATCAAAGATACCTTCCCCCTGACATTTAGAAATAATATCTTACTCCAATTCCAGCATTTCCAGCCAGTGTGGTTGCAGGAAAAACATTTACCACTGGAACCACTTCAAGAAAAACCTCAAGATTTATTGACCTGAAAAGATATCCAGCTCCAACCGGTACTCTGATTCCAGCACGGAACCTTTCAGAGATATTTACAAGGGCACCGCCTCCTACATAGGGATAAAAGTCTTTAAATTCACCTTTAAAAACCTCTCTAAAATGCCACAGATAATCTATATGAACTCTGAATGAAGCCTCTCTTTCAAATGACCACGCAAGCGCAATATCAATACCCGAATTTTTGTCAATCCAGTATTTCATGCTTATTCCGGTGGGTTCTCCAGCAATTAATCCTATGCCAAAATTAGATTCTTTTGAGTAAGCAGATAAAGAAAAGAGAATAAGAAAGATTAGAAGAAAAAACTTTCTCATTTGTCAACTCCCTTTCAGATTTTTAGTAGAAAATTCTACTATAACTGTTGAGGGTTGTCAAAAAATGGAGCAGTAAAAATTATTTTTTCTTTATAAGTTTTTTTACAAAAATTCAGGGCAGAGCTTCCCAAAATCTAAGAAACTGACTTTTTGGAAAGCCCAGCCCATAAGTCAAAGTTTGCTATCTTTCAATTCCTTTATAGAAGAGCATTCCATTTCTCGCAATGAGGAAAACAAATCTTTTCTCATTTTTGTTTTTTTCTGCAAATCTCTTGAGGTCGTTTATATTCCTTATTTCTGTATCGTTAATCCCAACAACAATTAGACCCGGCTCCAGTTCTCCATAGAGGGGACTATTTTCTCCAATAGAATCTATAACCACTCCAAATTCAACGGAGTTCTCCTCAAGCATTTCCTTGCTGGCATCGGAAAACTTTGCTCCAAGAAAATCTACACTTGTGACTTTCCCTTCTTCCGAAGATTTTTTTTCTTCCTTTGCAGTAAGCTGTGAAGGTCTCTCTTTGAGTTTTACATCAAACTCCATCCTCTTCTTATTTCTCATAACTTCTATCTTAACGATAGAACCTGGTGATTTATTTCCTATCTCGTAAATAAGATCCTCTGGTGTCCCAACTTTTTTACCATCAACCTTTGTTACAATATCGCCCTTTCTCATTCCAGCTTTATCTGCAGGTCCCTTTGGCTCTACACTTGCGACCATAACACCCTCATCGGAATCTAGTCCTAAAGCCTTTCTTGTCACATCATCAACTGGCATAATGTTTATACCGATGAAGCCTCTCTCCACACTACCATGGGTCATAAGCTGTGTTGCCACCTGTTTTGCAATGTTAATGGGAATAGCGAAGCTTATTCCCTGGTAGCCTCCAGTCTGGCTCTGGATTGCAGCATTAATCCCTACAACCTGCCCCTTGATGTTTAACAGAGGACCTCCAGAATTTCCGGGATTTACAGCAGCATCTGTCTGTATAAATCTCTGGAAGCCAGAGACCATACCTTTTCTGCCTATTGCACTGACTATACCAGTTGTATATGTCCAGCTAAGATTAAAAGGATTCCCTATTGCTACGACAAAATCTCCAACCTCAAGTTCATCAGAATTACCCAATGGTGCAACAGGCAAATCTTTTCCATCAATCTTTAAGAGTGCCACATCTGTTTCTGCGTCGTATCCAATAACCTTCGCTTCAAATTTTCTGTTGTCAGAAAGAAAGACCATAATCTTCTTTGCATCTTTAACAACGTGATAATTTGAAAAGAGATAACCGTCCTTTGTTATTATGAAGCCTGAGCCTGTAGCCTGTAGCTTCCTTTTGAATTCCTTTGGCCCCATAAAATCATCACCAAAGAACTTTCTGAAGAATGGATCATTAAAGAAATCACTATAAGGATTTTTTATAACCTGCTCTCCTTCAACCTGTATGTTAACAACAGCTGGCATTACAGACTTTGCAATGTTTCTGTATACAGTCTGTAGTTTTAAAGCTGTGTCAAGTTCGGGTGTTGATTCTACAAGTTTGTTTTTTGTCTCATAATCAAGATTTTTGCTGAATATATTCCCACTGCAGGTTAAAAATGTAAGCACTCCCACTAAAGCAAAAAACGAAATCACAAAAATCTTAATATTCTTTGCTTTCATTGAACATACCCTCCATTTAGATTATAATTTAATTTAATAAATCACATTTATTTTGTCAAAATTTATCCAGACTAAAAATGTCCAGAAATTTATTTTTATGACAATCCCGATTATGCTTAAAAATGAGATAATGAGAAAATAATTCTTTACATTACCTGAAGTTCAAAAAT
Source organism: Brevinematia bacterium (assembly GCA_049968515.1). Taxonomy (GTDB): domain Bacteria; phylum Spirochaetota; class Brevinematia; order Brevinematales; family JAOACQ01; genus JAOACQ01. The sequence goes on from JBMFQR010000006.1 coordinate 66,383, forward strand.
GAGCAGATTAAAAAAACTCCTCCGGACACCATTACTATCATTGCACCGGCGGGCAGATTAAACTGCCAGCTCAAAAAGAGACCTGCAAATGAAAAGAGAGCAGATAAGATTGACGAAAGAATCATCATGGTTGCAAGATTCTTTGAAAAATAAACCGAGGTGCCCGCAGGTAAAGTAAGCATTGCTATAACCATTACTATACCAACAAATGTCTGGAGCAATACAACAGATACTGCAGTTAAGATTAGCAGGACAACAAAGATTAGATCTGTATTAATGCCACGAGCCCTGGCAAATTCCTCATCAAAAATAGAAGCCTCAATCTGCCGGTAGAACATAAAGACAAGTAGAAGAACGACAATGTCGAGAGAGGCAAGCAATATAAGGTTTTCTTTTGAAACAAGAAGAATGTTTCCGAAGAGATAACTCATTGGATCAACATATTCTGGTGTTTTCGCAATAAAAATTATTCCGAGGCTCATTCCTATTGCCCATAGAGCGTTTATCAATGTGTCTTCCCTTTGCTTTGCTTTAAGAGAAATAATTGCTATTGTTATTGCTGTAAGTATGGCAAAAATTACTGCTCCAAGTGAAGGTGGAAAATAAGGGATTATTTTGTTTCCCGAGAGAAAAAGTGCCAGACCAATCCCCCCTAAAACCGAGTGGGAAATTGCACCTGCAAGTCCGGTAATCTTTTTTACAGAAACAATAGAACCAATCACCCCAAAAAGCACACTTGATAGAAGACTTGCTATAAAAGCATTTCTGATAAATGGCATTGATGGATCAAAAAGTACAGAGATTAAGTCCATTCACTCTCTCCTTAAATTCTTGCAACAATTGAAATCATCTGGCAAATCTGTATTATGAAGAACTCTTAAAACCTCTCCGCTGTATAGATCAGAGATTCTGCTTGGGACAGGCTCAACAGCATGCCTGACAAGATAATGTTTTTTAGAAATGCATAAGACAACATCTGTTAAACCGGATACAAACTCAGTGTCGTGAGTAACGATAAGTATTGTGGTTTTCTTTTTTAGATGTGCGAGTACGTCAAAAAGTTTCTTTTCACTTTCCACATCAATGTTTGCGGTTGGTTCATCAAGAAAGAGAATCTCCGGTTTTGAAACAAGTGCACGAGCAAGAAGAACTCTTCTTTTCTGTCCTCCCGAGAGAGAAGAATACTGCCTTTTCCTTAAGTCTTTTATATCAAGTAATTCGAGTGCCTCATCGAGCCATTTTAAATCACTTTTAACCGGAGAAAAGCCTCTTAAAAGGCCGGTTTTTATTACCTCCTCAACGGTTATAGGGAAGTTCTGCTCTGCATTAATATTCTGTGGAATATAGCCAGTTTTTATCAGGTTATATTTTGGCTCTTTTCCGAATATCTCTATTCTTCCTCTGGTTGGTGTAAGGAGCCCCAACATAAGCTTAAGAATTGTTGTCTTTCCCATCCCGTTTGGCCCGACGATTGAGACAAATTCACCCTCATGAATGTGAAAAGATACATTATTTAAAACCTCAAAATTTCCGTAAGAAAAATAAACCTCTGTAAACCTTATTGCCACCCTGTGGTCTTGGTTTTCTTTCATTTTAATGCCTCTGATATTGTATTTCCAATATAGTTTATATTTTCGAGCCAGTTTTGTGCAAGGGGATCTATCTCTACAATCTTTCCATCTATTGCCTTTGCAATCTTTTCTGCCGCTATCTTTGAGAATTGTTTTTGGACAAAGATTATCTTTACATTTTCTTTTTTTGCCTTTTTGACAATCTCTACAATATGCTTCTGTGAGGGCTCTTTACCCCCGAGCTCAATACTTTCCTGTTTTAAGCCAAAGCTGTCAAAAAGATACCCAAAGGCTGGATGAAAGACAAATATGGTTTTCCCTCTATGTGGAGAAAGTTTATTGCTTAGAGCTGAAAATGTCCTGTCAATCTCCGAAATATAAGCCTTATAATTCTTCCTGTAAAATGAAGCATTTTCAGGAGTTATCTCAATTAAAGCCTCAAGAATATTAGAAAGCATTGTCTTTACCTGCTTATATCCGAGCCATATGTGTGGGTCAATGATTTCTTTTTTATGGTTCTCTTTTTCATCGGAATGCGATTCAATATTTCTATACTCTACGTTTTTTGCTGTGTCATATATTCTTAGAGATGGATATAAGGATTTTATCTTAGGTAGAATACCTCTTTCAAATTCAACATTGATTGTGAAATAAGCACTTGCTTTGCCAATCTCTGCCATTTGTAAAGGAGAAGGCTCATAGTCATGGGGCGAAGCACCCACTCCAGCAAGTGTTACCACTTTAACCTTTTCTCCGGAGATTCTTGTCACAAACTCATGCTGTGGAAGTATGCTTACAATTATAATGGGTTTATCGAGAGAAAAGATTAGATTGCCAGCCAGAAAAACTAAGAAAAGAAGTACTCTAAACATTTCTCCCTCCTTTTGAGAAAAATTAACTTTTTCAATCATTAAGTACTGGGCTGTCATTCTGAGCGAAGCGAAAAATATCTCACTCCTGGATGCAATTTCAGTAAACAAAAAGTCTTATCACACCAATATACTCTTCAACTCTTATATCTTTCAACATCGTTTATTATTTTAAAGAAGAGATAAATAAATCTCAAATTTTTGATATTCTGTATGTTTCAATAAAATTAAAATGTCATATTAATTCCCCATATGAAAAAGTGTGGGAAATTAATATTAAAATAAAATTTGACTTGAGATTTTATTCTAATTATAATTGTTGTGGGAGCTTCATAATGGAAAAAAAGAAGATACTTATTTATGACACAACCCTAAGGGATGGGAAACAGGCAGAGGGAGTTAATTTTTCTCTGATTGATATGATAAATATTGCAAAAAAGCTTGATAGTTTTGGTATTGACTATATCGAATGTGGCTGGCCGGGTGCATTACCGAAAGACAAAAGCTTTTTCGAGGAGATTCAAAAAGTAGAGCTAAAGCATGCAAAGGTCGCTGCCTTTGGAAGTACCAGACATGCAAAAAACAAGGTAACAGAAGATCACAATCTTAAAGAGTTGATAAATGCAAAGACTCCAGTCGTTACAATATTTGGAAAGAGCTGGGATCTTCATGTAAAGGATGTTTTCAGAATTCCTCTCGATGAGAATCTACTTTTGATTTATGAATCAATTGCATTTCTCAAGGACCACAAAAAAGAGGTCATTTTTGATGCTGAGCATTTTTTTGATGGTTTTATAGACAATCCAGAATATGCCCTTAAAGTTTTGCAGACCGCAGAGAAGGCTGGAGCAGATTGGCTTGTTCTTGCCGATACAAATGGTGGAATGATACCTGAAAAAATAAGGGAGATTATAGCGAAGATTTCAGGTGAGGTGAAAACACCTCTCGGTATCCATGCACACAATGATAGCGAATGCGGTGTGGCAAATAGCATTGAGGCAGTTAGATCTGGGGCTTTGCAGGTTCAGGGAACCATAAATGGTATAGGAGAAAGATGCGGAAATGCAAATCTTTGTTCAATAATTCCTAATCTCTACTTTAAGATGGGATGTGTGTTTGAGAAAATTGGAGAGAAGGAGTTAAAAAGGTTGACAGAAATTTCCCATTATGTTTATGAACTTGCCAATCTCACCCCGGATAACCGTCAGCCATATACAGGGCTTAGTGCTTTCACTCATAAGGCTGGTGTTCATGCAAACGCAGTTGAGAAAAACCCAAGAACCTATGAGCATGTGCCTCCTGAAAGTGTTGGAAATAAAAGAAGGATTCTGATTTCAGAACAAGCTGGAAAGTCCAACATCATTGAAAAGGCAAAGGAAATGGGCATAGATATCCCGAAAAGTTTTGTGCCGGTTGTGGTTGAAAAAATAAAGGAGCTTGAAAATCTGGGATATGAGTTTGAAGGTGCCGATGCAAGCTTTGAGCTTCTGGTAAAGAATATATGTGGACAGTTTAAAGAAAAGTTTAGCATTGAATCATTCAAGACCCTTATTTACTATTCCGGAGAGAGGAATGTCATAGAAGCGACTGTAAAAGTCAAGGTTGGTGAACTTGAACAGCTTACCGTTGCAGAGGGAGATGGTCCTGTCAATGCTTTAGATATTGCTTTAAGAAATGCACTCTCGGTATTTTACCCGGCAGTTAAGGGGGTGAAGCTTTTAGACTACAAGGTAAGAATTTTAAACCCCAAGGCTGGGACTGCTGCAATCACAAGGGTTCTTGTTTCATTCAGATATGATGGTATAGAGTGGGGTACTGTTGGTGTATCTGGAAATATCATTGAGGCGAGCTGGAAAGCACTTCTGGATAGTATGAACTACCTGCTTATGAAGCTTGAGACAGACGAAAATTTAAATTTTGAGGAGTACAGATGAAGATATTTAGGCTTATTTTTGTTGCTCTATTGTTCTATTCTGTAGGAAATCTTTTTTCATTACCTGTGAATAGGGTTGTTGCTGTTGTGGGAGATTTTCCCATTACGAGCTATGATATAGAGATGATGGAAAAGTTTATGAGAGCAGCATCATCTAATCCATCAAATAAGGTTGAGCCATTCAAGGAATTGTTGTTTGTATACTCGCTTGAACAGATAGTAAAGGATAATAAAAAGATTATCCTTCCAAAGGATGAGATTGACAAGATGATAGAAAATATGACAAACACTGAGGATATGACAAATGAAATGCTTTTACAAAGGGCAAAGCTTATAAATGATTTTGCTGATGAGATGAGACTTCAGCTTAAAAAGGGTCAGATGACAAGAGCCTTAATTTTCTATGATACAAGGCTAAAAGAGAAAGCAAATCAGAAGATTGACGAAGCAGAAATCTCAAACTTTTACAGAGAGAACCAGAAGGCTTTCTATGAGCATCCCAAAATTGATATAGTGCTTGTAGTATGTAAGAAGCCGGAAAATCTTTCGCTGGAAGAACTTGAAAGGTTTGAAAAGGCACTTGATGAGATAGCTTTAAGGCTAAAGAAATCGGATGATATTTCTGATCTTTTGTTGAAGTATAAGAAGATTTTGAATTACGAAAGCTATTCTGGAAGAACGGGACTTAGGTTTGTCTTTGATCTCTATCAACAGGGTTATCCCGAAGAGTTACTGGCCTTTTCTTTAACAACAAAACCAATCCCTACCCCAAAAGGGAATCTGATTGTCAAGCCGGGTTTTCTAATAGGACCGGAAAAAACAAGATTCAGAAATTCAGAGAAGGATTACTATTTCATTTTAAAACTTATTGATAGAGAGCTTGAAAAGCCGATTCCTCTTGAAAAAGTCAGGGCAGTTATTGAAGCACAGTTGAGGGAAAAAAAGGTTTATGAGGTTATGAGAAATTATATCATCGAAAAAATAGAAAAAAACGAGCTAAATATTGTGCTCTATGATGATAAATTGCAAGGAGAGTACAATGAGTTTATACGAAGGTAAATTAAGTGCTAAGGGGCTTAAAATTGCTATCGTTTACAGCAAATTCAACTCCTTTGTTGGTGATAAACTTATAGATGGTGCTAAAAATGCCTTTGTTCAGCTCAATGGAGATCCTGATAAGCTTGATATCTTTAAAGTTCCGGGCAGTTATGAAGCGCCGGGTGTTGTCAGAAGGCTGATTGAAAAGGGTGAATATGATGCAATCATCTGCCTCGGGGTTATAATCAGGGGAGACACCCCTCACTTTGAATATGTAGCGTCCAATTCTTCAAAGGCAATTATGGAACTTTCTGCAATGGGCAGGGTTCCAGTGATTTACGGGCTGATAACAGCCGATGATGTAGATCAGGCTATCCAGAGAGCCGGGACAAAGAGTGGTAATAAAGGCTATGATGCAATGATGACAGCAGTTGAGATGGCCAACCTTTATTCCGAGATAGGAAAGTAATGGAAGTTGAAAGTATAAAACCAAGACAGAAAGCCAGAGAACTATCCCTGATCGCTCTTTATATTTATCAGTTGAGAAATGTTGATATTTCTTATCTTGTTGATTTCAAGTGGTATGAAGATATGTGCGCTTTTGAAATGGAAGAACTGCCTTTTTTTGTAGAAGATTCCGAAAAAAAGATTGTATATGGGCTGGCGTGTGATTTATTAAAAGGAGTAATTTCAAATATTGATAAAATTGACGAGATTATTAAGAAACACCTTGTAAAATGGAGTTTTGAGAGAGTTAGGGAGATTGATAAGGCGATATTAAGAATTTCAATATACTCAATTGTTTATCTTTATGATATTCCATCAGAGGCTATTATTTCCGAGGCAAACAGACTTGCAACTCTCTATTCCGAGGACAATGCCCCCTATTATATAAACGGGATACTTCATAAAGTCAACGAAGAATTCAGAGGAAAGTTAAAAGATATAATTTTAAAACAAGAAAGGAAATAACTATGGAGAAACTGGAGAAATTACTTGAAATCATAAAAACATTGAGAGGAGAAAATGGATGTAGCTGGGATAAAGCACAGACAATAGAAACTCTAACAAATTCCCTGATAGAAGAAACCTATGAGCTTGTCGATTCAATTGACGAGGGTAATTCTGAAAATTTAAGAGAAGAGCTCGGTGATCTGATTTTTCTCTCATTATTCATCGCATACATTGGCACACAGGAGAAAAGATTTTCTCTTGATGATGTTATAGATGGGGTAAATGAAAAATTAATAAGGAGACACCCGCATGTTTTTGGGGATCTGAAGGAAAAGGACATAAAAAATATTTTAAGGAACTGGGAATCGATTAAATCAAGGGAGAAAAAGAGCAGGAAGACAATATATGAAGCTATCCCAAAAAGGCTACCGGAAATTCACAGGTTTTTTAAGATAATGGATAAACTTTCAAGAAATGGAGAGAAATTTGAAGAAATAGATGAGAAGAACCTGTCAGAGGATTTCAAAAAAGCTATTTCTATGAAGGATGAGAAAAGTTTTATAAGTTTTCTAAAATCTTTTCTGATATTCTGCTATCTAAACAAAATTGATCTGCCTTATCTGATAAGAAAGTCAGAAAAATTTTTGGTCAAAAATTAAGAAATTTTTATTTTCTTTCGATATTATAGATAGAAAATTAATTATAAAGTTAGTATAAATTCCAAGGAGGGAATTTATGAGGATTGCAAATGGAGTTGACCCCGGAATTGAATTTCAAACCATTGTTCAGAGTAAAGAAAGACTGAAAGAAGAGATAAGACTTCAAAAGGAAGCTTTAAAGAAAGAACAGTTAAAGCAGGACACCTCTCAGCAAAAGGAAAGGAAGGAATTTGATACTTCAAGACTGGCATTAAGTGATCATAGCCTAAAGGAGTTGTTATTCCTTATATCTTCGAGGGGGAATATTTCCACTGTTGAAAAGCTTGCGGAGCTTTTGAAAAAGGAAAGAGCACTTTTAATGAGATTGAGAAAATGAAGCTTTATGTTTGATATTGTTCTTGTAGAAGCAGAGGGAGAAGAAAATATTGGCTCAATTGCACGAATCATTATGAACTTTTCCCTAGACAGACTCATCCTTATTGCTCCAAAAGCCAATCATCTTTCAGAAAATTCTTTAAACTATGCTGTTCATGCAAAAGAAATACTAAAAAATGCGTTAGTTTATGACAGACTTTATGATTATCTTTCAGGTTCAGATATTTCTATCGCTTTTACAAAAAGAATTGGACAATTCAGAAAAAAGGATTTAATTTCCTATGAGATTGGTGAGTTTTTGAAGGATTATAAGGATAAAAGGGTCAGTCTGATCTTTGGAAATGAAAAGTATGGGTTAAAAAGTGAAGATATTGATTTGTGTGATTTGATATGTTATATACCTGCATCCATAAAATTTCCATCAATAAATCTTGCCCAGTCTGTAGGAATTATCTCTTATGAAATTTATAAGAATATTCTTTACAATAAAACAACGGAGAATTCAAATCTTGCTGAAAGAAAAGAGGTGGAAGAGATTTTAAACAAAATAATTTCATTCCTTAATGAATTAAACTACTTTAAAAATACTCCGGAAACAAGATTGAAGAATTATCTAAAAAAACTTCTTTTTAGAATAAAACCAGACAAAAATGATGCTGTTATTCTTAATAATTTGTTTACAAGGGTAAATGGAATAGTAAAGAGAATTTTGAAATGAGTTGCTATCTTTAACTGATTGTCTCAATGATGGCAATAGTCCTTGCTTTAAAAATTGTCCGGTTTGGGAAAGTTTGATATGACACAGGAGGATATCTATGTCACTAAAGAAGCTTGTTAAAAAAAACAGAAGCTACAGAAGGTTTTTTCACAACCACAGAATTCCAAAAAAGCTGCTTGTTGAACTTGTTGATATAGCGAGGCTCACACCTTCCGCGAGGAATCTACAACCTCTCAAATATTTTATTTCCTGTGATGAGGAGACCAACGAAAAGATTTTCAAGACCTTGAGCTGGGCTGGATACCTCAAGCCCGGCGGCATTGAGATTGACCCTGAGGATAGACCATCTGGTTACATTGTCATTTTCGGTGATAGGAGAATCTCAGACAACTTTATGGTGGATGCTGGAATTTCAGCACAGACAATACTTCTTTCTGCTGTTGAAAGGGGACTGGGAGGATGTATTATTGCCACGATCAAACGAGATGTTCTAAAGGAGATAATTCCAGAGAATGAGAACTACGAGATACTTCTTGTCATAGCACTTGGTAAACCCAGAGAAAAGGTTATAATTGAAAAGGTTAAAGACAACGATATAAAATACTGGCGTTCTGGAATGACCCATCATGTTCCCAAAAGAGAGCTTGAAGAGGTTTTGATCAACCCGAGATAAAAATTCCTGTATCATTTTGATACATAAGTGTATATTATTGACATATCTATGACTTTCCTGAATAGATAATTAAGGTTGTAGAAAAGGGGCATAGCCTCCTTATAGGATAGAACAATGCTTTGTCCTGCAAGCAGGCTATGCCCCTTTTCACATTCTGGCACAAAATTTGCAAGTAATTATGTGAAAACTAAAATTAAGGAGGTGGGTTATGAAACTAATAAAAAGAGAATCTCCAAGATTCAGCCTGCTTGAAAAGAGTTTCAGGGACACCTTTTCCGAATTTGTGAGAAGCTTCTTCGATGATGACTTCTTTACCACAGAGCTTGTGAAGAGTGATTTTGAACCGAGAGTTGATGTTTATGAGAAGGATAATCAGATTGTTGTAAAGGCAGATGTACCGGGTATCAATGAAAAGGACCTCTCTGTTGAACTGGAGGGCAATGTCCTTACAATAAGCGGTAAGAAAGAGGAAGAAAAAGAGGTAAAGGAAAAGAATTATCACAGAATTGAGAGAAGCTATGGTTCATTCTGCAGATCAATAACCTTACCTGAAGGTATTGAGTCAGACAAGGTGAGTGCTGAGTACAAGAAGGGAGTATTGACCATCAATATTCCAAAATCCAAAGCCGCAGAAACAAAGAAGATAGAAGTAAAGGTCGTATAAGAGTAAGGTTCTGGTTGTTTACCAACCAGAACCCTTAATATTTTATTAATGAGGAGGAGGTTATGCTGTTTAATCCATTTTATGAAATTGAAAGAATGAGAACAACAATGGATGAATTGTGGAAAAGCTTTTTGAGAAGCGAGGAAAGGTCATATTCTATTGATCTATCAAATATTTACGAAGGAAAGGATGGCTATATCATACAATTTCTTGCCCCAGATGTTTCTATAAATGACATTTCCGTAAAAGTATCGAACGGAATCCTCACTGTAAATGTAAAGAGAAAAATCAAAAAAGAAGAGGGTTTAAGACCCATAAGAAATGAGAGATATGATATTGATTTCACGAGGAGCTTCAGACTCTCTGATGATGCAAAGGTTGACGGTATAGAGGCAAAGCTTATAAATGGCTTACTTATGGTTTTCATTCCGAGAAAGGAAGAGGCAAAACCCAAAAAGGTTTCTGTCAAAGTGGATTAATTTCTTGAAAAGGAGGTTATTATGACGGAGAGAAACTACATCGTTCCACCAGTAGATATTTATGAATCTGATGATATGTATTTGATTTTGATGGACTTGCCAGGTGTTAATAAGGATACCATTGAGGTTGTTGCAGAGGATGAGGTTTTAAGGGTCAGTGCAAAGGCACTTGAGGTTGATAAGGAATGGAAGCCAGTATCGGTAGAATTCAATCTTGGTGACTACAAAAGAGAATTCAATATTGGTAATAAGGTAAACAAGGACAAAATAAAGGCAAAATATGAAAATGGTGTTTTAAGAATTGAGCTTGAAAAGTCTGAAATTGCAAAGCCCAGAAAGATTGAGGTAAAGGCGGGATGAAGAAAAAGCGGTCGAAAGGCCGCTTTTTTTTATTTTTATAAAAAATTGACATTTATCTCCCATAATTTATAATAATCCTGAAATTAAAAATGGAGGATGAAGTGAATCTAATTAGAAATTTCCTCAAAATTTTTCAAAGATTTTTTAGGAAAGCCAGAAAAGAAAAGATTAGAAAGGTTTTTCTCGGATTACGTTTAAAATCCATTCTTATTCTGAGCATTGTCGTTTTGATTACAAGCTTTCTGTTCATAATTTTCATCTACTTTATACAGAATTCTCTCATTACAAAAGAAAGAGGACAGAGATTTCAAAAGCTAACCCAGTTACTCGAAGGACCTGCCTCTGTCTACCTCTATTATGTTGACTCAGACTTTCCCAAAAATGAGGTTAAAGAGAAATATCTCTTTATTTCAAATGAAATCAACAAGTTCAGGGAGTTAAATCCCGATGTGGTTAATGTATTTCTTCTTGATGAAAGGGATAAAGTTAGAATCAACTTTCCCGGTAACATAAAAAAGTTTTCCTCCGTAAATTTTAAAACAAAGGGAGAGAGAATCACAAATTTAGTGGTAAAAGATATAAAGGAGAAGATTTCTGAAGGCAGGGAAAAGAAAAAAATATCATATAGACATTACAGACTCATTACCTGTCCAGTAATTTTAAAATCTGGAGATTTGATCCTTGTTAATGAGGATTTTGACAGGGTTGTAGAGCAGCTTCACAAAGAGGGTATGAATAGCACAGAAAAAGAAAGGAGATTTAAAAATCTGCTTTTCAGATATACATATCTTCTTGATAATACTAATTATACAATTCACTCCTACTCAATTGATGAACTCTTTCTGGATCTTTATAAAAAGCTTTTTATAAGTCAGGGAAAATTAAAAGATGTTAAAGATAAGATTTTGTTAGACCCGAAATGGATTCAGAAGTTATCCAAAGAGATTGAGATTTCAATCTCAAACAACAACCTTGTTGAGGCAAAAAGAAAGGATGAAGAAATTTACAGGAATATGAAGATTTTAAGACAGTACGCTGAAGATTTCAAATATCTTGGAACTATTGGTGTTGTTTTCAATCTGGATGTTATAAAGCAGGAGGTGGCAAAGAACCAGAAGTTTTTTATCCTTCTCTCTTCAATTATTTATGTTTTCAGCGTGTTTTTAATATCATTTGCTATCGGGCACAACCTTAAGAATATAAAGCTTATGGAAAAATGGGCACTTGAGGTTGCTAATGGTAACCTGAAATACAGAATAAAAATAAAAGAAAATGATGAAATAGGAAGGTTATCAGATGTTTTCCAGCTTATGATCGATGAACTCATAGAAAAATATCATCTTGAAAAGTTTGTTTCTTCGTCCACAATTTCGATGATTTCTAAAAAGAAAGAAAGAGAGATTGATACTGGAACTGTTGGCAGAAAAAATCTTGCATTTCTATTCAGCGACATAAGGGGATTCACAGCCTTTTCTGAAAAATATGATCCGGCTGAGGTAATAGATGTCCTGAATGAATATTTCAGACATCAGGTAAGAATTATAAAAAAATATTCCGGTGATATAGATGATTATGTAGGAGACCAAATTATGACCCATTTCTCTGGAGAAAAGAGGGCTGAAAAGGCAATTAAATGTGCTATTGAAATTATGCAGGAGATAGAAAAACTGAATAACTCAAGAAAGACTAAGAATCAACCAGTGTTTGAGATAGGCATTGGTGTTCATATAGGAGACGTTGTCGTTGGGAATATTGGTACAAAAGAAAGAATGGACTTTGCATGCATTGGAGATGCTGTTAATACCGCTTCCAGATTGTGTTCAATAGCCAGGTCATTTGAAATCATTGCATCCCGTGAGATTCTGGATACCTCAAGGGAAGAATTTAAGTTTGAGCCTATGGAAGCTGTCCAGCTTAAAGGCAAAGAAAAGGCTTTTAATGTTGTGAAAATATTGTGGAAATAATTTTTAGTAGCAAATACATTTTTTAGTTTGACATTTAGATGGAGATATTGTACAATTTATGCACTATAGTGAGTAATAATACTATTACTCGGGAGGTTATAATGAGTTTTAACAAATTTCTGCCTTTGGTTATAGGAATAATGATTTTATCCTGTACAAAAGAGACAAAAACCACAATTACAGAAAAAACAGCCTTTCCAGAGTTTAATAAAACCCAGGATGCTGAAGAAGTAATAATTTATGCTGATGTAAGCAAGAATATCGGGATGATAAAACCAGAAAGCATAAGAGGTATGAACCTTAATAACTCTATGCAGGTAGCGAAGATTGTTGATAAGGCACTTGCATTAAAAATCCCAACTATTACGTATCCAGCCGGTAATATGGGAGATACACAGGATTGTAATAGAGAAATGGATTTCTCTCTTTTTTTGTTACAGCAGTCTATGGTTGAGAATCCCTTTACCTTTGTACAGACAAGAGTTTTCGGAGGAACACCCGAGGGAGCCGTCCAATCAATTAAAAATGCTGAAAAGGTAGGAATAAGGGTTGATGTGTGGAGCATAGGAAATGAGCCAGACCTTTACCATAGAGCAAATGCACCGGAATGGACACCGGAGTACTACAATAAGGTTTTCAGAGAGCAGGTTAATGCAATGAGGGCTTATAAGCCGGATGTAAAAGTAGCAGGTCCAATGGTCAGCCAGCCAAATGATGAATGGATTCTTTCCTTTATCAAGGAAAATGGTGATATTGTTGATGTTCTTGCCTGGCACTGGTATCCCACCAGTGGAGATGCAGATGATGAAGTTGCTTTAGCCACTGCTCCGGGTATTGTTGAGCAGATAAGAAGGTATAGAAGTTGGTTAAAGGACCCTTCTATAAACAAGAAAGGCTATAAAAGAGATATAAAGCTTGCTTTAACAGAATATGCCATTCACTGGAATACTCCAAACAAGAGACATCTTGCAGATATGGTTGGTGCAATGTGGCTTGCAGAGGTTATTGGCTATCTTGCAGTTGAGGGTATTGATTACTCACATTATTTCTGCTTTGGAGAGTATGGAGGACATTCACTTTTTGAGCCGGGCAACTATAAACCAAGACCATCCTACTGGGTGTTTAACTTTTATGCAAACCATTTTGCCACAAACCTTATAGCAAGTGTATCAACCGATGAAAAGGTGAAAGTTTTTGCAAGCAAAGATGAAAAAAGCTACTTTATAATTGTTAATCAGAGCAAGGAGAAATCAAAAGGGGTAAAAATCTCCCTCTTAAATGCTGAAAAGAAACCTTCTAAAATCATTTTAGTTAGTCTCACTGCTAACTTAAAAGGGCCTGTTTTAAAATCATCTACGAATGAAATAACTGAAGGCGGGATTGAGATATCGGTTGAACCATATTCTGTAAATGCTGTAGAAATTGAATGATTTGAAGGCAAAAGTTAGTTTATGTGTCTACCTAAGTAAGAGGCTTTTTCAATATCTAATTTTTAAAATTACCCATCAACTTTTATTTTTCATCAGGTTTTTTCTTCTGACTTTTATAAGTTTAATCCAATATTATCGGGTGTAAAAAAAATTTTTTGTCTCATTTTTTT
>JBMFQR010000007.1:0-77967 GCA_049968515.1 Brevinematia bacterium
TTGAAGAGATTGAAAAAACTCTAATAGATAAAGGCAAGAATCTAAAGGGTTTTGACAACATAACCAGTATAAAGGGCATTGGAGAGACGAGTGGAACAATTCTATTAAGTGTAATAGGAGACATTGATAATTTTGAAAGTAGAAAGCAACTTGATGCATATTTTGGGATAGTCCCGAGAGTAAACGATTCAAATGAAAGCATAAGGCACGGAAGTATTACTAAAAGAGGGAGTAAAATTGGAAGAACAACGTTGGTGCAATGTACATTAATAGCAATAAAATATTCTAAATATCTTCGTACATATTATACAAAGATGAAAGTAAAGAAGAATTCTGGTAAAGCCATAGTTGCTACAGCAAGAAAATTACTTGGGATTATCTTTGATACTTTGAAAAATAACTGGATATTTGAAGATTTTTCTAATTTCGTTATAAAAGCAGCTTGAATACTTTTTTGGAGTAGATAAAATTTGACTTTTATCATAGGAGTAAAATTGGAAGAACAACGTTGGTGCAATGTACATTAATAGCAATAAAATATTCTAAATATCTTCGTACATATTATACAAAGATGAAAGTAAAGAAGAATTCTGGTAAAGCCATAGTTGCTACAGCAAGAAAATTACTTGGGATTATCTTTGATACTTTGAAAAATAACTGGATATTTGAAGATTTTTCTAATTTCGTTATAAAAGCAGCTTGAATACTTTTTTGGAGTAGATAAAATTTGACTTTTATCATAGGAGCAATAAAAATGTTTAAGATTGGACTGAAACTCTGGTCAATAAATGAAAACTACATCAAAGAAGCTTTAAAGCTTTATGAAGATGGCACTTACGACTATATAGAGCTATATGTTGTTCCCAATAGCTATGAAACTTATGCAAGGCTGTGGAAAGAGTTGAAAATCCCATTTGTTATACATGCTCCTCATTTCGGGCACAACCTTAATTTTTCAATAAGAGAGGCATTTGACCGAAATAAAAGGCTTGTTTTTGAGACATTAAAGTTTGCAGACCTGCTTGATGTTGAAAGGGTGATCTTTCATCCCGGAGTTAATGGAGAATTAAAAGAAACTATAAGCCAGATAAAAAGGCTATACGATCCAAGAATGATTATAGAAAATAAGCCATATTTAGGTAATGGGGAAAACCTTTACTCCCTCGGCTCAACACCTGATGAAATAAAAAAGATAATGGATAAAACAGGTGTTGAGTTTTGCTTCGATTTTGGTCACGCAGTATGTTCAGCAAATGCGCACAAAAAAGAGGTGTTTTCCTTTATAGAAGATTTTCTATCTTTAAAACCCTTAATGTATCATCTTACAGATGGAGATTTTAAAGGAGTTTATGACAGCCACCTTCATTATGGAGAGGGGACATTCCCGCTAAAAAAGTTTGTAGAATTTATTCCAGACAACTCATTTGTTACAAATGAAGCAGTTAAAAATCACAATGATAGTCTTTTAGATTTTAAGAAGGACATAGATTTTATAAAATCTTTATTGTCCTGAGGTTTTTAATGAAGATAATAAAAAATCTTTCAGAGTTTATAAAGATAATACTTGTCGTTCTTGGAATTATAAGTTACAATCCAAAGGTTAATATTGACAATATATATGTTTACAGGGATTTCGCAAATCCAGAAAATATCAGGGCACAGATAAAATTCTCAAATCTTTTAAATTCTTCTATAACTGAAATTATAAAGAGTGGCGTTGAGGTAGAGTTTATATGTTTTGTGAAAACAAGATGTAACAAAGAGATAGTATTTTCTGACAAAAGTATAAAGAGGATCAATTATCAAAAAGATTTCTTTGTAGCCAATAAAATTAAATTTGATGATGAAAAGAAACTTGAACAATGGCTTTCAATATTTGATTTTGTTGTCCTTAGCAATGCAAATAATTTAATCTCAAGACCACTTGAGACGGAAATAGATGTTTTCTGTAGATCTGAATTGAACGTTGATTTAATGAAACTCTGGGGTAACAGACCAAAGATATTGATCACTTATTCAATAGAGAAGAAAAATGAAGATTAGATTTTTTGTGATACTTTTTTTACTTACAGTTGTTATACTTGGACTTTCAATCTATACAAGTTATATTTCGATTTATAATCACCAGAAGTTACTTGAGAAAGAATTATGGAAAATTGGTAAGATTGCTGAAAATAACATTGAACTCCAGAAAAGGGTTGCACTTTTTAAGGTTTTTTCAGAAAATATGGTTGTGGAAACAACAAGAAAGGTATGGTTTGCTTTTCTATTGAACATCTTTATTATAGTAATTATTTTTGCAGTCTATACTTATGGAGTAAGAAAACCTATCTCATTTTTATCAAGGCAGGTCAAATCAATATACTTTGAGAAAAGTCTTCCAGATTTAAAAATAAAAGAGATGGGAACAGAAGAAATAAGGGTTTTAATCAGGGCTTTTAATGAAATGCTTGAAAAATTGAAGAGATATGAAGAGGTGATTGGAAATGTTCAGAAATACAGGGGCTGGAAAGAAATATCGCGGGTCTTAGTTCATGAGATAAACAACCTTCTTTCTCCTATACAGACCTATGCAGAATATCTGATTGATGGCACAAATGACAAAAAAAAGGTGGGTCTGATACTTACAAAGATAAGTGAGATAAAAGAAATTCTTAACAGATTGCGGGAATTCTCACACTTTCCTGACCCTGTTTTGCAAAAGTATGAAGTGACTGGTATTTTAAAGGAGCTCTCTTCAGAATTTAAAGATGTCTCACTTGAAAGTAGTAAACAGGTTTATCTATGCATAGATCCATTATTATTCAAGGAAACAATTAGAAATATTATTAAAAATGCCATTGAGAGTGGAGAAGATGTAAGTGTAAGAATTTCCGTAAATATAGAATCGGATATGGCAAGAATCACTATTAAAGACAATGGTCCTGGAATTTCTGAAAGCAATATCGAAAAAATATTTTCTCCCGGTTTTTCCACCAAAAAAAACAAAGGCAACATAGGTATAGGTTTATCAATAGTTCAAAGTCTTATCCAGGAACAGAAGGGTAGAATTGCTGTGGAAAGTAAAGAAGGAGAAGGAACTTCTTTCCATTTAATCTTTCCCTTAATGGAGGTAGCAGATGGTAATACTTGTGGTTGATGATAATATTGACGTGATTAACAGCCTGAAAGATGTTCTTTCCGAACATCATGTTCTTACAGCAACTTCTTTGAAAGAGGCACAAAAGATTCTGGAAGAGGAAAAGGAAGATATCGAAATTGCCATAATCGACATTATGCTCGGAGAGGAGGATGGTATTGAATTGCTAACATATATAAAATCAAACTTTCCTTTTATAGAATGTATAATGATTTCGGGATATGCAAGTATTGAAAAGGCAGTGCTTTCCATTAAATTTGGAGCCTACGATTTTATTGAAAAGCCGATTTCATATCAGAAGCTGAAGATAGTATTAAATAATGCTAATGAGCACAAAAAATTCAGAGAGTTGCTCTCAAAGGAGATAGAAAAATACAAACTCATTGGCATTTCGGATAAGGTAAAAAAGATTAATGAAATGATAGAAAAGGCTGCAAGGCTTGATTTTCCTGTTTTAATATATGGCGAAAGTGGTGTGGGAAAGGAGCATATTGCACATCTCATCCATCTTAAATCAAAAAGAGGAAAGAATGAGATGGTCAAGCTTAACTGTGCTGCAATACCTGAAACACTTTTTGAAAGTGAGTTTTTTGGATATGAAAAGGGAGCTTTTACAGGAGCATCATCCCAGAAGAAAGGAAAGATTGAGCTTGCAAACAATAGCACGCTCTTTCTTGACGAAATAGGAGAACTCCCACTTTCACAACAGGCAAAACTTTTGCGAGTGCTTGAAGACAAAAATGTTGTCAGGGTTGGTGGATCAAAACCAGTCCCTGTGGATTTCAGACTCATATCAGCAACAAATAAGGATCTCAATGAAGAAGTGAAAAACCAGAAATTTAGAGAGGATCTATTTTACAGAATCGGTGTTATTGTGATAGAAATACCTCCATTACGGGAAAGAAGAGAGGATATTCCAGTTCTCGCCCAATATTTCTTAAAGCAGGTTTGCATTGAAAACAACGTTGAGAAAACTATAGAGGAGGAAGCATTAGATTTTATTTCAAAATTGCCCTTTAAGGGTAACATAAGGGAACTAAAAAATCTCATTCTGAGAACTTTTGCTCTTTCAGAAGGGAATACAATTACAAAAGAAGATGTCGAAAGTATTGTGAGCACTACAAGATTATCATCTTCTGAAACCATATTTGAAAAAACAATGCCTCTTTCCGAAGCAAAAAAGCTTTTTGAAAAGACCTACATACTCACACAGCTTAAGCTTAATAATGGAAACATCTCACGAACGGCTATAAGTCTTGGCGTTTTGCCCAATAACCTGCTCCGTAGAATGAAAGAACTCGGTATAAACAAACCCTGAAACCAGCAATTTAATTCTAATCGATAAAGTCCATCAGTTCCTTGACTCTCTTCGGGTTTCGGAGTTTTCTTAAAGCCTTGGCTTCTATTTGCCTTATTCTTTCCCTTGTAACCTGAAAGAGATAGCCAACCTCTTCAAGTGTGTGTGCATAACCATCATCAAGGCCGAATCTCATTCTCAAAACCTTCTGTTCTCTCAAGGGAAGCTCATTTATTACCTCGGCAAGCTTTTCTTTTAACATACTGCTCATTGTTGAATGCATTGGACTTGAAGCCTTTATGTCTTCTATGAAATCACCAAGCGAAGAATCTTCATCCCTCCCGACCGGTGTCTCAAGTGAAACAGGATCATTTGCAACATTTTTAATATTTTTTACTTTATTGACCCCCCACCCCACCTTTCTGGAGATTTCTTCAATTGAAGGTGTTCTACCAAGATCCTGTGTCAGATCAAGCTCCGCCTTTTTTATCTTGTTTATCTGCTCTATCATATGAATTGGCACCCTGATTGTCCTTGACTGCTCAGAAATCGAACGTGTGATGGCCTGTCTGATCCACCATGTTGCATAGGTAGAAAATTTATAGCCCTTTCTGTATTCAAACTTTTCTACTGCCCTTATAAGCCCAATATTGCCCTCCTGAATAAGGTCAAACAGATGGACACCTCTATTTATATATCTTTTGCCTATTGAAACAACAAGTCTCAGGTTAGCCTGTATCAATTCCTTCTTCCTCTCTTCAACAACCTGTCTTCCCTCACGAATTTCATGTGTCCAGTGCAATAGCTCTTCCTTTGAGGCTTTATAAATATCCTCAAGTTGCTTTAACTTTTCTTCCTTTGTCCTTATTGAACTTACAAGATTTTGCAATGATTCATTATCAGGGTACTCCTTTGAAAGTTTCATAAGCTGTGGAATACTGTAATTCTGTGCTATCTCAACCTTCTTGAAATATTCCATTATCTTCTCAATCTCTTCTCCTACCTGTAAAATCTTTTCTGCAGCATTCAAAAGAATCTTCGGGTTTATATCTATGGTCTTTATAGCCTCTACAAAGCCCCATCTTATGTCTTTTATATGCTTTTTGAGTTTCTGTCTTTCCTTTTCAGATGTTGTCTTTTCCCATGCCTCATTTATCTGTGCAAGCTCTTCATTGGTCTTAACCAGTACGGATGCAACATTTGAAACAATCTTCATTCTTTCCTTTCTTTCCTTTGCAGAAATGTTATATATTTTCGGTAAGTTAAAGAAATTATAAAGCTTACCTTTTCCTTGTAATATTTCTGTAATAATTTCGTCTATCTCGGAAATTAAAAAACCAGAGTCATATATTGCAGTGTTTATTTTAAGCTGCCCTTCCTCTATCTTCTTTGCTATCTCTATTTCCTCATCTTGCATAAGAAGTGGAATTTTACCTATTTTCTTTAAATAAATCCTTAATGGGTTATCACTCTGGTCATCCTCACTCTCAATAATCATTGAATCAATATCGTCAAATTCCTCACCAATAAAGTTCTCAAAATCTTCAAGGAATGGATCCTCAACTGTGATTTCATTTTCTTCAAGCAGCTTAATTACATTTTCTAAAGCTTCTGGCGAAGAAGCAATGCTCTCAGGCAGAAATTCCATAATTTCTTCATAGGTTAAAATGCCTTTTTCCTTGCCGTGCTTTATCAAATTGTTTATTTCCTCATTTTCAAGTAGATCATAATACATATATCTTAAACCTCCATTATTTTAGTGGTTTGAAACAGTGGCAAAACTATGCAAAATTTCTTCTATTTCAAATAACTCTCCCTTTATTTTGCTTATTTCCTTTATATCCTTTGTTTCACCAAGCTTCTTTTTCATAGCCCTGTGCCTTATAGAGTATGCTTTTTCCAATACAGTTTCAAAGTTAAGTTTTTCATCAAGTGCCATTCTTGATACAGCATCTACAATCTCACCATCTTCAAGTTCAAATATAAAATTTTTTATCTCTCTCTCATCATTATTATCTTTTATTTTTTCCAGAATATTTCTAACCTTTTCATTAAAAAACATTTCAGGTAACACAATCTCAAATAGCTCGTTAATTCTATCAGGATAGTTTAACAAACCTCCAAGGAATTCTACTTCCAGATCAGTCTTTTTATTAACAGTGGTTTTGTTATCAATTAATCGACCAAATGTATTCTCTTTCTTTAGATAATTTTGATACTCTATTAAAATTGTTTCAAAACTTTCACCCAGTACACCTGCAGTCTTTTTTAATGCCTCCTCCCTCTCAATCGCACTGTTGATATTTCTCACATAACCAAAAATGCTTCTGGCAAAGTTTACCTTATCTTCAGTTAAAGAAAATCTTTTACTGAAAAACTTGAGCTTAAAATCAATTGCTTCAAGCTGCTTTTCCTCAAAATACTGCAGAGTATTAAGCCTGCCATATTTCATTGAAAAATCATAAGGATCCATATTATCTGGAAGTATGACCACTTTAGTCTTTACCCCCATATTTGAAGCGATATCTATAGCTCTGTTTGCAGCCTTTATTCCAGCCTCATCCCCATCAAATATGAAAACTATCCTGTCGGAATATCTTTTAAGCATTGAAATCTGGCTTTCTGTAATCGAAGTACCAAGTGGGGCAACTACATTTTTTATTCCATTCTGAAAAAGTGCAATAACATCCATATATCCTTCCACAACATATACAACCTTTTGTTTGTCTATTTCATCCTTTGAGTAATTAAAGGCAAACAAAAGTTCACCCTTGTGGAAAATAGAAGAATCAGGAGAATTTATATATTTTGCAATATCCTTTCTATCCTCAAGTATCCTGCCACCAAAACCGACTGGATTTCCATCCCTGTCGAAAATAGGGAAAAGCAATCTATCCCTGAATCTATCGTAAATTCCATCATTCCCATTGATACAGAGCCCCAATTTTATTATCATTTCACCCTTATATCCACGAGAAGTAAGGTAATTATAAAGATTGTTTTCCTTCCCCGCATATCCCAGCTTGAAGTATTTAATCATTTCGTGGGAAATGTTTCTTTCTTTAAGGTAATTTCTTGCTATTAAAGCCTCATCAGACTGAAGAAGCTTATTGTGAAAGTAGGTAAGAGCTTCTCTTTGAATCTCATATAGAATCTTTTTCTCTCCAATCTGCTCCCTTTGAAAATGCTTTTTGTACTGGCTGAGATCAACACCGGCCATATCGGCAAGTTTTTCCAGTGCCTCCATAAAGTCAAGTCTGTAGTATTCCATCAGGAACTTTATGGTGTTTCCAGAAGCCCCACATCCAAAACAATGATAAAGCCCCTTCTCTTCACTTATGGAAAAAGAAGGAGTCTTTTCGTTGTGAAAGGGGCAGAGTGCAATAAAATTTCTTCCGCTTTTCTTTACCTCTGTAACCCTTCCAATAACATCAACTATAGAAACTCTATTTATCAAGCTATCTATTACATCCCTCGGTATCAAATCAATCCCTCATTAAACAAAAATAATTTAAACTTACCCGAACTGAAAACCTCAGCCCTTATAGTAAAAAACAAGCCAAAAATATCAATTAAAAAACTTCAAGGTAAAAAATTATGTCATAACCAAAACCCGTGCAATTGACTTTTATTATAGAAAAATAAGTCTGATAGAAAACCCCTATCTTTTGCCATTTTACCCTATGAAACCACTCTATTACACGGGTCTGGAAAAAAGAAATTTCATCCAAAATGAGCTGATATATATAATATACAAAAATTTTTTCAAAAATCCTAAAAAATAAACAATTTTTTCAAAAAATTTTTTCCTTTTTGAACCTGTAAGACCTCTGCTCCTCCAAACCTCACGTAAGGCTTTTTAATATTTTCAAATATTGCTAAAGAGAATCCTGTCAAGACAACGGTATTGAAGTGCTTCTGTTACGTGATGTTCGAGAATCTTCTCCGAGTTTTCAAGGTCTGCAATTGTTCTTGATACCTTAAGGATTTTTTCATAAGCCCTTATACTCAGAAAATTCTTCTGCATAATAACCTCAAGAAGACTTTTTGCACCTGTGGTCATTTCACAAAAGGCAATTACCTCTTTATGTGACATCTGTGCATTAGTAAATATTTTAGAATTCCTGAATCTCTCCCTCTGTAATTCTCTGGCTTTAATAATCCTCTCTCTTATCTTAGCAGAGGATTCCTGCGGCAAAGAATTATTTATTTCGTTTATCTTGACTCTTGAAACAGATATGTGCATATCAATTCTGTCAAGGAGAGGGCTCGATATTTTTTTTAACATACTTTTTATCTCCTCAACTTCCCATCTATCAATGTCTGTATTCTTATATGATGGATTCATAGAAGCTACAAGCATAAATCTTGAAGGAAATTCCACCATTCCCTCTGCCCTCGAAATTGAAATTTTTCCGTCCTCCATCGGCTGTCTTAATACCTGCAACACATTGCTTTTAAACAACTGAAATTCATCAAGATAAAGAACTCCGTTGTGAGAAAGACTTACCTCACCCGGTTTTGGAAACTTCCCCCCACCTGTAATAGAAATGTCTGATGAAGTATGATGGGGACTTCTAAAAGGACGTTTAAGGATTAATGGGTTTTCAGGGTCTATCATTCCGGCAATACTGTATATCATTGTGGTTTCAAGCGATTCTTCAAGAGTTAGAGGTGGTAGTATCCCCGGAATTCTCTTTGCCAGCATTGTTTTCCCTGTACCGGGTGGACCAATCATTAACATATTGTGTCCACCGGCACAGGCCACTTCTATCCCTCGCTTTGCTACCAGCTGACCACAAACCTCACTCATATCACCAGAGCCTGTATAACCTTCCGGGTCTTTTTGGAAAACTTCAACCGATAGATTTGGCAATGGCTTCTTGGGTGCTATTCCACAGAGATGCTCCACAGCCTCCCTGAGATTTTTTATTGGAACAATGTTTATCCCCTTCACAATCGACATTTCTTTTCCATTTTCCTCAGGGCAGAGAATTTCAGTAAATCCAAGCTTTTTTGCGTGCATCGCAATAAGCAATCCACCGGGTATTTTTCTTAGATCTCCATTAAGTGAAAGTTCTCCAATAATAACGGTATATTCTAAATTTGACATTTCATACTTCTCACAGAGTATTCCAATAGCTATGGGGAAATCAAAAAATGTTCCAGTCTTTTTTATTCCAGCTGGAGCAAGATTTACAATAATTCTCTTCCCGGGAAAGTGAAACCCGGAATTCTGGATGGCGGTCTCTATCCTCTTACAGGATTCTCTGACAGATTGCCCCGCCATCCCAACTATCTCGAATTCCGGCATCTTCACCTGAATATCAACCTCTATTTCAGCCTTTATGACATTCATCCCAAAAAAAGTGAAAGAATTTATTTTTACCACCACTCTTTACTCCTGTATATCATAATCAAAAAAAGTTGTTAAAATTTGTTAAAAAGACTTTTTTTGAAAAAAAATTTCTTTTAACTTATGATAAATTAGCTTTAATACGCAGAGGCTGTCCAGAATCGTGGACAAGTGAAATACTACATGGGGAGTATAATTCTGGGAAAAGATTACTTCACAAAACAACTTGAATTTGCAAACATACATCTTTCTTTTAAAGACTGCAAGTATTATCCCTGTCATAAGATTCCTTATGGACAGGCTGAATTGAATTGTTTTTTCTGTTTCTGTCCCTTTTATCCCTGCAATGGAAAGCTGGGAAGTGGCAGGTGGACACCCGAAGGAATTTATGATTGTTCGGATTGCAATTTCATTCATAGAAATGACGTGGTATTAAGAATCATAAAACTTTTTTATGAAGGTAAAAAATTGGGAAAGATAAGAAAGATTATAAGAAGGGAATTTATAGATAATGAAAAGAAAAGATAAGTTTGTGGTGGGAATATTTGGGAAAATTGCGAGTGGCAAATCAACTGTATCAAGGATTCTTTGTAAAAAATACAAGTTCTCTCATATTAATGTCGATAGGCTTGGACATATTGCACTTAAAAAAAAGAAAAAAAGCATTATAAAGAATTTTGGAAAAGGGATTTTAACCTTTGGATTTATTGACAGAAAGAAACTCGGTAATATTGTATTTGCAGACAGAAAAAAACTTTATACTCTTAATTCTATTGTTCATCAGGAAATAAAAAAAATGGCGATTGAAAAAATAAGCACCTCTAAAAAGAAGTATTTCATCCTCGATGCAGCCTTGCTTTTTGAAATAGGGCTTGATGAATTATGTGATTTCATAATTATGGTGGAATCTCCTGAAGATTTGATAATTAAAAGGGCTTTAAGTTCAAAAAACTGGAAAATGGAGAAAATAAAAAACGTGCTTTCTTCTCAGGAGTATCTCGATGTTTTAAAGGGAAAGGCTGATTTCATAATATTCAACAATTCTGATGTTAAGAAGCTTGAAAAGCAGATAGATTTTTTAATGAATGTAATTTTTTGAAAAAAATCCGATTATAAATTTATGAAAATGAAAGTAATAGTAGTTTTAATTTTTCTGGTTTCTCTCCTCTCCTGTGGAATGGAAAAACCATCATTAAAGGTAGCCCCTTATTTAAGGGTTTTACTAACAAATGCAAATTCTATGAAAATAGATGCCGGGAATTTTGTCCTTATGCATCAAAAAGGGAAAGAAATAGCACAGGGAAACATTTTTGTAAAAATTTCAGATGGCATATTGCTTTTGAATGATGTCCCATATGGAAGCTTTGCAAAAATTGAAATTGCACCTGAAAAGTATTTTGAAATAAACGGGAAAAAATATCGTGGTAACCTTGAAATTCTATACACAAATGGAACAATATATTTCATAAACATAGTGGATATAGAATCCTACCTTTACTCTGTTGTACCATCAGAGGTCTATCCTTCATGGGAAAAAGAGGCTTTAAAAGCACAGGCTGTGGTTTCAAGAACCTTCGCCCTATACGAGTTTTCATACTCGAGGGGAAAACAAAAATTCTTTGATGTATACTCTGACACAAGATCCCAGGTTTATAAAGGAATGGAAATGGAGATTGAAAAAATTAATGAGATAGTCAATCAAACCTCAGGTGAGGTATTAAAATACAGAGGAATGATCATACCTGCCTTTTTTCATTCTTCAAGCGGAGGAATGACAGAGTCTTCAAAGGCTTATTTTGGATATGAAAAGCCTTATCTTGTCCCTGTTGAGTCAAAATACTCCTCAACCTACCCTGAAAATAAGTGGAGTTATTCTATAAGTGCTGAAAAGTTTTCTAAAATTTTTAATGTTAAAAATGAAATTACAGAAGTGCGGGTGATAAAAAGAACCGGGTCAAAGAGAATTGATGAGGTGGTAATTATTGATGTTCAAAACCAGACAAATATTATTTCAGGAAAGGATTTAAGAAGCAAATTAGGAGAATCAAATGTAAAAAGCTTGAGAGCAAACATATTTCTAACAAATGGCGAGATTTTGTTTCAGGGTTATGGATTTGGACATGGAGTGGGATTGCCACAATGGGATGCACAGGGCATGGCTAAGGAAGGAAAGGATTACAAAACAATACTTAAATACTTTTTCCCCGGCGTATCGATAGACAAAATCTGGTAGAGGTGCTGTTTGAAGAACGCATATCTATTTGATATAGATGGAACTCTTCTTTATGCACGTGGCATAGGAAAGTTAGCCTTTGAAATTGCAATAAAAAATACTTTCGGAAGTTCTTATTCTCTTGAAAAAGAAGACTTCAGCGGTAGAACAGACAAAGATATCCTTTTTTCTTTTCTTGAAAGAATGAATTTAAAAGAAAGTGAAATCATCTATCTTCTACCGCAATTATATGAAAATTACCTTATCGAATTTGAAAAACTTGCAGAATCAAATAAAAGTAGTTTTTTGGTTTTCCCAGGCGTGAGAGAAATTCTGAAAGGACTTAAAGGTGAGTGTATAGGACTTCTCACCGGTAATTTAATCAAATCAGCATATATAAAACTCAGAATAGCAATGATAGAAGAATTCTTTCCCTATGGAGTAGGAGCTTTTGGTAACGAAAGCAGAAACAGAACAAAGCTACTCCCCATTGCCATAAAAAGGATGAAGGAATACTATAAGGTAGACAATTTTAATAAGGTGTGGGTTATCGGAGATTCCAGCAAGGATATAATATGTGCTAAAGAGAATAAGGCTTTTTCTCTCATTGTAGCGACTGGAAAAGAAAAAAAAGAAGAACTGGCAAAGTATTCTCCAGACTATCTTTTCGATAATTTCTGTGAAGTCGATAAAATTCTATCTATTCTGAAATGCTGAAGAGAGGCGGCTAAGAAAACTCCCCATCACAAAAATCTCTTGATATATTTTATCTTCTTGAATTATAATAAAATAAAAAAAGAGTGGGCTTCTGGCTATTGGCACACCACACAATAACTTTTTTATCCAATTTTTTTCGGACAGAAATAACCTTGTAGAGTTAATAAATTTTGTACTGCCAGAAGGCTTAAGAAGCAAAATAGACCTTAATTCTCTAAACATTCTAAAAGATAGCTTTGTGAGTAATGAACTAAAAGAATATTACTCAGACATTATTTGTGAGTGCAGCTTTAAGAATACTAAAAGCTATATCTATATACTCTTTGAGCACAAGAGTTTACCTGAAAAGTACAGCTTTTGAAGTATATCTTAAGCTTATGGGAGAGGGACATAAATGCCTCTTTAGAGATAAAGCCAGTAATACCGATAGTATTTTACCACGGCAAAGGGGAGTGGAAGGTATTTAACATAGAGGAATATGTAAAATCCATTGATGAAGAGCTAATAAGTTATATTCCGAAGTTTAAGTATATTCTAAAAGACTTGAACAGGCTTAAAGACAAGGCTATAATAGATAGTGTGATAGAGAGTAAAGCTGTACAATCAGCCATCTTATTGCTGAAGAAGATATTTGAAGTTGAGGTAGATTTTAAAGATTAAGTATCAGTCGTAAAATCAGCTCTATGCAATAAGCCAGTGTTTAACAAAAGGCTTCGTCTTTAAAGTCTATATTTAAACCCTGTACTATAAGGTTCCAACAAGTTTTGTTACAAACCTTTTTGACAATAATCTCAAAAAAAGTTATACTTTTTGTGAAAGAAAAAATTTTTAATCACACTAAACAAAAATACGGGGGATTAAAAGTTGAAAAAATGGCTTATTGTGGCTTTCTTTTTTCTTTTAAATAAATCCTTTGGCCAGACAATAAACAATATAAACATTTCAGGAAATAATATTTCTAAAAAAGAGACAATCCTATTCTTCTTCTATGAATATACATATCAAAACAGAAGAAACTTCTCCGAAGAAGCGTTAATAAATTCCTTAAAATCCTTCAAAAGAAGGCTTGAAAGGACAGGCTGGTATAGAAATATAAAGGTAGAATTTATTACCAATTCTAACGATATAACTCTTGTTGATATAAATGTAAGCTTTACTGAAAAGATACCATATACGCTTTATCTAAAAAATAACTATCTCGGCATAGGAAAGTACAACATCTGGGGAGAGGGAAAGGAGATAGCATTTGAGATTGGGCTTAATCACAAAAGTATAAAGATTACAGACAGAATGTTTAATTTTTCAACTTATTTCTATGAATGCTACTTAGGTAGTGAGTCATTTTTGTTCAGCCAGTTTGTAAATGATAGTTACGAAGAAACCCAGTTATTAAAACAGAGGGGTTATTTCAGGTTGGGTAATAACATCTTTCCAGATAACCAATTATTTCTTCAGGCAAATCTTCTCTGGATACAGGACACAAATCAGGTTACTCTTAAAAACCTCAATTACTTTACTCTCAGCTGGGTTTTTGATATTACAGAGGGATATCCTGTTATACTGAATGGTTTAAAGCTTGGAAGTTACTTTAATTTTTATACAGATTTGCTGTTCTCACTTGAAGATGAAATAAATGCCTATCTGAATATATTTCCGGGTGTTGTTATTGCAATCAGGCTACACTCAATATTTTCATATCCAGAATTGCCCCCCTATCAGAAATACAGTCTAAGGAGTATGAACGGCTTGAGAACCCTCTCAAGCTTTTCTGGAATGATAGGAGATAATGTCTGGGATGGACATCTTGAGGTAAGATGGGCATTCTGGGATGTGATACCATTTTTGCTTTATGACCTCCAACTTGAAGCCTTTGCTTTTGCTGAAATGGGTGAAGCAAGGGAAAAAATTACGGACTTTGGCTCACCTCATATTGTCTATGGAGGTGGAATTAGAATCTATCTTGACACATTCGCCATAAGAACCGAGATTGGTGTTGATAAAACATCGAAAGTAAGTGTTTTAAGTAGCTTTGAACTTCCATTCTGATTAAATAAAAAATGCGGTCGCAAAAGCGACCGCTTCTTTTATTATCTAAATAATGGCTTATAATTAATCTCTTTATAAAGTTTTCTTATATTTATATCTTTTGGTTTTGGTGGAATTTCAAACACCTGTTTTGGATATATAAGGTCAGGGTGTTTTATCTTATTCTTATTTGCCTTATAAATCACAGGCCAGAGGACTGGATTTTTGTAAAAGAACTTTGCAATATTCCATAGACAATCGCCTTTTCTTACTCTGTAATACTTTGAGTAGTCCTTCTCAAGCAAAATATCTGCCATCCTGATAGCCTCATTCGCATAGATTAGAGACTTTGTATATTCACCCTTGTCATATAATTCTTGTGCTATAGAAATATATTTATTCACCATTTCTTCAGTAATATCCTCGTCTTTTACTCTTATCTCATCTTGCAGGGCTGTTTCTGTTTCACCGACTGCCTCAGTTTCTTTTACTCCAGCTTCTTTATCTTCGCTTGAAACCTCACTCTCTCCAGCAACCTCTTCTTCTGTTGATGTGCTCTCATCTGTAACTTCTTCGTCTTCTGCTGAAGTATAACCCACTGAAACACTCTGTTCATCAGTTAGATTTTCATCTTCAGTCAGGGTCATATCTTCTGTCTCACCAGCTTCTTTAGAAGAAAGGGTTTCTTCTGTAGAAGCCACAGCCTCTTCTGAAACATCTGCTGTGCTTACATTTTCTTCGTTAGTTTTTTCGGCATCAAGACTCACCTCATCTGCCAGAGAAAATGTCTTGAATTCCGTAATAGCAAAATTATTATACTTTGGCTTGTAATACAATATTTTCTTCCTCAATTTCAGCTTTTCCTGCTTTTCTTTTGCTTTCTTTATAGCCTTTAAAGCATCATCCTTGTTTTTCTCCAGATCCTTTTTTACCTCTTCTTCAGTCGCTTTTTCTTCCACTTTTTTCTCAACTTTCTCAGGCTGAATTTCTGAAGTAATCATCCCCTCAATTTTATTACACAACTCTTCAGCTTCTTTTGCCTTTTCCCTCGCAGATTCATATTCTCCATTTTCAAGATCCTCTTTCGACTCTGCAAGTTTTCCATCTGCTTGATCAAGAATGTCTGAAGCAGAAGCCATTGCCTTCTCATTTTCTTTTAATTCACTAAGTTTATCCTCAACCTTACTGATATAAGTGGCAATATCACCATAAAGATCCTTTAATTTTCCCAAAAATTCCTCAAGCTTTGGTTTTAAAGTCTTTCCATTCTCATAGACAACATCAACCTTTCCAGCCTCAAGATCAGCTCCCATATTATTAAACTCAGTCTGACACTCTCCATATTTTTCTGGTTCTACCTTGTTGCCATAGTAGTCATCAATTTCGACAAAAAGATTTGAGCACTCTGTATAAATTGAAACTGCGCGATTTGTAATAGCCAGGTTATAAGAGAGATCTGCCTTTTCTTTTGAAACGATGGCCTTTTCTTTTGCCTCTTTACTCTTCTTCTTACTTAGAAGATCTGTCGCTGTGTTAAAGTTATTTTCTGCTTCCCTGTATTCCTCTCTTGCATAAACAGGGGCTTCTACAGACTTTGCTCTTTCAATAGCAGTTTTCGCATCTTCAATCTCTTTTACAGGTGCTGCCTCACCACATGAAAGCAAAATTGTTGCCACAGTAGCAAATAATAAGAATAAAAATATCTTTTTCATAAACTACCTCCGGAAATAATTTTTTATAATGATTTTAATCATAAATTAATTTTCGATATTTGTCAAAGTATTTCTGTATAATTTTTTTAACTTTTCTTAAAAAGTAAGACAAGAACCTTCTTTCATTCCCTCCCCCTGCCACTAAGCAATTGCGAATATCATTAACACCAAACATATGCAATACTAAACAGAATAAAAAAACTTCCGACAAAATAAAATAAGTCAGAAGAGGTTTCTATGTTAAAAAGGATTATATTTTTTATTTTCACTTTCACTTCAGGATATGCGGCTTCACTTGATAAAAATTATACTCTCATCTACTTCAAATTCTACCCCACTGACTTGAAGATAAGGATATATACCGACAACAAATTAAGTTCCACTCTGGCCGAAAAAATGGACTATTTCATACCCCATATAAACAATAAAACCGGTGAGGCAAAGATTTTTCTGGTAAATTCTTCACAGCTTGAAAGGCTTGAAAGTATACTAACCTATCAGTACAAGGTAGTTTTTTATAAGGTTCAAAATATTGAAAATCAAGAGTTTGAAGTTCAAGTATATTCATTCAAGCTTTCATTTCAGTCAAACAAAATTATTGTAAAATACGACAATCTTAACGAAAAAGTCTTTCTAAAGGATTTGATTTCTGACACATACATTCTCAAGGATGAAAAGGGCGATGACTTTATTTTAACAGAAAAGATAAGGCCGGTAAAATTTGCCGGGAAACTTAAAAAAATCACTGCTGACAAAAAGACAAACTACATCGATATTTCATCCGACGTAAAGCTAACCCTTATGAAAAAGGATGATGATAAAACCACATTCAACATTGACAATAAATTTGAAGTGCCATTAAATAAGGAGTTTTTTATTGGCCATTATCCTTACGAAATTATTGCAAGTGAGAATGAAAAATATAAGCCTGTTGGCATTTTACTTAAAAACAATGAGGAATCAAAAAATCTTATAATCCATTTCGGTGAGGTCTGGGACTATCCATACCAGTACAATCTCGTTCTCGAAAGAAATCCCGATGTACTGGAGATTGACTTCGATGAGGATATTTATGAATTAGAGTATAAAATTGGTAAGAAAGAATTTAAAAAAGCTGATAAAAAGCTCTGGCTTAATATAAATAAAATTGTACCGATTTCCATTAGTAATGTTGAATTAAAAGAGATGAGCTTCCAGACTAACACAAGTAATAACACAGTCTCTAATATTATAACAAATTTTGTCTTTAAAACATACACCCAAATTACAAATTTTACTACCGAAACAATCAGCTTGAAAATAAGTGGCTTAACAAAGGCTCTAAAATGGCTGAAAAATCCAGTTCACAATATCTCATTTTCAGTAACAAGTGGAGATAAGGCTTCAAAAGTAACAGAGGAGATACTTTCTTCAAATAAAGAAAATTTCAAAATTGGTGATGATAAGGAGAGTTTGATTTTCATTACAGAATTCAAAACCACTCCTTTTTCAATATTTGCTCATCCGGAAAATGCAGAGGTTGAAATCAAACGTATAGAACCTCTCTCTAAAAATGAAAGCGATACCCTGATTTTTAATACAACTCCAGTTTTTCTTTCTGAGTTTCCTTATGGCAGGTACATAATATACACAAGGTGGTTTAATGAGGAAAAGACAATTGAATATGAAACTTCAAATTACATTGTAATAAATGAAAACTCGCTTAAAAAACAGAGTTATGGCATAAAATTTCTGACCAATAAGAGTGTTAGAATACCATATATTGACATCTATCAACCCGAGCAAATGAAAAAAGAAAACCTTTATCTTAAAAAGATTGATCTTCCAGAAAAAAAGGTTAAAACTACTTTCGAAAAAAAAAGCATTAATACCCCAAACTACTTTATACAGCTTATAGCATTTGAAATAAACTATCCGAAACTTAAAAAGGAGATGAAAAATTTTATCACCTTCTATGAAAATAAATATCACAAAATGCACGGTGAAAAAATAAATCTTTTTACTGCTGAAAAGAAAATAAAAGGCAAAAACTATATTGTACTGGTTTCAGGACCATACGCAAATAATGATGCAAAATTTGAACTCTCAAAATCATTAAAAATATTGAGAAATTCCTTCATTGTTCGTAAGGATGAACTTGATAATATCTTGCCAGCAACTTTTTAATGGGGAAAGACAATGCATCATTTATACATTCTAATTTTATTCATACTCTTAGCAGGATGTGGAAGTTTAAAGGAAAACATTTTGCTCACAATTGATGGCGAAACAGAAGAATTCAGCACATCTGATTTCACAAATGCAGTTTCAAAAGCACTGAGAGAAAAATATCATAAAACCCCCCGCATTTTCGTAATTAAAGAGGAAAATGTCTATGAAAAAGTTTTTTCATCTCCTTCTTCATTTTTAAAAGATTTTAATAAGGCAAGTGAGACAAAATATTTTTACGTTATATCAATCAGGCCAATTGAGAATCAGCTTAAGAACAGGCTCGAATACGAAATGCTTTTTGCTTCAGTCGAAAGTGAGGCCGAAAATATCGTTTACTCAAGGAAACCTGTAATAAGTCCCTACAAAGTAATTCAATGGCTGGAAAGTTTCGATGAGAAAGACCCATCAAATATAAGAAAGATATTTGTCTTCGGGAAAAAAAGTGATAAGCTCCTTGTTTTAATAAATACAAACAGGCAATGGAAATCAATTGATATAAAAAATATTTCAAATGGTGTAAATCAAATTTTCAACAAGATTTCTGCCTCAAACATAATATGTGAAATGAGAGGGAGTTCCTTTGAACTCACAAAACTACTTAAAACCAACAACTTATTTGAGGATGAGTTCTTCGATGATGCAGGTAAGGCATTTATTTTCGCAATATCTCCCACCTCAAAAACGACAAATGAAAGAAATTTCTTTGAGGCTCTTTTTTTCAGTGCGAGATCCAGTTTTAAAAATATCTTCCAGATTGATGCTCCAGCTAAAAGTGGGGAGTTTTTCATTGATTTATCCATAATTTTTAGTAACTATAGCCAGTTTGATTCCGACACTGTCATTTACTGGAAGGTTAATCCAGATGCACTTGAGAAAAAATTTATAGAGTTCAAGAAATATGGTGAATTTATTGATCTTGAAGATAATTATGTGCTTGTTTCCAGTATTGATAAAATAATGCCAAAAGGCTACCTTGAAGTAGATGAATTCCTCGAAAATAAAGAAAGCACAGGTGAAAACAGGATAATAAAAACACTACAAGAAAATATACTGGAAAAAAGGCTCTTTCATTTATTTTACAATCCAGAGAAAAAAACACTTAGAAAGCTCATTTTCTTTGAGTATGTGACTACAGGCAAGGTTACAATAAAACTTGCTTTTGGACCTATCGAACCAGATAAAACGGAGTTTTATGCCACAGAACTAAAAAAACTTGGCATAAAAATTGAGACAAAACCCTTCTCACCAAAGAATTTCAGATAGTATATTTAGTACTGTATTACTTTGCAATTCCATAAAATGTAACCTATTTAATTCCTTGCTTTTTCCCACATTTTCAAATATAATAAAGCGGGGAGGAAAAATGGGTTATAAAGAAAAGATTCTTGACTATATCAGTTCAAA
Source organism: Brevinematia bacterium (assembly GCA_049968515.1). GTDB lineage: Bacteria > Spirochaetota > Brevinematia > Brevinematales > JAOACQ01 > JAOACQ01. The sequence continues at coordinate 20,074 of JBMFQR010000007.1, forward strand.
AGGTGAAAACATAAACACTGGATTTTTAGCCTATCTCTGTAATTTAGCACAGGTAGCAATGGTCTCAAAAGAGGTTGCAAAAGCAATTGTTTCAGAGCTTGAATCACAGAGAAATAATCTAAAACTTATAGCAAGTGAAAACTATTCATCCCTCTCAACACAGCTTGCAATGGGCAACCTTCTTACTGACAAGTATGCGGAAGGTTTTCCTTTCCATCGATTTTATGCAGGATGTGAGAATGTAGATGAAATAGAAAATATTGCCGTAGAAGAGGCGAAAAGACTTTTTGGGGCAGAGCATGCATATGTTCAGCCACATAGCGGTGCGGATGCAAATCTGGTGGCTTACTGGGCAATACTCTCCACAAGAATAGAAGCACCTGCCTTAAAAAAGATTGGAGAGATGAATCTTTCAAAGCTTTCACAAAAGGACTGGGAAGATTTAAGAAAAGAAATGGGAAATCAGCGCCTCTTAGGACTCGATTACTACTCAGGGGGACATTTGACACATGGCTATAGAAACAATGTCTCAGCAAGAATGTTTGAGGCATATACATATTCTGTAAATAGAGAAACTGGACTGCTTGACTATGATGAGATAGAGAAAAAGACAAAAGAAGTCAAGCCTCTCATTTTGCTTGCCGGCTACAGTGCCTATCCAAGAAAAATAAACTTCAAAATAATGAAAGAGATTGCAGATAGGTATAATGCTGTTCTAATGGTTGATATGGCGCACTTTGCTGGACTTGTTGCTGGTGGTGTTTTTGAAGGCGAATATAATCCTGTGCTTTATGCAGACATTGTAACTTCTACAACCCACAAAACTCTAAGAGGCCCAAGAGGAGGACTGATCCTCTGCAAGAAGGAATTTGCCGAGGCAGTAGACAAAGGGTGTCCTCTCGTACTTGGGGGGCCACTTCCTCACGTTATGGCAGCAAAGGCAGTAGCTTTAAAAGAGGCAAGCTCATTAGAGTTCAAATCCTACGCTAAAAAGATTGTCGAAAATGCACAGAGTCTGGCTGAAGAGTGTATAAAACTTGGCATGAAAGTTGCTACTGGTGGAACTGACAACCATCTTTTCCTCATTGACGTTAGAGACTTTGGTATAACAGGAAGACAGGCAGAAAGTGCCTTGAGAGAATGCGGTATAACACTCAACAGAAATTCCCTTCCATTTGACCCCAATGGGCCATGGTATACAAGTGGTTTAAGACTTGGAACTCCGGCTGTAACGACCCTCGGAATGGGCAGAAGCGAAATGAAAGAGATTGCCAGTATTATTAGTCTGGTACTAAAAAATGTCAGCCCACTGGTCACAGATGGAGAAAAAAGCAGGGCGAAGTATGAATTGGCAGATAATATAAAACAGAGTGCAAAAGAAAAGGTAAAGACCCTTCTCAATAGATTTCCGGTCTATCCGGAACTTGACCTTGAGTTTTTAAAAGAGTGCTTTCAATAATCTGTCTTTGGCAGTCCTATAATGTAAATATCTCCAAAAACTTGACATATATTCTTTAAGAAAATTATAATTAAGTGCAGGCAAATAAGTATTATGTGATATTGCTTCTTTATTAGAGCGCATAATGGCATATGGAGGCTTTTATGGTACCAGAAATCTTAGAAGATGTCCTCGAAAAAGAGATGGAAGAGGCTTTAGAAATAAAGAACAGGGAGGCTCTCCATAGATATGTAAAGCACCTGGTATCAAGCTTCTCCTCAAGAAATGACATTCTGGATATACGTTCAGACGTAAAAGTTATAGCTGAAACAATGAAGAAAGGCTTTGAATTTGTCGAAAAAAGGTTTGAAGATATTAATAAAAGGTTTGAAGATGTTAATAAGAGATTTGATGATGTAAATAGAAGATTTGACGATATGAACAAAAGGTTTGATGATATGAACAAAAGATTTGACGATATGGTAAAGATGTTCAAGACACTCGGCTGGCTTATTGGTCTTGGCTTTGTGGTTATGAATGCCGTGATAATCATACTGAAGTTTATAGGCTAACATTATAGAAGCTTCTCGCTGTGTATACAGGGAGCTATCCAGAAAGGTAAAATGGTCATTCTGAGCGAAGCGAAGAATATGCAATTTTCTAATGATGTCAGGATATTCTTCATTTCATTAAGAATGATAGCAAGTATTTGCCTTTTTGGATGGTATCTCACCTTATTTGTAAAAAAGCCAACTTAGAAAATTTTTCCATTTTCCTATTGACAAAAAAATTTTTTCTCCTACAATATAACTCTCTAAGGGGGAAACTTTTGAAATTTGATTTTATTATTTCGATTTTAAAGGAGTTATCAGACTTTATATCAACTTATGAAGAAGGGGACTTAATAAAACTTGTTTCGATTAGAGATGATATTGGAAAGCTGAAAGGGGAATTTGAAAAGTTCGAAGAGTTAAAAAAGCTGAATGTTTTGCTTGAACATCTTCAAATTATTGCAGAGCTTGCATCAAAAAGCTCTATCGAAGAACTTACATCAATTAATATAATTGGTAATGTTGTCAATGATTTTCTCTCATTCTTTTCTAAAAAGACATCTGGCCATGAGCTTGTGAACAACCTGAATTCTTACTCTCCTGAAATAAGCAGATTAACCAGAAAAGCAAAAAAAATTGCCGAAGCTTCCCTTGAGAAAGATAAGTCTTCAGAAGAAGAGTATTCATACCCTTCAGACTACTTTAAGGCACTGGTAGATGATACAAAGCTTCTCACTCAATTTTATGAAGAGACAACAGAGCACCTCGATCAGGCACAGTATACCCTTCTTGAACTCGAATATGATCCGAGAAATAAAGAATTAATAAATAACATTTTCAGAAACTTTCACACCATAAAAGGCTCATCGGCATTTTTAGGGCTTAAAAACATAGAAGATGTAAGTCACAGCATGGAGGATCTCCTTGCTCTTGTGAGGGATGAAAAAATTTTCCTATCCAAGGAACTGATAGACATAATTTTTTACGGAATGGAATTGTTGAGGAACATTCTGGATATAATGCTGGCAAATGAATTCAAGACGAAAGATTTAAAAAGATCCTTCTTAAATATAAATATCTTTCCATTCATCAAACTGATGAAAAGGATACTCAATGAGTACCAGTATAAAAAGATAGGAGAAATACTGGAGGAGGAAGGTAAAATTACATCAAGTGATATTGAAAAGGTTCTATCGAGTCAGAAAGTAAGCCAGAAAAAATTCGGAGAGATAGTACTCGAAGAGAAAATAGTCTCATCGGAAGAGCTGCTTTCGGCTCTCCAGAAGCAAAAAAAGCAGGAAAGTAAAATAAAAAAACTAGGATTTGTAAAGGTCTCAAACGAAAAACTCAACACTCTTATAGACATAGTAGGTGAACTTGTAATAAATCAATCAATGCTAAAACAAGAAATCTTACAGAATGGTGCAAATATCAACATTTCAGAAAGAACACTCTCACAGCTTGAGATGATAACCACCACAATAAAAAATCTTGTGCTTTCCATGGGGATGGTACCCATTGCAGACATATTTAACAAACTCCGTGTCGTGGCAAGAAATACAGCACAGGAACTCGGCAAGGTAGTATTCCTCGAAATAAAGGGGGAGGAAACAGAACTCGACAGAAATGTAATAGAGACAATCTATGACCCGCTGATGCATATCATAAGAAATGCTATCGATCATGGAATTGAATCACCTGAAGAACGTGAAAAACTCAAAAAGGATAAGACCGGCAAAATATTTTTGAGTGCAGAACACAAGGGAAGTGGAATAGAAATTACCATTGCTGATGATGGAAAAGGCATAGACAAACAAAAAGTTATCGAAAGAGCACTCGAGTTAAGGCTTATTGAAAGAGATAAAGTTGATACAATGAGTGAGAAGGATATATACAATATTTTGTTCTTACCCGGGTTTTCAATAAATAGGGAAGCTACAAATATTTCAGGTAGAGGTGTGGGACTTGATGTTGTAAAGAAAAATTTAGAAAAAATTCATGGCAGAGTTGAGGTCTACTCTGAACTTGGCAAATACACAAAGTTTGTAATAAAACTACCATTAACTTTAGCTATCATTGAAGGTTTTGTAACAAGGGTGGGAAATAACAAATACGTTTTTCCATTCAATATGATAGAGGAAATACTTGTATTAAACAAGAGTGAAATAAAGGTTTCAGAGCAGAACAACAAAGAGGAAAATATAATTTACCATAGAGGAATACATATACCAGTTATATTTGCACATCGTATATTTAAGGAACAACCTGGTGAAAATGAAAAATTCATCTCTTTAATCTTCAACATTGACAACTTCAAATATTGTATGATAGTTGATGAGGTTCTTGGAAAACAGGAAATTGTGGTCAAGAATTTAGGCAGCCTGCTCTCTGAATATAAGTATTTCTCCGGAGGAACTATATTTGGTGACGGCAGTATTGGTTTTGTAGTAGACCTTCAAGGTATATTAGAGGTTGCCTAAAATTAAATCTTGCAGGAGGCATTATGAAATATATTGTTGTTGTGGATGATTCGGAAATAATCAGAAGCATTGTTGAACAAACTTTAAGATTGTATAACTATAGTGAGATAATTATGGCCTCCGATGGAGTTGATGCATTGGAAAAGATAAAACCCATAATTGGTCGGATTGCTCTTTATGTTCTCGACGTTAATATGCCAAAAATGGATGGACTTACTCTCGTTAAGGAGGTTAGAAAGCTTGATGTTACAACCCCCATAATTATGCTCACGACTGAAACCGATAAGTCAAAGATGTTAACAGCCAAGCAATATGGGGCTACCGGATGGATAATAAAACCATTTGATGGCGAAAGATTTATCAAGGTCGTTGAAATGTATCTTAAAAAATAAAGATTATCAGGAGGATATATGCCTGAAATTATTAATAAATTTCTGATTTTTACAGTTGAAAATGAATACTATGCAATACCTATCTCAAAGGTTCAGGAAGTCATACGTTATGTTCCGATTACAGGCCTTCATGATACATCAAGCTTTTTGAAGGGAGTGATAAATCTTAGAGGTAAAATAATCCCGGTTATTGATATGAGACTTAAGTTCGGCCTTCCAGAAAAGGAATATAATGAAAGAACCATTTTTGTAATTGTTGAAATAGTGGGTGCAAGGGACATCTACCATATAGGGCTTGCAGTTGACAGCGTTCGTGATGTGGTAGAAATTCCGCCTGATAAGATAGAAAAAACTCCAGAAGTTGGCTTTAAGTTTAGAAGTAAGTACCTCTATGGCATAGTTCAACTTGGGGAACAGATGGTATTAATTTTAAACCTTGACAACATCTTAACCACGGAAGAAGTTGTCGAACTCGGTGAAAAAGTGGAAAGTGTGGAATAGAGCCTTTAAATATATAAGTTTTGAGGAGGTTTTTTATGTTAAAGAATCTGAAACTATCGAATAAAATTATTCTTGTGTGCCTTTCAATTATCTTGATTTTTTCCCTCTTTGTCCTCGTTTATATTTATCCGAGAGTTAAAAAGAATCTTTATAACGAAAATTATCTTAAAACAAGGCATCTTGTGGAAGTTGCATATGGAGTTATGGAATATTTCGACAATCAGGTGAAGAATGGAAAAATGACAATCTTTGAGGCTCAGGAACTGGCAAAATCGCAGATCAAAATGCTGAGATATGAAAAGGAAGAGTACTTCTGGCTGAATGATATGCGTCCATATATGATAATGCATCCCTATAAATCTGAACTTGATGGAACAGACCTTTCCGACTACAAGGATCCCAATGGAAAAAGGATCTTTGTAGAATTTGTAGAGGTGTGTAAAAAAAATGGAGAGGGCTTTGTAGACTATATGTGGCCAAAACCCGGGTTTACAAAACCAGTCCCAAAAATCTCCTACGTAAAGCTCTATAAACCATGGGGCTGGATTGTCGGATCCGGAATATATCTTGATAATGTAGATAAAGAAGTTGGCATTTTATTTCAAGCTATTTTGTTGGTTATGCTTGCAATAGTTATATTTTCAATCCTGATCTCCTATGTAATGATAAGGAGCATTTCTTTGCCAATAAACAAAGTGAGTAAAGATCTTTTTGTATCATCCAATCAGCTTGAATCAGCAGCAAATCAGGTCTCATCATCAAGTCAGGAGTTATCAAGTGGAGCAAGTGAACTTGCGAGTTCTGTAGAGGAAATTACAAGTAGTATGGAGGAATTACAATCTATCATTGAGTCAAATACAAAAACAGTAAATGAAACAGAAATATTAATGAAGGAAACAAATGAAAGTGCAGTAAATTCAACAAGACAGACAGAAGAATTACAGAAGGCAATGAATGTAGTAAATGAAAATGCCAAAAAGATTGTGAAGATAAACAAGGTCATTGATGATATAGCTTTCCAGACAAGTATTCTGGCACTTAATGCAGCTGTAGAAGCAGCAAGAGCTGGTGAAGCAGGAAGAGGTTTCTCCGTTGTAGCAGAGCAGGTAAAATCTCTTGCTCAGAAGAGTGCCGAGGCAGCAAAGGAAACAACTGACCTTATTGACAGTGTGGTGGAGAGCATAAACGCTGAACAGGAAAGACTAAATGTCGTAAAAGAAAGTTCCCAGAAGGTAAGCGAACTCGCTAATAAAGTAAATATACTTCTGGATGAAATTACCACAGCATTAAAAGAGCAGTCCAAGGGGGCAACTCAGGTCACAAAAGCTATATCACAGGTTAATACGGTGGTACAGCAAACAGCTGCCTCCAGCGAAGAAACAGCAAGTGCTGGAGAAGAACTACTTACTCAGGTGGAACAATTGAGAGACGCCATCTTTGTATTAAATGGAATAGTAAATGGTATGAAGGCAGCAGAAAAGGAACGCAAAGAAACAGAAAAAAAGGTTGCTGGTCAAAAGATAAAAAAAGGAGAGATTGCAAAAAAGGCACATGAAGTAAGAATGGAACTTGAAGCGTCTCATAGAAAAAAAGAAGCTGATGTGACAGAAGGAGTGGAAATAATAAAACCAGAAGAAAAAATACCTCTTGAGGACTTCAAGGACTTTTAAATTATTACTGAAAGGCAGGTAGCCAGTATGTAAGGTTGCAAATAAAACAGCACACTGGCATCTAACTGCAATCTTAAAAAATCATCAAAATTCAGTGTTCCTGTAGGGGGAAGAAAATGATAAATGTTTTTAGTAGAAAAAGCAAAAGATTTTTTTCCCTTATTTATTTTTTGATTTCTATATCTCTTGCGGCTAACTTTTTTTCACTCTATGGGCTTTACTTCAAAAGGACAGACATTCATTTTTTTCTGGTGGTGTTCTATAATGCTTTATTCTGTCTTGCTTTTATAGCAATGTTTCTGTTCCACAGGATTTTTTTTAAACAGTTAAATAAAAGTCTTAAAGCAATGAAGATTTTTAAGGGAAATGAACAATTTCTCCTCTCCTTTCTCAAGATAGTAAAGGAACTCAATGAGTCCACAGTGAAAAGTGAATTCAAAGAGGTTAAAAATATAATATCAGATATTTCAGAAATACTCGGCAAACTCAGTCTGAAAGAAGAGAAAACCTCTGAAGAAGAAGTCATTTACAATACTATCCTCAAAATTGAAGAGCTAGACGAAAACATCAATCTCTACTTTTTTCAATCAATATCTCTTATAGAATTGCTGATAAAAAAGATAACAGAAATTGCAAACAACATTCTCATTGAAAACAAACATATTATGAATAATATATTGTGCCCCACCTATTTATCTTTAGAGATATCAAATGAATGGAAAAAAAGAATAGAAAATGTTTTTGATAAGAGTTTGAGTGATACTTTTAAAAAAATAACTTTTATAAAAGAGATTAACGAAAGTAACTCAAGACTTATTAAAGATACAGTTGATAGTTTCATAGAAGAACAGAAGAATAGCTCACTGTTTTTACTTAAACAAAAAGAGGGACTCGGTGAATTCTTTTCCCATATGGAAAAGTTTGAACAGAGTATTTTTAGTTATATAGAAGAATTTTACAAAGAGTTTGAAAAAATAGGCAATGCAATAAAAAATATAGAATCCATTTCAGAAACGATGAAGGTGGTTTCCCTTAATATGAACATTGAAGCAAGTAAAACCCATGGAAATAAAGCATTTAACATACTTGCAAAAGAATTGCATTCACTTTCAGAAAAAACAGAAAAATTTGCGATCGAAATAGAAAAGGGGATAAAGTCTTCATTATCAAGAATAAAAGAGGAAAAAGAAAAACAGCTTGAAGAACTTAAAAAACTTCACAATTTGATAAACATCTCAAAGTCTTTGACATCCGAGTATGACCAGAACATACAAAACCTCAATAGTTCGCTATCTAAATTAATAGAGAAAATTAACGAAAACAACGAAAGAAACAAGACATTAATATTTGAGCTGTTTAAGAGCTTTCAGGAAGTTTCTATTACAAAGGAAGAATTAAATCATAAGGACTTTTTTATAACTAAAAAAATAGAGGAAATCAGCGAAACTCTTTTAAGTATTTTGAAAGAAAAAAAGCTTTGTCTGGAGGAAGAACGTAATTATAATGACAAAAAAAGAGTACTTGAAGAACTCCTAACAATAATTTCCACAAGCAGGGAAAAGGAATTTTTAAAGGAGCTTTATATGAAATATCTTAATGAAGAATTAAAGGAAAAAGAAATTCAGGATGAAAAAATTTCAAAGACAGAAGAGGGTGTCATACTGTTTTAGGAAATTCGTATGGAAATAGAAGCAAAGCTTTCAGACGAACTCTATAAAAAATTCAGAGAGCTATTTTACAAACGCACAGGGATATATCTGAAAGATTACAAGAAATATCTTGTTGAATACAGGCTTCTTAAGTTTGTCGGACCGGGCAGACGTTTTAACAGCTTTGAAGATCTTTATAACGCAATTGAAAATGATAAAACCGGAGGTTTAACCAAAGAATTTGTCAATTCACTAACTACAAATTATACTTACTTTTTTCGTGAAGAAGTGCATTTTGATTTTTTAAAAAATTACTTGAGACAGAATATTCATAAAGAACCATATATCAGATTCTGGAGTGCTGGTTGTTCTACAGGTGAGGAGGCTTATAGCATATCGATATCCTGTTTTGAAGCTGTTGAAAACCCCTTTGATTATGACTTAAAAATACTTGCAACAGATATTTCCCTGAAAGTAATTGAAGTTGCAAATCAGGGAATTTATCATTATAATCGTATGCTTAAGGGAAGCATAGAAGACAAAATATTAAAAAGGTATTTTATATTTGACAGAGAAAATAAGGATTTTATTTTGAAAGATGAAGTAAAAAGACTTGTTGCCTTCAGATACTTAAATCTTATGGATAATTATCCTTTTAAAAAAAAATTTGATATTGTCTTCTTGAGAAATGTTTTGATATATTTTGATATAGAAGAAAAGGAATATATTCTTGATAAGATTTTTGACGTAATAAAAGACAATGGCTATATGATATTAGGTTTGTCTGAAAGCCTTGTTGGAGTGAAGCATAAATTTCAAATTCTAAAAAATTCTATCTACCATAAGAGATATTAACCTGCGGAGGAAAATTAATGGATATTAATAATGAATACTTTTTAAATCCCGGAGAACTAATCTTTTCCAAAAAACCAATAGTAATAAAGACAGTTCTGGGAAGCTGTGTTGCAGTAACTCTATATGACAAAGTTAACAGATGGGGTGGAATGTGTCATTACCTACTTCCGGTCTCACCATCAGATGAACACAATAGTACAAAATATGGAAATGTAGCAATTTATACCTTAATAAATAAATTTATTAAGAAAAATAACTCGAGAAAAGAGGATCTCATTGCCACAATAATCGGTGGAGCATTCATAATATTTGACGAAAGGGAAATATTCTTCATAGGAGACAGAAATGTTGATATTGCTACAGAAATTTTGAGAAAGGAAAAAATCTTTGTAAAGCAGATGCACACTGGTGGTGAACATGGAAAAAAGGTTTATTTTAATTCTTCAACAAATATGCTAAAGGTTGAAATATTAGAACATATTACTCTTGAGGATCTTTACAATAATAAGATATAAGAAATTTTGCTTTTTTTATTTAGTAAGTTTATATTATTAATGAAGTTTAAGTTAAAAATTTTTAAGAGGGGGCGAAGTGGCTCTCTTAATCGATCTCTATGAAGCATTAAAAAAAACAGCCGGAGAGGAAAAAGTAAGAAAAGCAATCGAAAATCTTGAGGCTCACAAGCATTGGATTTTCAATGATTGTTATTCTTATGAGCCTTTACAGATTTTTTGGATAAAAAATTTTAATCTCTTAGATGAGCTGAACCGAGCAACTTTTTATAAGGCTTTTCAGTGAAATGCTCCCAGAAGTAACATTACATATTTTGGATGTATAAAAAATGAAAAAAATAAAGGTTTTAGTTGTTGATGATTCTGCCATAGTAAGGGATGTGATTTCAAATGAATTAAACAAACAACCAGATATGGAGGTTGTAGGCGTCGCAATTGACCCATTCATAGCAAGAGATAAGATTGTCAAGCTTAAACCCGATGTTATAACCCTCGATATTGAAATGCCGAGAATGGATGGATTGACATTCCTTGAAAAACTCATGCAATATTATCCTATTCCAGTGATTATTGTTAGCTCCATTACAACACAGGATAAATATGCAGCAATAAAAGCTCTCGAACTCGGGGCGTTCGATGTTGTCAATAAACCCCATGGGACCTATTCTGTAGGCGAAGTTAAAGAAGAGATAATAACCAAGATAAGAAATGCCTTTTCTAATAGAGAGACATTTCTGAAAAAATGGCATAGTGTCTCAAAAGATATTGAAAGGGCAAAAACAGAAAGGAAAAAATACATTCTCTCTCAGCTTACCACAACCGATAAACTTATAGCCATCGGGGCATCAACAGGAGGAACGATAGCTATAGAACATATACTTTCAAGTCTGCCAAAAAACCTTCCCCCGATTGTCATTACCCAGCATATGCCAGAGGGCTTCACAAACCAATTTGCAAGAAGGTTAAATGATATGTGTGAGCTTGAAGTAAAAGAGGCAGAGGACGAAGAGAACCTTGTAGCCGGTACTGCCTACATTGCAAAGGGAGGAAAGCATCTAAAATTTGAAAGAAGTGGAAATCTGCTTAAAACAAAACTTACCGACGGTGAAAGAGTAAATTTTCAGAGACCCTCTGTGGATGTAATGTTCAAATCAATAGCTGAAGTAGCTGGTAAAAATGCTCTCGGCATCTTACTTACCGGCATGGGCAGGGATGGTGCGGATGGTTTACTTGCAATGAAACAGAGTGGTGCTACCACAATAGCTCAGGATGAAAAAAGCTCCATTGTCTGGGGAATGCCAGGGGCTGCGGTACACATCGGTGCTGCAATGGAAGTCCTTCCACTGGATGAAATTGCAAAAAGAATTGTCGAATTTGCAGGGCGATGAATTTTAACCAATATGCATTGTTCAGATTCGCAAAGAGCTGGCTTTACACAGTGCCGATGAAAATGTAGTTACAATGATGACAAGTGGAAATATAAAGCATGTCGTTACAATAATGAGAGTGGAAATATAAAGCAATGCTATTTTTTTACAATATTTTAAAAATAGTTTATAATCAGTCAGTGGTAGATTTTGATTTGATGTAGGAGGATTTTTATGAAAAAGCTTGTCTGTTTTTTGGTGTTGTTTTTGTTAGTTATGGCAGAGTTTTCCTTTAGTGCCACGACAAATACAGAAACTACGAAAAAGAAAGATAAAAAAACCACAATCACAGAAAAAAAGGCAGCTACCAACACAATAGAGGCAACTGAACAAAAAAAAAGAAGAAAAAGCTTATAATTTTGGGAGCTATTTTAAACCTGGAACGATAGCATTAAATCTTGGTATTGGTTTTGCTTTTTTCTGGGGTGGTTTTGATATTTATCCAGGTGCAGAATATACCTTTTATCAATTTAAAATTGCCAATAGAGTGCCCTTTGATATAGGTGTTGCTTTAAGGGGAGTTTTTTATTCCTGGTCTACAACCATTGGTAGTGAGAGTTATGGTTTTGTTATTTATGGGGCTGGGGCATTCGGCACAATTCATTTTAGTCTAAACTCTATAGAAAAGATGCCAGCTTTTCTTAAGAAAATAGATGTATATTATGGGCTCGGCTTAAGATTCTTCCTTCAATCCTGGACAGGGAATATTGCATATCTTAATAGTCTGGGTTATAACTATGGTGGAATAAGTTTTGCTACTCTTGGTGGAGTTAATTATTTTATTATAGATCATCTTGCCATAAATATTGAGGCTTCTTACTACGGTTATGGTGGATTTCTGGTAGGAGTTGTTTATAAGTTTTAACATTTTGTGGGATTTACAGAAAATCTGTTCATCTTTTTTAGCACAGGAAAAAATAATATTTAATAAACCAGCCTTTCATTATTCTATATGTTATATGGAGAGAGATTATTTATTGTTATAAAAGACAATGCTTGCTTTTATAATAATTTTAACCAGCCAATTTCAGGATTAAAGTCCAACATGTTTAGATTAGGATATAAGCAGGTGAAAAATAAGAAGGGCTATGAAACACCTTTCAAAATTAAGGTATTACTTTTTGTTAATGAAAAAAAGTTGACAAAAAGAAATTAATTGTTTATCCTTAATTAATAAGCGAAATTTTATTCATAGGAGGAAGAATAAAATGAAAAGATTACTTTCGATTTTTACGATTGGAGTGATAGCTCTATTTTCATGTGCAAAACCAGTAGTCATAGGTTTTGTTGACAATGTTTCGGGTTTTACTGGAAAGAGAGGTAACAACTTCAGAATGGCTGCCCAGATTGCAATTGATGAAAAGAATAAGGCTGGGGGAATAAAGGGACATAAGCTTGCACTAAAAGTTTTTGACACAAAGGGTGATCAGAAGGCTTCTCTTGAAGCAATGGATAAACTTATACAGCAGAAGGCAGTGGCTGTAATTGGTGGACCAGAATTAGCGGAAAAGGCACAATCATCAAAGACAATTTTAATGATTGTAAATTCAAGATATAAAGTTGAAGTTTCTCCGGCAGATTTTATTTTTAGAAATACTCTTTCATATGAACTTGAGGCAATAGTACTTGCAAAATATGTTTACAATGTAATAGGTATAAAGAAAATAGCGATTCTTGTTGTGACCAATGCTTATGGAACACAGGTATCTGAAAGTTTTAAGAAGACTTTTATTGAAGAAGGCGGAAGTGTTGTGATTGAAAAGTATATTCATCACATAGAGGATCCTTATTCTGATGATTCAGATTTCAAAGATGAGCTAAAAGAAATAAAAGGAAAAGCAGAAGCAATATTTATTCCAAATGGCCCAGTTGAAAATCAGAGGATTCTTATAAGTGCAGATGAACTGGGGATGAAAGTCAAGTTTATCAGTTCAAGCAGTTATCATGACCCAGATGTTTTCTCTCCTGAGGTGGGAGAACTTGCAAATGGAGTTTATTTTTCAAGTATCCCTGAAGATTTAACTGAAATTCCTCCTGCAAGAGAAAGCTTTGAAAAGGCGTTTGAAGCAAAGTTCAAGCTTACACCCACTTATGAAGCAATAAATGCTTATGATGCAACAAAGTTGATAATTGCTGCAATTGAAAAGACATACGATGAAGCGACTTCTGAAGAGAAGGCTTCGTTTAAGCTTGACCCTGAAAAGATAAAGCAGAATCTTCTTGGGATTAAAGACTTTGATGGTGTTATGTCAAAACTGAGTGTTCTTGAGAATGGAGAGGTTAACAGGGAAGTTGGTATATATAAATCTGAGCTTATGGGATTTGTACAGCAGGGTGTTTATTTACTTCAGGATGGTAAGATAGTTCAGGTAAGATAGTTTTTATTTAGACAAAAGCCACCTTCAAATGAAGGTGGCTTTTTTGTTTAAGGTTTTGTGATAAATGAGAATGGTCATAAAGTTGCCTCTTAGAATTGAAATGGGACATTTCTACTTATTATGAAATGTGTGACATTTTAATTTTATTGACACAAAAATCCCACACATATTGAAAAAATTTATCCATTAACTTATAATTATTGAATATCATATTTGATAAGGATGACTTTCATTCTCACTATAAAATGGTTTTAGAGAGTGCCTTTGACAAATATAATAAGATAGGAGGGGAATATGAGTATAAAATTAAAAAGCCCTTCGTTTAAAAATGGTGATATGATGCCATCAAAGTATGCCTATGACAGAGAAAATCTTTCTCCTCCTCTCGAATGGGAAAATATTCCCTCAAACGCAAAGTCTATAGCGATAATCTGCGATGACCCTGATGCTCCTGTGGGAAACTGGGTTCACTGGATAATCTTTAACATTCCAGCTACAAAAAAAGGACTTGCTGAAAACATTAGCAAGAATCCCGAATTGCCTGATGGAAGCAGACAGGGTAGAAATGACTATGGCAAGATAGGTTATGATGGGCCATGCCCACCCTATGGAACTCACCGATATGTTTTTAAGATTTTTGCTCTCGATACAATGCTTGATCTGAAAGCGGGATGTTCGAGGGGGGAGATTATCAATGCTATGAAAAACCACATTTTAGATAAGGGAGAGCTTACAGGGCTATACTCAAGGAAATAAAAATGCCTATTTTCAAGCTTACAACCGATATTAAACCAGCCGGTGATCAACCCGAAGCAATCGAAAAGTTGACAGAAAATTTCTTAAACAAAGGTTACAAAAGGCAGGTTTTACTTGGTGTAACAGGTAGTGGTAAAACCTTCACAATGGCAAACGTTATAAAGAATCTAGGTATGCCCACACTTGTGATTTCACACAACAAAACACTTGCAGCTCAGCTATTCAGAGAATTTAAAGAATTTTTCAAGGAAAATGCAGTTGAATATTTTGTTTCATATTATGATTATTATCAGCCTGAAGCATACGTTCCACAAAGAGACCTCTATATTGAGAAAGATGCCCAGATTAACGATGAAATTGACAGAATGCGCATTTCTGCTGTTGCTTCTCTTATGGCAAGGAAGGATGTTATAATAGTTGCCTCAGTATCCTGTATCTACGGCCTTGGTGCACCCACCGACTATAAAGAACTGATGCTTTTAATTGAACGGGGAATGAAAATTTCAAGAGATAGCCTTATCAGGCATTTAATTATGATTCAGTACGAAAGGAGTGACTTTGATCTCTCGAGAGCAGCCTTCAGAGTCAAAGGTGATACAATAGACATTCACACTGCTTACTCAAGAGAAATTATAAGAGTAGAAATGTTTGGTGATGAGGTTGAGTCAATTAAAAGACTTAACTTTTTTACACAGGGTTTGATTGAAAAGCTTGACAGAATAGTCATATATCCTGCAAAGCTTTTTTTAACCACGGAAGACAAGCTTAAGATTGCAATAGAAAGCATAAGAGAAGAATTGGCTGCAAGGGTTCTTGAGTTGAAGAAGATGGGTAAAGAACTTGAAGCCTACAGGCTTGAAACAAGGACAAATTATGACATTGAGATGTTGCAGGAACTTGGATACTGTAGTGGCATTGAAAATTACTCAAGACATCTTTCTTTCAGAAAGCCGGGTGAAAGACCCTTTGTTCTTCTGGATTACTTCCCTAGGAATTTTTTAACAATTATAGACGAATCACATCAGAGCATTCCACAGATAAAGGGAATGTACAGGGGAGATCTATCACGCAAACAAACCCTTGTAGATTTTGGCTTCAGGCTTCCTTCTGCACTGGACAATAGACCCCTTAGATTTGAGGAATTTGATAGCCTACTTGACAGGGTGCTTTATGTCTCGGCAACACCCGATGAGTATGAGCTTTCAGTAAGCGAGGCTGTTGTAGAACAGATTATCAGACCTACTGGACTTGTTGATCCCGAAGTTGAGATAAGAAAGACCGAAGGGCAGATTGAAGACATAATACTTGAAGTCAAAAAGAGGGCTGAAAAAAATGAGAGAATCATTATCACCACTCTTACAAAAAAAATGGCAGAGGATTTGACAAAATACCTTGCCGAAAACAACATAAAGGTCTCTTATCTGCATTCTGAAGTTGAAACAATCGAAAGAGTAGAAATACTTAAAAAATTAAGACTTGGAATTTATGATGTCATTGTTGGAATTAACCTTTTGAGAGAAGGTATAGACCTTCCTGAAGTATCGCTTGTAATAATTCTGGATGCCGATAAGATGGGATTTCTAAGGTCAAAGACATCTCTCATACAGATAATAGGCAGGAGTGCAAGAAACGTAAATGGAAAGGTAATAATGTATGCAGAAAATATAACGGATGCGATGAAAGAAGCCTTAAAAGAAACTGAAAGAAGGAGAAAAATTCAGCTTGAGTATAATAAAAAGTATAATATTACTCCAACGACAATAAAGAAAGAAATTTATGATATACTCGAAAGAAAATCTGAAAAAAGAGAAAAAGAAGAAAACAAATTAGAAGAATACAAATTAAAATTCAAAGAAAAATCTACATTAATAAAAGAGCTTGAAAAACTGATGTTTGAATATGCAGAAAACCTTGAGTTTGAAAAGGCTGCAACAATAAGAGATGAGATAAGAAAGATTTCAGAAGAAATCCAGAATCAGTAATTTTAAATTTCAAAAAAGCTAAAAGACTTATTTTTTAAATACCCAGAACTCACCAAACTTTTTTATGGCTAACTTCAATGTAATGTTGGGATAAAATTTATCCTCCCCACCCTTAAAGAAAGGATTGCATCTTAAAACCCTCAGAAGGCCAAACAAAACACCTTTCAAAACTCCGGATTGCAGGATGGCATCCTTCATATAAGAAGAACAGCTCGGTGTATAAATACAACCGCGTGGCAAAAGTGGAGAGATAAACTTTTTGTAAAAGATCAGAGGTAACACAAAAATTTGCCTTAAAATTTTTGAGACTTTAGACATTCTATGATTTTTTCTATTTCTTTCTTTTCAATTTCTTCACTTTCCGGCTTTTTTATCAAATTAAAAACACAACGGATAGATGGCAAAAATTCTATATTCTTTCTGAAATACTCCCTTAATATCCTTTTTCTTCTATTCCTGTAAACAGCAGTGCCAAAACCAGCTGGTATTGAAAAAGCTACTCTTTTATCTTCTGCAGGGATATAATAAACTGAATAGTATTTGAAATAGAGTCTCTTGCCTTCTCTGTAAACCTTATCCAGATCACTTTTTTTTCTTAATGAAATGTTAGTTAAAGAGAACGAACCTTTTTTCATCTGAGACTGTGAGTCTTTTTCTACCTTTTAATCTCCTTCTCGAAAGTATCTTTCTACCGTCTTTCGTTTTCATCCTTGCCCTGAAACCATGCGTTCTCAATCTCTTTATTCTACTCGGCTGGTATGTCCTTTTCATTAATAATCTCCTGAATATAAAAAAACTTGCCGAGACGTGGAATCGAACCACGGACACAAGGATTTTCAGTCCTCTGCTCTACCTACTGAGCTATCTCGGCAACTTAAATCGAAAATATTATAAAATAATTCTGAAATTTTGTCAAAAAATTTTACCAGTTAGTGAATAAATTGAACTCTTGTTTTTTTATTTACATATATTGCAAATAGATAAACATTATGCTGTGTTGTCAAAGTAAGCCTCACCACTGCATATTTGTCTGTTATTTTAAAAAACAGGTTTTTGATATTTTTGCAAACATATTATATAATTTATGCTTTAAAAAGGCTTTGTATGTAATGTTCTCTGTGTAAAATAAAAAGAGGTGAGATTATGATAGATATTGTGAGAAAAAGATATTCTTTGATAAAAAAAAGAATTCAAGAGGTAAGAAGATTATTAAATAGACCTCTTACTCTTACAGAAAAGATAATATATTCTCATCTTTATAATGAGGAATATAGAAATCTACAAAGAGGTGTCTCATATCTTGAGTTATTTCCTGACAGAGTTGCTATGCAGGACGCCACTGCACAGATGGCTCTGCTTCAGTTTATGCTTGCAAAGAAAGACAAATCGAGTGTTCCAACCTCTGTCCATTGTGACCACCTCATTCTTGCAGAAAATGGATGTGAAGAGGACCTGAAAAAAGCTCTTGAGGCAAATCAGGAAGTATATGATTTTCTCTTCAGCGTGTCAAAGAAATATGGGCTCGAATGCTGGAATCCCGGCTATGGAATAATTCATCAGGTTGTTTTAGAAAATTATGCTTTTCCCGGTGGTTTGATAATAGGTACTGACTCACATACTCCAAACTCCGGTGGACTTGGAATGATGGGTGTAGGAGTTGGAGGTGCAGATGCAGTGGATGTGATGGTCGGTATGCCATGGGAATTAAAATTTCCCAAAATACTCGGTGTAAAACTCTCTGGCAAACTGAAAGGATGGGTTTCTGCCAAAGATGTCATTCTTGAGCTACTCGGTATACTAACCGTTAAGGGTGGAACGGGATTCGTTTTAGAATACTTTGGAAAAGGCACAAAAACCATCTCCACAACAGGCAAGGCTACAATATGCAATATGGGAGCTGAACTTGGAGCTACATCTTCAATATTCCCATATGATGATAAAATGAAAAGCTATCTTATAAGCACAGGTCGTGAAGAAATTGTTGAACTTGCAAAGGAGGTGGAAAAAGATTTAGTTTCTGATCCCGAAGTAGAAAAAGATCCAGAAAAATATTTTGATAAGGTTATAGAAATTGATCTTTCAAGCTTAAAACCCCATATTAATGGTCCATTCAGCCCAGATGTTTCGCATACAATCGAAAATATTTCCGAATTTCTTAAAGAAAAGGGCTATCCAGCTGAGCTTTCTGCCTGTCTCATTGGAAGCTGCACAAATTCGAGCTATGAAGACCTCGATAAAGCCGCAGGTATTGCAAATGAGGCATTAAAAAAGGGCTTAAAACTGAAGACTAAATTGTTTATAAGCCCCGGTTCCGAAAAGGTAAAAGCCACAATTGAAAAAGATGGTCAGCTTGATTTATTTAAGAAAATTGGGGCTGTAATTCTCACGAATGCCTGTGGACCATGTATAGGAATGTGGAAAAGAAAAGACACAACTGAAACAAAAAACAGCGTTATTCATTCCTTCAACAGAAACTTCGCTAAAAGAGTCGATGGTAATCCACTTACACATGCTTTTATAGGAAGTCCTGAGCTTGTTATGGCTCTTGCCCTCGCTGGAAGGCTCGACTTCAATCCTGAAACTGATTCTCTCATCAACTCTTCAGGAGAAAGAATTAAATTGACAGTACCTTCAGGAAAAGAATTACCGGAAAAATTTATTGATAAAGAGGATGGTAGAATACCCTTGGAGACAGATGACAGGATGATTGAAATAAAGATAAAAGAGAATAGTGAAAGACTTGCAATGTTGACCCCATTTGAGAAGTGGGATGGCAAAGACTTTATAGAACTTCCTGTCCTTGTAAAAATAAAGGGAAAATGCACGACCGACCATATCTCAATGGCTGGGGAATGGCTTAAATACAGGGGACATCTTGACAAAATATCAGACAACCTTTTCTTAGGTGTTACGAATGCCTTTACAGGAGAAACTGGAAAGACAAAAAACTACTATACCGGAGAGTATGATTCAATCCCAAAGATTGCAAGGGATTACAAAAATAGAAAGACTGGATGGGTCGTAATAGGTGATGAAAATTACGGAGAGGGATCAAGCAGAGAACATGCTGCAATGGAACCAAGATATCTTGGCTGCAAGGCAATCATTACAAAAAGCTTTGCAAGAATACATGAAACAAATCTGAAAAAGCAAGGGATTTTAGCACTCTGTTTTGACAATCCAGCAGACTATGATAAAGTTAAAGAAGACGATCTGGTCTCAATCTTTCTCAAGGATTTTCAACCTGATATGCCAATTTTTATGGAAATAAAACATTCAGATGGGAGCACAGAAAAAATCAAGCTGAAACACACTTATAGCGAAAAGCAGATTGAATGGTTTAGAGCAGGAAGTGCATTGAATCTCATTGCACAAAGGTAACAAATCTCATTTTTTCAACCACTTGCTTTTTGGAAAATTCTTTTTTATTTTCTCAATATATTTTTTTGATGTGCTTTCATTTCCCATTTTATCATAAATCTTTGAAAGGTGAAAAAAAATTTCATCAAAGCCGGGAGTACTCTCATTTGTTGCCGCTATACTTCTTTCAACCCTGTTGAATATCTCAAACGACTTTTCAAATTCTCCCCTGTTGTAATAAATCCACGCTTTTGTATCAAGATAGGCAATATTGTCAGGCTTATACGTAAGGGCATTATCCACAAGCCTTAATGCCTCTTCAAATTTGATTTTTTCATTTGCATAAATATATGCAAGCAAATTATTTACTTCGGGATCATTTTCCTGAATTTTAACTGCTCTTTCAAGAAATTCTATTGCCTTTTTATTCTCTTCAGTTTCATAATAGCACACGCCTATAAAAAATAGTGTCTTTAAATCTTCAGGATAAATTTTAAGCGATTCCTTAAATTTTTCAATTGCCATCTTATATTTCTTTTCATCATAAAGCATTAAACCACTGTAGAAATTAATATAATACTTTTCATCATCCGTTTTTGCCAATTCTTCTGCCTTTGTCAGGTACTGTCGGGACTTTGATTTTTCTTTTCGGGTGTAATAAAGATATGAAAGCTTCAAGTATGAAGCAACGACATAATCCTTAGCTTCAGGATGGGAGATGTATTTTTCATAATAAGCTATTGCGTCTGAATAATCTGATATGTCATTGTAAAGATTTGCAATAATCCAGTAGATAGCCGGTTTACCAGCGTCGTTTTTCTCTATAACCCTGTAAAATCTTATAGCCATTTCAGGTTTATAGGAAAGCTCTGCCTTGCCGGCAATTAAAAAGGCTTCCTTGTTTGCCATCTCCTTATCACTCAGTTTCTCATAAATTGAAAAGAAAAGGTAGTGAATATAAAAGTGGGGAGAGGGAAAGTTTTTTGAATATTGCTTGAGCAAATTTAATGATTCTTCATACTTCGCTTCTTCAAAAAGCAATATACTCTTCAAATATGAAGACTTTTCAGAATTCTCCTCGCAAAACTTTTTTAACTTAGGGTCATTATTTACAAATAAAAGCCCACCATATAGCTCATATAATCCTTCTGTCCATAAAAATTGAGGTATATTTTCAAGAATGTCCTTAGCTTTATTAAATTCAAGGATTTCTGCATAACAAATCACAAGATTAATCAAAACCTTATAATCACTCTTAACAATCTCTCTGGCCTTTTCATAATAGTAGGCCGCCTTAAAAAAATTCTGATTTTCAAGCTGGAGTTGACCCAAGTTCACATATGCCCTGTAAAGAATCATATAATCTATTTCACTGGTAAAATTCTTAGAATTAACTATTACCAAAAAATACCTTTCAGAATTTTTATAATTCCTGTTTAATAATTCAATAATACCATAATAAAAATTTGCCAGAAGATCGTTAGTATCTTTCTGTATAAGATTCGAAAGAGGCTTTTGCATTTCAGAATAATTCCCCTGTTCGTCTAGTAAAATTATGTACTTGTAAACAATTTGCTTCTCATCAGGATAACCACTGTAAGCCTCCCTTGCAATCTGCGTCGCATCTTTTAGAATGCTAAAATACTTACCCTGATCCTTCTCAAACTGAAGATTTTTAAGTCTGGCAATGTATGTATCAATAAGAAGGTTGTATATATACTGATTGGTTTCACCCGTGCTCTTAAGACTTTTCAGAATATTAATTGCCTCATCAAATTTTCCCTGATTGTATTTTTCCATTGCTTCTGAATACATTTCCTCTGGAGTAAGAGTGTAATTTTCACCAAAAGAATAGCAGAAAAGAAATAGCATCAAGCTAAAAATAAAAATCTTTTTCATTTCAACTACCCCCTAAAAATAAAGATAGAAAAAAATTTGCCACAAATTTATATACAGGCATATAGATATATCTTATTAGACCCGTCACAATAAGAAAAAGAAATATTACAAGAAAAATGTTTTCAAATCTTTCCAGAAAATATTTTACCTTTGAGGGAAGAATTTCAGAGAAAAATCTATAACCATCAAGTGGTGGAAAAGGTAAAAGATTAAATATTGCAAGCATTAGATTCAGTGAGGCAAGTATTATAAAAGCTTCCAGCTTGATTCTGGAGAAAAGAAAAAACATAATTATCATAAGTAAAAAATTCACCATTACTCCAGCAATTGAGACAAAGATTATCCCTACCCTTCTATTCTTAAAAAGCAAAGGATTTATAGGAACTGGCTTTGCCCATCCAAAAACCGGTATCTTGAGGATAAAGAGTATTAATGGTAGAAGAAGTGTACCAATGGGGTCAATATGTCGTACAGGGTTTAACGAAAGTCTCTTTTTTAACTTTGCCGTATCATCCCCAAAAAGTAACGCAACAAATCCGTGTGCCACCTCATGCAATATTATACTATAAATTATCCCCACCACAACAATCGCTATGTTTAATATATCGGTAAATACCACCTTGAAATACCCACATCAATTTTTAACCATTAAATTTAATATCCCGGCTTATTTTTGTCAAGTTTATTATGTAGGGGCTTCCCAGAATGAAAATTAATATTATAAAAATTTTGATTTCTTATCTTTTAGCTTTATAATTATAATATCTTTTAAAAGTTGGTTTACCCAGAAGTATATTGCTCTGTGTAAACTGGATTTATCATTAACTTTAAGGAAGGCAATGATGATAACACCGGATTTTTTGACAGAAAGTTTGGGTACAAATCCAATCATTAAAGGTAGTGTTAAAAAAGATGTGAATCTGAAAATTTCCATTGACTCAAGAACCATAGCTGAAACAGATTGTTTTATTGCAATAAAAGGTGAAAGATTTGATGGGCATAATTTTATAGAAGAATGCTTCAAAAAGGGAGTAAGATATTTCGTAATAAACAGATTTAAAAAAAGCAAGGTTATAAACAGGATCGAAAGTGGATGTATATGGTGTGTTAATGATACTATTGAAGCACTGGAAAGGATTGCAAAGGCATATAAAAGAGAAATTTTTGCAAATACAGTTGCAATAACAGGCAGTTCAGGAAAAACAACTGTAAGAGAGCTAATATACAGCATCCTTTCAAAAAAATACAATGTTCATACTGCAAGAAAGAATTATAACAACGAAATAGGTCTCCCTCTCACAATACTTGAGGCACCTGAAAAAACAAATATCTTTGTGTTAGAACTCGGCATGAACCACAGGGGAGAAATTTCAAGGCTATCAAGAATAATAAAGCCTTTTGCCTCAGTAATCACAAATATTGGTTATGCACACATTGGCAATTTAGGCAGCAGGAAGAACATTGCAAAGGCAAAAGCAGAGATTTTTGACGGAATGAACAAGGGAGGCTACGTATTTCTCAATAGAGATGATGATTATTATGCTTACCTGAAAAGAATTTCTCCCTGTGAGGTTATCGACTTTTCCTCTTCTGATATCAAAGTTATTGAGGACAGAGGAATTGATGGCTATGTCATTGACTACGAGGGAGAAAAAATTGATTTTGTACTTCCGGGAAGGCATAATCTTTCAAATCTGGCATGTGCATTAAAAGTAGGAGAATTTTTCAGGATAAGCAAAGACAAAATTATCGAAGCATTGTCAGAGTTCAGACCTGTAAGTGGTAGAAGTGAGGTTGTTAAAAGTAAGGTTGTAATAATCAACGACTCATACAATGCCAATCCAGCCTCCATGAAAGCTGCTTTTGAAATCCTATCCCGAGCTCCATCCCGCAAAATTGCAGTTATATCCGATATGCTTGAACTTGGCAAAGATGAGGTTAAATTTCATGAAGAGCTCGGTAACTGGATTGACACTGGGAATTTTGTAGACGTAATATTTGCTTACGGAAAATTAAGCAAACATACAATAAACAACATAAAAAATACAAAAATCATTAAGTTCTGGTTTGAGAAAAAAGAAGACCTCATAAAAAGTTTAATTTCCTTTATAAACCAGTCTGATACCATACTCATAAAAGCCTCACATGGAATGAGACTTGATGAGGTATTTGAAGCTTTAAAGGAGAAATATAAGGTTTAAGTGCATTCAAGCAGGGGACTAAACCTTCTTTGATTTATTTGCCACAAAATTATCAAACTTTTTCCATATTTCTTCAGGTTCAGTTTCTTCTTCAGTTTTTACAATAAGATAATAACATGGAGATGAGTTTGCCTGAATACACTTTTCCAATCTCATTTCTTTTGTACCGTCAACGTTGCAACGATTTAAGGAGCATCTTAGATACAAACACTGCATAAAACCTCCAAAGACTAAACTCCCCCTACTCTATTCTCCCCACTTTTATTCTTTCAAGTTCTTCTGCAATCTTTAATGATATAGAAGGCTCTACAAAATTCATTGTTCCTGTTGAAATAAATCTTGCTCCTGCCATTAAAAATTCAATAGCGTCCGAGGTATCACATATTCCACCACTTGCAATCACAGGGATCTTAACAATATTTGACACCCTGTATACATTCCACAATGCCATCGGTTTAACAGCAGGTCCTGAATAGCCAGCTACCTTGTTCTTAAAATAAAAAGCTCTTTTCTTAATATCGATAGCTGTTGCCAAAAAAGTATTTGAAATTGTAAGAGCATCAGCCCCATAGTCCTCAGCTACCTTTGAATTAACCACAAGGTCTCCAGAAGGACCAAGCTTGACAGTAAAAGGCTTTCTACTAATCTTTGCTACTGCTCTCACAATATTTCTAACAACTCTAAAATTTGAATCAAAATTAATCCCGCCTTCATGAAGATTTGGACAACTGAGATTCAATTCAAACATATCGATAGAATCAAATTCAGATAAAACTCTCACCATCTTAGAAAAGTCACTTTCACAATCACCAGCAATACTTACAATCTTATTGGTGGAAAGATTTTTTAAAAAAGCTGTCTCTCTTAATTTTTTCACAAAGTTTTCAAATCCATCATTCTCAAGACCTATAGAGTTTAAAAGACCACACCTTACCTCAAGTATTCTCGGTGGTGGATTGCCTTCTCTTGGCGAAAGGGTCACAGTTTTTAATGTCACCCCTCCAATTTTTGAATAATCAAGAAAATCAGTATACTCATCGACCCCAAAGGTTCCTGAAGCTAAAATCACAGGATTTTTGAATTCAAGCTCCCCTATTAAAAGCCCTTTAGCCTCCATAAACCTCTCTTTTATCTATAATTCTCTTTGCCTTTCCCTGACTCCTCTCGATGGTTTTTGGTTCAACAAGCTTTACTTTAACCTTTAATCCAAGCATTGTATAAAGTCTGTCAATTATCCTGTTTTCAAGCTCAACAAGCTTTTTCATTTCATCAAAGAAGATATTTTCCACAACCTCAACCCATATCTCAAGCTGATCTATATTTTCCTTTCTATCCACAACAATCTGATAGTGAGGTGCCACCCCCTCAACCTCAAGAAGAACCTCTTCAATCTGAGATGGAAATACATTTACTCCTCTTACAATAAGCATATCATCAGTTCTACCCATTATCTTCATTACTCTCGCTGTAGTTCTGCCACACTTACAGGGATCCGTGATCACTCTCGAAAGATCACCAGTTTTATATCTTAAAAGAGGTAACGCCTCCTTTTCAAGAGGAGTAATTATAAGTTCTCCCTTCTCACCTTCTGCCACCCACTCTCCAGTCTCTGGATTTACAACCTCAACAAAAAAGAAATCCTCATTTATATGCATCCCATTCTTCTCAAGACACTCTCCTGCAACTCCCGGACCAACAAGCTCAGACATACCGTAATTGTCTGTAGCAATAATGTTAAGCTTTGCTTCTATCTCTCTTCTAATTGACTCACTCCAGGGCTCCGCACCAAACAAACCATACTTCAGCTTGAGATCTTTAACTGGATCCACACCCATCTCCTCTACAACATCAGCAATATGCAGGGCATAAGATGGTGTACAGACAAGCACAGTCGCACCAAAATCCTGCAACAACTGAACCTGCCTTTTAGTATTTCCGCTTGAAGCTGGAACAACAGTTACACCAATCTTTTCAAGTCCATAATGCAGTCCGAAACCACCTGTAAAAAGCCCATACCCGAATGCAATCTGTGCAATATCATTTTCACTCACACCCCCGGCCGATGCAATTCTTGCAACCATTTCACTCCAGTTTTCCAGATCCCTTCTCGTATAACCTACCACGGTTGACTTACCGGTTGTTCCACTTGAGGCATGTATTCTAACAACCTTGGACATTGGCACAGCAAAAAGCCCAAAAGGATAGTTATCCCTGAGATCATTTTTGGTGGTTATGGGAAGCTTTTTTATATCTTCAAGACTTTTTATATGCTCAGGCTTTACACCCATTTTATCCATCTTTTTTCTGTAAAAACCTACATTTTCATATACATTCCTTACAAGAAACTTCAATTTTTCAAGCTGAAGCTCTCTTAATTTCTTTCTATCAATCTGCTCAATATCTTTGTTCCAGATAGGCATAAAGACACCTTTTCTTAAAAATAGCAAACCATTTTATTTTAATATAAAAATTAATTTTTATCAAACGCTGAATAATAGTTTACAATTTTCTGTGAAAGTTTGAAAGTTGAAAGTTTACAAAGCTAAAAGTTAAGACCGATAGAAATGCATTTGTATTAAGGATAAAGCCTTGTGTAAAAAACACCGGCTTATTGGTTAGAGCCGATTTGGCACGAGGATTGGAATGGATAGAAGGGATTTACACAGCTGGAACTGTTTAATTTGCAAGATGGATTTTTGCGAAGGAACTTGGTGAAAATATATCCACACTAAAGCCAGCTAAAAAGGTAAAATAGTATTAACTCTTGTTAAAAAATTATTGACTCCCCCTAAAAAAAGATATATAATGTGAAAATGGTTAAATATTCGGTTTTTAATCTAAAACTGATATTTCCCTTCTCTCTGATTTTAGAAACTTTCCCTCCTTTTCTCTTCCGAAGTGTACTTGGATTGCAGCTTCATAATTTAGTATGTCTCTTTAAAAAAAGAAAATGCGAGGATTGTTCTATAAACAAAGATTGTGTTTATGCAAAAATCTTTGAGACCATCCTTTAGAAAGATAATCCCATAATTCCAAAGAATGAAAAGGCTCCACATCCTTTTATTCTTTATACTGAAGCCACTGAAAACATAAAGGCTAATGAAATAACACTTCAAATTACTCTTCTCGGCAATACAATAGACTATTTCCCATATTTTTACCATTCTTTTGTAAAAGCTGGGAAATATGGTATTCAAAGGGAAAGGACAAAATTCAAGATAACAGATGTGCTTGTAGATGGAGTTTTCATCCTTGAAGAAGATGAAAATTTACAAATGCCAGAAAATGTAAAAGTTTTCAATATATTTAACTGTAATGAAAAACTTGAGAAAAAAAAGTTTAAAGTGGAGTTTAAAACCCCTTTCAGATTAAAAAAGAACGGAAAATATGTTTCTAACTTTGAGGCAAGTGATTTTCTTGATTCAGCTTATAGAAGAATCTCAATATTGAACTCATTATATGGAAATGGAGAAAGACTTCCAGAGCTTAAAGCTTCTGATAGAATTATGATAAAAGAAAAAAATCTATTCTGGAAGGATCTAAAATACTATTCTTCCAGACAGAAAGAGTTACTCAAGCTCGGTGGAGTGATTGGCTCTTTTGTTATTGAAGGAGAATTTACTCCATTTGAAATCTCTCTACTTAAGGGAGCAGAAATTTTTAACATTGGTAAAAATGTGGCTTTTGGGCTCGGCAGGGTGGATGTGAGGGAGATTTAGTGAAAATGACACTATAGGAAAAAATGCCTAAAAATACATTATAAGTTTCTATAGAAGGATTAAACGCAACTTAAAAAATAAATGAATGAATGGAGTTATAGATATGTCAGAAAAGAAAGCCATAATTATTGGCGCTTTGCTTCATGATATTGGCAAATTTGCACAAAGAACCAATGTTGCAGGAACTGAGGAAGTAAGAAGGCATGCTAATAAAGATTTAAAGTACCCACATTCTTATTTTACTAATTTTATCTTAAAAGAAATTCTTCAAAATAGGGAAGCTGATTTTGATAATATTGTAAGGTTATCTTCAAAACATCATAATCCAGAATCTTGGGATGAATGGATTATAGCTGAAGCAGATAGACTTTCATCTGGTGCTGATAGGCAAGATATTGACTACTCAATAGAAAATAATTCAAACTATTTGACAACGCCTTTATTGTCAATATTTAGTAACGTAAATCTTGGAAAAGATTTTTCTGTTAGACCGTCACATTATCTAAAACCCTTGGAACCAGAAAATGTTTTTCCAAGAAATGGCATTAATGTGAATTCAAATCATTATAAAAATTTATGGGATGAATTCTTAAGAAACTTTAAAAGTATAGATTTTACCGAAAAACTATTCATTTCTTTAGATTCGCTCCTTGAAAGATTCTGGTGGTGCATACCTTCAGCCACTCAAGAAGGTGGAAACGATATTAGCCTTTATGACCATTCTGTAACAACTACTGCAATTGCTTCTGTGCTTTATAATTACCACGAAAAAAATAATTCACTTCATAATGTAGAAGAAATTATAAATAGAGCAAAGAAAAAGTTTCTTTTTGTTACTGGTGATGTAAGTGGAATACAGGGCTATATTTTTGACTTAAAAACTACCTCTTACAATGCAAAAATCCTTCGTGCAAGGTCATTTGAAATTCAGGCTTTATGTGATGCCGTGGTTTTTGAAATACTTCAAAGACTCGAGTTGCCAATTTTTTGTAGAGTAATGAATAGTGGTGGAAGATTTTTGTTGCTGCTTCCAAATACTGAAAAAACTAAAGGAACATTGAAAGTTTTACGTGCAAAACTTGAAGAATATATGCTTAGACATTATTTTGCTGAACTGGCACTATGTATTTCTGACGGTATTGAAGCAAGTGGTGAAGACTTAATGCAACAAAATGCGAAAGAACTTTTTATGAAATTTTCTTATGATTCAGGCAACGCCAAGTTAAAAAAATTCCAGAATGTTTTAACAAATCCTAAAACTCATATTTTAGGAGAAGAGTATAACAAAATTAAAGATGCTTCCAATGTCTGCTCTTTGTGTATGTGTAGAGCTATTTCAAACAATGATTTGTGTAATATTTGTAATGAATTAGTCAGATTCGGAGGAAACATTCCAAAGAGTAAGTTTATAACTTATTCTAAAACTAAAATAGAATTAAGCGAGACTAAATTAACCCTTCCTTTTGAATGGAAGACTTATATAACAGAATCTGATAGTACGGAAAATAGTCAAGACAGTATAATTTTTGCTGTAAACAAGTACAAACCCGGATTTGCCTTTGCCAAGATACCATATTATCTGCCTGCTAAAGAAGATGGTGTAAAAGAATTTGCAGAACTTGCGGAGGTTTCTAAAGGGGATAAAAAAATAGCAATGTTCAAAGCGGACCTTGATAATTTAGGGGCAATATTTTCAATAGGGTTAGGTGATTCAGTTTCATTATCAAGATATGCAACATTAAGTAGAATGTTGCATTATTTCTTTTCAGTTTATGTAAACCATTCTCTTAAAAATAATACTGAATTCAATGATATATATACAGTGTTCTCTGGTGGTGATGACCTTTGCCTTATAGGACCATGGAATAAGATTATAGATTACTCTACTTCTATTCAAGCAAAATTCAAAGAATTCTGTGGGGAGAATCCTAATCTCACGATATCAGGTGGTATAGTACTTTCAGGACCAAAGCGACCTGTAAAATATATAGCAAAAAATGCAGAAGAAAATCTTGAAGAGTCTAAAAATAATGGAAAAAATAAAATCACAATATTTGAATCACATGAAGAATGGGATAAGTTTTCAGAACTTATCGAGACAGGCAAAAAACTTGATAGCTGGCTAAAAGAGGAAAAAATTTCCTCGGCTCAGTTATATAGAATATTAAAATATCATCATATGAACCTTAATGCAAAAAATGGCAAGGAAATTTCAAGAAACCTTTTGTGGCACTCTCTTTTGAAATATGATGTTTCAAGGAATATACAAGATGAAAGTTTAAGAGAAGAAGTTACTGAAATTATCGTTAAAAATATTGATTTAATAAGAATACCCGTGTGTTATGCAATATATTTAAATAGAAAGCCAGAAAATTAAAGGAGGCTTACAATTTTTTGTAAAAATTTGATTTTTAACATAGTAGGAGGAATTTATGGCTCTATTAGAAGTTACTTTTTATGAGAATGGGGAAATTAATCCGAAATTGTTTGATGACATAGCTAAGGAAATTGCTTCTAACTTAGTAAAAAGAGAAAAATACCAAGATAAAAATGGAAAACAAAAAGAAAAAGTTATAGGCGTTTCAAGAAATCAATTTAGAAAAATTTATCAAGATGTAAAGCAACTGGAAAGGAGCTTTAAAAAAAATAAAAACTTCAATTCAATATTCCCTTCTTTAAAAATGATTAAGCCTAAGACTGCATATTTAGTTGCAAAGATAAAAGACAATGACAAAAATAAAAAATATTATGATAATTTTTTAAATTTTATTACCACTACTATTGACAAAATTAATCCTCCAAGAGATTTTGAAGTTTTTTGTTTATTTCTTGAAGCAGTTTATGCTTATTATTATTCCTTAGGTGGTTCAAAAACAGAAGAATAACTTTTTGTTATTATTTATAAAATAAGAGATTTTGTAAAGTTAAAAAGATAAAAAGTGAAAAATAAAAAGTCAAATTTAGCATTTTACTAATAACTCCATAAATGGGTTGTAGGTCTTAAGTTCTACACCGAATGCCCAAGTAGGTGTAGTTTTAGGACAATTGCCGTGATTATTTGCTGTAGATTCAGAGTTAAAATCTATTTGGAACAAATGAGTTATAGATGCTTGTATTGGTATTTTTGCAAGCAAAGTATTTTTCTTCTACAATAGCAGAGGTCTTGGAAAAGACATTTAGGACAAACTATCTGTTAATGGGTAACTCCCTTTGAACTATTTTTATCTCTATTGGAGGTATACCCTTAGTGAAGATATTTATGACTATAACAAAGAAATAAAAGTATTTCATATATGAGATACTTTACATAACCTAAGATAGGAAAAATATGAAAATAAGATAAATCGTATAACTGCAAAGGCAACACCAAGGCCTATAGAAAGAGTTATCCCCGGTGTAAAATTCTCTTTTGAGCTTTGCTTTAGAGTCTTTGAAGATGATAACAAGCTTTGTAAGGATGTAGTATTAAAAGCCTTAAAATATCTTGAGCTTGATTATCTTGGTGGTGGTGGAAGTAGAGGTAATGGAAAAATCAAATTTTTGAATTTAAAGGATGAAAAGGGAAAATCAATAGTGTTAGCTTAATAAGTTTATATGATACAGATGAGGAAAGTAAGAAAAAACAATTTTACAGAGGTAAAAAATGAAAACATTTATTGTAAAACTTATTATAAGATCTCCTCTTGCTACACCTTTACAGGCTGATACTTTGTTTGGTCATATTTGCTGGGGAATTGTGTATAATAAAGGTGAGAAAGAACTTGAAGATTTTTTGAATTCTTATGATAAAAATCCACCCCTAATCCTTTCCAACGCCTTCCCAGTGGGTTTACTTCCTAAACCAGTGTTAAAACCAGCTATGCCACAATCTGCGGATAGTATTGAAGGTGAATTAAGAAAAATTAAAATAGTGAAAAAACTAAAGAAAATAAAATACTTGCCAAAAAGTTATTTTCTGGATAATAACTTCAGGTTTTCTGAAGAAAACTTACAACAACACCTATCTGAACTGGAAAATTGTAATAAATTCTTCAGAATTGAAGAAAGAATGCATAATATAGTAAATAGAATTACAGGGACAACAAAAGAAGATGGTCTTTTTTCCTCAAGCTAAATATGGTATAAGGATAATAAACTTGATTTGTACGTGCTTTCCGAATATGAAAAGGAAAAGGTTAAAGAACTAATAACACTAGGCATAAAAAATGGCTATGGCGCTGATGTATCAACTGGAAAAGGAATAATTGATATTGAAAGCATCGAGGATTTTTCACTATCATCATCGGGAAATAGAGTAATGGCACTGGCAAACTTTGTCCCGAAAGAAGGAGAAATAAAAGAGCTAAGAGGAGATTTAATTACAAAATATGGCAAACTGGGAGGGGATTTTGTATTTAAAATGAACCCCTTTAAAAAGCCAATAGCGATGTATAAAGAAGGCTCTACATTTGAATTAAATGGCGAAAATAGAGGTTATGTGGGTTGCTTGCTATCCAATGTGCACTCAGATTCAAGAATAAAACATTACGCCTTTGCTCCCATAATTCACTTTACTGAGGAGGAATAGCTAATGATAAAATACAGAGTAACATTAACACCATTAACGGCTATACATATTGGAACAGGTAACAAAGTAGAACTTTTTGAATATACAGTAAAAGATGATTTTTATCATAGGTTTTCTTTAGAAAAAGTTATAAGTTCAATTCCTAAAAATGAAAACCTGTTTGAGTTAATAGAAAAGACAGATGTAAAAGAGCTCGCCAAACTTTTTCATAAATATGTAAATGATGAAAATATTATTATACAAAGTGCCGGTAACTAAATCATTCAAACAAAGTTTTAAAGAAAAACTTGATGATATTAATAATCAACTCATTGTTAATGATATATACAGGTCAAAAGATGACTACTCTCCAGTTATTCCAGGTTCATCTATAAAAGGAGCAATAAGGACTGCTATAGTTAGTACCTATGGTGAATCAAAGAATAAAGAAGAATTATTTGAGAGAGAAAAACCTAAAACAAATTTTGAAAATATAATATTAAATTGCAAAGGTGCAAAGGATGATCCTTTCAGGGCAATTCATATTAGTGATTGTAAAATAAGCGGCAAAAACAATCAGCTTGTATGTAAAATCCTAAACTATAAGCCAAAAGGAAAAAGGGGAAATTGTAAATCAAAAATGCAAATCATAATGGAACTAATTACTGGAGTGTATCTGGGTGGAAATGCAACAGGGGAGTTTGAATTGACTATTGATGATGCACTTCAGAATATTAAATTACCGGAAAGTAACAACAAAACTTTCATAGAATTAAAACTTAATGTGGAAGAAATTATCGAAAAATGTGATAAATTTTACAAAAATCACCTTGCTGAAGAATCAAGAAAATTTTATAAAGATTCTCCTGTCGATGAAATTAAAAAAATGAGTGCTAAATTGCTAACAAAAGTCAAAGAAATTTGTACATCTAATAATGAATGTCTTATTAGAGTTGGACGGCATAGCCATTTTGAAAATGTTACTATTGATAAACACAGAATTGTAGGACCAGGAAGTTCTCGTTTTTTGATGGAGGAAAACTTTTTCCCGCTCGGATTTGCAAAATTGAGGTTTGAAAAGGTGTGAATAATAGACAATATAATAAACAAAAAGAGAAAATTAAAATAATTAAAAATATTCTTGGTTTATAAATTTTTATACACTTTGAAACTACAATTGACAATTTGTATAAAAAGGGTTATAATTAGATATGATAGAAAGAAAAGCTGAAAAGCTGATAAAAAAATATCTTTCTCAATATCCTGTAGTTACTGTTGTTGGGCCAAGACAGAGTGGTAAGACAACTTTATGCAGGTCTCTTTTTCCGGATTGGGGATATATAAATCTTGAAGATATACCTTTGAGGGAAAGAATAAAGGCTGAGCCTGAAAAATTCTTGAGGCAATATAGTGAAGGCTTAATTATTGATGAGTTTCAGAAGTTTCCAGAACTCACTTCCTTTATACAGGTGATTGTTGATGAAAAGAGGAAAAATGGGCTTTATATTCTTACTGGAAGCCAGAGTTTCGACTCTATGATGTATATAAGTCAGTCTCTTGCTGGAAGAACTGCAATTTTTACTCTTTTGCCTTTCAGCTATGAAGAAATTTCGCACCTTTTAGATACAGAGGAGCTAAATAATATAATGCTAAAAGGTTTCTATCCTAAATTATATGACCAGAAGATTGATTTTACAGAATACTATTCTTTTTATGTTGCCACATACATAGAAAGGGATATAAGAAGCCTTGTAAACATAAAGGACTTCGGACGTTTTGAAAAGTTTATTGTTCTCTGTGCTGGCAGGACGGGACAGGAGTTGAATATCTCTTCCCTTGCTGTAGAAACTGGAGTAAGCTCTGAAACTATAAGAGACTGGCTGAGTCTTCTTGAAGCAAGTTTTGTCATAAAGCTGATAAGGCCTTATCACAATAATTTTAATAAAAGGATAGTTAAAAGTCCAAAACTCTATTTTCTGGACACTGGATTGGTCTGCTATCTGTTGGACATCCAGACTTCATCTCAGCTTTTAAAACATCCCTTAAGAGGAGCTATATTTGAAACTTATGTGTTTTCTGAGTTGAACAAATTTTTCTTTAATCGAGGACCTGAGAAAAATATATATTTTTTCAGGGAAAACAATGGCTGTGAAGTAGATTTTATTATTCAAAAGGGAGAAAATATCATAGCGATAGAAGTAAAATCCGGAGAAATCCCTTCTGATGAGATGTTAAAGGGGTTAAATAAGTTTAGAAACTTTGCTTCAGTTGAAAAAAGTATATTGATTTACTCTGGCAGGGAAACTTATACATACAAAGACACAAGAATTATCAGCTGGAAAGATATTCACAAGGAAATGGAATATATTTTTAACTTATAAAACAAGAGTTGGAAGGTGCTTATTTCAAAAATGCTTGTTCTACTCAATCATTCCCTCACGGATGAACAGGTAGATGAGGCAAAAAATAGACTTAAGGTAGAAGAGATTATTGAGCCACCAGAAGGACTAAAAAGATTCTGGGGGCAGATGCCAGTAGCAGAAGAAGAAAAGCAGGAGGTGGTAAAGAAATTCATCTATTGGATAAAAGAAAACTCTTCCCCATTAGACTATGTCCTTGTGCAGGGGGAATTTGGTTCCACATTTCTGATTGTCGATTTTTGCCTTAAGAATAGCCTTGTGCCGTTATATGCCGTAAGCGAAAGAAAGGCAGAAGAGGCAAAAAATTTAGATGGCAGTGTGGAGAAAAAAATTGTGTTTAAGCATAGAGGTTTTAGAAAATATAAATATTGGAATTAATTATGAAAAAATACCGAAAAAAATCAATCCGATTAAGTACTTTTCCAAGCAATAACACCAACAAAAAATAAAGATGGAGGAAAGTTTATGTCAAATATTTTGATTTCCCTTATAAGTGAACAACCTATTCCTAATGTTCTTTTCATAAAAGAAAGACAAGATGAAGTTGATAATTTCTATTTTTTAACTACCGAAGAAATGGAAAGAAGAGACATCTTAATAAACATTTTAAATGTCTGTAAAATCGAAGAAAACAAAATTAAAAAAATTATCATTCCTAAATATGAAATAGACGAAATACAGAAAATACTACAAAGTGAGTTTAATAATATTCCTAACAAATTTATTGTAAATATAACTGGTGGAACGAAGACAATGAGTTTAGAAGTTTACTCATTCTTTAAAGAAAGAAGATTCGGAAATATATTATCTTCCAATTGTAAAAAATAGTTATATAAAGATCTTTCCATTTCCAAAAACAGAATGCACTCTTAAAACAAGACTTTCAACAGAAGAATACCTTAATTCTTATGGAATCAAAATCGAAAAGTTTGCTGAAAATTCTCTAAAAGACTTTGACTTTAACCAAAATTTTATGCAAAATATTTACTTTAATTATAAAGAAGAAATAAAAAATCTGAATGTTTTACAAAACCTTAATTGTGTAAAAAAAATAAAAAATATAAATACTTCCGATGAGAAAATTAAGTCTGATTGGAGGAATAAAGTGTCAGATTTGGATTCACGATTTGATAAATTAAAAGAACTTATATCGAAACTTGGTTTTCATGCTGAAAATCTTAAAAAAAATGAATTGAGGTATATTACCGGAGGATGGTTTGAAGAATATATCTATCAGATAATAAAAAATGAAAGTAAAATTGAGGAAAATTTTATTCTTTTGAATCCGATAATATCAAGAAATAATGTAACTAATGAATTAGACGTGGTGGTATGTTATGAAAATAAAATTTATTTAGTGGAATGTAAGACTTCAACTAATACAAAAAATCATAATATCTTATTAGACACACTTTATAAGCAAGGTGCACTTAGGAAAGATTTTGGATTGAGTGTTAACTCTATTGTTGTAATTCTTGATGAAGTTAATGAGGATAACAAAAAGCGAACAAACTATATGAATATAAAAATATTAGATAAACCGATTGTAATGGATGATGAAAAGTTTAAAAAGGAACTTTTGAATATTTTAGGAGTAAAAAAAATATAAAAAATTTCCTTCCTTCCGGTCATAGAACTCAGGTGATTAAGAGAAAAAGATTTCTGGAGGCAAAATATGTCCGTAATATACATTGTAAGCAGTGGTGGGAAGCTTACAAAAGAAGGAGAAACTCTTGTGCTTCATTCTCCAGAGTGTAAGACTACAATCTTTCCATATAAGACAGAACAACTTGTGTTTATAGGTAGTGTGGAAATTACCGGTCATGCTTTATCATTAATAATGCGACATCATATAGACACAATATTTTTAAACAGGAATGGAAGATTTAACGGAAGACTTTCTTTTGGAGACAGCAAAAATGTTTATTTGCGACTGAAGCAGTACAGGCTTCTGGAGGATGAAAGTTTTAAACTCAATCTTGCAAAATCTATCATAAGTGGTAAAATAAAGAATCAGCTAAATTTTATGCAGAGAATAAGCAGAAAAAGAGAAAACAATACTCAGATTTTTGAAGCAATACAAAAAATGAATCAGATTGAGTCAGAAGTTGAAAAGGCTGAAAGCATCGAAAAATTAAGAGGCTATGAAGGTATGGCAGCAAAATATTATTTTTCTGTATTCAGGCACAGCATAAACCAGAACTGGGCTATCAAGCAAGAATCCTCCTGAGGATAATGTTAATGCAGTATTGAGCTTTCTTTATACTTTGCTTTTTTATCGAGTTGAATCTTCAATTGAAGTCGAAGGCCTTGATCCATTCGTGGGATATTTTCATTCTGTAGATTATGGTAAAAAGACACTCGCATTTGACCTGATGGAAGAATTTAGAACACCATTGGTCGACACAACAAGTGTCTCTCTATTTAACTTAGGGATTCTTTCTCCTGAAGATTTTGAGGAGAAAGTATTCTCAAAAAATGATAATGAATATCCTCTTGAAGAAGATAATGAACCGGCTATAATAATAGAAGAAAAGCGAGGAATTTTGCTTACAAAGGAAGGTATAAAAAAAGTGATAACACACTTTGAAAAAAAACTTGATACAGAAATATTCTATCAGCCTCTTGGAAAAGCTGTTACTTATAAGAGGGTTATAAGAGAGCAGGTTACACATTTTCACAGGCTGATAAATGGAGAATGTGAAAAATATATTCCAATGGTAGTAAGATAAAATGATTTATATGGTTTGCTATGATGTATCAAATCCAAACAGACTTCGCAGAGTGGCAAAGACTCTTGAAAAATATGGACTACGGGTTCAGAAGTCATTTTTTCAGCTTGAAACAAGTTATGAAATACTCGAAAGGATAGTAAATGATTTGCTTAATATTATAAAGTTAAAAGAGGATTACTTATTTATTTATCCACTTTGTGAGTTCTGTTCAAGAAAGGCTCTGATGCAAGGAAAGGGGAAATTGATTAAACTGGAGGCTTTCGAAATATTATGAAAAACTGGCTGATTATTTATGACATATCTAATGAAAAAAGGCTTCAAAAGATTGCAAAGATTATGGAGGGTTATGGCACAAGAGTTCAAAAATCAGTTTTTGAGATGATTGCAGAAGAAAAAATAATAAAAAAACTGATGACAGAAGTAAAAAACATAATTGACGAAAATGAGGATTTTGTAGTATATTTTGATATATGCAATGAAGACTGGCAGAAACAGATAAAATATGGTCGTGGAAAATTTGAAATAATGGAAAATGAAAATTATACTATAATCTGAAGAGAGATACAATGATTTCGCCAACCTCTTAAAACCTTAAAAAGGTAAAATTTTTAAATAAGGTATGTGCGAAAGTGTTAACTTTATATCTTATAAAGAATAGAATTGCAAGATGGAATGCCTTTTATCTAATTTTCGGTTTAATCTTAAATTTATGGAGGAGGTTGGCGAAAATTTATTTATCTAAGTAACATTATTAAGCTCTGGGAAATAATGCTGTAAGAATGACCTGACCTGAATAAGGGATTAAGAATGGCAGTTGAAAGTTTACAAAGCTAAAAGTTAAGACCTATAGAAATGCAGGGAATTGACAACAAAACTTTGTGTTAAAATCGCCCTATTACAATCTCTCTAAACATGTTTGAATTTTCAAATCTCTGAAATTATAATGTTATGGAAGGAATTTTTATTCCTTAAACAAGAAGTTGTGAGGTAAAAATGCCTATCTATTTCTATAATAGTCTGACCAGAAAAAAGGAAGAGTTTATACCAATAAAATCAGATGAAGTAAGAATGTACACCTGCGGACCAACTGTTTATAACTTTGCCCATATAGGCAATCTTCGTACATTTATTTTTGAAGACCTGCTTCACAGATGGCTTGAATATAGAGGGTATAAAGTCATACAGGTGATGAACCTTACCGATGTAGATGACAAAACTATAAAGAATTCAATGGCGAACAATATGAGTTTGAAGGAATATACTGACTTTTACAAAAAGGCGTTTTTTGAGGACATAAAGACATTAAATATCAAACCAGCAAGCTTTTACCCTGCCGCCACAGAATACATAGACGAAATGATAAAGGTAATTTCAGTTCTACTTGAAAAAGGCTATGCATACGAAACAAGCGATGGGATATATTTTAAGATTTCAGCCTTTCCAGAATATGGCAAACTTGCCCATCTTAATAAGGAAAGCCTGAAGGCAGGGGCAAGTGGTAGAATTTCAAGTGACGAGTATGACAAAGAAAGCGTCTCTGATTTCGCATTATGGAAAAAATGGACACCAGAAGATGGAGAAGTTAAGTGGAATTCACCCTTTGGTGAAGGTAGACCGGGCTGGCATATAGAATGCTCTGTAATGAGTATGAAGCTTCTTGGAGAAACCATTGACATCCACTGTGGAGGAATTGACAATCTCTTTCCCCATCACGAAAATGAAATAGCTCAAAGTGAGGCTTATACCGGAAAAAAATTTGTCAACTACTGGATGCATTCGGTACACCTTATAGTTGATGGAGAAAAGATGTCAAAATCAAAAGGCAACTTTTACACCCTAAGAGACCTTCTCTCCAAAGGCTTTTCCCCAAGAGTAATAAGATATGCTCTTATCTCCACACATTATAGAAAACCATTGAA
This sequence comes from Brevinematia bacterium, assembly GCA_049968515.1. Lineage (GTDB taxonomy): Bacteria > Spirochaetota > Brevinematia > Brevinematales > JAOACQ01 > JAOACQ01. The sequence continues at coordinate 59,464 of JBMFQR010000007.1, forward strand.
TTTTACATTTGATTTGCTCAAACAATCAGAATCATCACTTAAAAGAATTGACGATTTTATCTTTGCACTTGAAAATATTAATAAAACTGGTGAAATTGACACATTTCTAAAAGAGATACTTGATGGTTACGTCAGGGAGTTTGAAAATGCGATGGATGATGACCTTAATATCTCCGAAGCACTGGCAGCAATTTTTGAACTGATAAATAAATATTATGAAAATTTTGAGAGAGCTACAAAAGAGATGGCTATTATGGTCATCTCTACTTTAAAAAAACTTGATAGTGTTTTAGGATTTATCTTCTGGAATGAAACTGACAATGAATTGACAGACGAAGAAAAAAAGCTTATTGAAGAAAGAATTATGGCAAAAAGGGAAAAGAATTATAGAAGAGCTGATGAAATAAGGCAAATTCTATATTCAAAAGGCATTGAACTTAGAGACACAAAAGATGGAGTGGTATGGAAAAGAATTAAATGATAACTATTGCTGCTGCTGATACTTAAACTGATTATTCAGCCACTTTTGCTTTGCCTCTGTTTCTGAAAGTTCCTGATTCATCTTTCCATATTTTCTGCGGAGTTCAAGTTCGTAGTCAGCAAGTTTAGCATTCATTTCATCCACATCTTTCTGGACTTCTTTTATTTTTCTTTCATTGGAGGCTATTCTCATCTGAATAAATCCTGTATTCCCCAAAGCTGTTCTCAAGCTTTGATTTACACTTACGGCTGCTCCACTCTCTTTAACAAGATCACCATCAAGATCGTTTGCAAACAACTCCTCAACCCCTTCGAGTTTTGTTTTCAAAACACTTTTAAGTTTATCAAGGTCAACCTGTAACAACCCCATTTTGGCTGATTGCCACTCTTCTGAATTCGCATTAAATGAACCGGATTTTTTAGTATAGATACCCATTTGCTCAAATACAGCGAGTTCTTTTTCATACCTTGTTTTGTAAGAATTTCCAGCAATCTGGCGTAATTTGTTCTTCAAAGAGATAAAACTATTCTCAGTCTGAAAAACACCATTCTTTAAGTTTTCAGCACTTCTCTGATGAAGGGGGGTTCTGTCAAGGTTTGGTTCTGTCACGATATAAAGATACTCCATAACCTGATTATAGGCATTAACCCAATCAAGAATCGCATCCTCTATCTTTTTGTAATCATAATCAACCCTTATAGTAATGGGAGATTCAGTTTTGTTCTTCAGGTTCAGGGTGACCCCATCTATCACATCATCTATTTGATTCTTGTCTCTTTTAATTTCCACGCCATCAAGCTCTATATCAGCATCCGATGCCCTTGTAATGTAATTTTTCGGTATAAATTTTTCCTCTTCAGGTCTTGCAAAGATTTTGAAATTTGCAATCTTGACCTCTCTGTCAGTATTTCTATTTTCAAGCTCAACCTTTTCTATGTTATTATTCTTAAATTTGTCAAGAGAAAATACATAATTTCCATTTGTAGAAAATTGATAAACTGCTTTTGTACCATTTGTAAAATAAACTGTAAGATAATCAAAAAAATTTGAAATAATCTCTTTTGGCTTTTCTTCATAATCAAGTATCAAACTACCACCACCCACCTCAACATTGCTTATCTTTACAGCCTCCATAAGGACAAGCTCACCATTTCCGTTGGTAAAAAATATCTTTTGCGGAGCCTTTTCGTCTCTCAGATTAATTTCAAAATCGAGTGAAAGCAAATACCCCTCTTTTACATCTTCTGAAATATTTTTCTCCACCTTTGTTCCAGGGGGAAGAGATATAGCATTTTTTGTCACAACAGGAGAACCCGAAATGACTTTTATGTTATCAAAGTAGATATTTTTTTCATATTTTTTCTCATCAGATTTTGTAAGCATCCCTATCTGTAAAAGTGTTTCAAGATTTCCAGAAATTGAAATCCTGTTGTCTTTCCCTGTTTTCTTGCCTGAAAGTACAAGTATGGCAGTAGTTGAAGTGTCATTAACTATTCTTGCTTCCAAAAGATCCGGAGCAACATTTTTCAAAACCTCATAGAGGGTATAGATTGTGCCTCCTTTGAAAATTACATTGACAGATTCCTTGCCAATTGTAATTTTAAATTCTGACGGAGGAAGAATCTTATTTTTTTCTATGGAATCACTCATAAAAGAATCGGGTTGGGCTATCTCATTTATCTTTACTTTATAATCCTCCTTCTTTGCCCTTCTCGTAGCATAAACCTCAATTACATTCTCATCTGGAGAAATTCCTTGCATTTCTTTGAATGGAGATTGAAAATCATAAAGTTTTTTTGACTTCTCATCAAGATTTCTTATATAGCCAGAAATATCCCTTGAAATTGAATTCTCAAGCTTATAATCCTCGATTTCAAGCTTCTTTTTTTCAATCGGAATTTGCTTTACATAGAGAAGCTTCTGGATAATATCCTCTGTATCAATCTTTTCCTTCATTCCGGGTAAAGGAACAAATACCTTTGAACTCTGTTGCTGCTCCTCCTTCTTCGTATCTTTTAAGGCTGGAAATAATAAACTGGTTGAAAAGAAAAGAACACAAAAGAAAAGAAAAAATTTCTTCATTTTCCCCTCTATATATAAATACGGCTTTCTTTTTTAATTTCGGAACTTTCCAGCCTATAATTACTAATTTTCTAAAAAAGAGGGGAAATTTATCTAAGTCTCCCCCCATGCAGAAAAACCTCTAAATTTCCACATGGAGGGATAAAAAAACTAAAAAATTACTTTAACGCTGCCATAATATCCGGTGCCTGTCCTGCACTTCCAAGCACATTTTTATTTTTCTGCATATACATATTCTTTAAAGCCTCTCTTGCAGGACCAAGATACTTTCTCGGGTCAAATTCTTCAGGTTTGGTGGCCAAAACTTCTCTTATCTTTGCTGTCATCACAAGTCTGCCATCAGAATCAATATTTATCTTACATACAGCAGATCTTGCAGCCTCTCTTAACTGATCCTCCGGAATTCCAATTGAGCCCTTTAAAGCACCACCATATTTATTGATTGTCTCAACTGCATCCTGTGGAACAGAAGAAGAACCATGTAAAACAATCGGAAAACCGGGTATCCTCTTCTCTATCTCGTGAAGTATATCAAGCCTTATTTCTGGCTTCTGTCCCGGCTTGAACTTATAAGCCCCATGAGATGTACCTATCGCAATAGCAAGAGAATCAACTCCTGTCTTTTTCACAAAGTCTTCCACTTCTTCGGGCCTTGTGTAAGTATGTTGTTCGGCTTTAACATCATCCTCTACACCCGCAAGAACCCCAAGCTCACCCTCAACTGTAACATCAAATTGATGAGCATACTCCACAACCTTTCTGGTCAATGCAACATTCTCTTCATAAGGAAGATGTGAGCCATCAATCATAACCGAAGAAAAACCATTGTCAATACAGGATTTGCAGATTTCAAAATCTCCACCATGATCAAGATGCAGAGCAATGGGTATCTCACCAAGTCCATTCTCCCTTGCTATTCTTTTCATCATCTCGATAGCACCCTGCCCCATATATCTAAGAAGGGTCTGATCGGCATAATCTCTCGCCCCTTTTGAAACCTGAAGTATCACAGGTGATTGTGTCTCAAGACAGGCAGTTACTATAGCCTGAAGCTGCTCCATATTGTTAAAGTTGTAAGCTGGAACTGCAAAACCTTTTTTCATAGCAATTTCAAACATCTTTTTAGTGTTCACAAAACCCAAACTCTTGTAACTAACCATACTCAAACTCCTATGTTAAAAAAATTTTTTACCAGAATCAAAATTTCCTACAGAAAATAAAATGATAAACATCTATACAACTATTGAGAAATATTAATTATTATAATATTTCTTTCATTAAAAATCAAGTTATGCTTCAAAATAATTGAGTTTCTCAATGTTCAACGACACCACATACTATCTACCTGCAACCTTACAAAAAATTGTAAAACTAAGGTTTAATATTTTTTGAAAAAAAGATATGTCCACCTTAAAATATAACCTTAAAAGGAGTAAGTCTATGCAAATTAAAGATCTAAAATCTAAGGCTCTTACATACCATAAAAATCCTTCATCATTTCACGGGGGCAAAATAGAGGTAATTCCAAAGGTTTCCGTAAGAAAAAAGGGTGAACTTTCCCTCGCATACACACCGGGTGTGGCCTTTCCCTGTATTGAAATAGAAAAAGAAGAGGAAAAGATTTATGAATATACCTCAAAGAGCAATAGCATATTTGTTGTGAGTGACGGAAGTGCTGTTTTAGGTCTCGGGAATATTGGTCACAAAGCCTCATTACCTGTGATGGAAGGCAAGGCTTTGTTGTTTAAAATTTTTGGTGGCATTGATGCCTACCCAGTAATCCTTAAAACCCAGAATGTTGATGAGATTGTTGACACAGTAGTAAAAATTGCCGATGGAACCGGCGGAATAAATCTTGAAGACATATCTGCCCCAAGATGTTTTGAAGTGGAAGAAAGGCTTTCTAACATTCTTGACATACCTGTTTTTCATGATGACCAGCATGGGACAGCAGTTGTTACACTTGCTGGACTTTACAATAGCCTTAAACTTACAGGCAAAAGCCTCGAAAATATCAAAATCGTTATCAATGGAAGTGGTGCTGCCGGTATAGCAGTAGCAAATTTACTTTTATATGCAGGGGCAAGAAATATTATTCTCTGTGACAGAAAAGGTATAATTTACGATGGCAGAGAAGAAGATATGAATGAATGGAAGGCAAAGATTGCAAAAAGAACAAATAACGATAAGCTTAAGGGCGATCTTTCAAAAGCCCTCGAAGGAGCTGATATTTTCATAGGGGTTTCTGCAAAGGGTGTGTTAACTGGAGAAATGATAAGGAAAATGGCAGAAAAGCCAGTAATCTTTGCAATGGCAAATCCCGATCCAGAGATCCTGCCTGATGAGGCATACAGAAATGGCGCATTTATTGTAGCAACCGGTCGAAGCGATTTCCCAAATCAGGTTAACAATTGCCTTGCATTTCCCGGCATTTTCAGAGGACTCCTTGACACAAGAGCGAAGAAAGTGACAGATGGAATTAAACTCGCAGCAGCAAAGGCAATAGCCGGAAGGGTAAAAGAAAGGGAGCTTTTCAAAGAAAAGAAGATTATACCTTCTGTATATGACTTTGAGCTTTATGCACTGACAGCAGAGGCTGTTGCAGAAGAGGTTAAAAGAGAGAATCTTGCAAGAGTTTTTCCTGAAGAGGGTGAAGTCTACAAAAAGACTAAAAAAATTCTAAAAAGCAACAGGAAGAGATTTTTTTTAAACCTTTGATAAATCTTAACTCTCCCATTCATCTTATAAAAATTCATTTTATTCCGATAAAACTAAAAAATCCCGGGGATTTTTAAATGTTTAGATATTTAACATTATTTATCTTTATCGCTTCAATTTTATTTTCCCAGAGCAATGGAGAATTAGCCCCCTATGTTATTTTTAAGAAGGCAAATGATTCTTACAAACTAAAAAGGTTTGAAGAGGCAAAAAAAGACTATCTTGAGATTGTAAAAAAATACCCCTACTCAAAGTACGTACCATATTCTCTATATATCTTATCAGGCATTGAAACTGACTATATAAATATTCTGGAATATCTCTCAATAATAAAAGAAAAATATCCAGACTTTGAGTACTGGACAAACTCTGTAGAAAAACTGGGAGAGATATATTATGTACTTGAAAAATATGAGGATGCACTCTCAAATTATTCACTGATTGATACTGACACCTCTCTTTATATGCAGGGGGTAATTCTATCTTCAAAAAAATTATATTCCACTGCATCAGAGAAATTGGAGAGGCTTTTGACACAAACCACAGACAACAGGCTTGTATACAGAGCATTGATGCTTAAAATTAAAATCCTTTTTGAAACAAAGTCATACAATGATATTTTTCCGTTTTTCCAGATGGCTGTAAAATTAAAAGAATACTCTGGCGACAATGGAACAAGATTGCTATTCTATATTGGAAAGTACTATTTCTTAAGGAATGACATCGAAAAAAACCTTGAAAAATCACTTTATGTCTTCTCTCTTCTCAAAAAACTCTACCCATTAAGTTTTGAAAGCAGCCTTGCAAACAATTATCTCTCATACTTGAAAAAGAACAAGATTGAAAAACAGGACACCATAAGATGGGTTGCTTCTGCATATGGCGACATAAATGAGTTGCCCTATAAAAAAGATGAGGTAAGGACTACACTCGACAGATATGAAAAAAAAGCAGAGGAAAAAGTCTCGGATGCAGAAAGTGCAATTGGCAAAGCCATCAAAGCAGATGTTATTGAATATGTGGTAAGAATAGGCGAGTATAAGGATTTAAGTGTGGCAAATATGGTGGCGATGGATATAGGAAGGCAAAAAAAGGATATATCCATTGGTGTGTTTTTCAGAAATGACCTCTATTATCCAGAGGTAAGAGGCATAAAAGACATTGAAACCGCAAAGAATTACGCAAGAATCATAAAGTCCCTCGGCTATGATGATGTGAAAGTCATAGAGATTTACAGGGTAGTTGAATACACAGAATAACTATCTAAAATGCCAAGATTAACCTTTACGCTATCATTTTCTTGCTTCAAGGTGCTTTTCTATCCTTTCAAGCAGGCGTCTGTCTTCATCACTTATTAAAGCCTTAATCCTGTCGGTACCAAAAAACTTCCAGAATCTGTAAAGGTATATCTGATTAAGAATCGTCCTTCTTGCAGCTTCAACTATAACCTCATTTTTGCTATAAACCCCCTTGGCTGTTCTTTCATCGCTGAAATTTACAATCAAAGTTTCAGTTTTATCCACAACAATGATTATGGAACCCGGAAGAAACTCCTCCACCCTGAAATAATTATCAAGCTGATAGGTATATATCGTAATGCCTCTCGTGTCAAGACGATAATACGAAAAAATATTTATAAACACATTGTCTTTGAGTTTCCTTTCAAGATCATCTATAAATTCATCAATTACACTCTGTTCACTCACCCAGATATATATTTCAGTGGTGGCTCTTTCAATCATAGAAAATATTGAATTTAGTATGTTTTTTTTGCCTATTATGTTCCAGAAAAAATCTGTATTGTCAACAACAATTGACTCTTTTAAAATCTTTGAAATAAACTTTTTTGACTCGTTAAATTCACTTTCAATGTTCTTTAAGAATTCATCTATTTCCACAGGTATGTATGTATCTGGATTTGACTTGATGATTCTTGCCCCGCCCTTCTCCACAAGGCGGTTTAACATTTCATAAACCACAGGCCTTAAAATTCCACTATTCTTGCTAAGCTGATAACCTGTAATTGGATGTTTCTCAAGCAGGGCAAGATAAACCCTCGCTTCATTTGGAGAAAGGCCAAGTTTCTCAAAACTTTCTATCAAATCAGGTCTTTCAGATATTGCCAATTAACACACCCCTTCTTATTGATTTTCAAAAAAGTATGTCCCCTTCCCCTTTCCAACCATACTCATAGTTTCTTTTTCTATATCAACATTTATCTTATAGCTATAAAATTTCGAACCTCCATCCTCAAGAACCGGATTACCTGTAAGAACTGCTTTTTTCTTCTTAATAAAATATTCACCCCACATACCTCTGGCTTTTTTAGTTCCCTGTCTAACAACAACGTTTCCCAAAAGATTTGCCTTATCTTCATTGTCAAACTTTTCCATAACTATAGATGAGGCATCAATGTCCTTTTTCTCAAAATTAAGCGTGGGTCTGCTATAAATATTGGAATATGCACCGGTTATTCTTGTATAACCAAATTCCTTAAAGTAATCAAGCCTGTTTCCGTATATTGAATACCCCTCTTTTTCATCCACAATTCTTACATTTCCGGTGGCCACATAATTTTCCTTATTCTTAACCTTTCCATCCAGAAAAAATTTCTCCGCATATAACTTGCTACCCTCCTGAGCTACAACAACATCCTTTCTAATAAAAAATGTTTTGTTCTCATTATTTAACTCAGCATTATCACCTGTAATGGTAATGTTTGTGTTTGTTATTTTTACCCTTCCAAGCAGAAAAACCCGATCCTTTTCAGGATAAATCTTTATCTTATCACCTCTTGCAAAAGTACCATCCTTTTTATAAAATATTTTTGGATTTCTGGTTAGAGTTATCTCCTTCTGGGTCTCATCATATACAGCTTCATCAGATGTTACGACAACATTTTCTTTTTTATCCTCATAATAGACATTCCCGAAAGCAAACCCCTTTTTTGAATTATCATCATAAATCATTAAACTGGCAATAAGTACACTCTTTTCATAATTCACTCTCGGTTGTACATTATTTGAGTTTTCAAGCAGAAGTTTCTTTATATCCCATTTATAAACGGCTCTTCCAGCCTTAATCTCAACAGGTTTTCCCCCCGCCGGTCTGAAACTTCCACCGAAACAAAGATTTGTAAAAATAAAGAAGCACAATATCAAAAAAAGCCTCATTTTTCCTGCACCTCTGAATAGATATTGTCCATTCTTACCTCTTTGAGTTCTGTGTCAGCTATAAGATTGTATCCCTTTACATATGAATTACCTCTGTAGAGGATTACAATCTGGTTACTCTCAGAATAGAACTTTTTCTGTGTATTATTCCAGTATACCTTTCCAGCCTCAAGAATAGCCTTATTTTCTGCATAGATCTTTACATTACCCTCGGCATACACATCCATTGTCTTAATATTTATATAGCCCTTATTAGCTGAAAGAAAAGATTTTATCTTTCCATCAGAATGAAAGAATTTTATGCTGAGATTTTCAAGAATTATCTCATTTTTCTGATTATAACTCTTTGCCATACTTGCCAGTAATTCCCATTCCTTTCTTCCCTTTAAATCAGAGGAAATATACTTAAACTCACTCAAGACCTGATCCGGAAGGTCCCTGTCATTCAAAGAAGCAGACTTAAAGCTGACACCACAGGAAAGAAGTAAAAGAAAAAATATAAGGAATAGCCTTTTCAAAATTTCCCCTTAAATAGTAGTAATTTTTTTACTCTTATTGTATTATATTTATGAAATAATTGCAAAAAAAATATTTCAAGTGAGTTTTTATGGATAAAGAACTCATAAAAAAGATACTTTCAATTTCACAAAGGAAAGAAATAAATGAAGCCATTGATTTACAAAGAAGTCTCTTTGCTAGAATAAAATTTGATAATCCTGTAGAAAATGTGAGTACAGTAAGTGGTGTAGATATATCTTACGATAAGGATTCGGGTTACTGTGCAATAGTAACAATCGACTTCCACACCTTTGAAATTCTGGAGGTTGGCAAAGCAAGAAAGGAAATTACATTTCCTTATATACCCGGACTTCTCTTTTATAGGGAATTTCCAGTTTTTTATGAAGCCTTTAAAAACTTAAAACACAAGCCAGATTTACTTATGTTTGATGGGCATGGTCTCTCCCATCCAAAAATGATGGGCATAGCAACAATGTCCGGCATTGTTGTTGACATCCCTTCAATTGGGTGTGCAAAAAGTCCACTTTATGGGGAATACAGAGAGCCAGAGGAAAAAAAATTCTCATCCTCTCCCATAAAGAATAATGATAATGTGGTGGGCTTTGTGCTCCGTTCAAAAGAAAGATGCAAGCCAATATTTATATCGAGTGGTTACAACATATCGCCTGAATCAGCTCTAAACATTACCAGAAGTCTGATAACACAATACAGACTGCCACTCCCTACCTATTTTGCCCATAAGATTTCAAACGAAATCAAAAATGGGTAAAGGATACTTTCTTTATTTCTGCAAAATCTATCATTCTTTCTTTAAAAAAGAGATTATATCCCTCATCAACCATACTGCCAATCTTCGTAACTTTTATTTTGTATTCTTTTTCAAGCTTCTCCACATCTATCTCATCCGGTGAAGTGAAAATTATTTCATAGTCCTCTCCACCTGTAATTGCCTGAAGAATATAATTTAGTTCCATCTCACAAAATTTAGCCCCTATTTTTTCCTTCGAGAGAGGAATTCTATCAAGATAAAGCTCAAAACCACACTTACTCTCCTCAGCTATGTGAATAAGATCGCCCAGAAGCCCATCACTCACATCTATAGCAGATGAAATTTTATACATAGAGATGATTTTTTCCATCCAGCCAACTCTCGGAACTGGCTTAAGATGTCTCTCTATAAAAAAATCTTTTTCTTCAAGTAATAACTCTTCTTTTCCAAGTAAAAGCGAAAGACCAAAGGCACTATCTCCTATGCTTCCGGTCACATAGATATTTTCTTTAGCCTTTGCTCCTCTTCTCAAGATGGGTTTACTGAAAGGCTCACCGAGAAGTGTGATTGAAACAAAAAAGTCTTTAGCTCCCACACAATCTCCACCTATAAGATGAATACAATACTCTTTTGAAATAGACTTTAATCCGTAAAAAAACATATCAATCTGAGAATCATCAAGATAATCAGACAAACCAAGCGTAAGCAAGAAAAAAAGTGGTTTTCCTCCCATTGCTGCAATATCACTTATATTTACAGCTAAAGATTTGTAGCCAAGAAGGAAAAAATCAACCTTTTCTGAGAGAAAATGTTTTCCATCAACAAGTGCATCTGTGGTGATCAAGAGGTTTTTATTGAAAAAGGATATTACAGCTGCATCATCTCCAATGCCAATAATACCTTCATCATCAAACAAAAAATCATTTCTTATCTTATTTATTAAACCAAATTCTGTATACTTCATTACTGGGACTTTCCAATAAGATAATTATGCAATCTATTAATATTCTCAATCTTACCTATTACTATCAGGATATCATCCTCCTCGAGAGGAATATTCGGATCGGGAACCTCATTAATCTCATACTCATTTACTGCACGGAATTCCTCATCAAGCTTTTCTGTTATCCTTTTAATTGCTATCACATTAATTTTAAAGTTCTTACGAAAATCTATTTCTGCAAGTGTCATTCCAGCGATACGCTTCGTGACCCTTATTTCAACGATGGCATGATGTTTTGATATCTGCTCAAATGATAAAAGATATCCACTCGTGCCAACAAGCTTTCTTGCAATTTTTTTTGCAGTTTCAACCTCTGGCTGAATAACCTCTGTCACTCCAATAAGCCTTAAAACCTCTGCATGTTCATCGGTATTTGCCCTCGCAAGAATTTTAGGTATCTTAAACTTTTTGAGTATCAAAGTAACCAGTATGCTTGCAATCATATCAGTACCCATACAGACAATAGCACAATCTGCATTGTCAATTCCAATTTCTCTTAGTGCCTCTTCATTTGTGGCATCAAGAGCATATACGCTGAGAAGCTTATCCTTTATCTTTTCAATATTCTCTCTCGTCTTGTCAATAGCTATAACATCAGCCCCTTCCTCAAGTAATGACAGAACAACGTTTCTACCAAATGTCCCTAAACCAAGAACTACAAATTGAGTCTTTTTTTCCAATACTTCAAATGCCATTGCAAAACCCCTCGTTAATATTATAAATAATAAATTTTTTTTAGCAAGAAATCAACACCTTTTAAAGCCAAAATATAAGAGCAGTTGTTATATATTGCCCAGTGTTTTAAAATTGCCACAATACTTCTAAAAATTGAATTATTATTTATTTAGTTTATAATATTACTTATGGGAATAGAGAAAGAACATCCAGAGGTAAAGCTGGTAATTCCAGTGCTTTATTCTGATATCAATCTGTATAATATAGCAAAAAAGAAGCTTATTTCTCTTTACAAGGAGATAGACTTTGAGAGTGAACATTTCATCTTTGATTTTACAGATTATTATAATGAAGAAATGGGGACACCAATCTATAGGGTTTTTCTCTCCTTTAAAAGATTGATTGACCCTTTAAAACTTGTAAATATTAAAAGACAAACCAATCGTATAGAAAAAAAGCTTTCGGTAAATAATAAAAGAAAAGTAAACCTTGATCCGGGTTATCTCACCCTCTCAAAATTTATCCTTGCTACAACAAAGGATCAGCAACACCGCATATATACTGGCAAAGGAATATATGAAGAAATAACCCTCTTTTATAGAAACAAATGCTGGCAGGAGCATGAGTGGACATATCCAGATTATAGATCTCAAAGATACAAGGAAATTTTGCTTAAAATAAGGGAAATATATAGAAAAAATATCTCAGATGGTGATTTTTTTTAAAATTTATATTAAAATTAATGGTCAAGAATAAAGGTTTGAGGATGTTTTATGAAGGGAATTCTTCTTGCTGGAGGATCCGGCACAAGGCTTTATCCTATAACAATACCAGTAACCAAACAGCTTCTCCCAATCTTTGATAAGCCTTTAATATACTACCCATTATCCATACTCCTACTGATGGATATCAGAGAAATACTTGTTATAACGACCCCGCAGGATATGCCACTCTTTAAAAAGCTTCTCGGTGATGGCTCACAGTGGGGAATAACTTTAAGCTATGAAATTCAGGAAGAACCCAGAGGGATAGCAGAGGCTTTTATCATAGGTGAAAAATTTATAGGCAATGATGATGTCACACTAATACTTGGTGATAACATATTTTATGGTGCAAATCTTGAGGAAAACCTAAAGATGGCAAAGGATATGCTTGATGGGGCTGTGGTTTTTGGATATTATGTAAGTGACCCCGAGAGATATGGAATAGTAGAGTTCAATAAAGATGGAGAGGTAATAAGCATTGAGGAAAAACCTACTTCTCCCAAATCAAACTATGCTGTAACAGGGCTTTATATTTACAAACCTGATGTCGTAGATATAGCCAGAAATATTAAACCATCAGCGAGAGGAGAGCTTGAAATTACAGACGTAAACAGGGTTTACCTTGAAAGGAGAAAACTCAAGGTGTTTCTCCTCGGTAGAGGAGTCGCCTGGCTTGACACAGGCACGCCCGAAAGTATGCTTGAAGCTTGCAATTTTATTGAAACCATCGAGCACAGACAGGGTTTAAAGATTGCTTGTCTTGAAGAAATTGCTTACAGGAAGGGATATATTTCAGAAAATGATGTCCTAAAAATTGCTGAAAAATATAAAAACAATCAGTATGCTACATATTTAAAGAAGATCTTAAGGTTTAAATTCTAGGAGGCATTTATGCCATTAAAAACAGTAAGAGACCTTGTAAACTATATCGGGATATTTGGCAATAAGGTTGCTACACAAATGAAGAATGAAAATGAGGAATATCAGAAGTTTACATTTGAAGACTATCAGACAAATGCGAAGATTATTGCCACATATTTTGAAAAGGAGAAAAAACTTAGAAAGGGTGATATGGTTGCAATATATTCTGAAAACAGGCCAGAGTGGATGATGGCATATTTCGGTATAATTTACAATGGCTTGTGGGCAGTTCCTCTCGATGCAAGGCTTTCAGAGTGGGAGGTAAAAAATTTAATACTTGACTGCAAGGCTGATATAATCTTCACATCATTGTCCGGATATGAAAACCTGATAAATCAGCCGGAATTGTTGAAGCATTTAAAGGAAATAATAATATTTGATTTGATGATTTCAGGAAAAAGAATCCCGAAAGACCCAAAGGTAAAAAGCTTCAAAGAAATTATCGAAATTGGAAGGAAGCTGGAAACAAAAGTAAAACAGAATGCTGTGGATGAAGATGATGTTGCTTCACTTATATATACCTCCGGCACAACAGGTAATCCAAAGGGCGTTCTATTAACCCACGCAAACTTTGCCCATCAGTTTAACAATCTTCCGAAAGCTGTTCCTTTGACATTTGAGGATACGCTCCTGTCTTTACTGCCACTACACCATACCTTTGAGTTCTCCGTTGAACTGACCTGCTTTTTTGTAGGACTTACAATAACATATGCAGAAAGCTTAAAATCCAACAGAATGCTTGCAAATATAAAGGAAACACATGTTACGGTTCTTGTGGCTGTACCATTAATATTTGAAAAGATATATGAGGGCATAATGAGGCAGTTAAAAAGTCTCCCCATAGGTTTGAAGCAATTTCTTCTTGGGTTGTACTATATTGTCGAGGGCCTCAATAAAATCACAAATAAAAAGGCTGGAAAGCTAATCTTTAAGTTTTTAAGAAACAAGGCAAACCTTTCCAACATAAGGTTTGCAGTCTCCGGTGCTGCCCCCTTAAGTACAAAGGTTGCAAAAGGATTTGAAACCATCGGTCTAACATTGCTTAATGGTTATGGACTCACAGAAGCCTCTCCAGTGGTATCGGTAAACAGGATGGATAGAAAGATAAAAAACCAGAGTGTCGGAATACCGGTAGATGAGGTTGAGGTAAAAATAGACAATCCAGATGAGCTGGGAAATGGGGAATTGCTTGTCAGAGGACCCAATGTAATGAAGGGATATTATAAGAAACCAAAGGAAACAAAAGAAGTTATTGACAGAAATGGCTGGTTACATACTGGCGATATTGGTAAGATTGATTCAGAGGGATATGTTTACATTACCGGAAGAAAGAAAAACATAATTGTAACCCCTTCCGGTAAAAATGTCTACCCAGAAGAAATAGAAGAATTGTTAAACGAAAGTCCATTTATTCTTGAATCGCTTGTTCTCGGTGTTCCTGAAAGTGAGCATAGCAAGGGAGAGTATATTTATGCATATATTGTGCCAGACTATGAATACTTTGAAACCTATGCAAACATCAATAATGTAAAAATCACAGATGAATTTGTGGAAAAGATTATAGATGAACATGTCAGAAACGTTTCTTCCACACTGGCAGATTACAAGAAGATAAGGGATTGGAAATTGAGAAAAGAAGAATTCCCAAAAACATCAACAAGAAAGATAAAGAGATATCTATATACAGGAGATGATTTTCTGGAGGCTTAATATTTTGCTATCCGTGAATAAAGCAGAAATTAATTCATTCTTAATACAAGATTAACACTTCATTTTTATATTCTCCTGTAAGGAATTTGTGATGAATAAAAGAGCTAAAATTCTCATTCTTGAAGATGAAGTTGATATAGCAAATCTCTTAAAGATAAACCTTGAAAAGGAAAAATATGAGGTTGATACCTTTTATACTGCAGGAGATTTTCTGACATCCATAACCAAAAATAAAAACCATCCAGACCTTGTAATACTTGACTTAATGCTACCAGACATTGATGGCATCGAAGTCTGCAAGTTTTTAAAAAAAGATGAGTTACTTTCCAGAATTCCTATCATTATGCTTACAGCAAAAAGCGATGAGCTTGATAAGGTTATCGGCCTTGAACTTGGCGCAGATGACTACATTTCAAAACCCTTCTCCATAAATGAACTCAAAGCAAGGATCAGGGCTGTTTTAAGAAGATACTATATTGGAAAGGATCAATCGGATAAAATCAGAAAAATTGATGATTACGAACTTGACCTGAATAAATTTGAATTAAGAAAAAATGGAGAAAGGATTTTTCTAACCTCTGTAGAATTTAAAATTCTTGACATTTTATCACGCAAGAGAGGCTGGGTTTTTTCAAGAGAACAGATTCTCGATCACTTATGGGGACATGAAAAATATCCTACCGAAAGGACGGTGGATGTACACATCAACAACTTAAGAAAAAAACTTGGTGAACTCGGTGGAAAAATAATTAATGTCAGGGGAATAGGATATAAACTTGAAGATTAAGTTTTTTTTCCTTTACTCAGTCTTATTCTTTTTGTTTGAGTTTTTCTGTTTTTTTTATCTCTCACAAAAATCAGAAAAATATTTAGAAAAAAATGTAGAGGTTTTTTACTATTCTTTAAAGGAGAGATTAAAAGGTATAGCTTTCGAAAATATAAAATCGACAACAAATTTGCAACTCCCAAGTTTCTATATTATTGAAGAAAGCCAGATGGGAGAAATTTCAAAATCTTTAAATCTCCCCCTTTCAGCTATAAAATCAATATATAAAAAAGAGCCTCCTTTTTATCTTGACAAAAAAAATCTTAAAGGCTATCTTTTTTACTTTGATGACAAAAAAATACTCTTCATAACTAAAGATCTTTCTGGCTATAAAAAAAATTTCTATAGAGACTTTATTTTTCTGTCAATTTTTGGGATTATCTTTTTTATCTCAACTCTTTTCATAATAATTTTTGAAATTAAAAAATCAGAAAACAGAATGAAAATTATTGAAAACTTATTGAATCAGGAACAGTTTGAAATTGATATCTATAAAGATACCACCATGTTGAAACTGGTAGAACTAATAAGTAAAAGGCTTGCAAATGAAAAGGAATTACTCCTTCAAAACGAAATCATAAAAAGGATGCTAAAATTAATCGATGAAAAGATTGCCATTATTGAGGATGAGAAAATTTACTTTGTAAATGACTCCTTTAAAAAAGAATTTTCAGAAAAATCAGAAAGCAAGAATTACTGGGAAGTATTTAAGGATGAAAATCTTATCAATTTTATTGAAAGAGAAAAAGAAAAAAGCACAAAAATCAAGCTTGATGGTAAAATCTATTCCATAACAAAAGAGAGAATAAAAAATTACACATTGCTTTATTTAAAAGATATAAGTAACATAGAAAATCTTGAAAACAAAAAAAGAGAACTTATTTCTTATATTTCTCATGAATTAAGAACCCCCATAACAATCATAAAGGGCTATGTGGAAACAGCCATTGAAGAAATAAAAAATGAAAGGCCCGTATCCTACCTTCTAACTGTCTTAAAACATGCCAATAGACTTGAAAATCTGCTAAAAGATCTACTAACCATTGTACAGCTGGATAGCAAAAACATAGAATTAGATAAAGAAAGCTTCAGGCTTAAAGATTTGATTGAAGAGGTGATCAGGATATTCCATGATAAGCTTTCTGAAAAAGAGATCTTAATCGAAAAGGACTTTTTACCGGCGGAATTTGAAATAACTGCCTCCAAAACTGCCTTTTATGTTATATTTTCAAACCTGCTCGATAATGCAATCAAACATACATCAAAGGGTAAAATTCAAATTTCCACATTTTTAGATGAAAATAATTACATAATAAATTTTTTAGATACAGGTGAGGGAATAAGAGAGGAAGATCTGCCTTATATATTTGATGAGTTTTATGTCGGAAACAAGGGTAGAGCAAAAGATAAAAGTGGCACAGGATTGGGTTTGAGTATAGTAAAAAAACTCATACTGCTTCATAATGGAAGCATAAAGGTAGAAAGCAAACCTTACAGAGGAACAAAGTTCACAATTGTCATCCCTGTCAACAAATAAAAAATTAACGAAAAATTAATTTTTCCCTCGAGGAAATTTAATCATTTATCTCTAAAATTTTAGCAAATAACTTTTTCTGGAGGGAAAATATGAAGAGAATCTCTATATTTTGTATGATGATGCTTGCCATTCTGGGTATGGCATCGGCAGAAGTAAAACTTGACTCACTTATCTGGTTGGATACTGAAGCCTATGTTGATACTAACCAGAACTTTTTTGTTGACAAAGGTGGAGCTTTCTACATTGGCAGAGCTTATGTCAACTTAAGAGGAGATATCGGTAAAGACTGGTTTGGCAACAAGATTTCAGGCAGGCTCACTGTAGATTTTACAAAGCCTCTAACCCCTATCAAGTATGCCTACTTTGACTGGAAGTTTGCAGATTTTATAGTATTCAGTGGTGGTCTTGTAAAGAGTGATTTTGGTTATGTGCAGTCGTGGGAATATCCAATCCCTGTAAAGCATATTGCTGACCTTCTGAAGACCATTCCAACAGAATCGGCAGACTTTGGTATTGGTATTTCTGGAAAGCTTTTGCCGATGGAAGGTTTGACAAAAAATCTTTTGTATTACAATATCCAGCTTTTGAACGGAGAAGGTTATAAAGCTTTTTACAGCGGTAGCACTTCTCCAGCTAATGATACCTTTGCCTCACAATACACTCTTGCAATTTCTCCTCTGAATGGAACAAAGATTGGTGGAACTTACAGAATCAATCCAAGAGATTATGTCACTTCCATCCAGAACTTATACTGGGTGAAATCTGATGCTTATTCTGTATATGCCTCTGCAAAGGATGTTGAAATTTCAGAAAATCTCAAAATTCCAGTAGATTTTGTTGCGGAATACGTAGCTATTAATACCTCTTATGATGGAACTACAAATATAATTCAGCCATCTACAAATTATACAGTAAGCGGATATGCATTTACTGTAATGCTTGGATACACTTTGTTTGATATTTTTACACCTTATGTAAGGTATGATATGGTCGATCAAAATATAGCTGAAAATAAGACAAATGATATGGATCAGATTCTTTATATAGGTGCAAATGTTAAGGTGGATCCAAAGGGAAATATGGTTATTAAACCAGTTTATCAATACTATCTTATGAAAGGTAATAAGTCAGATCTAAATGACTGGCTAATAAAGCTTGAGTTTGAGTATAAAATGGGCTTCTCAATTTGGCAATAATTACTATTCTTAAAATCTAAAAAGCCCTGCCTATTTTTTGTAGGCAGGGCTCATTATAGATTACTATATTATAGTGAAAAAAGATTTAACCTTCCGATAGGAAGTGGATTAAATTTTTATCGGAGGGTAG